>NZ_CP146963.1:667305-1334610 GCF_037113525.1 Butyrivibrio fibrisolvens | reverse complement strand
ATGACTATTCCATACCATTGGTTTTCTTTTAACTTCTTCATAGAATTAAGTCTCCTGATGTGATTATTTAGGATTTTTGTTCTTGAATCTTTAAGTTCTTTTACCAGATTCCTATAAAAATATGCCGTACAGCCTAAGTGGCAAGTTGTACGGCATATAGTGTGTGCCCTGGATTACTGATGACGAGCTATAACGTCATCGATTGATAATTCGCTTGCTGCCTTGTTAAGGTCGTCAAAGCTATATCCTGCCATTGTTACGATCTCTTCGTCTGTGTATGGATCAGCGTTTACAAAGTACTCTTCATAGTTAGAATAGTCTTCAGGAGATGATACATAGATATATGGGAAAAGAATCTCATATCCGAATGTACCTTCTTCCTTCACATAATTACCCTGAACTGCGTTGTAAACCATAAGGAATGCAAAGAGTGGATCGCAGAAGTGTCCGCCTGACTCTGCATACATTCCGCCAGACTTAAGCTGATCTGCAAGGTCATCAAGGAAGTCTGTTGATACTACGTCGATCTGGCCTGTAAGACCTGCGTTATCAAAAGCACCAATTGAACCTACAAGTGGATCTCCCCCACCACCTGCTACGATAAGAGCATCCATACCGGGCATTGAGTTGTAAAGTGACATTGCAGCTGCTGCACCTTCTTCAGAAGATGTGTTAGCATATACAGGCTCGCTCATTGTAACCTGATCATCAGGGTTAGCTGCATTCCACTCATCAACTGCTTTCTGGTATCCTTCCCATCTTGCCTGGAATGTTGCATCACCAACTGTCCAAGCTTCAAGACCTATATTTCTGTCGCCGTTCTCGATAAGGAGATTAACGAGTGTGTATCCGTTGGTAACCTCATCTTCGTGAACTGCACCAACATAATACTTGGAGTTGCAGGCTGTCTTATAAACTTCAGGGCTGTTCTTCTCTGAGATGATACGGAAGAACTGTGCGATATATACGCCGTACTCATCACAGGTATTGATAGCTGATGTCATCTCTGAATCTGCTGAGTTACAGATGATGATGCCCTGGCATCCTGCTGCGCAGAGGGTTTCAACTGATGCTGTAACCTGCTCGGATACGTGGCCCTGGTCAACCCACTGTGTCTTTACGCCAAGAGCACCTGCTGCCTTATCAACGACCTTTTTGCACTGGCTTCCGAGTACGTCTGTTGAACTCCAGATAGATACGCCGATCGTGATGTCAGAAGAAGCTCCTCCTGCTCCGCCCCCTGCAGATCCGGTATCTGCTGCGTTACCTGTATTGCTACATCCGATGGCGCTTGCCATAAGTGCGGAAGTGCATGCAACAGCCAGTAACTTTTTACCAAATTTTTTCATGACAAAAACATCCTCCTTTTTAAAATAAAAACGATCCCCTGGGCCTTGGTTCAGGTCCCTTGCTAAGGCTATTATCAATTATTCAGTTAATATACTGTTAGGAATATTTTTCAAAAATAATAGGACGATTTTTAAAATCGTCCTACATGATTTGGAATCAGGCTTCGCACATATAGGTGTCGCAGGGCTGGAGGATTTCTGAGGATGGCAGTTAATAAATGATTTCGGGTCGTGAAAAATATATTAAATTCAAGGCATGATAGCTGGACCAATATATTCTGGGATTCAAACTCGCTACGCTCAGACATGTGAATCCCAAGCAGAATATATTGGTCCATCTATCACGCTCTTGAATTTTAATATATTTTTCAAAGACCCGGAATCATTTATTAACTGCCATCCTCAGGAATCCTCTAGGTTTTGGTGATATTTTATATGTGCGAAGTATGAGTGAGTTAGTTGCGAACGATATTATGCAATAGTGCAGATATTATTTCAAACCACTGACTTTGTATTGGTGTGATGATTCGCTGCCGAATACTACGCCAGCCTCGTCTGCGGCGGTCTTATCGTATACGACTGATACTGTAACTACGTCACCGTTAGAAAGATCTGTATACTGATCCGATGAAAAAGATAAGGATGCGCATACGTTGATGTATTTATTTAAGGTTCCAAGATCCTCGACAGAATCAAGCGCTTCCAACTTATCTCGGCCGCCGACCATTTCAAGTTCTAGGTTGTCGTAGTCGATTACTACGTTGGCTTTGCCCTGGCCGTTCGTTCCGTCGAATTCTACTGTTACGTAGTCGAAAATGTCTACTACGCCGTCGATTTCGGGATCTTTCTTGCCGCAGCCGATGAGCATGATTGAGGCAGCGAGAATTATGATTATGCTTTTGATATTTTTGATATAATTAGTATTTCTTTTATTTTTATTGTGTTTTTCCATTTTATTGATCTCTGTCATATTGCTTTTTCCTTTACTATTTTTATAATCTCTTTTTTACTTCTTTTTTTATCTATTTGATATTGCTTTCTTTGAAAACTGTACTTGTCATCATATGTGACTTGCCTCCAGTTTCTTCTTATATTCGCTTGGGCTTTGGCCAGTCTGTTTTCTGAAGACGCGGCTAAAGTAGTTATAGTCTTCGTATCCGACTTCGAAAGAAATCGCTTCAAAGCTTTGCTTTCTTATCATGAGTTCTTTGGCTTTTTCAATTCTGGTTCTTGCAATGAAGGCGGTTATTGATTCGCCGTACTTTTGCGAGAATACTCTTGAAAGGTAGGTGGGGTCGACATGATATTGTTCGCCAAGGTGAGATAGGGTGAAATGCTCGTAGTAGCGTTTTTCAAGCATGTCGTGGATCTGCTCGACCTGGCCGGTTATGGATGTGTCGGTCATGTCGCCGTCGTCTTTGCATATGAGGGATACGAAAAGCTCAAGGTTTTCGATAAGGCCGTTTTTATCAAGCATCATCTGGGCATAGTTTATGCCATTCTCGATTTCTTCGCGGTTTTCGATGGCCTGTCTTGGAAGATTGTCCATGCCCCAGATTATTCCGCTTATTCTTGCCATAAACTGGGAGATTTCGAATAAGGACCAGCCGTCTGTATCGCAGGTGCTTAGGCCGCTTTTTTCTATGAGGCACTTTTTGAGTGCGTAGCCTCTTCCGTTACTTATGGCATCAGTTATCTCTTTTTCCAAAGTACGTGTGAGGTTATCGTGGGACATCAGGCTGGCAGTTACTGGTATACCATTTTCATATATTTTCCCACTACAGCTAATGATCACGTGGTGGCTTTCGAATGGTCTGTTCATCATAGAAGTAATCATGTCACGGTAGGTCTGGGCCATATCGGCTACGGCCTGAGTTCTTTCCTTGATGACTACTGTTATAGGGCCATACTGATCTATCGGGAACTCTTTTACAAGGCTGTCTGCTGCCTTCAAAAGGTCGCTTTCGTCAAGTGAGCTGCACAGGATAAATTCATTGACTTTGGTGTTGTAGTTGAACAATACTCCATTGTCTTCGTCGTTTTCAGGCTGGCCTATAGCTTCTCTTATCATGGTCTTGATGCCTAGTGACATTTTAGCCATGTCGTTTTGATACATCTGGCTTATCTTGGATGTGTCGTGGAATTTTACAAGGAGTGATGGGATGTGCTCGACATTTCTTTTTACAGATATCTCAGTCTGTCTCTTGGCCTGATAGAGCTTGCCTGTGAGGATCATGGACTGCTCATTATCTTCGACGAAAGATGAGATGATAAAATCGTTCCCCTTTTCTTCCAAAGCTTCCAGCGACTTTTTGAGCACAGCAACCATCTGCTCTCTGCCAACAGGCTTAAGCAGGTAGTCGATTCCTCCGTTTAGAAATACCCCTTTTACCTTTTCAAAATCGTCATACCCGGAGATCGCAACAGACACTATGTCGGGATACTTCTCATGAATCTGATTCAGAAGTTCCAGGCCATCCATGAAGGGCATGTTTATGTCCGTCATGACAATATCAGGCTTCTCCACAGGGATCCTTTCGAGGACCTCTTCGCCATCTTCCGCCGGCTCCAAGAAATCAATGGAATATGTATCCCATGGTAAAAGGGTTCTGATGTTCTCTCTGCTCCAATATTCATCGTCTGCTGCAAGTACCTTATACCTTCTCTTAGACAACTTCTTCCCCCCTTTGAATCTGTATTACAGGCAGTTTGATAACTACCTTTGTACCAACATTGTTTTCGCTGTCAACATGTATTCCGTAGTCATATCCAAAGGCCTTCTTGATCCTTGCGTTAACATTAAGGATTCCTATGGACTTACCTTTTTCAACTCTGGAGATACTGTTTTTGCCAAGTTCTTCGTTAAGACTATCTGCATCCATTCCGATTCCGTTATCTTCAATGGATATCTTAAGATACTCTTTAGCCCCCTCTTTGGCATGCTCTGCTTTGATAAAAAGCTTTTTGTCTTTTCTCTTAAGATACCGGAGTCCATGATTGATAGAGTTCTCAACTATAGGCTGGATCGTTATCCTGGGGATCTGGTCCTGAAGAACTTCACTTTTTATATCGAACTCGTGCTGTATACTATTTCCATTTCTTACATCCATTACGTATAGATAGTTACGCACATGCGCAAGCTCATTTTCTATTGTGGAAAGCTCATCTGATATATCAAGGCTGTACCTGAAAATAGCTGACAGCGACTGGCACAATCCGCTTACCATCGTGCAGTTCTGAGAATTGGCGATTCCTGACATGGTATCAAGTGTGTTATACAAAAAGTGCGGATTGATCTGGGCCTGAAGCGCCTGATACTCAGTTCTTTCCATGAGGAGCTGGTTCTCGTACTTCTCTGCGATCATCTGATTTATCTTGTTAAGAAGGTCATTGAACTCAGTACCAAGTATCTCAAGCTCCTTGATAGCACCCTTTTGCGGCGAAAGACGAAGCTCTGTCTCACCGTTTCTGATGCGATATACAGTCTTTTGCATATCCTCAACCGACTTTGAATAAAATCGCGCGATGAAGGAACTGACGAGGAATGTAAAAAGCATCATGATGATGGATGTGATTATAAGCGTCCTGAACAGGGTATTCTGAGTCGCAAGGGCAAGGGACATCGGGGTCAGTATATATGCGCTCAGCCTATGCTGATCGAAGGATCTTGAAGTAAGGTAAAAGTCATCATACTCTACGTCAAAAGAAAGGTCATCTTTGGACATAGCCTTTTCTATCGTGTGACTGATATAGCCGTAAAGTGCCTCTCCCCCCTGGTTACTGCCAATACCTGTGATAACCTTATCACCTTCAGGCTGTAACCACATAAGTACATCATCTGAGGGCGAATATTTTTTCATAATGTCGGAAAAAACGCTGCTGTCGAAGTCACATACAAGATAGCCGTACTGCTCCTGGTTATCAGAATAACTGTGGAGTTTGAGTACCATGTGAACTATCTGCCTGCCGGCAGCTTCATTGGTATATCCTGTGATAAGAAGCCCGGTGTCTCCCCCGTCTGCATAGGCGCGGATCACGTCACTGTTGGTATCTTCCTGACTTTCATATAGATTGTATGGGTAATAAACTACTGATTTGCGATAAGAACTGACAATATAATTTTTGGCATCGTAGATATAGATGGCAACAAGATCATCTGAAACAGAAAAATGCTTCTTGGCATACTTCCCGGCAGTAAAGTAGAAGGGTTTAAGGTCATAGCCTTTGCCTTCGGTCTTGCGCTGGAGCTCTGACATAAGCTCGGTCTCGGAATAGATCGTCTGCATCTGAACACTAAGTGTACGGATCCTTGATTCAAGCTCAGTCTCCATACGCTCTAAGGTTCTGGTGCTGTCTTTGATGCTTTCATCGCTGATCTGACGATGAGATGTCATATAGAAAAAAACTGTAAGAAGGACCAGAGCAACAATAGTACACGACGTACTTATTGCCATGATCACATGACGCATAGTCCATTTCTTAGTATTCACGCTTCTCCCCCCTCTAAAGAAAAACGCATGGGATTACAGCGTATGGATGGGGTCCGCGTTCAGGGATATAAACAAGATCGTAAGCCTCAGGTGAAAATGTTCCTGATTTTTCTAAGTGTCTTATCCGCTTTCGTGGACACGCAGTACTACAGCTCCTAAGACACTAAGAAAAATCGGGAACATTTTCAAAATCGGCTTATGATCTTGTTTATATCCCTGAACGCTCCTAGCCACTTATAGTGCTGTAGTTCATGATGGCAATCTGGTGATTGTGTTTTAATGCTGTAAGTAACCCAATTTTGTGCTTTATGTCATAAAGTCGATTGATTCATACTGTAGTTGTATATGGATTAAAGACTTTTGACATATTTTGATATATGGTACATTCTGTACCGGCCCCATAAGATTACATTTATTTTATGTTATGGCTATGCCTAGTTCAATAGAACAATTTTAACCTTATTTTGTAATTTTCAAAAAATTCCTGTCATCTTAATTTTAAATATTTACTAAGTTCATCAAGCTTAGACTCCATAGTTTGTATACCGATTTCATATACACGGCGAAGTTCGTCTGGGTTATGCTCCATGCTGCCTATATTTAGGGCTTTTGGAGGACGTATTACGAAGAGTTCGCCGGCGAGTTCTTTTTTCCTTATATATTCGAGCGTCTTGTTATATCGGATGTGTCTTGACTGTACGGACTTAATAAAGTCAGGGTAGTCTTTGTACATGAGTTTTATAAGAGGGAGCATTTTGTTTTGCTTCTTTTCATATTCGAGGGGCTGGGTTAAGACTACTACGTTCTTGTTATATCCTTTGTGTTCCCAGAATTTGATTGGGATAGAGTCAGCTACTCCGCCGTCGAGGAGTTTGTGGCCGTCTACTTCTACTATCTGCGATACAAGAGGCATGGAAGCTGATGCAGTAAAATAATACATATCCTTGCCCTTTCCATTAGAAAATCTATGATAGTAGGGTTTACCTGTTTCTACGTTGGTGCATACAGCATAGAATTCCATTGGGTTCTTGTCGAAGGTTTCAAAATCCATGGGATCAAGTTCATAAGGTATGGTTTTATAGCAAAACTCTGCGCCGTAGAGATCGCCTGTCTTAAACAAAGACTTCCAGCTTGAAAATCTCCAGTCTGTGCAGTACTTGGTGGAGTATCTTATAACTCTTCCGGGCTGTTTGGATTTAATGTTGCAGCCAAAAGCTGATCCTGCGGATACGCCTATGGTTCCGTCAAAATCTATGCCTTCTTTCATCATTGTATCTATAACGCCTGCGGTGAACATGCCGCGCATGGCGCCGCCTTCAAGGATAAGTCCTGTCTTGATCTTCTGTTCCATGATAGCCCTCTCGTTTTCTATAGCAAAAGTTTCGTATCTCTGCTTACATGTAATTTCATTACTTGATACTCCAACAGTATACTCCAAAGTGAGCATTCACAACATGCTTTACTTAAAATTTTAGAATTATTTTATACCATTCACTTTTTGGGAAAATATTAGCAATAATTCGCTAGTAAATGCCATGCCTGCTGGGGTAGATTGAATTTACAGAATTAATTCATTTAACTAATGGATCATTTATTAAAGAAACATGTAGCAATACAATTATTTTGATCAAAAATCATAAGAATACAACACTAATGGGGGATTACATGTCAAGCAGCAACACTACTGTTCAAACAATTAACGTAAAAAGTTCTGATACAGCTTTTTTCCATAACAATGTCGACTTCTGCGTAGGCACAGGTCGTTTTGGTCTGGCTCTTACCAAGGAGTACCTGGACGAGCTTCGCTTTGTTCAGGAAGAGATTGGATTTAAGCACATCCGTGGTCATGGTATCTTTACAGATGATACAGCTATATACCATGAGTATGAAGAAGATGGAATTACTAAAGTAGAATACAACTATACTTATCTTGACCGTATCATGGATGAGTATTTAAAGCTTAATATACGTCCATTTATAGAGCTTGGGTTTATGCCAAAAGATCTTGCGAGCGGCACTCAGACTATCTTCTACTGGAAGGGGAATACTACTCCTCCAAAGTCCTATGAGAGATGGTGCGATCTTGTTGTAGCACTTCTGACTCATCTTATGGAGCGCTATGGAGAAAAAGATGTTCTTACATGGCCTATTGAAGTCTGGAATGAGCCGAACCTTCCTGGATTCTGGGAGCATGCTGATATGAAGGAATATTGCAAGCTCTTTAAAGAGACCTTTACTGCTATTAAGGAGCTCAATCCTGCATTTAAGGTTGGCGGCCCTGCTATCTGCGGCGTCAAGGATGCTGAGTGGATCAAAGGATTCCTCGATTTTTGTAAGGAAAATGAACTTAAGCCTGACTTCATCACAAGACATCACTATACTATAGAGTTCCCTGAAGCTGATGGTCACTATGATTATTCAGTTCTCATGGACGAGGAAGCAGGATTTGCTAATCTTCAGTCTACACGCGATATCATAGACTCTTTTGACGAATATAAGGGACTTCCTATTCACATCACAGAATTCAGTTCCTCTTATACTCCAAAGGGTGTAATCCATGACACTAACTTAAACGCAGCGCTTATGGCGCGTCAGCTTTCACGTCTTGGAGATATGAACGAGTCTTATTCTTACTGGACTTTTGGTGACGTATTCGAAGAGACCGGCGTTCCATTTTCTCTTTTCCATGGAGGATTTGGACTTGTCGCAGCAGGAAGCATTCCAAAGCCTACATTCTGGACATTCAAGTTCTATACAGATCTTAAGAAGTTAGGAGAGGGCTGCGTATTTAAGAATGATAATGCTGTTATAGAAAAGACTGCAAAGGGATATGCCGGAGTCTTATTTAACGAAAGCTCCGATGAAAGCCTTGATATAAAGCTTAGCCTTGAAGATATTGCTAAGGGCGAGGATGCTGATAATGAATACACTCTGATTCTAAAGACAGTAAGCCCCAAGACTACTAACCCGCTTAAGCTCTGGCATGATCTAGGCGAGCCTGCAACACCGAATAGCGAGCAGACCAAGCTGATAAAATCTGCTGCTTTCCCGCAGGTAACATCAGACAGACTCACAGCAAGCGAAGGCAGTATCTCTTTTGACCAGACTTTAGATCCAGAAACAGTTGTTTATTTCGAGCTTTCTAAGTCTAAAGTTAAGTCCGACAGAGGTTATAGCTACGAAAGAACAATAAATACAAGATAAAAAGAAAGCCACTACCCATACAGATATGTTCCCTCTTACAGGATGTCCGGTAAAAGGTACATATCAAACCTGGATAGTGGTTTTTTCTTTTTTTAGCAACTCGCTTAAATCCGTTGAAGAGATGCAATCCAAGCCGTCACTGTTGTGCATCTAAAAGCAGCCTGATAGTTTTATTTTTTCTTAACAGTAATTGTCGTGGGAGTTATCTCTGTTATTGGATAGCTCATACCGTTTTCGTCAAAATCATATGTAACCACGAAATCAGCAGGAGCATTACTCAGAATGTATTCCTTCTGCTCATCGGTAACCGTCAACGAAACAAACATACCATACTGCATTGTGTCCTCCGATTGATAAAATTCACCGTTGATCACATTATCTTCATAGTATTCTCCTGAACAGTACCAGGTAAATTCATGCTTGTTGCCATCATCGTACTGAAGCTGAACGACTTCCTCTTTTTCAATGCTCACGACATTGTAGCCATTAAAGCAGCTATACTCATCAGGTCTAAGTCTTACCTTCAGGTTGTACTTGTATTCACAAGCATCTCCTTTTCTGGACATATCAGCCTCTGCAGTTACAATGACATCTTCTCCGTCAATCTCATATTCATAATCACTTATGATATAACTCAGCATTGGGCTGTAAAGATTCTGCGTAGCATCTATCTCATCATCGATATCCTGAAAGGAGATATATTCGCCTGTCAGTGAATACTGCATGTATTCAACCTGCTCTCTTGTCATTTTTTTGCCTTCAGCATTGATCTGCCTCTCATACTGAGGGCCATCATACATGCTATAGATAAATTCATTCAGGAATTCCTTTTTCCACCCATCACCATGGACGTATTCTGCATTGAATTCACTCCCTGTGGCAAGGATCTGAACAGCCCATAAAAGATCATCCTCAAGGACAAAGTTTTCAGGATATGAGTATTTGGTTACCCCAAGAGCCTGATAATCAAATTGTCCTGTCGTACCAGACTCACACTGATCTGATGTCTCCTCCTCACTCTGATCTACTGCTTCCTCATTAGTCTGTTCCTCTACAGATTCTGTGTTTTCCTGTACAGCCTCCATTACTACAGGCTGAGCATTATTGTTTTTCCCACACCCCAGCATCAAACAGCTTGCTGCCATTATTGCGAAAAAAGCCCTCTTATTACTTAAGTACATTTTCGTTCTCCTTGAAAATTCAAAGACATCACATAAATCTGGCAGAGATTAGCCTCATCCCAAAGAAGTGGGAAGACTTCGAATTCCTTAAAGCCACATCCAATGTAAAAAAGATTTGTTCTGTCATAATCTTCATACATTCCCATCTTTACCGTCTTAACCTGCATAAATTCAAAGCCCTCAGATCTGGCAACTTCTGAATAATCATAACTTACTTGATTTTGTCTTTCCCATGTATTGCACTACTATTCTGTTCTCAGGATGTACATCTGTTGAATACAGAACAAGAAGAAAAATCCATTCCAGAGGTTTCATAATAATATATACTATATCAGCCTGCCACTTTTTTCTGATCAATTTAGCAATGGGGAATCCATATTTATCATAAAAATTCCTCAATGCTTTGTGAAATCTCGGAGTCTTTTCCTGAATGACCTCTTCAAAAGCATTTGCTATACATAACTGTCTGTTTACGATTACTTCATGGCCATGTCTCACGCCTTTACGAATAGGCTTCACTACTCTCCTATGACCGCCTGCTGCAACAGTACAAAGATAATGCTCGTCATAATATACATTCGGGGGAGCCTGCCTCTGAGACAATACCCAGTCGCTTGTTTCTGTCCAGGCTTTTATGACTGAATCCGGAGCCTGGCCGAATACCACCAGCACCATAATAATTATTCCCAAAAGTGGAAACATAAACGCAATTGCAAATGCAGGCCAAAGCCTTGCGTTTTCAATAATTTTCTGTGAGATGGTCAAGATCGGTTTTTTATTAATCTTACTCATCTCCATCTTCATTGTATTCCATTCATGTATTTTTCTCTGGATAGTTCTTGCAGCAATTAGAATACAACATGTTGGAAGTATTAAAAGATATAAGATCAAACAATCTGACGGATCAAAATTAAAATTGAAAACCTGAATTGTAAGAACAATAAGCTGGATAATTCCAAGATACATTGCAGATATTGAAAACACTACTACCAGCGGTGGCAACTTCTCAATATGAATATATTGAAGTACAAAATATCCAATAAATGCAATTAAGAACACCATAAAAACTGTTAAGCCGGCCTTGCTATATATAGGAGTGTGCCTTTCGCTATTGTGTAATTGCTCTTGCCAATCCGAGTTCGTAACATTTTTTACAAATTCAAGATAAGCCCTTTCATAGATAATCCCAAGAAATAAAACTATGAGATCAACTATATACATACCTTTTATTTCACTGCCATTACTTTCATATGCAAGACCCAAGATTTCCATAATCATAAGTGATAATGGAAGAATAAAAAGTGCTCCCGCAAATGGTGATAATACTATACTTTTCCCAAATGCAACTATTGGATTATCCCGGCCCAATATTAGTAGATAAATAAAAGAAAGTGCAACACTAAAAAATAAAGATGCAGCAACCAAAGACCACATCGGATGCTTTTTTATAAAACTCATTTTTGTTTTTCCCTTTCACATTTTAATTTTCTTCTTCCGCCTTCTGGCTATCGCTAAACGCCATGATTACTATACTTGTTTTTATCCTCTTAACTTCTTTTTTATGACGAAACAATAATTATATGCGATAAAATGCATGACTTTCCCATAGTTAAAGTCCGACAGAGGCTATAGTAACCACAAGACAAAATAAAACCACTATCCTTGCAGATATGAACATCTGGATAGTGGTTTTTACTTTTATCTCTAAATATAACGCGCCATCGCATCTCTCACGAATAAACGCTTTCTTATTTTCCAAATACTCTTACTTAGGGATATAATACAGATGGTTATTCAATTCTCTTCCGCACTTTTCACATTTGATTTTTTTACAAATCCTTGGAACACTGTTGTTATTACGCATTTTCTTTTCAAGAAAGCATGAATCCTCTTCCGCCATTGGCATCATAATAATCCCTTCATGTTTATGCCCACAGTCTATGCACATCCATGAACTGTGTATTGACACGTGATAAGTATCCTCATATACATTAACCGGCTCCCACCTGCAAATCCATCGGTTTTCATGTAATACAAAAGCAAATCCTATCTTTATTTCTCTAATCGCAAATGTATTTCCCATCATATGTCGGATACGGTCATAGAAGCTTTCGTGTATCTCAAGTTTTTGAAGCAGTTCAACATCGCCCAAGAAGTCTTCATAATATCTCGGTGAAATGATATACGTCTTCAAACCATCTATTATAAGTTCCTTATCACAATATTCTGATATATCCATTCGTACACCTATGTCAATAAACCTGAAATCTATTATTTCTTTTAATGCCCTTCAATGTTGTCTGGAAAAGGAGCGTCACCATATACAGTTATAATATAGCTTCCGTCTTTCTTTTCCAGCTCACGATACTTATACTGTGCCGCAAATATACGATCCACATCATCCTCAGACATATCTGAGTTAAATGTGATCTTAGATTCGCACTCTACATGGTTACCTGTTCCGGTAGTATTTCCGGTAAAAGAGTATGTATCTATTATACTTGCATCTTCTATAGATTTCTCTATATATGCAATTAACTCTTTTGTCTGTTTGTCTGTTGCTGCATGATTGGCTATAGCACCGACTATTTCTATTACTATAAAAAGTGCTATAAGAATGATTGGAATTGACACTATCGTAATTCCTATTCGTACTAAAATCTTACTGATTGACGTTTTCATTGCTCTACTTCCTTGTCTCAAAATACTTAATTTTTACAGGTGAAGCATTATCAACCTCTACTATCCAAGTTATATCGATTCTTACTCATTGTTCGCTATATTCTTCTTTTATATAATCGTAAATCTTGTCCGAATCCGATAAAGCTAGGTCTGTAAGACCTTTTTCTCTCAGTAATTCATCAACCTCATCAGCGGCATTCACTAACTGATCTTGAGTTGTATAAATATCTTGTTTCTTTAAATACAGGACATAGTTAACATATGATTTGTACAGCTCAATCTTCTCTTCGCCCATTCCTGTATAGGTCCACCAATTGTAATAATCCATATATTCATTATCATACTGTAAAAAGTGATCTATCAGTGAATCTGTATCCAGATCCTGGCTTTTGGAAATATTATAGGCTCTTACGTCAAGGTAACATTCATCAGGATTAAAAACCGCTCCTCCAATATATGCTACAGCAAAATCACATCTTGTTACCTGTACTAATACTCCTGACATCCATGTACATACGGCATCATTTCCAATATCTAGTAACAAAGGAACAACTTCCTTAAGCTCTTTCTTTGGATACATGTACCTCTTATTGAGCTGCTGTACTGCGTTAAGATCGAATTGAACCACTTTATCAATTCTACTTTCTAAACTTAGTTCTTCAGACCTCGGTTGAACAGTTATCGTCGGAGAGTATAGATTGGGAGATAGAACCTTTCCAAAGAATGAATCTATTTGGTCATCATCAATAATATTAGGAACCGCTTTAACTTTTACATAATAAACATAACGATCATCAAACCTGCTTCCCTTGTCTGCTGATATATCTATGATTCCTCGTATTCCGGGAATGTTTTCAACCTCAATTGCAGCTTGTAAAAATGCAAATGCTCGTGTCTCCTGATTTGAAGCAAGTGCATATTCACTTGAATTATAGCTATAAGATATCTCAGCCTCTTGCATGTTGTTATATGCTGTAATAACGTAAGCTGATGCTATATGTTTTAATGCCTCACTAAGTCCATACGTTTTGGGCTTCAAAAATGAAAGAAAATATGAAGTATCTTTTATTCTAATCTGTCCAAGATTAAGAACTTGCTCTAACTCTTCATCTGTCATTTCGAACATCATATTTGAAAATGCCAAGTAATCTGTTGTAGTAACATCTGTTTTTTCATCGTGAAGCAACTGGGCCATATTATCCCAATTATATGATCCATCTGTATTCTGATAATAAGCCATGACATCTTGCTCAAGTGAAGAATCAAGTTGAGTATTTGAAAAAGTTTCATAATCCGCAAGATCATCTATAAACCATACAGCATCAATAGGACTATGTTCTCCATTTGTTGAAACGCAATGAGAAGTAAAAGCAAAATTTTGCCTTTCATATAGCTCCATAGATAGCTTACCAACCATTATTTTATTACGTTGTAAAAAATAAATGAAAAGTACTAGAGCTAATATTACAGTGATTTCTATAATCCTACGTATGTGCGTTGATTTTGAACGTTCTTTTTTCCTTAAATCCATATATTATCTCGCTAACATAATTATTCTTTATTCATCCATCAATCTACCATTATTGCTTTTTATATTAAGCGAATATCAACTATTGTTATCTTCGCTACTTTTTTGCTTCCTTCGTATAGATCATACTTTTCATTTTTATGAATCATATGATCTGGTGCATATGAAGCAAGGAAAGAAAACTCTATCACATCTGTCTTCTCAAAATTCGGACAAACAAAATCTATGCTCCAAGTCTCTGATTCAGTTGGCAGATCTATGATCGGGCAATAGCGTGTCGCTTCTGGCGGAATATTCTTTCTTCCGTCTTCTGAAATCCACGTTATTCTTGCAATATAATATTGTTTAGACATATCTCTTAATCCTATTAGATATTATTGATTCTTATTTTTTCTCTCATTCTTATACTTTATCTGTCTGACATATAGAAACGCTTCGTCCATACCTATATTTGTCTTTTGGTTCAGGATATCCGACGCGAGTAGATACTCACCAGATGCAACCGTATCCATCACATCTGAGATGTCTACCTTACTATCTCCAAAACTCTGTATTTTTGAAGATTTATCGTAGATATATTTCGAATGCTTTCCCATATTGGTGTAGTAATATAAGGGACTATCCGAATACATACCAAGTATTCCGTGATCAACCATGTATTCTTTTAGTAACTCGTATCCTTTTAAATAAAATGGAATCTTTAGCTTTTTACGATCAGATAAAAGAATTATCAGCATGGAATTGGCATACTGACCACAACTACCCAGATATACCTTTTTTACATCCCCCCAACGATATACCAGCTTTTTCTTTGTTGAAAGGATATGTATGATTCCTTCTGAAGATACTATGATTTTTTCGTTGATAAATACTAATACGAAATAAATACATAGAACTGTATATAAGGAAAACAACATGAGTACCCATTTTAAAATGTTTAGATCATATTTGAGTTCAAAGAATATGCATACCGGTAACAACAAATAAATTATCACCCAAGGTAGTATGTTGTAAATGCTTCTTTTGGTAACTGTGACCTTATCATCCATAAGACATAATCCACCATTCTCACCCGTTATACGGCTCCTCAATCTTGCCGTATTCGTCTTCATTATCTTTACAATAATGCTTTGAGGCAGGTGCCAAAATACATTGGTACCCACCTCATTTTTTTCACTCTGCCATCTCAAAGTGATGGATAATCT
Source organism: Butyrivibrio fibrisolvens (assembly GCF_037113525.1). Classification (NCBI taxonomy): domain Bacteria; kingdom Bacillati; phylum Bacillota; class Clostridia; order Lachnospirales; family Lachnospiraceae; genus Butyrivibrio; species Butyrivibrio fibrisolvens. Next base: position 1,318,971 of record NZ_CP146963.1, on the reverse strand, counting down.
CTTTTTACAGATCAAAAGAACCGCAGCACTCGCCATCTTCTATGGTAGCTTTATCGATTTCTTCATAGGTGCTGGCATATAATACAACTACCTGTGTTCCATCATCTACGATTTTATAATATGTGGTCATATAATCATCATCAAGGAATATGTATTCGTCGTATTCATCGCCGTATCTGACTTCAATGCATTCATCTGCATATACCGGATTGAAGCCATTACCAACGATATAGTACTCGTCATATTCATTATCAGCGACTACTTCGATCATATGTAAATCTACTTCTGTATCATCGTACTCGCCTTCATATGCCATAAATAAGATTTCAGCAGCCTCAACAGCTTCTTCCTCATCAGTGATTACTTCAATATCAGCATTGTCTTCATCATCTTCGTCGTCTTCATCATCTTCGTCGTCTTCATCATCTTCGTCGTCTTCATCATCTTCGTCTTCATCTTCGGCATCTTCAAATTCTATTTCTTCATAGTCTACATCTGTATCTTTAAGATCCAGGAACTGCTGGCCTACTTCAAGCCAGTCATCCATATCAACCTCTTCCTCCTCTTCGTCATCAAGGTAGAACCAGTCATCTTCATCCATTTCGTCATTTTCATTTGCATCATACCATGAAGCAAATGTAGTCTTATCTTGTACACCGTCTTCATCAAACTCAGTAAACTCAAAAATTTCATTAAGTGGTGCACCACCCGGACGATAATAGAAGATTCCATGTAAGTCACCATCATCTATTGGCATATCATAAGAGCATCCATCAAAAGTAACATAAACAACATCATCGTCAGCTTTCAAAACATAAAAGTCGACTCTGTCCATTAAGCACAGCTCATCTTCACCATCCCCGTCTACATCTGCATACACATATCTGATTGTCTCTGACTCCCAGAAGTCACCGATAACAGCTTCTTCTCCATCAGAAAAAAGAACTTCTCTATCTCCGCTAAGTACTTCCTCATATAATTGTTCAGCGTTGTCTTCTGATTCCTCTTCTTCAGGTTCTTCGTCCTCAGATTCTTCATCTTCAGAATCCTTATCATCCTCTTTTTCTGAATCTTCTTTATCGTCTTTATTCTCTTCCTCTTTTTCATCCTCATCTTCATCAGACTCGGTCTGCTCTTCGTCCTTATCTTCAGAGTCAAGGCTCATTCCATTACCGCAAGCTGTCATAGATAAAGAGGCTACGATAAGCGCTCCAGTTAATAATTTTCTTAAATACTTATTTTTCATTTTTTGTCTCCTCATTTTTAGTCAAATATATTATAAGTAAAAATACTTTCATTCATAGTAAAGACTTATATCTTCCTTTACTACTCAGCTATCTCGAATTTAATCGTTATGTTAACGCCTGCATCCATAGTTTGGCTTGCAAGCTTTAATTCCTCTCCATTGTGAATTGTAAATGTATATGGTGCGTCTGCATTTAGGTTGATAGTCCCATTTTCATTTTTCTCTATCAGACCGCCTAAAGAGCTAATAACAACTTTATCTGAGCTTATCTTCTCAATTTTCAGCTCATAATTGCCATCAGTGTATATGATATCTTCAATGCCGGCGTTTTCGAATACTTCGGTGATTTCTTCCGGCTCATATCCTTCCATCGCACACCATTCATGATGAGTTACTGTTATTACAGTATTTTCAGAAATGCTAACTCCAGGATCTGATGGATCATCTTCACTGGCTACTTTGGGGCTACTGCAACCTGCAACAATACAGGCCATAAGAAGCATTGCCAAGATAGTAGAAATAAAGCCTGCCTTCTTTTTTGAATTCATGTAAATCCTCCGCTTCATTTAAAATGTCCTCAAAATCATAAATATAAACAAGATCACTCCGATCAAACAAAAGGTAAATAACAAAGTATTAGCTAAAGAAAATCTTTTTGTAACACAAAGAGCCGGGCGCTTCGGATCTATATATAAGTAGCACTTTTGGCCGATTTTATACTTCTTATTTTCAAAAGCTTTATTTTCATAATAATCCAAAAAATTCAATGGCTTTCTGGTAAAACACTGATTATTGTAGTTATACTGATAAACTGGGTGGTATGTATATGTATATACTTCCTTATACTTAAATTCTTTCTTTGGTTTGTATGTGTAACTGTACTTTGAATACCTCGATTCATGCGGAACAGCAACATGCGTAGTAACTTTTTTCCCTTTGATTGCCTCCAAATCTATAAGAGTCGCTTCAATTTTTTCCTTGCATGACAATGATATTGATACTTGCAAAATTATCACCAATACCACAAGTGACACAATTGCAAAAAGCAAAACAATAATTATACCTTTTTCACATATTTGCATTTCCATATAAAAATCCGTCCTTATCTTGGTCATTATATCTCTTTTACATAACTCTTCACTCTAATATCCCTCGAATCGACATTTTTACCCGACGAAATGCACTATTATCGCATATCCATGTATCTTTAAATGCAATAAAAAAGACCTGCCGCATCAACTACGACAGATCTTTCCAAAAGTCATATTTTATTTGATAAAAGAAAATGCTGCGAACTGCAGATGTCCATTACCTTTGAATGTGAAGAACAGATCGTGAACTCCGTCAGGGATCTCAATGTCTGCCAGAGTTTCCTGCCACTCATTGGCATATCCGATGGTAAATGAGCCTAATGGCTTCTCATCATCCCACTTTGTGCGGACTTCAAGTTCTCCTGTTGCATAACCCTTGGTGCATACTGACATCTTCTTTACATTCTTGCAATCAAAGTACTTGAAGCCTGCGGTTGCGCTGTTACGCATATTTGCAATATAGCCGTAATTAGCTACGCGCCATGAGCCGAAGTCAGCGATTACAGGTTCTGTGCCTCTTGGAGCTTCGATCTTGCAATCACCCGGCATCTTGTCGCCGCCTTCCTGAGTAAGTCTTGGGAAGCGGTCATCCATCCAACCTGTCCATGGAACATAGGTCAGATCTGTATCTGTAAACAGGTTACATGCGATATATGTAGGATATGTTCCCTCACTTCTAAGAGGATCAAGTCCGCAGCATGAAGTCATAGGCGCCTGCTCGAAAGTTCCGTCTTCTCTTTCAGTAAGCTTTTCAAAGCAGCCCTGTCTTGAATAGTTGGTTCCATTGGTATGACGATGATAGAAGATGTACCAGTCATCGCCTATCTGAACCATGCTTCCGTGGTTATTAGCACAGTAGAACATTGGCTTATCTGCAGGCTTGTAGCTGTCTATATTGAGGTCTCCGTTACTTACAAGTACGCCCTTATATTCAAATCCTTTAAGAGGATCATCACTTACAGCATAGCCAAGCTCATGGAAGAGCTGTGTTGAGAAGATGAAGAAATACTTGCCATCTTTTTTACGAATAGAAGGTCCTTCAAAGAATGCATGTCCGTCAAAAGATGTATCGTGGCTATAAGGCTCACCGGGAGCTACAAACACAGGTCCTTCCACGATAGTGAGCATGTCTGGTCCCAGTACTGTTCCCATTGCTCCGTGTCTTGACTTATCGCCAACTCCGCAGAATCCTGTATAGAGATAAGTTCTATCACCTTCTGTAAGGACAGCAGGATCAAACTGAGGTTCGTCACCTTCTTTTTCTCCAAGTCTTGTTCCATCCTCATAATGTACGTAGCCAAGGAATTCGTACTTACCTGCAGGCTCGTCGCATACTGCAACTGATACAAGTCCCCATGAGCTGAGAACATAGTAAAGGTAATATCTGCCATCAGGGCCTACTGTTACAGCAGGAGCATAGAGGTTGCCCTGGATATCCTTATTGGCAGGATCCTGGTCTTTGCGATAGATAACTCCTTCATAGCGCCATGCACCAAGATCATCTACAGGTGCTGAATAGCATACATAGTCCAGCATGCAATATACATCTCCATTAAACTTATCATGGGATCCGTATACATACACACGATCTCCAAATACATATGGCTCTCCATCCGGAACATACTCCCATGATGGCATATATGGATTTAACTTCTGTTCGAGATTGTTCATATAACCCTCCGCAAAAAATCGATACCTGATTCAAATATCAACAATTGTTTTAGTATATATTTGCTGGTACCAAAAAGTCTTAATGCTTATAACTTATTCCTTCTAGTGTGCTGGCTCATTCATATTTGATCAAATTACGAAGGAAATGGATTTATATACAAGGAATAAAATCGAAGGCAATGTAATCATTGGCGAGATTTTATGACGATGTAGATAAATTCATAGCCAAGTAATTTGATTAAATATGAACGAGTCAGTACACTAGTATTTTAAAAATATATTGTTTCGAATTCTTATTACTTTATGCGGAGAATATGTCATTATTTGCGGTCAATAACACTATTTCATAATAAAAATATCCTTTATGAACTTCCTGTAACTATTCCTCAAATGAATATCAATACTCTTTCCACAATATATAATTTATATCTTCAAGCCAGGTATTGCCGTTTGCTCTTACAAGATCGAGCCCTGATACGAAGACGCAGTATGCATCTACGATATCCTCCGTGTCATGCCCGGGCTCTATGCAGGTTGCGCAGGAACTAATGACATAAGGCTCGCCGCCTTCCATGCCAAGGTACATCATGATATGTCCTTCCATGTACACAGGAAGCCCTGGCGTCATTTCTGCCATGATGCTCTTTTTCTTGTTCGGAGTCATCACGCTGCACTCTATGCATCCAAGATCTGACCTTTGGGCGATCGCTGTGGCGTTTCTTGGAAGTTCAAATCCATAGCAGCTGTATACCTGACGTATAAATCCTGAACAATCATTAGATGAAAGGGATCCGCCGTAGCCGTAAACGCGCCCCAGAAACTTAAACGCCTGCCTGATAACACTCTCAGAAGTCATAGTCATAAAGCCCACATGAACATCCTTGGAAACAGGTATAAGTGTCTGTTCCATCTGTACATATCCATCTTCGCCGCGGTATGGAATATCGACTATATATGCTCCTATACTACTTCTTCCATTTATTGTCTTACCGCTAGAAGATGCCATTTTAGAATCATCATGTGATATATCATATTCAGATAAACTATCTTCTTCAGATGCACTATTCTTTATAGATCCTTTACCGGCATCATCAAGATTGCTATTAGAAAGCTTTACCCTCGTCCCCATAGGCAGTATCATCCCTGCTGAATATGTAGGAACCGCTGTTTCATCCATAACTATCTCACTGCCTGCTACAACAAGAAACTCCTCAGGCTGACATATACGTAGCCATTGGTCCTTGTCTGTACACATGGCAAGCGTTTCTTTTTTTACCCATCCAAGATAGGACCCATCAAGAACGAAATCCCACTCGCCGTCGCCACTCTCTCCCAGCACGACCACTCCTGTAAATGGCATAACTTCAGCGCTTATAAGGTCATTGAAAAAGATCTCGTCTGGGTCATCCGACACGAACTCATCACTTGGAAGCGTTTTGGCAACAGATCTTTCTATACAAATGGCATACTGCGGCACAACTGTCTCCGGTATATCCACATCTGCCTTCTCTTCTATATCACCATCCATCAACGCCCTGACAACATCCCCAGGAATACTGTCCGGAAGATCATACATGAAGAGCTTATAGTTCCTTGAATCTTCTTCGCTATAGTACTCAACATAAGATGGATTGTTATTGTTATAATCTTCGATCTCCTCTTGTGAAAAGAGCACCTCGCTTCCCCTGTCCCTAATCCAGAACTCAGGCGCAAGCATATCCACATCTGTTCCATCTATTGTCTGAACCAGGTCGCTATTATAGGTCTCACTTTCAAGGACAGTCTCTTTTTCAGAAACATTACTGTTTGCACTGTATACCTGAAATCCTGTAGCACCAAGAACAAGAGCAGCAATAGCACTATAGGCAGCAATATAAGTCTTTTTCCTCATCTTAAGTTCTCCTCCGCATCCTGATGCAATATCCGCATATCATAAAAAATGGAATTCCCGAATAACACCACAAAGAAGTTGAAAACGGCACAGGCTCAGCCATTCCCATCAAAAGTATCGCCGCTGCACCAATGCACAGATACTTCACAGACATGTTTTCTTTTTGGAAAAAGAGAGTTTTTACGCCAACCACGCACCAGTCAATTACAAGTATCATCCAGGTAATAAAACCCAAAAGCCCATGCTTTCTAAAAAGTTCCAAATAAGTATTGTGAGAATGAGGGGCTTTGATATCATGACGCCCTTCATAAATATTGATGATATTTTCCCTGCTAAGAGGTGAGATTCCAAGTAAAAAGCGCCTTAGCGTCTTTGTACACTGTCTGATACATGAAGCCCAGATAAGCGTCCTGTCAGACAGGGTTCCATCATCTTCTCCTATCTTCCTGACCACAAGATCTGAAATTGCAGGAATAGCCCAGTTTCTCCCCATGATCATGGCAATTCCTGTCATGACTATTCTATAAATATACGTTGGCAAAAGAAATGATCTAAGAACTATAACAAATACAGCTATTGAAAATATAAAGACAGCTACTGTTTTGACCACTTTTAGGCCTGTATTGATCAGATCCAGTTTTCTATACAAGGCTATAAGAGTGAAAATACATGCCACGAAGGAAACACCGATAGCCGCTGTTCTGCAGCCTGTAAGTCCAAGACAAAACCATCCTAATAGCAAGCCTATGACAAAGAACCATTTATATTTTTTACCAAAACTAAGAACACCAAACACTGCCACTATGATAAGTGATGCACTGGCGATCCCCATGCTGTTAGCATTGTTAAGGCCGCATAATCTCCCGTTCTTGATGCAGCCCTTAGCCATATCTACCCATGGATCTTCAGACAGCAAAAAGCGACTTGCATGGGCAAGGACATACAAGCACATCAAACTCATACCAGCCGTATATATTCCGGAAAAATAGGTGAAAACTTTTATTGGATCAGGCACGATCTGAATGATGAAATACATTCCAAGAAATATCATAAAGGTGCAAAAAAAGCGTGATGTAAAAAAATCAGCAGAAAGTCCCAGACTAAATATGGTCGAGATCCAGGACAAGACAAAAAACAAGGTAATAAGACAAGTATCAAAATACTGATACAACCGGCCATAGACGATGCCAACGATCATCAATAAAGCCCCTATCGGAGCCATATATAAATAAGGCCTTAAATCTCTTGTGCCCCAGATACCTTCGAAAGAATAGATAAGAACTATAACACCGATAAGCGCAACTACTACGCGCTGTAGTAACTCCCCTTTTCTTATAGCGGTTATCATAATAGAAATCCTTCCCCAACTAAATTGCATCCAAATTCCATTTAACCATAAAATAAGCCGATATGGAAGATGTTTGCTCCATATCGGCTTTAAGCATTCTTATTATGCATTTGTGGATTATAGTTCCAAGAATGCAGTTGTTACGCATTTCCTTGATCACCTTCATGTGATCAAATTCAGTGATTCAATCATTAGTACGGATAAGACTTGATGAGTACAAGCTTACCGCCATCTATAGCATAGCTTTCAGGGAAGCTGAAGTTAGTTCCTCCGATACTGAGGGCTCCGCATGTGCTTATGAATCCGTTTGAATCAACATAAGCATTGAGAAGTGTACCGATGAACTTAGGCTTTCCACTGTGGAAATCAATGATATAGCTGTATCTGTTATAGTCTGACTCAATGGCTGATAACATTACTACGCTTGTTCCGTCGCCATAAACGCTACTGGATATTCCATATACGATGCTCATATCGTAATCTGCTGGTACTTCCACATATGTAGCTCCGCCGCTTTCTGTCACATACCACAAATGAGCATTTTTAAAGCTTTCACTATTTGCAAGGTATTCTGTAGGATTATTGCCCTGTGGGATATTGACTGTAAGAGCGATACCTTCTTTGTCACCGTCATTATCAAAGTCAACAATATACATACCGTAGAGATAATCAGATGATTTCTCTGCTACACTCTTCTTGAACATGTTATAAAGTTCACCTTCACTTACAGCAAAGTTCTTATTGAGTGTATTCTGGGGCTGTGCAGCTACTCCAAGGTCTTCATATGATGAGAAAGTCTTAAGATCGACATCATAAGTTCCGTCAGGCTTTGTAACTTTTCCCATTCCTGTCTTAATTGAAACTTCAAAATCAACATTCACAGAGGTTGGATTAGCCGGTGTTCCATAAATAGTCGTATCATTGACTACTGCATGGATCTTGATAGTATCGCCAACCGGTGAATCGTAATTCTCAATAGTTACCTGTGAAGCATATTCTGTAACAAATACGTGGCAATATGTTGAAACTGCATGCTTAAAGCCTTCTTCTGACATGAGAACCTTTGTTCCATAATCAGGATCGGAATTGCTATAATCCGGAAGTGTGTAATCTGCCGGATCAAATGTAGTTGTATTCACAGATGGAGAAACATCTTCTGTTGTTGATGCTTCTATACTCTCATCAAGAATCGCAATTGCCTGTGGGCCTGAGCCGGTTTCTTTCAAGCCTCGAAGGTCAGTCGCAGACTCTCCGGGTTCTGTTTCCTGTATCATTGCTTCAGTTGCGCTTTGGGATGACTGGATTGATCCCCCCTGGCTGCTATTCATTGAGCCATCGTCTATTTCAGTAGAACATCCGCCCAGTAGCAGAGCTGCTGCCAGTACAGATACTGTCAATAATCTTTTTTTCATCATACTTTTTTCATTAACTCCTTATAGATAACAACTAGATATTTTAACATGAAGGCTGAGAATAATAACTCGAAATAATTACCGAATTTACTACAATAAATTGAATTTTTTTGTAGTAATCTTCTATCACCTCATGCGAATTCTTTCCTATTTGTTGCCATCTTTCACCAAATCAATTGTTTTCGCATTTTAGAGCGATAAAATTAGATTTATTGGGGAGGTAATCCATATATGAAACTACTTTCAGTCAGAAAATCTTTATCGGCAATTCTGCTGGGACTGACTCTTGTGTCAGGTTCGCTTGCAGGTTGCGCACAAAATGCAAAAAACAGTGAGGTATCAAACATGAACAAATCATCAAACGAAGGCATTTCAGAAGTTGCACAGGCTCCTTCAGCACAGGACAGCGTCGCTACAGAAGGGGGAATTGAAGAAGCAATAGATCTTGAAACTTCAAGCGTGGATGATTCCGCAGGAGAAGCTTCAGAAGAAGACTACGCAGACCGCGTTCCTACTGCAGAAATCGGAGACGTTGTACTTCCAAAGTACACTAACCTCAACACTAAGGAAGCCGGAACAATCGAGCGTATCACCTACACAGCCCACGACTATTTTGGTGATGGTGAGCCTGTGGAAAAAGAAGCTAATGTCTATCTTCCATACGGATACGACGAGTCAAAACAGTACAATGTGCTTTATCTCATGCACGGTATCGGCGGTGATGAAGATGAATGGGGAATGACAGGATCTACTTCACGTGTAAAGATCATCATGGACAATCTTGCATACTATGGTGATATAGATTCATTCATAGTTGTTACTCCAAACGGAAGAGCAACTGCTAATCACTCTAAAGACGGTTCTGACTATAACTCTTTCTATAGTTTCGGATCTGAGCTTAGGAACGATCTTATCCCATATATAGAATCACACTACAGCACTTACGCTGAATATGATGAGAACGGATATGACATGTCTGCTTCCAGGGAGCACCGCGCAATGGCTGGTCTTTCAATGGGTGGTATGCAGACTATCAATATCGGTATCGGAGAATGTATAGATCTGTTCGGATATTTTGGAGCTTTCTCAGCTGCACCTACAAGTAATACAGCTTCAGTTACAGCAAATCTCCTTAAGGACAACACATATCCTATTTACTATTTCTATAATATCTGTGGACTTCAGGATACAATAGCTCATTCTGCACACTCTTCTGCAGTCAAGGCACTGCCTGCACTTTGCGATCAGTTCGTTGAAGGCGAGAACTTCATGTGGCAGGAAGTAAAGGGCAACCACGACTTCGGCGTATGGTATCTGGGATTCTATAACTTTGCACAGATAGTGTTTAAGTAAAGGTATCGGGCATTCCTGAGGCTGGTATTAAAAAAATGATTTTCTTGTCATGATAGTTTTATAAAATTCAAGGCATGATATCTGGAATAATATATTCTGGGATTCATAAACTACAGGACGTAGTTACGACATGTTTAGAAGTTCATGGATGAACTTCTATGTCGGGAACTCGCTACGCTCAGACAGATGAATCCCAAGCAGAATATATTATTCCATCTATCAGGCTCTTGAATTTAATAAAACTCTCAAAGACAAGAAAATCATTTTTTTAATGCCAGTCTCAGGAATGTTCAAAGTTTCGGTAAGGTTCTATATTTGAAAGGCATCTAATGATTTATAGATGTATATCTCTTATGACATTTCCATCGAAATCAAGAATTGAGAATATATCGCCATCAAGGATTGCATAGCTATTGGGATTGCCGCCCTTAGGAATGGCTACAGATCCTGGATTTAGATGGTAGTAATATTCTTTAGAATCAGCGGTTTCGTTATTATGGTCGTCTTCTCCAAGCGGTAGCTTCTCGCATACTGGGAGGTGGGTGTGGCCATGAAGGAGTATATCGCCGGACATGATTGGCGGGAGGGTTTCTTCGTTATAGAGGTGACCGTGGGTTGCGAAGATTGTGTGGTTGTTAAGTGCCAAAATTGCATAGTCAGCAAGTACTGGGAATTCAAGAACCATCTGGTCGACTTCTGCTTCACAATTGCCGCGGACAGCCCACACGCGGTCTTTGATCGAATTCATAAGTTCTATTACTTTCTTTGGTTCATAATCTCTTGGAAGGTCATTTCTTGGTCCGTGGTAGAGGATATCTCCAAGGCATATCATGCGCTTTGCGCCTGATGCTTCAAATCTGTCCATCATCTTATCAGCCCAGTAATATGAGCCATGTATATCACTTGCAACAAAATATCTCATAAAAACCTCCTAAAAATTTTTATTTAAAAAAATCAACCCAGAAACTTTAGAATTCATGCGGGTTTCTCGGATTCTCAAATTCTTTTGTCAAAAATAATCTTTTTTATGATAGATGTGATGATTACTCTTTTGTTATTATACCTCATTTTCCACGATTTTTCCGACTAAAAGTCGTCTTTTGTCTCTCACCAACCTCTTCTGAACTTGGGTTCATATCCGTCATCTCTACCATCTCCATTGCATGAGATGACATTGAATCCATTTTTCTTTGCCCAGGCTTTCACATCATATTCCAGTTCAAAATCTTCAACCACCGGTTGGTAATAATCATCGCAGGTGCAATACTCTTCAAATTCATGGTCGAGGTACTTACATAGTTCCTTTTCATAAAACTTATAAATCGCATCTGTCGTAACAAATGGATTCTTTTTTAGCATACTCTTCAGACCATCTGTTTTCCCGGCTTCCTTAGTCGGCTTCAATACCATGTCCGCATCATAGTAGCAGTCCACTGTACCATTCCCTGCATCCCAGACAGAGCATCCTTCCCATCTGAAAGTATGCTCCTGTTTCAGGAACTCCGATAGCCCTTCACTGTCTTTTGCTTTCCACTCTGTCTTGTTTTCTTCCGAATAAAGTACACAGAAGATCTTTGACAGCAGATCCGACATCTTCTTGTTGAAACAGCATTTCTTCTGTATAGCCTTTGACAGTTCCTCAGGCTCACAGCCTTTCTCTGCATCGCTCACAAGCCCGCTCACCAGAAAACAAAGCATCGCAGCAGTAACCGCGTTGTCTGCTTCCATATATCTGTTCAGTTCTTTATAAGCATCATAAGGTTTCTCCAAAAGATACTCGGGTCCGTTTTTATCTATAAGTTTCTTCAAAAGCATGACAATTATCTCTGTCTGATCAGTCATCATTCTGCCTCTTCCTGGCCGGAGCCAAGAAACTCCAGTACTTCCTCATATGTCTTATCGCTCTTTAGGATTGCCTTTACAAGTTCATCCCTTCTGAGCGCATCCCGTTTGTCCAACAGATCACTAAGTCTTGCAAGAGCAGCATCATACTGTTTCTTCGTTCTGCTCACCTGTTCCTGTGCCTTCTCTATCTTAGTTTCAAGTGCATCCATCGATGTCATTCTAGCCATATCATCACCCTCCATCAATCTGCCATCTCAAGCATCTTGCTTATTTCCTGCGCCCTGTATTTTACATTTGCATCAGTAAGTCCAAATGCCTTGAGTATTGTCTTTTGCTTCGCTGTTATTGCATGGTCAAATCTGTATACCCCATCAAGCTGACGGGACATTTCGATTTTATCCAGCTCTCTTATTGCAGCAGGAACTGTCATGTAATTAGGCTTGGTAGCCATTTCCTTCATCTCATCCTTGAGATAGTTGTACATACGGTTTCTTATTATCAGCGCAACAAACTCGATGAAGATCTTAGATGTGGCTGATTCATCAGAACCAATCCTTAAGCAGTGATTGCCAAGGAAAGTCTTGTCTGATAAAAACAGTTTCTCGGATGCATCCCTCCCTTTATAGATTTCCAGCGCTTCCTTTGCTGTCATCTTTTCTGATGTGACAATAACAAAATATCCGCAAAGCTTAAGTTCCAGCTCTATAACAGGCATCTTTTCTTCAAAAAACACAAACTTCCTTGCTGAACTATCTGCTGTGTCCTTATCTTTCTTTCCAGTCTTCTTTGCATTCTCGTCATAGTGCAGTTCAAAGTATGTTTCCATTCCAGGTCCAAAATCCCTGAACTGATTTATATGACTGTTAAGAAAAGCCGTAAGCTGATTTATCTTCTTCTCTACGCCGGTACGTTCATCTGCTTCCAACGATGAACTGTGATACAGATGTATGTATCTTGGCTTTTTATCTGTCCCAAATAGTTTCTTCTCAATGGTCTTCCCATAGACCTGATAAGCAGGTATATTACACGATCTGCTCGTTTCAAATGATCCCTTATTCTCTAGCACCCATTTCTGTACAAGATCAGCCTTGCCTTTAAGCATCATGACAAAACTGTATCCGCTATCTTCAAGCTGATAGATGTTATCCTTACTAAAATATCCTCTGTCTAGAACAAATCCTATCTTCTTATATCCATAGCCCTTAGCCTTTTCCACAGTGCACTGGAACTGTGACATATCATTGATACTGCCGGGGTATATTTCGTAAAAAAGTGGCTCCCGGTTCTTTGTATCATAGGCAATTGCGTAGTTAAAAATATCCGTCTCTACATTTTCCTTTGAATGACCGACTTCTACTATCCTGAGGTCTCCAGCTTCACATATCTTAGATGTTGAATCGTATGAAAAATATATCCTCTCCCGGTGATTCCTTTCCGCATTCCAGTCGTTCTGGAACATGACACTGGTATCTGCATCCATAGTATTGAGGAACTCGCTGACTTTTGAATCACTATATATCCTCATACCTTCAGAAAAGAGAGGATGACTATAGGCATACGCAGGATAATGCTGGGCACGGTTATCTTCCTCAATAATTGAGTATGCCACAAGATCAAGAAACAGCCCCACATCCTTCCACGGAAGATATCTCCCTAGGATCTCAGCGAGCTTATATTCATTAACTATCTTCCTGATAACAACCCATGTACCGATCCGTAGCCCACAACTCCTTGATGATCTGTCCCTTTCTTCTGGGAGCTCAATGTCAGGGAAAAACTTGATGAAGTTTTCATTTGGCTGCATTATACGCTTATCTTCATCAGCAAGCTTTCCTATCGTTTTTCGCTTTACATCTGTATACTGCTTCTCAGTGCTATAGACTCTGTCATACTCAAACTCGACATATGTTGTGTTGCCTTTCGTCCTGAAAGTTATCTTTCCCTTTACCTCAGGCACCTTCACATAAGCATCCAGATACATGTGTTTTCCTCCTGTAGTTTTAGTCGGAATTCCTACTAAATATATTCTACCACAGGAAGCTATTTTCGGCAACAAAAGTCAGGCTCAAACGCGCATTTTTACTGAGTTTTTTCGATTTTCAAAGTGCCTTTTTTGAGGCGGAATCCCTTTTAGTCGGAAATCCTATGGAAATTCAGGTTATAGCGGACGTGCTTTGCATTTACCAATGTAAATGCTTACGCAAAATATGAATTTATCCTATGGCGCTAGGAGCCATGTGATTTTTCGGTCTCCAAAGATCATGGATAAATTAGGAAATGCAGGTAATTTATGAAAAGGTTTTCACAAAGTAAAAGACTTCAGAGTTTTATTCTTGCAGCAATGCTTAGCATGACACTTCTTGGTGGAAGCGTTGTAACAAGTATGGCTCATGAAGGCACAGATAGCATCACAAGTGATGTAAATGAAACATCAGATGAAAACACTGGATCATCTGAAAACTCACCTAATAACTCTACTACAGATGTAACTTCTACTGAAAATGACGATGCATCATCTGAAAATACTGTATCTAACTCTTCTTCTAACGAGAGCACTGTTTCAAATGATGCAGATGAAGTAAATTCAGATGAATCTGATAGTGAGAAGTCAGGTGAAAATAATTCTTCTACTGGCTCTACTGAAAGCGAAGATCAGACATCTGATGACAAAAAAGATAAGGCTTCATCAAACGAAGAATCTAACATCAGCACTTCATCAAGTGTTGATGTATCAAAGGCTGGCGAAGCTTCCTGGGATTTTACAAGCACAGGAATAAACGCTGCAATTGAGTACTCTGCAACTGCTAAGACTCTTTTCTATAATAATCTTTACATTGATGCCAGCGCCAATGGTGCTAAGTACAATGGAACAACTTCCAACGGCGCTAACGGCTGGGGACAGTTCAATGCGGGTACTGTTATTTATTTTGCAGTTCCTGCAAAATCAGTTGTCACTATTCTTTCATATTATTCTAATGAAAGCGAAATGACCTTAACTAATGGCGAAGAAGTATTAAAGCCTGAGATCACAGGTGATAAAAACCCTTTCACCTTCACATATGAATATAGTGGTGACGAGGCTGTAATCCTTAAACTTACTATCAATGAAGACAGCAGATATTTAAGAAGTCTTACAGTATCCAAAAAGGCTGAAGAAGTTGAAGAGCCTACAAATAACGGATACCTTGGCTATTTCTCTTTTCCTGTAGAGCACAAGTCATGGGACTTCACTGATTATGATAAGGCTAACCACACAAGTTATCAGAAAAATGCCGGAACATATGACGATCTCTACATCGACGCTACAGCAGGTAAGTTCAACCCTAGAGAAAACGGCGGCAAGGACGATGCTCAGGTAAACGACAAAACTCTTATCGTAGTTCCTTTCAACAGAGCAGGAACTCTTACAGTAAGCTATGTAGGCGACGGATCTTCTTTCCTTGCAGATGGAGAAACTACTCTCTCATCAGGTGACACTTACGAATACACAGGCTCAGGATATGGCTACGTAACTCTTCTTGCAAAGGGTCAGTTATATCTCTACAGCATTGAAATAACATATCCTGCATCAGCACTTGATGACAGAGGCAATGGCGAGATCCATGTATGGGATTTCGGTGGCAAGGCATCAGGCATAGAGGATTCTACTAATGAGATCACTATGAGCGATATCACCAGCATCAATTCTATCGGTGACTATACAGACAGCAATGGTAATGTTAAGGCATCAAGCGTAACATCAAACACATCTGTATCTTTTGGCGACCTTACTCTTCATATGGGCAAAGGCGACAGATTCTATACAGCAGAAAGTGTTGCAGGCAAGACATATCAGGCTACTTCCAAGAAAGGTATCTACACTTTCGAGGATGGCTACACATCAGCAGGTTATTACTATGGTAATGGTAAGACTTCTATGAAAAAAGGAGCTCCTACCGCAAGATATATCACTATTTCAAACGTTGAAGAAGGCGATACTTTCACACTCTATATGGGCGTAAAGTTCTCATCTTCTGCTACAAATACTCAGGAGACAGCTCACTTCAAGTCAGAAAACGGAAAGCAGGATGAGAGCTTCACTCTTACTTCAGGAGCTCCTGGCGTATATACATTCACTGCAACAGAGAATGGTACATACACTATTTATACAGAAAATACAAATGGCGGTAAGCCTGACTTCTACAGAATCGTTAAGGGCAAGGGAAGTGCAAATGTTCTTAAGGGAACAATAAGCTTTGACAACTGCGACGCTCTTAAAGACGGCTATAAGCTTCTTTTCACATGTACAGATGATGAAAATGTATCAGATGTATATGCTGATATCGATTACGAAACAAACCGCTATGCAGTATATGTTAAGGCTGGTCATTCTTACAAAGTAACTATTACAGGACCTGTCGGCTATACTGTAAGCGATGCTACTAAAAACGTTACAGCCGGTGAGACATCTCATGACATCACTATCTGCAAGGCAGCAACTGTGTCTGTAGCAGGTAAGGTATCAGGAATCAAAGAAGGCTATATCAAAGAGCACAAGTCCCAGATCACATTCACTGATTCTGAGGGAAATAAAGCTTCTGCAAAGCTTTCAGATGACGGTTCTTATGAAGGCATCAACATTGAAGCAGGCGTAACATATACAGTATCTCTTACAGACTGCCCTGATTACGAGATTGCATCAGGCAATGAGATATCTGTTTCTGAAGAGACAGAAGATGCTGATTTTGAAGCTCAGCTCATAAACACTTATAAGGTATCAGGCGGATTCATTGGTCTTCCTAAAGATGCAGACCTTGGAACACTTACTTTTGTAAATACAAAGGACAAGTCTGAATACGAAGCAACTATTCTCGAAGATAATGCAGGCTATGAAGCATCTCTTCGTGACGGAACTTATAAGGTTAAAGTATCTAACAAAAATTACGCTACTGCTACTACAGTTACTGTTGACAAAAAAGATACAGAAAAAGATCTCTTTTTTGCCAAGGAGAAATCTGACATAGTAGTTGGCGATGCCAAAGATGTATACGTTGGATATACAGATGGCAGAGACTATAATTTCGAGACAGTTCAGGATGCTATCGACGCTATCACTGACACAAGAACAAATGACAGCGACAGAGTTACAGTTCATATCAACGGAGGCACTTACAGAGAGCAGGTTGTTATCAACACTCCTAATGTAACTCTTAAAGCTGACGGCGATGTTAAACTCACATGGTACTACGGAATCGGTTATACATACTATAGTGCAAAGAACGGCTACTATGATGAAGAAGCTGCTTACAACAAGACTTCAAAGGGTACTGTTAGCAAGTGGGGCGCTTCAACTTACATAAAGAAGAACGCAACAGGCTTCAAGGCTGACGGAATCACTTTTGAAAACTCCTTCAATCTCTATGTTACTGACGAAGAGATCAAGGACGGCGTAACACTTAACACTTCCGCATACTCTGATTCAAAGGTTAATTTTGAAAGAACAAAAGGCGCTGATGTTACAAGTGTTGCTGCTACAGAGCGAGCTACAGCTCTTGCGATTGAAGCTGCTGATGCAGAATTCAACAATGTTACAGTACTTGGTAGCCAGGATACTCTTTATACAGGCCCAGGTACTCGCGGATACTTTACTAATAGTAAGATTTCAGGTAATACAGACTTTATCTTCGGATATGGTGACTGGTTATTTGAAAACAGCGAACTTCAGTTTGCAGGCTACAGCGATGGTGCCAAGAAGCACTCTTACATCACAGCAGCTAGAGGCGAAGGCGCTACATACGGATACCTTTTCGATAACAGCACAATTACTGGCCCTGATGAGGGTAAGACAATCGGCACAAGCTACCTTGGAAGACCATGGGATGAGCAGGCAAAGGTAACATTTAAGAACACTACTATTAAAGACTCTAATAATATAAAAGATGGCTTAATAAAGAATGCTGGCTGGTATAGTATGAGTGGCAGAGCGCCATATACTGTAACTTATAGAGAGTACAATACTATAGTTGAAAATAAGGACGGAAGCACGGTTGTAACTCAAGAGATGAGACTGGCAACAGATGGTGTAAATAAAAACAGCACTGTTTATGAATCAGAGGACGAACTTAACGAACTGGGACTTAGCCGTGACGGATACGCTAAACTCCTGGGATGGGAGCCAACTCTGATGAATGCGACTGAAGAAGAGCCAACTGTAAAATATCCTACTAAGGATCCTGCAGAAGATCCTACTGTTGAAGATCCTGCTGAGGAACCTACAGATAATCCTGCTGTTGAGAATCCTACTGAAGAAGATCCTACAGATGATTCTTCAAATGCTAACACTGGTTCATCTACTTCAAACGAAGGCTCTACTGAGGCTACTAATGGCTCAACTAATGAAAGCTCCGCTGAAGCTACCAATGGCTCTACAAGTGAGAGCACTGCTGAAGCTACTAATGATTCTACAAACACTTCAAATGAAAGCTCAACAGCAGTAGCTAATACAGACAACAATTCAGCTTCACAGAATGCTGCTAATACAGGAAGTGCTTCAAGCTCTCAGAATGATGTTACTAACACGACATCAACTGCTTCAGCTACTGAATCTGATAATGAGAGCGCCGTACTTGGTGCTTCAAGAGATCAGGAAACAGCTACTGTAAACAATAAAGAAGCTGTTTCTGACAGCAACACAAATGTTTCTGGAACAAGACTTGCATCAACAGGTGATGACACATCTATTCCAGCTCGACTTGCTATTATAATGCTTGCATGCTTCATGGTAGTCTTCATCATTGAAAGACAGGAACGCGAAGAAAAGCACGCATAATTTATAACCAAATCAAAACCAAGAAATTATGAAAAAGAGGTCTCTGGCATGGCAAAAGCCATGTTAGAGGCCTCGATTTCTTTTGACTAAACACTATCTAAAACTTCATTTTCCCACTCTTTATATATCTTCATTAAGCGTATATCTTCGTACTTTCCTGACGCAACTATCTTTCCCTTATCCATAATGTGAATTATGTCTGCATACTCAAGTAGTTTCGGATTATGTGTTGTATAAAGGACTGAAGAAGAACTTTTTATGAGATTCCCAAATACTTTTTTAGTAGTAATAGGGTCGAGGTTTGCAGTTGGTTCATCAGCTATCAGTATTTCTGACTTAGCTATCATTGCTCTACCGATTGCTACTCTCTGAGCTTCCCCTCCTGACAGGTTTTCATCGCCGTCTGGAAGTTTCTCTCCTAATCTTTCATCTCCTAGTTTCTTAAGGTCTGCCTGCTCTTCAATTTCGCATATCCCAAAGTCATCTTTTTCCAAAGTTCCATAAGATATATTTTCGTGAATTGAAACGGGGAATAGCTGCGGCGCCACTGGTATATACGAATAAACTTCTGCATCATTTTTCCTGACCCAGCCACTTGTTGGGGGTAGAAGATTTAGTAGTATCCGTAAAAAAGTTGTCTTTCCTGACCCGTTCTTACCAATAAGGGCAACCTTAGTATTTCGGGCAACAGTAAGGTCAATATTATCAAGTATATTCTTATCATTAACGCGGTAGCTTATGTTGCAAGCTTCTAAGATATTTTTATCATCGCATTCTTCAATATGATTTTTTGGACAGCCTATATATTTTAAGTACTTATCTAGAACGTATACGTTATCCTTGATTCCTGTCAGATCAGATGTCATCCATCCTGTATACTTTTTCATAATATTATATACAGAAAACATGGTTATGATTATTCGAACGCTATCCTCTTTTATCAAAAAGAAAGACGTTATCATAAGAAGCAGGTATACTGCTGCATCTGAAAGCCTCATCAGGTTCGATCTCCCCGCCTG
Organism: Butyrivibrio fibrisolvens; assembly: GCF_037113525.1. Taxonomy (NCBI): domain Bacteria; kingdom Bacillati; phylum Bacillota; class Clostridia; order Lachnospirales; family Lachnospiraceae; genus Butyrivibrio; species Butyrivibrio fibrisolvens. The sequence goes on along the minus strand of NZ_CP146963.1, from coordinate 1,299,287 downwards.
TTTAAGAGCATTTTTCCTGGATTCATTTATATATCCATTAAATAAGCCGTCTATTTCCTGTACATTAGAATCATACTTACCATTAACGATATAGCTCTCAGTTCCGCTAAAAAGGCGTTTTACCGCTCCTATGATCTTTGATTTTTCTTTAAAAAGATGTTCGTTTTGCTTATTTATGGACTCGCTTCCAAGGCTTCCAATTGCCAGTTGCATAATGCTACCGGCAATCACTACAAGCGCCGTCCAACTGCCAATATATATGCACCAGATTCCCAGTGCTGCAAAAACTAATGCTTCCGAAAGAAACTGAACCAACTTGTACAGCATGCCAACCAGTGTATCAACCCTATCTGCCAAAAAAGAATACGCCTCATTACCATCATAGTTTTTATCTATCTGCGCCATGTTTGAGTTATACAAAGTATTTATGCACTTTTCGCGTATTGCTTCAATTGTAAGAAAATAAAATTTGCCATTGATAAGTTTATCAAAACGATACCTTACCGCTATAAATATTCCTGTGATCAAAAACCAAATAGCTGTGTACAAGGCCATTTTGCTATAGTTGCATCTTTCATATTGCTCCATCATTAAATTGATAAAAGCAGGCACTAATGCAGACTGTAATGAGATATAAATACTCATACCAAAAACGGCATAAATATATTTTCTTGTATCTTTATCCATCATCAGCGGGATACATGCTTTTCTTATTTTTCTTATCATACTGCTCCCTCCACGCTGCCTCTATCAAGAATCCTTCCCTGATCCATGTAAACAATCTCATCAGGGATATCAAAATAGTATGCCTGTGAGAAACCATAATCACAGTAGCTCCGATAGCTGATAACTTCTTTAGTTTCTGATAAAACGATCTTTCTTTTCCCGGATCTACCGCAGAAAAAGATTCATCCAGCAAAATAAGCTCTTTTGAGCTATATAGAACACTGGCAAATGCGAGCATCTGCCTTTCGCCAGAAGAAAGTGGATATCCTGACTGGTATATTTTCAGCTTGTCATCAATGTTATTTTTCCTAAAAACATCAAGTAGTTTGGAATCCTTAAGGGCACTGTTATATCTAGCTTCATTAAAGCTTTCCATCACAATATTTTCTCTAATATCACCTTCCATAAAAACGTGGCTTTGCTCTATGTAACTAGTCCTCTTAAAAAAAGACTTCCTGACTACTTTTGAAAGATCCGTATCATTCCAGTAAATACTTCCGCCGCCAAGCGGAATCAGTCTTGCTATTGCCTTAAGCATTGTGCTTTTACCGCAGCCGGATGGCCCCGCAATAACGTAGAACTTCCCCTTTTCAAATCTATAATTTATGTTTTTAATAATCTGTTGATCATCATAGCTAACACATAGATTTTTGAGCTGAAGATATCTGAAATCTTCATTTAGATCCAGCGTGCCCCTATCATCCGGCATCTGCTCAAACTTAGTGATCCTTGATGCTATGCTTTCAAGCTCTTTAAGCTGTATCATCTGACCTGGCAATTCAAATATTTTATTTTGAACATCATTCAAAGCCCTGATAATTGCAAGCATATTTGAAGGTGGCATAGTTCCTACGATCATAGAAGCAAAACTCATGCATAGTATTACCAGGGTAAACATCATATCCGCTGTCTCTTCTATAAGATATACTTTGAGCTGTGTCTCCCATGATTCCTCCTGCGCATTACAGAAATCATCATTTCTTTTCCTATGCTCAGAAATGATCTTATTTTTAGAAAGAAATGCTCTGATAACCTCCAGATTGTCCAAGGCTTTCCACAGAAAGTTAGTCCACACGCCATATTTTTCATTTATTTCTTCATTGTGCTTATATAGTTTAAGTTTGTTGTTTTTGTTTAAGATACTAAGTACAATGCTGGAAATAATGATCAGCAAAGTTATCCACACACTAATTGTCATTCCATAGATGATGTAACAGGGAATAGCCATAAATGATGAAAAAAGAAATGCTTTATTTATGAGGCTTCCCACATACTTTTCACTATCACCGTTTACGATCGATACCCTGTCGCTTGAACTAATATCTCCCCTGCTCCAGCAAACTAGGTTTGAGTTCTTAGCCATAAGTTTATCTGTAAGAGCAAGGTGAAGCTTTCCGCGCACATGCGCTGTCAGATAACCATTTGCATATTCCATTGCAAAAACTCCAATCATTACTATGACAAAAAATATGATGTTTATCTTCAACTTTTCAAGGTCATGGGATAATACGTCATTAAGCATTCGCCTGCAGATTTCTATGTTGGCAATATTTAAAACTTCAAATATGACCTGCCCCAACGAGATAAGCACTATTCCACTAAGCTCAAGTTTTACAGGGGTATTCAGAATTTTGTTTAAAAAAGTATCTAATAATTTTTTCATATAGTTACCCTATAATGCAGGTGCCAAAAGAATCTTTGACCCTTGCATATTCCTATTAAATCTTACATAAATTAAAAAAGGGAAATCTTTACTGAATCTGTCATTGACAGATAATTGTATATTGACGCCATTTTTACGAACCACGAAAAAGCGCAGTAAATGCGCGCTTTTCTTTATCAATGAGTCATATACAATTGATAGATATTAAAGATAAAGAATAAGAAACACTTTTAAACCTCATATATTACTAATAGATTTATTTTTCTATCAGTAGAGTTGAAATGCTTTTACTACAAGAATAAAATTATTATTGGTAGTATTTGTACCAAGTGACACTAATTATATCATATGGGAGGTTCTTATGGGAAGAAAAGTTGTACTTGCCGGTGCATGTCGTACCGCGATCGGAACTATGGGAGGAACTCTTTCAAATACACCTGCTCCTGAGCTTGGAACAGTTGTTATCAAAGAGGCTCTTAAAAGAACTGGCATTAAACCAGAGCAGGTTGATGAAGTATACATGGGCTGCGTAATTCAGGCTGGTCTTGGTCAGAATCCTGCAAGACAGCCAGCAATTAATGCAGGTATACCTGTAGAAGTACCTGCTACTACTATCAATGTACTTTGCGGATCAGGTCTTCACTGCGTAAACCTTGCTGCAAAGCTCATCTCCATGGGAGATGCTGACATCATCGTAGCAGGTGGTATGGAGAACATGTCAATGGCTCCTTATCTTCTTCGTCAGGCACGTTTTGGATATCGTATGGGACCTGCAACCATGGAAGATGCCATGATCACAGATGCTCTCACAGACGCATTCTATCACTATCACATGGGAATCACAGCCGAGAATATCGCTGAGCAGTGGCACCTTACAAGGCAGCAGCTCGATGAGTTCGCAGCATGGAGTCAGCAGAAGGCTCAGAAAGCAATCGCTGAAGGCAAATTCAAGGACGAGATCGTTCCTGTTGAAGTTAAGAAAAAGAAAGAGACAATCCTCTTCGATACAGATGAAGGCCCACGTGCCGGTGTTACTGCTGAAGGCATTTCAGGTCTTAAGCCTGCATTTAAGAAGGACGGCGGCGTTGTTACTGCTGCCAACTCTTCCGGTATCAATGATGCCGCTGCTGCCATCATCGTTATGAGCGAAGAAAAGGCTAAAGAACTTGGCGTTAAGCCAATGGCTACCTGGATCGGCGGCGAGCTTGCAGGTGTTGATCCTCAGATTATGGGTATCGGACCTGTTGCTGCAACCAAGAAGGTAATGGATAAGTGCGGCTACAAGATTGGTGATTTTGATCTTATCGAAGCTAACGAAGCTTTCGCAGCTCAGTCTGTTGCAGTAGGCCAGGATCTTGGCTTTGATATGGACAAGCTCAATGTTAACGGCGGAGCTATCGCCCTTGGTCACCCTGTAGGATGCTCAGGTACAAGAATCCTCGTAACTCTCCTTCATGAAATGGAGAAAAGAGATGCAAAGAAAGGTCTTGCAACCTTGTGCGTAGGCGGAGGTATGGGCGCAGCTGCAATTGTAGAACGTGAATAAGGTTTTCAGTCATAAGGTGTCAAAAGGAACTGTTGACACCTACCTCATAATATTAGTTTGATTAAGACAAATAATTCACATTAAAAACGCATGGAACTTTGGTAGATTATCGCTAAAGCTCCATGTGTTATAAAGTATATTTTAGCTTAACGTAGGCGAAAACCCACAGGCTTGCCTGTGGGATGAAGCCTTTACACTTAGGGTACATTAAAGTATATTATGCCTTAAGGAGTTAAAAGAAAATGACTGGTGAAGAATATAAGAAGGCTCTAAAGCAATACCATAAACTTTCTGATAGGCATATTTTAGTCGCTGAGACTGATATGCCTTATTCTGATGTGCTTAAGATTGTGATCCTTTCTGATAAAATCCGCAAGGCAGGCAATGAACTTGTTGGTCTTATGAGAAAGAATTATGATCAGCTTTTTCGAACAAAGAGGTATCGCAAACTATTATCCCTATATGGTAATACAGGAGATAAAGCTAAACGCAAAATTCTTGCTAATCAGCTTAATGAAATGCAGAAATCCTATAATGTCACATGGGATTACTGTAGAAAATCTATGATTCCAATAGGCAAAAAGTATGGTGTCGATGCTGTCTTTGCTCTGACCAAAGCTGAAGATGTTTGGCGTGGTATGGAAAAATGTCTGTATGGTAATGGCAGGACCATACATTTTTCAAAATATGGAGAACTGCCTTGTATCCGAGCAAAACAAATAAACCGTGGTATTCCTATATCCGTAAAGGATAATAGATTGCAGTTCAAACTTGGAAAGACAACTTTCGGGATACAGGCAGATGACAGGTTTCAAGCAGACGAAGTAAATGCTGTTTTAGCTTATCTTGCTGAACCTGAGATTATGGATAAAAAAGCTGTTAATACACTCATTAAAGATGCCTATTGTGTAGATACATACAGACCTTGCTATGCCACGCTCGTTTCCAAAATGATAAGGGGTAAATACCGAGTATATTTACACTTAACTATTGAAGGTAAGGCGAAACCGAAATACGATAAATATGGCAATCCCCGTCATAAATACGGCAAAGGTATGATAGGTGCGGATATTGGCACGCAGACCATTGCCTACACTTCTGATACAGAAGCAGGATTGAAGAACCTTTCGGAGCGTGGCAATAGTATACAGACTTCCGAACGGAAAGAACGTCTGCTCTATCGTGCTATGGACAGGTCAAGGAGAGCAACCAATCCACAAAATTACAATGATGATGGTACTGTAAAGAAAGGTCATAAGACTTGGAAATACTCAAATCATTATAAGAAACTGAAAGCCAGACATTCTGAATTATGTCGCATCAATGCTGTAAACAGAAATCTTGCAATAAAAGAGGATGTAAATCACCTGCGGAGTCTTGGAGATGTATTTGTTACTGAGCCTAAAAATGCAAGTAAGCTCATGAAGCGAGCTATGGAAACCACTAAGAACGACAAGGGTAGATTTAACAGGAAAAAGCGGTTCGGTAAATCCATAAAAAACAGATGCCCCGGAGGTTTTCAGTCAAATGTAGAGAAGAAATTCAAAGCCACAGGTGGCACATATATAGAAGTCCCGAATAACTACAGGGCTTCGCAGTATGACCATACAGCAGATGTTTATATAAAAAAGAAGCTGTCTGACAGATTGTTTAAACTACATGATGGAACTGAAGTACAGAGAGATTGGTATTCATCGTTCTTACTATACTGCTATGATCATATGACGCATGATATAGATAAAAACAAATGCAATACAAAATTTGAGGAACAATACAACAAAGAAAAAGCTCTAATCACTTGGATTAAGGCTAATAAACTTAAAATATTAAACAGTGGAATTAAAATAGCTTAACAACTTAATAATCAGGGAGATTGACTGTACTTCCTTGTTAAAAAGCAAAAATTTACCGCTAATGTGGTCGTTGGACTGCTTGGTAATAAAAGTCCTGATTAAAACAGATTTACACTTGTAACTCCAAAGTCTGAAAATGATGTACGATTACAAGCTACACTTGCCAATCAGAACCCTACGGGCTTGCCCGTGGGTACAGTCAGTATTTATATTCTAAAAATTTATCTATTTTCTCTTTTATTTTCTTATTCATTTTCTTGTTTATTATCTTATTTCTATTTTTTCTTACTAAAACTTTTACCTTTTAATTTATGATTCTCGACATATTAAGGTCATATCTTCTATTCTTTTTTCTAAACAAATGGATAATATCATCCGATAAGAATGTATATGGTATGGGTATTATTATTCTCAGCCTTGCAACACTTTATAAACGACCAAATGTAAGAGTAATAAAAGGGAATGGAGCTATAGAGCATATCGGTATTTTCTCAATCAATATCTATAAGCGTTTGAAGTAGCAATCGAAAGGAGCATTATGAAAAAATCACTGTTATCTGCTATTTTAACTGTTTCATGTATCTTCACGATGTCATGCGGTAATAATGGAACAACTGCCACAGATTCCGGATCCACATCAGGAGAATTGGCAGGAAGCCTTAGCTATGAATATGTCATTCACTATACCGATGGCACCGAGTCGGGCGTAGTCCGCTACGATGATGTGTCTACCATGCTCCTGGGACTGGACCGCGGTGATATTGATTATATTCCTCTGAGTAAGTCCGTAGCAGAATATATCGCTAATACTCAAGGAGATGGCAAGTATGTTGTAGAAACAGCTGATCCTTTGGAGAACTACTCTCTGGGCGTTGGCGAAGCCCATGTTGATCTCCTTCCTGCCTGCAACGCCGCGATCATCGCTATGCAGGAAGATGGGACGCTATCAAGTCTTCAGGATGAATATATAACCAAGATTATAGAAGGCGGTCAGCCTGAAGCAGTCACTTTTGAAACTGTAGATGGAAGAGATACATTAAAGGTCGGAGTAACTGGCGATCTTCCTCCTATGGACTATGTATCAGAAGACGGAACTCCTATGGGATTCAATACGGCAATCCTTGCAGAGCTTGGCAAGAGACTTGATATGAATATCGAGCTTGTAACGATCAATTCCGGAAGCCGCGCTGCTGCTCTTGTATCCGGAAAGGTTGATATGATCTTCTGGGTTCTGTCTATGGATTTTTCAAATGCTCAGAATCCTGTAAGACTTGAGACTATCGACTACATCATGTTCAACGGAAGCAAGCTCTTGCCTACAGATACAATTGCTACTGATTCTATATTTGCTGTTCCTGAAGGTGTATATATCAGTGAGTATTATTTCTCTGATAATGAAGCTATCTTAAGAAAAAAATAATAGTTCGTAAATCTGAATAATTGTAAAGATATAAAAACCACTGCCAATATCTTGTTTTTGTAATGATTGGCAGTGGTTTTACTATAGTAACCAAAAAGTATACATTTTTGAATCATAGATTCAAAAGTGCAGCAGTCAGATTATTCTGTATAAGTTATAACCTTTTTCCCTTCCACATGATCCTCGTTGTCAACATAAGTTGTAACCTCGGCTTTAAACTGACAACCTGATGCTGCTGTAAACGACACGCTTGATGCGCCTTCATCAGATGGTACATCTATTTCTTCTATTTTCGTCCATACACTTTTTTCGTCCTTGGCATATATCTCGACATGATATCCTATTGGTCTGCCATCTTGATCTTTAACCAGATCCCATGAGACAACGCCATTAGATAGATCATCAGACATTTCAACCTTTAAATTGGAAACAGAAGCAGGTTTTTTTACAAATTCAAATTCATAAGAACCATCTTCATTCATGTAAGATGTCATTTCTATACTATCCATAATGTCGCTTATGTTAGTGTTATTTGCGCTGTTATTGTAACTATCAGCAACAAGTTGATTGTCCCCATTAGTCGCCAAATAATTCGCCACGTTCTGCTGCGTTACGAGCGAATTCTGTTCTTGTGTCTGCCGTTTTTCATTCGGACTACCACTAAATACAACTAATAAGCTGGACATCTCAAAAAGAAAGAGAATAAACAAAAAACAAAAAAATCCTTTAGCGAAACCAAGACTGCCCTTATCAGAAGATTTATTTTTTCTATGACCTTCACCATTATTCCAAACATCATCAGCTACTGATGTATTGATATCCCGTTCCTCATCACGTCTTTTACTCCAGGGATAGATATTCTTTATGATTATATCAATAGGCACATCAACCTGATTTTGGTATACATGGCCTTCAATCTGATAACTTCTGATAAGTTCAAATTTGTTGACTATTTCCGGCCATTCTCCTTTGCTCCTTGCTTCTTTTGTATCAGGGAAAAGAAATTTGGCCAAAGTATCCCATACATTGTAGTCAAAGTCGGGCAGATAAGAATAATAATCAACAATAAATCTTGTAATTTTCGGATCAGGTTTATATTTCTTCTTGCAAAGAATTTTATACTTTTCAACTATATCACAACAAAAAACTCCCCAGTATGCTGTCAGGTTATTCTTATTGTCATAAAAAACAGCAGACTGTCTTAAAAAGATAAGCATCCACGTTTTTTCATCTTTTGATAAAAAAGACAGTTGTCTTACCTTTTCAACATATTCTGCAAAAAGAGTATACTCCTTAAGCTTAAGCTTTGGATCGAGAGAGTTTTCATTCTCAGGTCCCTCAGGTTCATCCGAAACTTCTACATCTTCAAGGTTGAAATTGATTTTCTGATTATATATCTGATCATCTGTCTTTATTTCGAAATGTTCAAAAGTGATCTTTTCCAGATCATCTGTCTTTATATCATGATGTTCAAAAGTAATCTCTTCCTGATCGTCAGATTTCACCTCATCTTTTTGACTGTAATCATCTTTATTAAAAGCTGATACCGATTCCTGATTATCAGAATTTTCTTCTACTACTTTTTTATCATCTATAGCTTTTTCTTCCAAGCTCTTATGCCTTTTGGCATAATTAATAGCTTCTTTATAGGCTGCCTTCAGATTCTTGAATTCTTCGGGATGTTCCTGGGGATGGTACTGTCTTGAAAGTTTTGCATATGCTCTCTTTATTGCTTTCTCATCCGTAGTAGATTCTATCTGTAAGATTGCCCAATAACCTTTATTCATACCTTACCTTTCACTCACGACAGAACAGCTTGCTCATAAAATATAGTCATGAATTCTTGTATGACTTTTGGAACGAAGTGACAAAAAGTCATACCTTCTCCCAATACTTATATTTCAGGATGAGGTAGACCGTAAATACTTCTTTCAATAATTTCTATTGCATTTTCAAGATTTTGCTTTGAAGCTTCGATTGCACCTGTATTAGCATTTCGCATCGCTCTCTGATATTCCTCCATAGCATTACCAAGAAAAATTCTCTGCTCCATATTGGATTCTGCAAAAAGCCTATCAGCTTTTTCCATAAGAAGACTCAACTTATTCCTGTTTTCTTTGGACTTACTCTTTAGTTCAGCGAGCTTCTTCCTTCTTGCCGCAAGATCTGCTTCTGATAATCCGCTGCTTTGCGCTATATCTTTGATCAAAGATTCATCCATATATTCAGACTCAAACTCAATTTCGAAAATACCATTTATATCATATGAAAATGTCACATCAACAGTAGCTTCACCTGCAGGTAACGGCTTAACTTTAAGCGATATCTTATCCAGGAGTTTATTCCTGGATGCAGTGTGGTATTCTCCCTGATATACGCTAAAAACGATCTTATCCTGCATATCCTTAATAGTCTGATAAGTCTCAGTTCTACTGCATGGAAGGATTTCATTCTTGTGGATAATCGGTGACATAACGTCATTAACTATCCCAACGCCAAGTGTAAATGGACATATATCTGTCAGAATCAGATCTTTGACATTGCCTGATCTTTGCTGTATTCCAGCCGCAACGCCCACTCCCTTACATACTATCTCGTCCGGGTTTTCATCAACGAGAAGTTTACCTCCATACATGGATCTTAGGAAAAGCTTTACAGCCGGCATTTTGGATGAACCGCCAACAAGGATTATTCCTGCAACATCATCAATTTCATCTTTGGTCATACCTGCATCATTGAAAAGTCTTATCATCACGCGTTTGATCTTTTCATAAATATCAGCAGATATATCAACCAGATGCTGAAGATCTATTCTATATACAATTTCTTTTGCAAAAAGATCCTCTTTATTCCTGGAAAATCTGAATTTATATTCCAGTTCGGATTCTGTTGAAAGTCTGATTTTAATAATCTCAGCATGATGGTAAATAAGTGCTCTCTGATAATCAGTCAGTGCCGGCCATATCAGGTCATTCTTGTTGCAGATATCAAGAGCTATAGCTTCATTAAAATCAGCTCCTCCAAGATGGTTATCACCTGATATTCCCTGAATTTCTATTATGTTTTCAAAGGCATCGACTAAAGTTACATCAAGTGTTCCTCCGCCAAAATCAAATACGATGTATTTCTCATCTTCATTAATATGACTCACATGATAGTACAGGGCAGCTGCTGATGGCTCATTTACAAGTCTGCTAACCTTAAGACCTGCTATAAGCCCTGCATTTCTTGTTGCAGCTCTCTGACTGTCTGAAAAATAAGCAGGTACACTGATAATAGCTTCAGTGACTTCCTGGCCAAGCTCTCTTTCAGCATCCTGTTTAAGTTCCCTTAAAACTATTGCAGAAAGATCTGTAGCTGTATAGGTTCTGCCGAAGGCATTATATGTCACATCTGATCCCATATTTCTTTTGAATTCCTGGAAGGTAGTTTCAGGATGTGTGATAAGTCTTTCTTTGGCAATCTGGCCCACAAAAGTGTCACCGTTAGATTCTATGCTGACAACTGAAGGCGTAAGATATTCCCCGAGTGAATTTTTAATCATCTTAATACCTTCATCTGTCCATGCACTGACCAGTGAATTGGTCGTACCTAAGTCAATTCCGATAATCATATTTTTAACCTCATAAATACTTTTTTCATAAAAAAAACTACTGTTAATGCGCTAGCAAAAACAGTAGTCTCATTATTCGCAGCTGGTGCGGATTTCTGTTATTTACTCACAAAAAAACATACCTTTTTAATACTTATTAAATATCAATCTATATAGCCTATAAGAAGTTTAAGTGTATTCTCAGCTCCGTCTCTATGGCTTCTCTCATAACCGTGAGAAGCATATACACCTGCGCCGATAAGACCATGCTTAACATCAAAGCCTGCACGAAGTGTAGCTTCTACGTCAGATCCGTAATGAGGATATACATCAACAGCATAGTCAGCGCCCATCTTCTTAGCAGCTTCTATAAGTCCCTTAACTACTGAATAAGCGTATGGTCCGCCGCTATCCTTGGAACATATGGATACCTGACGCTCTGTACATGTAAGACCTTCGCCGACGCATCCCATATCAACTGAGATTGCTTCTGTTACGCCTTCAGGAACTGATGCACATCCGCCGTGACCTACTTCTTCGAATACAGTTACATGTACATATACTGCACGCTTTGGAGTGATCTTGTTATCCTTAAGATACTTGGCATATCCAAGAAGTATACCTACGCTGAACTTATCATCAAGGAATCTGCTCTTGATATAACCTGACTTTGTGATACGTGTACAAGGATCAAAGCATACGATATCGCCTACGCTTATACCAAGTTTTTCAACATCTTCTTTAGAATTAACATCTTCATCAAGGACAACTTCGCAGGTATCAAAGGTTCTCTTGATATCATTGTACTCGCCATTTACATGGATAGAAGCGTTAGTAAGCTGGAATGTTCCTTCATAATCTCCGTCGAACTTAGTAACAATGCGGACATTCTCTGTCTCAGCATTGTTGGCATTCATTCCGCCAAGAGGTGTTACCACAAGACGACCAGTTCCCTTAATAGAAGAAACCATACCACCAAGTGTATCTGTGTGAGCTTCAAGGAAGAGACCATTCTTCTTGTCCTTGCCACCAAGCTCTACAAGTACTCCGCCCTTACCTGTAAATGAAGCTTTAAAGCCAAGTGCTTCAAACTCCTTCTTGACCCAGGCTGCTGCATCATCTGTATAGCCTGTAGGAGAGTCAATTGACAGAAGCTCCTTACTCTTCTCCATGATAAAATCTGTGTAAACTTTAAAATCATTTTTCTTTCTAGCCATTTCTAACACCTTTATTCTTTCTTAAGTTGTTTTTCAAAAATCTTTTTTCAAATACACTATACCATTTTTAACAAAATTATGAATTATTGTCACTTCGTTCAAGACGTCATAAATATCATTTGGCAGTCGTCTGTGTATTAGTTACTGTACAGCTTCTTCCATCTATTACGACATCGGCTATATATTCATTATCATAATCATTCCATGTAACCGTAAAGCTGTCATCCGAAATCCACTCAACCTCATACTCTGCGGCGTATCTGCCATGAATATCATCAATTTCTACCGCTTTTTTTGACGGCTTATCTCCTTCTACAGGATACTCTTCACCATCTTCTATAAATTCTAAACACAGGAAGCTTTCACCTTGGTCCATGGCTCCGGCAGAATCGTTGATACTCTCCACCTGATAGATTCCGCTTGGAGATACATACGTATCATTAACTCTTCTTGAATCTCCTTCAAAAATAGAACCTACAATAAAAAGAAAAGCCAAAGGCCCCAAAAAGATCAAGGGAATAATAAAAACGAGTATCATTCCACCAATAATTATTTTAGCTAATGCATTTAATGCTCCATTGTTATTCGTCATTATTCTAATACAATTAATCACCCAAAAGTGAAAAAACTATCCTCCAATTAAACCTTTTTTCCAATTTAGTTATTTATCTTGAGCCGCCTTCATAGCTACAAGCTCTATAGCTTCTTTGCCTGTCAGGTGTTCTATACTAATTTCATACATAACAACATTGGCATATGATCTTCTCATGTCTTCCTGAACAGCTTCTTCAGGAGAGAACTTCCTGCCTATGGCAAGCGCGGCTTCTTTTCTTAAGTCTTCATCTTCTATTATCTTAACTCGTCCAAAAGCTACTACGCTTCTAAAGTAATTGGTTACCTTATCCGGAACGACTTCATCCTTGTCGATAACGCAGAAGGATACCTTATCACTTTTAAGCATGGCATCATACTTATGACCTGCCTTGGCACCATGGATTATGATCTTACCGTCCCTATACAGATAGTTGATAGGAACTGTATACGGATAACCATCATCACCATTAACAGCAAGTACGCCTGTTTTGCCATTTTCAAGGATCTTGATTGCCTCTTCATCCGGTAGCTGCTGCCTGAATCTTCTCATCTTCCTGAACATAATAACCTCCACTTTGAGCTTGTATGATAGAGTAATCTTGCAACATTAGAACTTGCAATAATTATAATTTTTGTAGATTTATCCGTCAATTTACTCCTGATAGGTTATCTCTGATACAGCTGCCTCTGTCTTTTCACGCCACTCCTTTTCTTCCTCGTCTGTCATAACGCGGAATGTGTAGCCGTTTTCTTTACAGTATTCCTCGACATAGGAATCGGCAGGGGCAATAATTGTTCCATTTACACCATGCTCTAAGCAATCCAAATCTAGACTTTCAAATTCTCCGTCTCCAAAATAAAAAGTATCTCCATCAGATATTTGTGTACGGAGTATTGATATTGTATCTGGAATAAAAACTTTTCTTGGATCCACCTCATCCTTTGGAATGTAATCATCAAAACTCTTAACCCCTTTTGGTACCACAATGTCCTGATTGTAGTCTCCATTAAAAAAAAGTAATACACCATCTCCAACCACATAATATTTTTCATTCTTGTGTATCTCATATAGATTTGAATTATCAAAATCGTGTTTTCTCGCTTTTTTTAATGTACTAGGAAACTTTATATCTCCCAATCCAGGACAGTTAATAAACCAGCCACTTATTATTTCTACTCCTTCTGGAATTACGACTTCTTCTAAACTCTCGCATTCAGAGACACATACCTTAGCAACCATTGTTCCTTCTTCGAATTCAATTTTCTTTAAGTTAATGCACCCACTAAAATCCAAATAAGCACTATACTCTTTCGGTATCAAAACAGATGTAATATCTAAATTGTCTTTAAATGTATCATTATAAATATATTTCACCTCAAACAGCCCTATTTCAGTTGGGATAACCACCTCTTCGTCTCCACGATACCCATATATCGACAAAGTTTTTAGGTTTTTATCAATTAACACCTGATAATCTCCCACCCAATGTCTTTGAAAAATAAGCTTCGAGGCTAATAATACAAAACCAATGCAAACAGCAATTAACGATAATACAATCTTTATCTTTCTCATCATTTTTCCTCTTTATCCTTATAAAAAATATTAGAAATAAAATTTCCATTACTGTCTATAAGATACCAGTTTCCCTTTTTATACTCATACTTATGGAAAAAAAATAGTAGCAAAAAAAGTACAATTATTGCTATTGCACATATAATTATTTCTTTTTTCTTCTTCATTCTGTAGCTCTTAATTATTCATTTCTATACATTTATCATAAGCATCCATGTCCACTTTTGTCAGATCTAATGCCTCCAAAATTGTAGCTTTTAATACATTTTCAAACTACCCAATCCGACGAATTGAATATTTAATCCGACGAACGACATTTGTTATTAAACAAAAATCCCCCTTCCAGGCGGCACAAGATTTATTATTTCTCTTGTCCACCTCGAAGGGGGAATACTAATGCGTTAGCACTATATATCTTTTTACATAAGATCTTTAAAGAACTGTGCCTCGTCGTCATTGCACTGAGTTGCTTCAGGAAGCCTCATATTGCAGTGGAATACATGTCCAAGCTCTCCATTTGGGCTTGTATAGTATTTGCAGGTAAATGGTACAGAATTCCTGATCATAACTTCTGCCATCTTAGGAAGCTCATCCTTAAGGAAGTCTCCTGTTGCAGACATAAGGAATGATGGCGGATATGCACCAGTAATATAGTTACCTGCATTCATAACATCAAGGTCATCATCTGTAACTTTTTTGCCAAAAAGGTCATCCATGAGTGAACCCATGTTGTCATCAGCTTCTTTTACTGCCTTAATCTCAAATGCAGCGCAGTTAAATGCAATTCCCTTGAACTTGAATCTGTCTGATGCTGTAAAATCAAACTTGTCAGCATAGTCCTTGTTTGTAAGGAATGCAGCTGTAAGGCCGATAAGTGTACCGCCTGCAGAATCGCCTACACCAAAGATGTTATCAAGGTCGAAACCATATTTATCTTCGTTATCTACGATCCAGTTAATAACTGCACAGGAATCTTCAAGGCTTGATGGGAATGTGTATTCAGGCGCAAGTCTGTAGGAATAGCAAACTACTGCAAAGCCTCTCTGAGCAAGAGATGCTGAATAGAACTTGTATACTTCCTTGTCGCCATATACCCAGCCGCCGCCGTGGATTACAACGATGACAGGGAGCTTTTTATCTTCCGGAACGTCTCCCGGTCTGTATACATCAAGAAGCTGCCATTCAGGGTGCTGTCCTTTATCACCGTATTTGATATCACTGTATCTGATCACGTCTTCCGGAATTGTGAGTCCTGCATCTCTTGCAGCATCGCCCTTGGCGAAATTCTCTCTTATAAAATCACTTGCTTTTGACATAATTATTACCTCTACTTGTTATATCTAATTGTTATATTCTCTCGCTATTCTTAGTTTTATTCTGTATAGATCAATTATATGATTATACTCGTTTTGGTATTATTTTACCTTTTTTATCGTTTCTTCATCAATCAGCTTCTTATTTTTATCTGCATATCTCTACTTGCAGCCATGTATTTTTCAAAATATACACTTATCAAATACTCACTAATTTAACTTTGATTCTCAGACTTAAGCCATAGATCTCTTAGCTTCAAGGTCTCTCTGAATCTGGTCGATGTGCTTGTCAATGTTCATGATGATGCACAGTGCAAGTACTACCAGTGACAGGATTGCTCCAAAGTATCCATAACCAAATCGGATTGATGCAAGAGCAGACTCAGTCTGAACTTCTGCAGTTCCTACATATCCGCCGATTGCGATGATCCATGTGCAGATTGCTGATCCAAGACCGATACCAACTTTCATACCAAAGCTTGTGCAGCTGTTAACAAGTCCTTCAGAACGAACTCCTGTCTTCCATTCACCATAGTCAACTACGTCAGCTGTTGTAGCGAATATTCCTGACATGATAGGTCCTGTACCAAATCCCTTAACAATAAGGCCGAGTACTACAAGTGGAAGGTTAGAACCTGCTGCTCCGATGATGCATGAGCCTATAGCCATGATTGTTGCGCCTGTGATCATGAGTTTTCTTTTTCCAAACTTTGCAACAAGTCCGGGCATCATAAGATTTACGATCATAGCAGGTACAGTTCCGGCTACTGATGTCCATGAAAGAAATGCGATATTACCAAGTACGCTGTTGCAGAAATAGTAGGTCATAGAACCTGTTGTTACTACGTTGATGTACAGGAACATGAACATAAGTGCCTGAATGAAGAAATATTTGTTCTTAAAAAGTGCCGGAAGAGCCTTTGAAAGTGGAACTCTTTCTACTTTGACTGTTCCATCATCCTCAGCATCTACGTGCTCTCTTACTCCAAGGAAACACAGAACGCACATAACACATGCAACAGTACCATAGATAGCTGATATTGATCTCCAGCCGACGCTTGCTATAAGGTTAGCTGTGATGACGTTTGTAATAAGTGAAGTAACCTGAGTCATCACGAATCTGATAGAAGCTGTCTGAGCTCTGTCCTGTACATCAAGTGTCATACGGCTAAGAAGTGCATTGTAAGGCAGGTTGTTAGCTGTATAGATGATGCAGTTCTGGAAGATATATGTAAGATAGATGTAGATAAGCTTACCAGTTGCACCAAGTGATGCCGGTACGTTGAATATCAAAAAGAGTGATATTCCCATAAGTGGTGCTGTCCACAAAAGCCATGGCCTTGCTTTACCATATTTTGACTTAGTCTTGTCAACAAGTGCACCCATAATAAGATCAGTAATACCATCAAATACTCTGCATAGCAGCATCATGGTTCCTATAGCAGCTGCAGCAACTCCTACAGTATCTGTATAATATCCTGTGAGAAAAGATGATGCCAGAGCAACTATTACATTGGCGCCGCAGTCTCCGATTCCATAAGATAACTTCTCTGTGGCAGAAAGACGTACTTTCTTGTCCTGACTTTGTTCGTATATAGCTTCCATATGTTTCCTCCCTTTATATAGGGTCCTCGATCCGGCTGCTACTAACCTTTCGTACTGCCATTCTTGCATAGGCATGAGCTCTAGATCAGTAAGCCGCCGTATCACTCCTTGATGCCACCATAATGGCTATTATGAAGTCGGACCCTTAATTCCTTCTCTGGATACTAATATATTAAAAATTGATAATTTGCTCTTTACATTTCTTGCCAAAAAAATTACGTTTTCTTGACTTCCTTTATTTTTTCTATATATAATTGTCCATATTATGCTCAACATGATATCTAGATTGGGTTATCCAATTTAACACCAACAGCATCAGATATCATGAAGCATGCTAGTGTACTGTCTAATTCATATTTAATCAAATATGAACCAGCCAGCACACTAGTAATCCTGCATCGTTAACGCATTTAGTAACCAAACAGTTTTTTATAGGGAAAAATATGCCAGATTCAAGTACTCAAGACATCTCTTATGAAGTAGTCCATTACCATACTGAGATGCCTTTTAAGATATTAAATGTACACAAAAAAGATCTTTATAAAAACAAAGACCTCTCCACTGTCAATGATGTTCTGGATCACTGGCACAATGAGCTGGAGATAGTATATTCATATTCTAATGATGGAATTTATTATACAGACGGAATCCCTCATCCTATGGAAAGGGATCTTTTTATCATCGTTAACTCAAGAAGTATTCACAAGGTCATATCCAACAGGACAACTCCATATGATGATATGCCTGAGACACTGACTACCGTGCTTCAGATAAGTGATTCATTCCTTCGAAGCTTCATTCCAAACTTTGAAGACCTGTACTTCCTGCCGGTATTTAAAACAAATGAAGAAAGACCTGCTCAGATAATGAAAGATCTTGCAAGATATGCTGATGGAAAAGCTTTGAATAAATACGAAAATATGCGCCTCATCGGCCTGGTACATGAGCTTTTATATTATATCTGTAGAGATGACCTGACTCTTAAAGATATGGAAATGCCTAAAAAAGACAGAAAAAATGCTGATATTTTAAGAAAGATAATATCCTACACAGAAGATAACTACAGGCTGGATATAAATGAGATGTCTGCCGCACAGCACTTTGGATACTCTGCCAGCTATTTTTCCAGATTCTTCAGATCCAATATGGGAATAACCTATAAAGAATTCCTAACAAGAATGCGTATCAATTCTGCCAAAGATGCTCTTACAGGCTCTTCCAAGTCCGTTCTCGAAATAGCAATGGACTGTGGATTCTCAGATGCAAGAGGTCTTATAAATATGTTCAATAAATACGAGGGTATTACACCTCTTCAGTATAGGAAAAAATACGCTAGAGCAACGTGATTTTTTATTCGAGGACGTTTTTAAGGTATTTCATGAACTATCCAGGGACAACTATTTCATGAAATACCTTTTGATAACTACTTAATCAAATATGTTTGGATGATTACTTCATGAAATAGTCGATTGCTTTATTCATCTTCTCGATTGAATCTATATCGTTCTGAGCTACTGCCTCAACTATGCAATGATCCAGGTGCTCTTTTAAAAGAGCCTTACCGGCATTGTTGATCTCAGATTTGACAGCCGCTATCTGAACCAGAACATCAGCGCAGTCTTCGCCGTCTTCAAGCATACGCTTAACAGACTCCATATGTCCAATAGACTTAGAGATGCGGTTGATGATCTTCTTCATCTCTTTAGGATCATGGGTATGTGAATGTGAGTGACCATGAGCGTGGGTATGGCCTTCGTGATCATGATGCTGATGTTCATGGCTATGGCCCTCATGTCCGTCATGGCTATGTGTATACTCATTGCCATTTTCATCTATATGTGTATGAAATTTCTTTTCATTTTCTTTGCTCATATAACTAACCTCATGTCACGAGTGACCAAATGAGTTTGAGAATCTTTTTTCAAACTCCTAGATATACTTACTGCGTGTTTTCGGAATCATCTCCTGTTACCCCTATTATAGCAACAAAAAAGCCGGTAAAACCATACGATTTTACCAGCTTTTTTCATCTTTAAACCTGAATAAGGTCACTCAACCTTATCGATTGTTCCGTCCTTCTTGACGATCTCAACTGTGCATCCAAATCCGAATGCTGCGATGGCACCTGCGATGAATGCCCAAGGTGCAGCTGCTACACCTACAACGCCCCCGATTATTCCTACGTTGACAGGTAAGCTGAGAAGAATCTCATCTTTACGACGGATCTGAACCTTTGTTACATTGCCCTCTTCAACCCTCTCTTTGATCTTATCGATGATGTCCTTAACTTCTGCATTGTCCTTTTCAGGAGTAAGATACTTGATCGCATCTTCGACATTTCCTTCGGTTACTTCAAGAGCCTTCTTTGCTGTCTTAAAATCAACGCCTGTAGCGTCAATTACCTTTTCTACTGCTTCAAGTGTAATATCCATCTTTTTATCTCCTTTCACTATTGTATTGTCTGTGGATTATGTATGTTAAAGGAGTTTCAATTTTCGCTGATAATTACTCACCCAGGAGCTTTGCCATGAGCAGGTAACCATCTCAGATAAATATTAACTCCGCTTACATAATAATTGTATCATCTGAAATTAAATAAAAAAGGTGCAAAAAATGCGAAATAACGTATCTTAATTCGCTTTTCCTGTGTTTAACCAAGGCCGATTAACTTATTTGGGCTGATTTTTGGATTAATATACTCTTTCATCTATTATATCTTGAGATAATATAGTCACTTTATAGGTATTGCCATCGATCCTTGTAGAATAAACCGTCCTGTCTGCAGAAAACTGGCTTTCAAGCACGTAGCTTTCTTTTTGCAGATAGGTATTGTTATGAAGACAGGCTATGGTCTGTGTAAGGATAGGGCCATAAAGCGGGTTACACTCAGTATCTACCGCTATAGTCCCGTCTAATGTAAGCTCCAGTCCTTCCCTTGTGGAGTCAAAAGAAATGATCATTACTTCTCCGTTATTTATATCATTTCCAATCTTGTAGCCCGCATCCTTTAGCGCCTCAATGGCGCCATAGGCTTCGTTATCGTTCTCGCAGTATACAACATCTATCTTGTAGCCATATTCCTTTATCATCGACTCCATGACTTCACGGCCCTTGGCTTTAACGAAGTCTCCGCTCTCTGCCGCAAGAAGATTCCAGTTATCATGGGCTTCGACAGCATCCTTAAGAGCATTACTTCTACCGATCTGAGCTGAAGCCCCAAGAGTTCCCTGAATATCGATTATACCTATCTCTTTATCAATTCCTTTTTTATCAAGATAAGCATCAAGCCATGCGCAGGCCCTTGCACCTTCCAGATAGAAATCAGCCCCGATCCATGCGGTATACAGGGAATCATCTTCTACGCTAACTCTTCTATCCACTATGATAACAGGTATCCCCGCTTCCTTGGCTTCTAAAAGGGCTCCATCCCATCCTGTCTCGACTATAGGATCCAGAATGATATAGTCAACATCCTGATCTATGAACTCTCTTATGGCTTTGAACTGATTCTCCTGCTTCTGCTGTGCATCGTCATAAATAAGGTTATAACCATTTTCAGCTGTAAATGCCGATACAATAGAATTAGTGCAGGCAAGGCGCCAGTCGGACTCTGCCCCTATCTGAGAAAAGCCCACTGTTATGGCATCACCTGTATTGATGTAGATACCATCCTCGCTCAATGACTCTGAATCAGCAATGTCGTTAAAAGAAGTATCGAATGTGCCAGCCTGCGTTTCTGCATCATTGTTCAAAAGTCCATAATCCTGAAGAATGGATGTCCCTGAATCGCCACATCCACATATAGATGCTAATTGAATACTTAATATCGAAATAATTGATAATAACCTTCCCGCTTTTTTATTCATCAATTATCACTAAATCCCCTTTTCTACAGCTATTTTCCTGACTATCACACTGATAAATTATACCATGAATCTCTATAAGATGAGCGATCATTCTCTGCTCTCTCCACGATCATCCCCAATTTTCAATTCTCCCCATCTTTCGCCAGGCGATATAGTAAATTGCCTTATAGCATGTATGATCCAAAAGCGCAGATTCTACGAACATTGTTGACAAGCTTTTGGATCATACATACTATAAGGCCACGACAACACCCCCGGCCAGACGACCGGGGGATGATCATTACTTTGATTTTTTAGTTCTAAGCGTTGCTGCGATAGACTGAATTACAATGAAGAGGAACAATAGCGCAGCTGTAAGGATATTGGGCCAGGAGCTTGCAAGCTTACCATTGGTCTTAACAATAGATGAAATCGTTCCGTTGATAAGTACTCCGAAGAAGGAACCAATAACATTACCAACACCACCTGTAAGAAGCGTTCCACCGATAACTGCAGATGATATCGCATCCATCTCAAATCCAAGTGCTTGCTGAACTGATCCAGACATTGTATTAAGACAGAAGCATATGCCGCCGATAGAGCACAGGAATGATGAGAGAATGTATGTCTTCATCTTGATAAGCTTAACATTAAGTCCCATCATTGCTGCTGACTGGGCATTACCGCCTACTGCATAGAGGCTTCGACCGAATCTTGTGTATCTGAGCATCAGGAATATGAGGATCAGTACGACTAAAGCTATGATAACGCCTACACGTACGTATGGAGCCATGTACATTCCTTTACCATTAACATATCCGCCAAATGGAAGCTTGATCTTTATATTGGCTATGTCATAGAATGTCTTGTTCATCTGCTCTGTGATAGATACCTGCTCAGTACAGATAACTGCTGTCATACCTCTGGTAAAAAACATTCCTGCCATTGTTACGATGAAGGGCTGAATCTCAAGATAACCGATAAGGTAACCCTGTATTGCACCAAAGACAACGCCTATAACAAGTACAAGTATTATCATTGGGATTGCTCCGATTCCGTTCCTCATTCCTGTTGCAAGGAGCATACAGTCCATAGCAACAAGTCCGCCGACGGAGATATCGATTCCTGCTGTGAGCATTACACAGGTAAGGCCGCATGCAACGCAGATAAGTCCTGCATTCGTAATAAGGATATTGAGGAATGTCTGAAGGTGTGTAAAACCTTTATTTCCATAAGCTATACAACCACCTGCATATAAAACTACAAAAAGGATGATCGTAACTACAAGAAGGATTGTATGGCTATTTAAAGCTTTTTTCTTGGATACTGTCCCTGCGCTCATACTCTAGCCACCTCCTTTGCTGCATTTCTTTTCCTAAGATAAGCCTTGATAGGTGGTGACTGGATAGCAACGATTATGATAACGATGATCGCCTTGAATACAGGAGCCTGGTCTGTTGAAACGCCGAGGGCGTACAGTGTTGTGGTAATGGCCTGTATTGTGTATGCGCCTACGATAGAGCCTGCAAGTGAGAACTTACCGCCTCCAAGAGAGTTACCGCCAAGTGCTACTGCAAGGATGGCATCCATCTCAAGGTAAAGACCTATGTTGTTGGAATCGGCTGATGTGATTCTGGATGAGTTCACGATTCCGGCGATTCCTGCAAAGAGGCCGCAGATAACGTATGTAAGGAAGATGATACGCTTTGAATTAAGACCTGCAATACGGCTTGCCTTGGAGTTGATACCAACTGACTGGATGTAAAGTCCAAGAGCTGTTTTCTTAAGAACGATGGACAGTACACATACACAGATAGCTGTGATGATAACCGGAGTCGGGATCGGTCCAAGGAAACTTCCGAATATACCATAAGAACCATTTCTTATATAAACGATAAGGTCGTTACAAAGAAGAAGTCCTATAGCTCTTGCTGCCGAATACAGGATTAGCGTCGCAACCATGGGCTGAATGTGAAGGTGCGCCACAAGGAATCCATTGAAGCATCCGCAAAGACATCCCATAAGGAGACCTCCAAGGATTCCTACGAAAAGCGGAACTGCCAGCTCGTTGGTAGATGATACGCCATAGCCTGCAAGGAGCATACAGCAAAAAGATGCTGAAAGACTCATTACAGAGCCAACGGAGATATCAGTTCCCGCCGAGCTTGATACTACCAGCGTCATTCCGAGCGCCAGAATCGCAGCTTCGCTTCCCCTGTTTAAAATATCGATTATACGACCATACAGAATCGTTCCGTTACTGGTCGTATTCTGAAGTCTTATGATGAAGAATCCAAAAGGATTTGCGCCTGTTGCTGCGTCATGTATGATATTTACTGCCATTACAAGGATAAGTGCTATTATTGGAAGGAAAAGAGGTGACTTCCTGATCCTTGCAAGGAAGGATTCTTTAGTTTTTTTCTCATTACTCATTTTCCTTACCTCCCGCAATAACTTTCATAACGTGATCTTCGGTCAGATCATCGTCTATTTCCCCGACTTTAGCCCCATCTCTCATGATAACCATACGACTGCAGGTTCTTATCATCTCTGAGATCTCGGATGATATGAACATGATGCTCTTGCCTTCTTCTGCAAGCTGGAGTACAAGCTTCTGGATCTCTGTCTTGGTTCCTACGTCGATACCTCTTGTAGGCTCATCAAGGATCAGGAAATCAGGATCTGTTGCAAGCCATCTTGCAAGGATAACTTTCTGCTGGTTACCACCGGAAAGCTGCTTAACAAGCGTATCTCTGCTTGGTGTCTTGATCGACAGGATATCAATATATTTATCTGCGATCTCATTTTGCTGTTGTGGAGAAAGAAGTTTGAACATACCGTTCTTGGCCTGAAGAGCAAGGATGATATTGTCTTTGACAGACATATCTTCTATGATTCCTTCTGCCTTTCTGTCATCAGGAAGAAGGCCCATTCCTTTGTTCATGGCATCTATAGGCTGATTTATCTTAACTTCCTGGCCTTTAACCTTAAGTGTTCCGGTATTGGCTTTATCTGCGCCGTAGATAGTTCTTACAAGTTCGCTTCGGCCCGATCCAAGGAGGCCGCCAACGCCTACTACTTCGCCCTTGTGAATATCAAGATCGAATGGCTTAACGGTTCCTGTATGGCTAAGTCCCTGTGCACTTATGATGACTTCATCACTTCTCTTGCCTGCTGTATCGGATTTGATCTTGGCAAGATCATCAAAGTCTTTGCCCATCATGGCTGCAACAAGTTTAAGACGAGGCAGATCTTCTACCTTGTACTCACCAACAAGTTTACCGTTCCTAAGAACTGTGATCCTGTCACAGACTGCATATACCTGTTCAAGGAAATGAGTTACGAATATAATTCCAACGCCTTTATCTTTCAGCATTCTCATAAGACCGAAGAGCTTTTCAACTTCTTCGTCGTCAAGTGAAGATGTAGGCTCATCAAGGATGAGTACCTTACATTCCATATCTACAGCTCTTGCTATAGCAACCATCTGCTGAACTGCAAGCGAGTAATTTTCGAGATTCTGTGATACGTCTACTGCTATCCCAAGATCATCCATGAGCATAGCAGCTCTTTTGTAATACTGTCTTCTGTCGACTGTGCCTATCTTTGTAAGTGGTTCTCTTCCAATAAAAAGATTCTCTGCTACAGAAAGATTGGGGCAGAGATTAACTTCCTGGTATACAGTTGATATACCTACTTCTTGTGCATCCTTTGTAGAATGATTACGTACCGGGCCTTCTATTCCGTCTATATGTATTTCCCCTGCCTCAAAGTCATTGATACCTGTAAGACATTTGATAAGTGTAGACTTTCCGGCTCCGTTCTCCCCCATCAGCGCGTGAATCTCTCCTTTTCGAAGAGTAAAATCAACGTCCTCAAGAGCCTTGACACCGGGGAATGTCATACTGATACCTCTGGCTGTCAGAACAACATTTTCTTCCATGCGCGCCTCCCTAAATTAAAGTAGCCAGGGCCGGACCCGGCCCTGGCCAATGTTAAGTATATTAATACTGTGCTTCGATAACTGCGTCTGTAACTTCTGTCATTTCCTGTGCTACGCCGTTGATTGAGAATTCAACGATTGCATCAGGAAGAGCATACCAGTGCTCAGGCATGTATACTTCTGTCTCAGGTGTGCCACCGCTTATAAGTGTCTGGATAACTTCCTCAACTGTAGGAGCTGCAAGAGGGTTACACTCAAAGTCTGCTGTGATCTTACGAGCCTTAACTTCTTCAAGACCTGCTGTACAAGCGTCGAAAGAGATAAGGATTACATCGCCGTCAGGACCATATGTAACACCAGCGTTGTCCATAGCTGTCATAGCACCGAAAGCTTCGTTATCGTTCTGGCAAACAACTACGTTGAACTTGCCTTCGTAGCTCTTGCAGTATGATTCCATAACTTCCTGTCCGCCATCTTCTGTGAAGTCACCTGTCTGCTCATCAAGGATTGTCCAGCCATACTTGTCAGCTGCTTCCTTGAATCCGTCAGAACGTCCGATCTGTGCGGATGCGCCTGTTGTACCGGAGATAACAAGAGCGTTGATCTCTGTGATTCCGTTAGCCTCTGCATAAGCATTGAGCCATTCACCAGCTGCAAGACCTTCCTGCTTGAAGTCAGATCCAACCCATGCTGCATATTTATCAGAGTCATCAATTGTACGGTCGATTACGATTACAGGGATACCAGCTTCTTCACACTCTGTAAGAACTGTGTCCCAACCTGTTGAAACGATAGGATCGATGATGATATAGTCAACATCCTGCTCGATGAAGCTTCTAACTGCCTCAAGCTGTGCTGCTGAGTCATTATCGCAATCAACAAAGCTTAAGTTGTAGCCATTAGCTTCTGAGAAAACATCCTGACAGGACTTTGTAGAAGCTGTACGCCAGTCAGACTCATGTCCAACCTGTGCAAAACCGATATTGATAAGTCCCCCATCTGAGTTATCAGTATTCTCAGCGACTTCCTTCTCAGCTTCTTCTGCATTTCCTGCTGTATCAGTATTTGAGTTATCTGTCTGCTCTGTAGGTGTTGTATCACCGCCAGCAGGCTCTGTTGCTGTACCTGCATCACCTGACTGACAACCTGCGAGAAGGCTTACAACCATTGCTGAAGACATTAATGCACCAAGTAACTTCTTTTTCATTTGAACCCTCCTTCATACCCTTTCCGGGAATGTGAGATCAGCTCGCCCCACGCGACTTGATCTCATAAGATAATAGTTAATCAGTAACTGTTACCAATTGTATGGTATGGAGAGTTGAGATTCGATGCATTATTTTCGCTTTTAGTTTTATTATTTTATTGAGTTCGGAAAAAAGTTTGATTTTTTACGAATAAAGTTTCGAAATTTTACTAACTTAGGTTTCTCACATATAAAACAGCTAGGTTGTCGAGTATTCCTGAGGATGGTAGCCTATAAATGATTTTGGTGTCATGAAAAATATATAATATTCAAGGCATGATAGCTGGAATGATATATTCCGGGATTTATAAACTACAGGACGTAGTTACGACATGTTTAGAAGTTCATGGATGAACTTCTATGTCGGGAACTCGCTTCGCTCAGACAGATAAATCCCAAACAGAATATATCATTCCAGCTATCACGCTCTTGAATTTAATATATTTTTCAAAGACACCAAAATCATTTATAGGCTGCCATCCTCAAGAATATTCAAAGTTTTAGTTTATTTTATATGTGCGAATTTTAAGTTATTAATTCGAATTTTCCTTCGGGAACAATATTTTTACTATAGTGCCTTTGCCGTACTCGCTTTCAATTTTTAGGCCGTACTCTGGGCCATAGTTGAGTCTCATACGTTCTCCGACATTGGCCATTCCAAAGCCTGCGTTATCTTCTCTGGCTTTTTCAAGGCCATCTGCAAGGCGTTGAAGATTAGCTGTATCTTCGCTGTTCATGCCTATGCCGTTGTCTTCTACGTCTATCTCAAGGTCACCTCCTTGGTGGTGCATGGATATCTTGATGGTTCCGCCGCCTCTTTTATTCTTGATGCCATGATACAGGGCATTCTCAACTACAGGTTGGAGAGTCATCTTGATGATCCTGTAACCAAGGAATTCTTCGGGTATATCAATTTCATAGTTTAGTATGTCGCGGTATCTGAATCTCTGGATCTGAAGATAAGATTCTATGTGAGATATCTCCTGCTTGATTGTTATATAGTCAAGTCCGCCGGAGAGAGTTGTTCTGAAGAACCTTGAAAGCGATGTGACTATGCCTGTAACGTCGTCTTTGCGTCCGCCTTCAGACAGCCATACTATGTTATCAAGGGTGTTGTACAAAAAGTGAGGATTGATCTGGGACTGAAGGAGCTTGAGCTCAAGATTTCTTGAATTGATCTGCTCGCTCTTAACTTCTCCCACAAGTATATCAACCTCATGCGTTATCGCCGATGACAGGTAGATAACGAGGAATAAAACGAATATAAAGAAAAAGATAAAGAACATTCCGATCGCGCGGATAAGCTTTATACGCTCAGCTTCCATCGCAGATCTTATAAGTTCCATGCTACCGGCTTCGTAGTAGATATACTCGGATATTCTTTCCTGGATGAGCTCAGTGATGACGCGGATATCGTTATCGAGAGCGCTCATATTCACATCGTAAGCGCCGCCCTTTATTATGTTATTATTGATGTCATTACATCTGTTATCAAGGGTTGTAAGGAGCTTTAAAACACTTTCTGCAGATTTTCTGGCATTCTGGGAAGTGGAGCTTGTAACAAGCTTATCAAAGCTTTGCCTTACATTCTCTGTCATGTCGTCAGGATTAGTAAGGCCAAGCTCTTCATTGATCATATCTTTGGTAATGGATCTTGCAACCATCTGATAAAGGACAGAGTCATACTCTTCCCTGAACTCAAGGTTGTACTGGTTGGCGATGGCAACGTTAGATACGACAAGATTATAAGAATTACCAAAACGATTAAGAGTATATAATAAGAATACAGTGATAAGTGAAAACGGAATCAGCATGACAAGAACCATAACTGTCAGCTTCTTACCTACAGACAGACCACTTATCAGTTTTCCCTTCTGAACTTTTGTCATACATGTCCTCTATTCTTTTTCTCTGTACTGTCTTGGGCTTATATTCTGAGTCTTCTTAAAAATATAGCTGAAGTAATGAGGGTCTCTGTATCCAGTCTGGTAACCGATCTCGGCAGCTTTCATATCCGTGGTCTCAAGAAGCTCTTTAGCCTTGTCCATTCGAACTCTTGTAAGGAATTCAATGAATGTCTCTCCGGTTTCTTTCTTAAATACGGAACTAAAGTGATTGGGGCTTATGTTAACACTGGCCGCAACCTGATTGAGAGATATATCCTCATCGCTGAAATGCTCATAAATGTAGTTCCTGGCACCGTTAATAAGAGAGCTGTACCTTGAATCTGAAACCTTGTCCCTCATCTCAAGAGCTTTCGAGAGTATATCATTTATATATTCTTCTGTCCTTTTAGTATCATCAAGAGATGCCTGTTTATCACCTATATTGCCAAGCTTCTCTGTGATCTCGTCTTTTGAATATCCTATAGATTCAAGGAAGGAAACTACCGTGAAATACAGATCCACGCTGATATACTGTCTGAATATCAGTGATTCAAAGTTGCCTTTGCCTGTATTTTCAACAAAATCTTCTACAAAATGCTCAAGTTCTTCAAGACTTCCGTTTTTCAAAAAGCCTGTAACGATGCGTCTGTCCAGTTTTCCTATATCGATCTCGTCTATATTGATGCTTGCAGACTTTGCTTCATGCGAGTTGCCACCTTGTCCATCGAAAACCATGCTGGTATCGTACAGGAATCTGTGCGCAAAGGCTTTACTTGCAGACTCATAGCTTTTTCCAACTTCCCTTATCCTGTCTACAACTATGCCTCTACCTGCATAGTAATGGAGGCCTGATTTATCAGCCATCAGTTCTTCGAGATCTTTGAGGAGATTGTCCATGCTTTCGCCGGTTTGCTGTCTGTCTTTTCCCAAAACAAGGAATACAAAAACACCGCCAAGCTGCTCGTATACCTGGACGTTCTCCGCTTCATTATATTTAGCCCTTAGTTCCTTGGTGGCCTTTTCAATGCTTTCTGAATAGGATTCTGTGATCTCGCCCTCTTTCTGGTTTTCATCGCAAAGGCTCATCTGGAACATGACTATACCGTAGGCTCCTGCAGCAAGATTGATGCCAAGGCTCTTGCCCTTATCAAGAATTTCGGGCATCGAACGAACACCCGCAACAAGCTCCCTGAACAGCACACGCTTTTCAAGGATGCGGTTCTCTTCGCGTTCCTTCCTATATCTTTCCATAAACCTTTGCTGATCCTGCTCGGCTCTTATTCCATCAGACACCTTGCCGATGGCTTCGAGAAGCTGTGCCCCTGAAATGGGCTTCAAAAGATAATCGGTCACGCCTATGCCGATCGCTTCACGAGCATATTGAAAGTCATCATAACCACTTAAGATTATGATCCTTGTAGACGGAAGATCTTTTTTGATAAGGCGGCTTAGTTCAAGGCCGTCCATAAAAGGCATTCTGATATCAGTAATGACTATATCGGGCTTAAGTTCCCTGATCATGGGATATGCAAGCTCTCCATCGCCTGCTTCGCCGACAAACTCGTACCCTTCCGCGGCCCAGTTGATGTTGTTCCTGATACCCTCCCTCATTACAATTTCATCTTCAACCAAAAAAACGCTGATCATGTACTAACTCCCCCAAAACTCCCCTTCTCTTATCTTTAATTAATCAGCCAGAAGTTCCATAACCTTTATGACTGCTTCTGCCTTCTGGCACCCCTGATCTGCTGCCGTGTGGAGCCATTTCATGCTCTCTTCTTCGCTTTCCTTGGTCCCGAGGCTGTCATAATACTGTGCCAGTCTGTAGGAAGAAAGCCATAAGCCTTTCTCAGAGCAGCTTTTGAGTATTGAAAGTCCTCTGTCCAGATCTTTACTTGTCCCCCATCCGTTCATGTAAAGATCAGCCAGCTCATTCTGGGCAAAAATATCCCCTAAGTCAGCAAGTTTCTTGACTTCAACAAAGGATTCATCTACTAATTTTTTAAATTCATAGGAATCTATTTCATAAGCATAAGCTGTATTAAGCTTTGCAAGTATATCACCGGCGTCAGCCCCTTTATGCAGGAGCTTACCCGCTATAACATCATCAGGAAAATCAATATCGCCAAGACCCAGAGCGTAATAAAGCGCAAGAAAATACATTGCTCTCCCGTCGCCCTGTTCAGCAAGAGAAAGAAATATTTCAAAAGCTTCTTTTAAGTCACCTTTAATAAACATCTCTTCTGCGTTTTTCATACGCAAATTGTACCACATTCTTTGGAGGCGTGCTAGAAAATGTAAAAGGTATCGAGTATTCCTGAGGGTGGCAGCCTATAAATGATTTTGGTGTCATGAAAATTATATAAAATTCAAGGCATGATATCTGGAACGATATATTCTGGGATTCATAAACTCGCTTCGCGGGGGCAGATGAATCCCAAACAGAATATATCATTCCATCTATCAAGCTCTTGAATTTAATATAATTTTCAAAGACACCAAAATCATTTATAGGCTGCCATCCTCAGGAATAGTCAAAGTTTTAGTTTATTTTATATGTACTAAATTTGAGTTAATAAAAAAGCACTTTAGATTTCAGTAATTCCCTAAAGTGCTCTACTAATATGTTTATTGTTTCTATTGCTTCTGAAGTTGCTTGGCTATGATTGCACGATCTTTGCCTTGAATCTCCAATACATTCATGGCCTGCTCCAATGTCATATTCATATTGTCCATCAATGCAGCAACATGGCGAGCTTTAGTCTGCAATTCTCTCTCATCTGCAACTTTATTAGCTAATTTTAAAAAAGCTTCACTCATCTTCTCGTCCCCTTACTCCATTTATTTGAAACGCCTGTCTAAATATACATTACGACCAAGTGGTCTAATGAGAATGTAATTATTTTTAGGCCAAATCATTTTTGCTCCGTAACTCGTATTTTTCACGAGTTACGGAGTATTTTCATTTAAATAAATCATCTAAAACAATCTCATATGCCACAATGTCACTATTAGGATTCCTCTTAACGCCATAGGTCGTCACAAAGGTACACCTTAAATCTTTCTTGATTTTCTCAGATGCTCTAAACATCGACATCCTATCTTTAACATCTTTAGCATACTTAGGCGTAATGATGTACTCATCTGATGAGTATTTCATTTCACAGATATTTATAACATCATCATTTCGGTCTATGATCAAATCTATCTGTCCACCAGCCCATTCTGTTCCATCAGAATCAGTGAACGCCCTCTTGCTCCATGCATATGAATTACTAAGAATGCCCGTTATTCCTAACTTAGCCTTTATCTGTGGAATATGATTTAGACACACCTGCTCAAAAGCATATCCTGACCACGCATTCTTTTTCCCTGTTTTCCCCAAGTTCGTCCAATAATGCTCGTCAGTTCCTGAGTTTCTCCCAACAAATCTCAGATGAAATAGCGAAAACATATCCGTAAGCTGATAAACTTTAGCTCTTTGTTTCTTTCCGGGAGACATGTAACATCTTATAAAATCACATGCAACAAGGTTATTTAGTATCTTGGTAAGCTCTCCACCAGTTAATTTGCAATTATATGATATATCCTCTCTGGTAAGACCAATCATCTTTGTTGATATATACTCTATAACACGTCTATAGTTCATACTATCCTTAAAAAGCGAACGGAATAAGAAATCAAACTCTGTCTTTAATGGAGCGTTATTTGAAAAGAACAAGGTGTCCACATTTTCTGACAATGGCTTCTTGTTATTAAGCATATCAAGATAGTATGGGATGCCACCAAATATCATATATGTATCAAGGACAAGCTTTCTGCCATATTTCATTTTCTTGATATCATTCAGATACTGCTCCGTTTCTAGCAAAGTAAATGGAGCAAGATAGATAGGTCTGCTAACACGACCATACAATCCCCCTTTATCCCCTATAAATTTATCTACCATCCAAGTAGTAGCTGAGCCGCAAACAAACAATTTCAGAAGAGGTTTCTTACTCCTCCATCCATTCCAAAATGCAGAAAGAGCTGCCAAAAAATTACTCTTCGCAGTATCCATCCAAGGAAGCTCATCAAGGAACACAACCACACGATCTTTTTTCAGGCTAAGCAAATACTCCTTCAAATTATCAAATGCCTCAAACCAATCTTTCGCTTCACCAGACTTATCTTTTGTATGCCTGTTAAGTTCTTTTTGAAATTCTGCTATTTGAACCTTTGCAGCTACTTTATGTTTCCCTGTATAATCAAAGTCGAAGCGATCTTCCAATGTCTCACAAATCAAGTATGTTTTACCGACACGTCGTCTTCCATAAACAGCAACCAGCTCCGATTTTCCAGAATTATAGTATTCTTCAAGAAGTGCTATCTCTTCAGTTCTCCCAACAAGATTCTTACTACGCATCTATATGCCTCCTCAAAACCTGTATTCCACAAGGAAATTATACAAATTCCGTGTTAGACATTCAAGATATTTTTGCTCCCTAACTCATAATTTATTCGAGTTAGGGAGCAAAAATAATCTCGTATCAATATAAATTTAATCGGATGGTACTATGGGTATCATATAAAAATAAGCAGCACACCTCATTTTCAGATACGCTGCTTAATAAACAATATTATAATAATCGCTTGTAACTTCTGAATTAAAAATATAAGCCTCATGTAGTACGATTCAGTCAGGTGTCTATCTTTCATTTTCTAACAGCACTTTTATGCACTCTGCCGCATCCATGATTATTACTTAAACGTCGACCACAACTTTCCACAATCATTTGCAGCCTCATACAAAGTAATTCTTCCCATCTTCCACTTCTGATATACATCTTTAAAATTTAATAGTAATAGGTTCGGTCTTCTTCAAAACTTTACCCTTCTTGCCTTTGCAGCCGCTATTCCTTCAGCCTGCCTTTTTGTGAATTGTCTGATATTCCGTCTCTGCCACATATGAGGATAATGCCAGAATTAGATCACTGATAAACGTTCCAAGAAGGTTCTTTTCACGTCTTGTATCAAGAATGAGCATATCAATAACAACGTCTGCACCTCTTCTTCACACAAGTTTCTTGCATAATAGTCACAATTTCGATATTATATACAGGCAGTTTTAATATAGGATTTGAGGATTACAATGAGTATTTTAAATGTTGAACACTTGTCACACGGATTCGGTGACAGAGCGATTTTTGAAGATGTATCATTTAGACTTTTAAAGGGCGAGCATATCGGCCTTGTTGGAGCTAATGGTGAGGGTAAGTCAACCTTCATGAATATCATTACAGGGTCACTCCAGCCTGATGAAGGTAAGGTTGAGTGGTCTAAGAACGTTAAGGCTGGATACCTTGACCAGCATGCGGTTCTTGAAAGCGGCATGACTATTGGAAGCGTTCTTCACAGCGCTTTTGACCCGCTCTATCAGACAGAGCAGCATATTACTGAGCTTTATGAGAAAATGGCTGAGGTTGACGAAGCTACAATGACAGAATACCTCGATGAAGCCGGTATGCTTCAGGAATATCTGACCAATCATGACTTTTATATGATAGATTCCAAGGTTGAAGAGGTTGCAAGGGCTCTTGGACTTTTAGATCTTGGTCTTGATAAAGATGTTACAGAGCTTTCAGGTGGACAGAGAACTAAGGTTCTTCTTGGTAAGCTTCTTTTGGAGAAGCCTGATATCCTGCTTCTGGACGAGCCTACCAACTACCTGGATGTTGAGCATATCAACTGGCTTCAGCGCTATCTTCAGGAATATGAGAATGCTTTTATCCTTATTTCTCATGATATTCCTTTCCTTAATAGTGTTATCAATATCATCTACCATATGGAGGGCTGCAAGCTTTCAAGATATGTGGGTGACTATGACCACTTCCAGGAAGTTTATGAGATGCAGAAAGCCCAGAACGAGGCAGCTTACAAGAGACAGCAGCAGGAAATCGCCCAGTTAAAAGACTTCGTTGCAAGAAATAAAGCCCGTGTATCAACCAGAAACATGGCTATGTCAAGGCAGAAGAAGCTTGATAAGATGGAGCTCATCCAGAAGGCTGCTGAGAAGCCGAAGCCAGAGTTTAACTTCCTTACAGCTAGAACTCCCGGCAAGTATCTCTTTAAGACCAAAGACCTTATCATCGGATATGACTCACCTTTGTCCAAAGAACTTAACCTCGAAATGGAACGTGGTGGTAAAATAGTTCTTACAGGTGCCAACGGTATCGGTAAATCCACACTTCTTAAGAGTATTCTTGGTATCATTAAGCCGCTGCAGGGTTCTGTACAGCTTGGTGACTATCTTGAGATCGGATACTTCGAGCAGGAAACTGATCCTAACATTCAGACTACCTGTCTTGAGGAAATCTGGGAAGAGTTCCCTGGATTCAACCAGTATGAGGTACGTTCTGCACTTGCAAAGTGCGGTCTTACATCAGATCATATCGAGAGTAAGGTTAAGGTCCTCTCCGGTGGTGAGCAGGCCAAGGTTAGACTTTGCAAGCTTATTAATCATCCGTCAAACCTTTTGGTACTGGACGAGCCTACAAACCATCTGGATGTGGATGCCAAAGATGAACTTAAGCGTGCTCTTAAAGAATATCCAGGCAGTATCCTTATGGTATGCCACGAACCTGATTTCTATGAGTCATTCGCAACACAGGTATGGAACTGCGCTGAGTGGACTACTAAGACCATATAATAATGTCAGGAACATAAAAACTTTTTATGGTAAATCATTGATTCCATGTAGTAATATGTAAACCATGATACAATGGTCAAAAGAAATAAGATCATTTTTAAAAATCTAAATAGACAGAATAAACTTCGCACATATAAAAGTCATATATATCTTGAAAAATCATTGTTGATGACAGTTAGATAACCGTCATTCACAGTTTTTTCAATGTTTGATATGATTTTATATGTGCGATTTTTTTATAAATAACATCAAGGGGGAGCAAAAAATGAACTACATCTATGAAATGCCCGAAGAAATGCTGCAGGAAGCAGCACACAAAGGAAGTGTAGAAGTGCTTACATACACTTCACAGACTTACGATGAAGATGCAAAAACTCTTAATAAGACAGCTCTTGTATACCTTCCGTATGGTTATGATACAAATACTAAATATAACGTTTTGTATCTTCTTCACGGCGGCGGATGCAACCACAACTACTGGTTCAAGGATTTTCCTGATACAGTGACAATCCTTGACAATATGTTCGAAAAGAAGATCTGTGATCCTTGCATTATAGTAACTCCAACCTTCTACCATGATGAAGAGGATCAGCACACTCACGATGAGTCCAGATGCGAGAACTTCAAGCACGAACTGAGAAAAGACCTTATTCCTGCTGTAGAAAGTAAGTATGCAAGCTATACTGGTAGCGATGTATCAGAAGAAAATCTGATCAAGACAAGAGATCACCGCGCTTTTGCAGGACTTTCACTTGGTTCCATGACAACTTATCGTGCTGCATTCTATAACAACTTTGATCTGTTTGCTTATTATGGACCATTCTCAGGATGCTGCGGGCCATTCGGTAATCACGATATCGAAGTAGACAGAATCTGCAACACATTAAGCGGCGGTAAATCCAAGGGATATGACCTTAAGTTTATGTTCTGCGGCAATGGTGATAAGGACATCGCTTATGAAGAGCACAAAGACATCATGGGCAAGGCAGTTGAAAAGTCTGATCTTCTCGTTCCTGGTAAGAACTATGACTTCTATGTAATACCTGGCGGCGTTCATGATATTAAGGCTTGGCACCTTCATCTGTATCATGCACTGCAGGTGTTCTTTAAATAATTAGTAAATTACGAGCTAAAACAAAGCATAAAAAACGGGAAATGGCTTCAGCTAATGTGCCATTTCCCGCTTTTGGTTCTTATTCTTTTATTTCTTACATCTTACCGGAATATTTATCCAAATACTCCCTGGCTTTTTCATTTGTTAAGTTAAATCTTTTTTCCAATTTCTGGATTATAATTTCAGAAGATATTCCATCTTCTAATTTGTCTGTAATAAATGCTTCTATTCCTTGTTCTATGCCTTGTACAAAATTCCAGGATGTATAGAGTTACCAAAGGTAACTCCGTACATGTTCAGAAATACATGGATGTATTTCTATGTACAAATTTAATTATAGATCATGGTCTGGGCATAGTAATAGGCAGGCTTTGCTATTTATAAGCTAAATATGAGCAATTTATGCATAATAAAGCTATCTAAGCGATCAGCTCCCCCTATCAACTTGCTTTACTTCTTGGTATGACGTAAGGATCGCCTGTTTCTGGATCTGATATTATCGCGCTCTCCATTCCGTATATCGTGCGCATCAGCGAAGGTGTGATTATATCCTTGGGATCTCCCTCGGCTATAAGTTCTCCTTTTTTCATGGCAAAAATATGATCTGCATATCTGATAGACAGGTTGATATCATGAAGAATCGCAACTATTGTCGTCTTCCTAAGCTTATTGAGTTTTGCAAGGCAGTCGAGGATCTCAACCTGATAAGCTATATCCAGATAAGTTGTGGGTTCGTCCAAAAGGAGAATATCTGTACTCTGCGCAAGTGACAGGGCAATCCACACTCTCTGCCTCTGACCTCCCGAAAGGGAATCCACCGGCTTATCTGCAAGGTCTGAAACTCCCATTGCTTCCATAGCGCAGGCTATCGCCTCGTAATCAGCCTTAGACAGCTGTCCGAAGATGTTCTGATATGGAAAGCGTCCTCTAGCAACCAGGTCAGCTACAGTTATCCCTTCAGGAACTATAGGTGTTTGTGGCAAAAGACCTACCTGCTTAGCTAAATGTATAGTTGGAATCTCATATATTGATTTCCCATCAAGTAAGATCTGGCCTTTGCCTGGCTTAAGGAGTCTTGCAAAGCTTTTTAACAAAGTTGATTTGCCGCAGCCGTTAGGACCTATAAGAACGCTGAATTTACCTGCAGGAATGCTTATATTCATATCCTTTATTATTGTCTTATCATCATAGCCAGCCCACAGTCCCTGAGCTTTGAATTCATGGCTTATTGCAATGTCACTCATCAGATTTTTTCTCCCTTCTTGTTGAGATTAAGAAGTAAAAGGAGCAGATAAGGAGCTCCTAAAAGTCCTGTAACTACGCCAACAGGAAGCTTTTCGCTGAACAGATTTTTGCCTGCAAGTTCCGCAGCATATACTAAAAGTATACCCATAAGACCAGATACGACCATTGCATTACTGCCGTTTTTAGTGATCTTACCTGCAATTGGCCCTGACAAAAAAGCTACTGAAGCAATCGGACCTGTAGCCGCTGTTGCGCAGGCGCACAGCATAAGAGCGCATACCATACAGCAGATTCTTACAGCGCCAAGTGGAACTCCAAGAGTTGTCGCATATTCATCACCAAGCTGCATCATCCTAAGGTATCTGTTACAGAAAATAAGAAGGCCACTTCCTATAAGGCACATAATAACTATCATGGGTACATCTGACATCTGAGCAGAATTAAGACTTCCTCTAAGCCATCTAAGCGCAGTAGCCACGTCATATTCTGAACCCACAAGCAGCATCCAGGATATAAGCGCATTTAAGACTGCCTGCATTCCTATGCCGATGAGGATCATTCTGCTGCCAAAAGCTTTTCCTTTTCCCGAAAGAAGGAATATCAAAGCTGTCACTAGGAGTCCAGCCGCTATAGAAAAAACTGATGCTAAAGGCCCGCTTATTCCTAGTATCAAGATGCAAAACACTGCTGCCGCTGAAGATCCAGCGGATATGCCAATGATATCAGGGGATGCAAGAGGATTTCGCAAAAGACTTTGAAAGACAAATCCTGCTATTCCAAAAGAAAAGCCTGCAAAGCCTCCAACAATGAGCTTGGGAAGCCTTACACTTTTGATGCTATAGGCAGCTCCCTTAGTTTCGCCGCTAAACAGAATCTTTATAACATCTGTCAGCGAATAATTGGTATTACCAAGCATCATCAAAAGACAGGCCAGGACAGCAATCACTACTATCAGCGATACCACACATAAAGCATTACGTCTTTTTTGTACTAAATATATTTTTCTTAAATTATCTTCATAATTATTGGCTGTCATATACTCCTGGCCTTTGTCTTAAATACTATCCATATAAATATAGGTGCTCCAAGAAGTGCAGTAATAATGCCTACTTCAAGTTCTCCCGGTCTTCCGAGTACTCTCCCTGCTACGTCAGAGATAGTTAGAAGTGCCGCGCCGCCAAGGGCTGACATGGGCACTATTACTCTCATGTCGCTGCAAAAGATCTGTCTGATAACGTGAGGCAGCATAAGTCCCACAAAA
The DNA here is from genome assembly GCF_037113525.1 of Butyrivibrio fibrisolvens. Classification (NCBI taxonomy): domain Bacteria; kingdom Bacillati; phylum Bacillota; class Clostridia; order Lachnospirales; family Lachnospiraceae; genus Butyrivibrio; species Butyrivibrio fibrisolvens. The sequence continues at coordinate 1,260,957 of NZ_CP146963.1, read as the reverse complement.
CCTATGGGGCCTGCAAGGGCTGTTACCGCCGCACATAGCAAAACTCCTGCAACCGCTGCAAGAAGTCTTAAGGGGCCAACCTTAACTCCAAGGGATATTGCCATCTCATCTCCCAGCAAAAGAGCATTTAGCCCTGGGGAGCATATAAGCGCAAGAAGAACTCCTATCACGCAAAAAGGGATAAGGAGTTTGACATCGTCCCAGGTAGCACCGCCAACGCTTCCAACCTGCCAGAACCTATAGGCTTTCATGACGTTGGAATCAGGAAGCATTATGGTATTGACCAAAGCTCCAAGCGCAGTCGATACTGCTGCTCCGGCAAGTGCCAGTTTTATTGAGCTTGCTCCGCCATACCCAACTGATGCTATTCCATATACAAAAAGGGCTGTCAAAAGAGCTCCGGCAAAAGAAAGACCGATAAGCCTTATTCCTGATGAAATGTTCAGATAAGCTATGCCTATTACCACCATCAGCGAGGCTCCAGTATTAACGCCAAGTATACTTGGATCTGCTATTGGATTTCTCGTAATAGCCTGCATCAAGGCTCCGGATACGCCAAGAGCAGCTCCTGCAAGAATCCCAAAGACTGTCCTTGGAATCCTTGCTGCGATAACTGCTGCTTGAAACGAATCCATATTTTTCCCACCAAAATATCCGAAGATATCAGCAATGGGTATACTCTTACTTCCATAGGCAACTGATAACAGCGCGCACACGGCTACAAGTATTATTTCTATGGTAAATCCTGTTATTAACTTATTATTTTGTTTTCTGAGCTGCTTCATTTAATGCTTCCAGGTAATCGTTAATGCAATATGGTATAGAAAGAACTGTAGGTGTACTTGCTGCTGCAAGGACATCATTGGAATCAAGAAGAACAAAAGCTTCATTTGCCACAGCTGGAATGTTGTCAAATCTTCCATCAGCCTTCATTGCTGTAACAAGTGACTCAGATCCATATGTGATGATAATATCTACATCGCTTAAAAGATCTGCATTTTCAGCACTTACTGTAATTGAGAAATCATCAGGATTCTCAATAAGTCCTGTAACGCTGTCAGGTGTTACAAATCCAAGGTCACCAAGGAATGCTGCACGTGGATCGTTATTAGTATAGATATAGAAAGTTCCAAGGTCATCCTCTGAAAGCCAGAAGAAAGCTACTCTTTTGCCCTCAAGATCAGGGTAATTTGCAAGTGAGTCACTAATAAGTTTCTCAGTCTCTTCAACAAGTGCTCTTCCCTCTTCTTCAAGTCCAAGTGCCTTGGCATCATTTAATGTCTCTTCCTGCCATGTTGTGGTCCATGGAATCTCAGGATATGCAACAACAGGTGCGATCTCGCTAAGTCTGTCATACTCTTCCTGGCTGATTCCTGAATATGCTGCAAGGATTACATCAGGGTTGCAGTCTGAGATTGCCTCGTAGTCCCATCCATCAGTGTCTTTAAATACATTGGGAGTTGCTCCAAGCTCTTCGTAAGCCTGTGCTGTCCATGCAAGGAGACCGTTCTCATCCCTTGGACCAAAATTGGCTTCAGATATTCCTACAGGAACTATTCCAAGTGCAAGCGGAACATCAGGATTGCCCCAGGCAATTGCAACTATATTCTCAGGCTTTTTCTCAATCACTGTCTCACCAAGACCATGTGTGATAGTAATTGGAAATGTCTGATCTGCATTATTAGCATCTACTAACACAGTGGTAGCATTATTATCTGCAGTATCTGCTGCGGCACTATCCTGCGCGCCACAAGCTGCAAGGCTAAGCCCCATCACTGCTGCGGTTATCATTGATACAATCTTTCTTTTCATAACGTCTCTCCTTAGCAAAAAATATATAAGCAACACGTTAGCAGTCGCTAACCCGAATATATTCTCATATAACTATCTTGTTGTCAATATAATATTGCGAAATTTAATTATTCACTTTGTTACATACTTTTGTTCTCTAGTAGCTCTATAAAACTTGAGGTAAGTAATGACTTAGGAAGTCCTGCCGGCAGGATATATCCAATCTCCATGTAATCATCTACCTTTAAGGGCTTTGCTATGATATTGGGTCCATTCAGTTCTTCGCTGATAATTCCACTGCATATGGTGTACCCATTCATTCCGATCAGAAGGTTAAAAAGAGTAGCTCTGTCACACACGATGATCTCCTTGTCACTGTCGATCGTGCTTAAGATTTCCTCTGCAAAGTAAAAAGAGTTATGGCTTCCCTGCTCATAAGAAAGCCTTGGATAATCCTTCAGATCATCCAAGTTGATTGATCTTTTCTTAGCAAGCGGACTATTTTTGCTGATAAAAACATGTGGTTTGACCTTAAATAGAGATGTAAAAGTCAGATTATTGTCTCGTAGCGTTTTTCTAATAACAGTTTCATTGAACTTATTTATGTACAATACTCCTATTTCACTTCGAAGGTGAGCTACGTCTTCAATAATGTCATAGGTCTGAGTCTCTCTTACGTGGAACTCATATTTATCACCACCATATCGCTTTAACAGCTCAACAAAAGCCTCAACAACAAATGAGTAGTGCTGGGCGGATACGCAGAATCTTTGCTTTATCTGCTTTTTGCCAACATATCTTTCATCAATAAGATTAGCCTGCTCTAGTACCTGCCTTGCATAGCCGAGGAATTCATCCCCTTCCGGAGTTATTTCTATTCCTTTTTTCGAACGACTGAATATTCTGATATGATATTCATTTTCCAGTTCTCTTATCGCAGATGTAAGGCTTGGCTGTGCGATAAAAAGTTTTCTGGCTGCTTCTGTTATATTTCCTGTTTCGGCTACGGTAACTGCGTATTGTAACTGTTTTAAGGTCATGGTCAGCCTCCTCTTTTTTACCAATATGTATTTTAAAATCAAAGATTCAAAAATGCAGCATTAAAGCCAATTGAGTTCGACTTCGTCGAAGGCTCTATTGCCAACCGATTCATCGAATTACGAAATCCGCAGTAAATGCGGATTTCTGATTCAAAGTTGCGAAAACAAATACTAATTAAATAATAGTATTTCTTGTCAGTATAACCTTATTCATAGATTAAATCTATGGATAAAAGTATATTTTTAGTATTTTACTCGCAAGCTTCTGGCGCCTATAATCCTCATCATAACGCGCGACGTATAACAGGAACCTGTATTAAATCCAAAATGAGAACCGCCTGATTCAATGCGACCAACATCAGTTGCTAATAATAATCACTATTACCCAAACAGGTCAAAGCTCTCTGCATAAGATAACACCAGCACAAAACCTGCCATATGCAACTAAAAAATTTTAAAGGAGACATAAAACATGAGCAAAGTACAATCCCCATACAGATACGACTTCGTTGGAAGTTTTTTAAGACCTCAGGCTTTAAAGGATGCTAAAGAAGACTTTAAAGCAGGAAAGATATCAGAAGCTGATTATGACAAGATAGTTAATGATGAGATCACTAAAGTCGTTGCTAAGCAAAAGGAACTTGGCTACCACGTGATCACAGATGGTGAGTTCAGAAGAACCTTCTGGCACCTGGATTTCATGTGGGGGCTTGAAGGTGTTGCACACGAAAACACTGGCGGCGGAGTAAGCTTTAACGGAGAACTTGCCCTTCTTGATGACACATATCTTGTTGGTAAGATAGCAGCAAAGCCTCATCCATTCGTAGAGTACTTTAAGTTCTTAAAGCAGTTTGAAGATGAAAATACTGTTGCAAAGTACACCATCCCGGCTCCTGCCCAGACTTTCCAGCAGATGATCATTCCTGCCAACTTTGAGACAACCCGTAAGTTCTATCCTACTAATGATGAACTGATCCATGATATAGCAGTAGCTTATCAGGATGTAATCAAGCAGTTCTACGATGCAGGCTGCCGCAACTTGCAGCTCGATGACTGCACATGGGGTGCAATTGTTGGAGATGCTGCCAAGCAACGCTACAAGGCTCTTGGAATTGACATTGAAGAAGTTAAAAAGCAGCTCCTTACTGTCAACAATCTTGCTCTTGAAAATAAGCCAGAGGATATGATCATCAACTCTCATATCTGCCGTGGTAACTATCATTCAACCTACTTTACAAGCGGCCCTTATGACAGCGTTGCAGATTACGTTTTTGCAAAGGAAAACGTCAATGCTCTTTTCCTTGAATATGATGATGCAAGATCAGGCGGCTTTGCGCCCCTTTCCAAGATCTCTCCTGACAAGAAGGTTGTCCTTGGCCTTATAACAACCAAGACTCCTGAACTTGAAGATAAAGAGGAAGTTAAAAACAGAATTTATGAAGCTGCCAAGTACATTCCTCTCGAAAGACTGTACCTCAGCCCTCAGTGCGGCTTTGCATCCTGCGAGATTGGTAATAAGCTCACCGAAGAACAGCAATGGGCTAAGCTTAAGCTGGTCAAAGAGATTGCGGAAGAAGTTTGGGCATAAACTTAAATTGATAAAAGAGATTCCTAATAAGGCTACAAATAAGACAAAACATCTCATAAAAATAAGTTCAATAATAAAAAAGTACCTGCGTCCAATATCATAAGCATATTGGATGCAGGTATTATCTGTTAAAACATGTTGTAATCAGTATTTAACCCAGCCAGTATAGAGATACTCAAGATTCTCGTAATTCTCATCAGCCTCATAAACGTGAACATAGTAATCGTAACAAGTGATCACATAATAAGTGAAAGTTGCATCACCATTTTCAGAAACTGTCTCAGGATACTTCAGGCAGATACTACGGCCTATAAAGTACTCAATGTCACTTTCAGATGATATAAATCTGTAATCTCCATTCTTATATAAATCTCTTAATGTATATTCATAACTGTCATTTAAAAAGAGGGAAAGTGTTCCTGAATTGCCATTATTGTCTTCCGGATAATAATAGCTGTCGAAGCATCCTTCAAGCTTTTCATAAAACTTATCCGAGCCATCATTTATGATCTTCTCCTGGCTGTAATCAAAGTTTTCACCTTCATAGATAGCACTATCCCGCATCCATTCAGTCTTAGTCTTATATCCCAGAATTTCCTTACGAAGAGCCTCAAACTCTTCCATGGTTATCTTCTCGTCTTTAAATGTAAAGTCGCTATCCTGATCATAGTAGTCGAAATCGTTGTCCCAATACTCCGCACAAAGATTAAACGTTTCAACTACTTCACCATCTTCATAACGGTCAAAAATATGAATCTGTCTGCCGCCATGAGAAGTATCAGAATGAACAATATATGTCAGATTTTCGTACTGTGCATAACTAAGTGTACCGGCTGTTCCCTCTCCTTCTGCAAGGACATAAACCTTGCCATCTCTTGCATCCAGATACATTCCGCCATATGGGCCATTAAGGATAAGCTCATTCTCATCGTCATTATCAAGATCTACAAAACAGTCATCATCATATGAATAACTCTCCCAATCATCTTCTTCATGTGGAAGATCTGAATATTTGAAAGTACGCTCGGTTCCATCTTCGTAAATACTAGTAGCTTCGATCTCATCATCAAGGAACTGTTGTAACAGAGTTTCTGTGTCAGTAGCTTCTACCTTTTCATCATCTTCTGTAGCCTCATCTGTTGTTGACGCTTCCTCTGATTCTGAAGCTTTATCCTTAGCCTCTATATCTTCACTTGCATCCTTGTTGGATTCATCATTTTTTTCTACTTCTGTACTGGCTTCTCCTGATGATAAGCTAATACCTTCTGATGAGCAGCCAGTCATCATGGCAGTGCTTATTATCAGAGAACATGCTAATAATTGTTTGATCTTCATTTTGTGCCTTTCGTAGTATATTACTTTTTGAATACTTATTACAAAAACACGCAATTGCTGCGTGTTTTGCAATTAAAAATGTATTTATTATAATACCACCATTACTCTCATTTAAGAAGATATCCACAGATATATATATTGGTTACTGTGGTTTCATCTTCCTTTTCTCCTTCAACCATGATTGAGGTTATAATGAACTTATATCCTTCCTCGGTTATATATTCCTGTTCGATACTAACTGACAGTTCATGATCTGAAGCACCCTCACTATCTTTTTCTATAAGCGTATCTACCATATCCTTAATATCCAGTGTTGCCAGCACTTCATCAGGATTTTGTCCATAAATGTAAACTGAACTTGTATCAATCCCCTCATCATCCTTAATATTATTGCTGATAATATAGACAGTTTCTACATCAGATGTATCTATTTCATCGACTTTGTAACCTTTTACATCAATATAGAAATTATTATGATGGGAATAATAATAATACGAACTGTAATCCAAAAAATACTTCTGATCTTGCGAAAGACTCTTATCCAGATACATCTTGCCAGATTCGCCGCCCTCGCGCCATATTACCCTATAAGCATCCCTAGCCTCTTCTATAACGGTAGCACTGGCATCATCTCCAAGAGACAGATATTTCTCTATCTTGGATTTCTGAGAAACTAAAACTACACTGCTTACATTTACAAACGGAACGATCAGAGTAACTATCGCCAGTATAGATAGGATGAAAAGTGAATTTGCAACAATATCTTTTTTGCCAAAAAATCTGATCGCATATAATACCATGTATACTAATTCGAATATTATAAGCATCATTCCAAGATATCTGTCTGTTGTAAAACCATACTCAGATATTCTAAGCTGCAGGCACATTATCTGAAGTACTATAAATGGGATAAACAAAAAGGGCAGAATTCCAGCGATTTTCCTGAAAATGTTATCACCACAACTATATCCCATAGTCCAGACACCTATACCAAAAACAAATAAAGTCATAAGGATTCCAAACACTTCATTCGACGGGAAGGTCCATGTAATGATTATCTTGAACATATAGATGTAGATTATTACATACGCAATTGATAAAAGAGATACAAACACATAGCCAAGAATAGCTTTACCAAATTTGCTGATCTCATGATCTGTATCAGAAATGCCGACTATAGCGCAAGGATATGCTACAAAACCAAAGATAAAAAGAATTACTCGATCCATAACGTAATAATTCCACATAATATGTATGAGCAAACTGTCGATTATCTCAATAATAAGTATTGAGCCTATCAAAAGTATCACACACAGCAGTTCTGCTTTCATAACCCCGCAAAAAGCCTTTGCGACGTACATTTCAAAAGATTCTTTGCTCTTTTTATAACAAAAGAAAATAATGAGACAAAGGTACAGGATCATAAGGCTTGTATATAGTCCGCCAAAAAAGCCTTGGGCTGTAAAATGGTAAGCATCACCATAAGTAATATAAGAAAAATCCACCCCGTCAGATGCTACATTTAGAATTGAAGTAACGACGCCTGCAATCATTATCACTACAAACAATATTATTTTTTTAATATTGTTAGCTTTGTGATAAAGATGTATGCTCTCACATAAAAGAGCACTGATAGACGCTGCAAACAGGATGGCATAAACATACTTCAAAACTGTAAGCAGTAACTCATGGTCTTTTTCACTAAGGCCGCAGAACACCATTGCAATAATTGTAAGTATAGCAGCCAAAGCTATAGATACTGCATGCTCTGTAATAACCTTCGATAATCCTTTTTTCAGCTTTTCTACTATTTTCATGAAAACGCCTCCTGTTTTTTCTCCTTATAAGAGAAAAGCGGTGCCAATTCTCATTGCCACCGCTTTTTAAGTTTTCAAAAAGTTACATCAACATGATTGTTTCAAATAACTAATTTACTTTTTATTCAGGAATTAAATAACTGTAGTATTACTTACGCGTTGATCTTGCTGTCAACATATCTGAAGCCATAATACTGTGTTTCAGGTTCTTCAATTCTGGATTCGCCGAGTACTGTTCCGTCTGATTCTACTGCTCTTGCAGGGATTACGATCTGCTCTCTTGTGTGAAGGTTAGCAGCATCGATATAGCTTACGTTAATTGTAAGGTCAGGACGCTTGTCGATCTCTTCGATAACGAAGTCTGCAAAGCTTACATATTCTCCTGCATCGATCTCTACTGTTGAACCGTAAGCAGCTTCTCTGATAGCCTTTGCTGCGTTAAGGTTGAACTGATAGTAATCATTAACAGGTGCTACTGTAGATACCTCTGTTGAAGATTGTACGCCGCTTGCATCTACTACTGCAAGAACTGTTTCATTCTCGTTAGAAGAAGGCTCAACACCAGGCTGAACCGGCTCAACTACAACTTCTTTTTTAACTGCATCGTATTTTACCAGATAAATTGTACCATAGTTGTAATAAGATACAGGATAATCTGTGCCATTTATAGTTTTATAAGAATATGAACTTTTGAGTGTGATATTAATTGTCCATGTTCCATGCTCAGCATCGTATTTCAAAGCTACTTTATCAATAGCATCGAATGTACCAAGCTGAGGATCAACATATGCAACTGCGTTTGCAGGATCGTCACAGTCAGTAGCTACAGGAACTGTAACAGCCGCTTCAATATTCTTACCATCAAGAACTTCTGTATTAGTAGAATTTAAAGATACAAAATATATAGTAGCCTCAGCTGACTCCTCATCAGCTTCAAGCGGAATTTTATTGTCTGTAGTATTAGCTATTATCTCTGTTCTTCCCTGAAGAACATCTTCATCTTCAAGTGAAGAATCGGTGATTGTTATATGAGCATTCCCTTCTGCCAAAGGATCTATTGGTGCTTCTCCTTCTTCTCTGTCATCAGCATACTCTGTAGCCAGCTTCTGATTTTCGGGATCTACATAGCGCTCTCCCATTTCGATTTCCTCTGCTGTCTCTTTTGCAAATTCATCCATATCAGATTTAGTATATTCCTCATATATAGCTGTCTCTGATTCTGTCTGCTGCTCATCAGGATTTCCAAGTATTTCCTTTTCATTTTCTGTAGCTGCCTGCTCATCAACGGTTACTACAACTGTAGTCTGTTCGTCACATGTGCATACTCCGCCTTCGGCAGCAAATGCTGTCATTGATCCCCCAAGGGTCATTGTCATTACTGTTGTTGCAATCATGAGTCTTTTTAAAATTGCTTTTCTTTTTGTCATACTTCCTCCAATAAAAAAATAAGATAGTATGTCAGTTTTAATCACTTAACCATCCCTGACACGATCTCCATTTTATCTTAAAAAACAGGGACTTTTTAATATAATGACGAAACGACAATAATGTCCGACGAAATGCATTTTATTTTCCTGTTGCTTTTATTTATGGGATGGTGTATATTGTTTGTGTCGGAAAACGTTTTCCGTAAACTGGAGGATTTCTATGAATTTAGGAGCAATATACCACCGCACATCAGATCAGTACTGCTATAGCCTTGATACAGGCAGCCTTGTTATCAACATTAAGACAGGCTATGATATCGATCACGTTTACATAATCCATGGTGATCCTTATGATGCCGGCATCATGGGCGGATGCGAAAGATGGAGCGGCAAACGTGAAGAGATATACTTTAAGAAGAATCTCAAAGATCATATATGGTGGACTACTACTCTTTTCCCTGAATATAAGAGATGTAAATACTACTTCGAGCTACATTCAGGCGATGAATGCATGTACTACTTCGAGGATGGATTCTATACTGAGGAAGAGATGAATCAGGATGGTAAGGCGCTCTCCTACTTCATAATGCCCTGGATGAATCCTTGCGATGTATTTGAGACTCCATCATGGGTTAATGATACAGTCTGGTATCAGATATTCCCGGAGAGATTCTGTAATGGTGACCACTCAATTGATCCTGAGGGGGTACTTCCATGGGAGTACAAAGAGGTTGGTTTTAAAGACTTCTACGGCGGAGATATAAGGGGTATCCGTGACAAGATTCCTTATCTTAAGGACCTTGGTATAACCGGAATATACCTTAATCCTGTGTTTGAATCCAAGTCCAATCACAAATACAATACCAAGGATTATAAGAAGGTCGATAGCCACTTTGGTACCAATGAAGACCTGCGTGCACTTGTAGATGAAGCTCATGCTGCGGGAATCCGTGTCATGCTGGATGCGGTTTTCAATCATACAGGTTCCGACCATCCTATGTGGCTTGACGTCCTTGAAAATGGCAAGGAGTCTAAATATGCCGACTGGTATATGGTAAATAAGTGGCCCATAGAGACAGGACGCGATACCAGAGATGGACGCTTTTACTCTTTTGCCTTTGCAGAGCATATGCCTAAGCTCAACACTTCTAATCCTGAAGTTGTGGACTATCTGCTTGATATAATAAAGTTCTGGATCGAGACTTTTGATATAGACGGACTCAGATTTGATGTTGGTAATGAGGTATCACACTCATTTTTAAGAGCAGTAAGATATATGACAAAGCGCATGAAGAGTGACTTCTATCTCCTTGGTGAGATCTGGCATGACTCTATCACTTGGCTTCGCGGAGATGAGTATGACTCTGTCATGAACTATCCTCTTTCCAGCGCTATATCTGACTTCTGGATCTACAAAGATAGAGATAGAAGCTCCTTCGAATACGACATCAACAGATGTTTTACCATGTACTACTCTCAGGTTAATGATGTACTGTTCAATCTGATGGATTCACACGATACCAACAGGCTTCTTGATAAAGTTGGCGGCGATATAGATGTGTTCTATCAGCAGCTTGCGATCCTGTTCACAATGCCTGGAAGTCCTTGTATCTACTACGGAACAGAAGTAGCTATGGAAGGCGGCTTTGATCCTGACTGCCGCAGATGTATGCCTTGGGATGATATCGATAAGGGACTTAAAGCTAATGAGCTTTCAACAATGAAGTCCATTATCTCCATGAGAAAAAATACTCCTGCCTGCAAGAGCAGGAACTTCCACTTTCCGAACGATATCGAGAAAGACCGCGTGATTTCTTATCTTAAGATCGATGAAACAGGAACTATTGCTGTATATCTTAACTGTGAGGATGAAGCTGTTACTATTCCTGTTAAAGAGGGGGCTGAAGTTCTTTTTGCAAGGAAATGGGATAAAGATGGTGATGCGCTTAGCGGAAAGCTTGAAAGTAAGGGCGTACTGATCATGAAAATGTGATAAAATTAGCTATTGGTATTAACATATTCCCATAGCATTAACGATCAGGTAAACGCATATGACAGATACACAAAAAAATCACGTTAATCACAATATTAATTTGCTTAGGATTATAGCTTGTTTTGCTGTTATCATACTACACACATCAGCTGAGCATCTTTTTGATGTTAAATACGGAACATTTGATAGTTTAATTTTGAATTTGGGACATGGCATAACACGTTTCGCAGTAACCTGTTTCTTTTTAATCTCAGGGAGCCTTTACTTAGATAAGAGCTATAAAATAAAAGATAAAAGAAAATATTTTATGAAAATAGTACACTTTATTTCTCTATATTTCTTTTATGCTATATTTTATAGCGGTTGTGCACTATTGTTTTCCAAGCAGCTTGGTATGAACCTATTTAATGATATTAAGTTGATCTTAGAACATGCAATTTTAAATCCAAAATATCATTTATGGTATTTACCTGCTTATATAGGTGTTTTATTCGCAATCCCAATCTTAAAAAAATTTATTGGAAACGATGACGATGGGCAGGAAAAGCCGATCATCAAATATGCATTAGCTTTCGTATTTATCAGCATGATTTTTACCAGTCTGGAATCTTTTCAAATTGGTTCTTTAAATAAAGCTATGGACTTCCTTCAGCTTTTTACAATAAATGGATTTGCAAAATGGGCAGGTGTCTGTCTTCTGGGCTATTATATCTATAATCATGTTAATAAAAACTACAAAACCGTTTATTTCTTAATAATTGCTCTTTTTACCCTTTCTTTATTTGCATCGTATTTTTATTTTGATAGGATAGAAACGACATTTTATGAAAATCTAAGAATACAGACAACTCTTTTTTCGTGTGTAGTTTATGATTTTTTTGTAAATCGTATCAAAATAAATCTTACAGATAACTTATTATATAAAATCGATTATTTGGCCAGTCTGACTTTGGGAATATACCTGATACATCCTTTCTTATTAAATATTTTTAATGAGATCGGATTCAGTACTATAATGTGCAATAGCGCACTAGCACTTCCCCTAGTTGCCGCAACTACATTTGTTCTTTCAACAATCCTTGTTGCTATTGCAAAAAAGATTCCGTTTTTAAGAAAACTCGTAACATAAAAAAGAAACAGCTCCATTTATAGATGCTTCTATAAATGGAGCTATTTGTTTTCTTGATTTTCACTTCATATAATGAGGTAGGTGTCAAAAGTTCCTTTTGACAATTCCTTCTAGAATTACTCTTCAATACTAACAAGATTGATCTCGAAGTTAAGTGCCTTACCAGCGAGCTCGTGGTTGGCATCAAGTGTGATTGTCTGGTCATCCTTGTCCTTAACTACAACAGGGAATGCTCTTCCCATAGGATCCTGAAGGAATACCTGCTGACCTACGCTTAAGTTCTCAGATCCAGGAAGTTCTGAAATATTAAGTGTGAAGATGTTGGCTGCATCACGTACGCCATAAGCCTCTTCTGGCTCAAGGTGAATATTTACAGTCTGACCAACTTCCATCTCAACAACTGCCTTATCAAAACCAGCGATCATCATGCCTGTACCGCAGATGAAGTCGAGTGTCTGGCCTCTGTCATAGGATGAATCGAACTGTGAACCGTCATCAAGTGTTCCCTTATAGTGAACGCTTACCTTCTTACCTGCGTTAGGACCTTCGAAAATAACAGGTCTTGGGCCACCGCATCCGCCGCAGCCACCACAGCCGCCTTCGCTTGCACAACCGCCGCACTCTTCATCGTCACCACATCCGCCACAGCCTTCGCCATCGCCGCATCCACCGCAGCTTTCTTCTTCAGTGCCGTTGCCGCAACCGCCGCAGCCTTCCTGAGACTCTGAAGCTTCTTCATGATGTCCGCAGGCATGCTCTTCGCCTTCTTCATGGTGGTGATCACAGTTAACGCCCTTAGATTCAAGCTCTCCGTTTAAATATGCATATACAGCAGCATCAGCATCTCCTTCTGCTCCTGAGATTACTTCGATACCTGCCTGAGTAAGAGCATCAAGTGCTCCCTGTCCAAGTCCGCCGCAGATAAGCTTTTCAACCTTCTGCTCAGCAAGAAGTCCTGCAAGAGACTCGTGTCCAAGGCCTTCGTTACCAATAACAGTACTTGCAACAACCTTGTCATCTTCAATCTCGTAGATCTTGAACTCTTCAGTCTTTCCAAAATGCTGGAAAATGTCGCCACCGGCATAAGTTACAGCTAGTTTCATTATCTTTAATCTCCTATCTTTTTCTATACATATTATCTTTTTCAGTATTGTCCTTGCCTGCCATACGATTATTCAAAAAACGTTCATTATGCAGTGCATCTTTGCTATTTTACTATGAAACGTCAAGTTAGGCAAACTATACATTAAAACCTATATTTTGCGCAAAAAATACCTGCCTCCAAAGACAGGTATTCTATCATATGTACGATGGTACATAGTTTTCTATGTTCAAGAAGTAGATTTTCCTATTTCTTTATACTTCTTTCTTACCAGCTTTCTTATACATCACGTACATCTCAATAGCCAATACTATTATAGATACAGGCAGTGCAATCACAAAGCTTCTTGTAAATCCCGCAATGATATATCCTATAGCAGAGGCCACTATTACAGGTATCTGGTACTGGATCTGTGAGCTGACATGATCGATATGATTACAGCCTGCTCCTGAGCTTGACATGATAGTTGTATCAGAAATCGGTGATATATGATCTCCTGTAACGCCTCCTGCAAGGCAGGCTGCTATTCCTATCAAAAGGAGCTGCGGGTCCGTTGCAAGCATCGCAACCGTAACAGGAACCATAATAGCAAAGGTTCCCCAGCTTGTTCCTGATGAAAAAGATACAAATACTGAAACAAGGAACAGGATCAATGGAATAAAGGCATATGCACTGCTTGCTCCCTGCATTACAGAACTGATGAACACATCAGCGCCAAGTCCTGCGATCATTCCTTTAAGTGTCCATGCAAGAACCAATATCAACATGAAAGGAACCATCAGAGTAGATCCTGTAGGGATGCATTCCATATAGTCTTTAAAAGACATGACTTTTCTTGGAAGATACAGACATGCACAAAACAGTATCGTCATAAGAGATGCAAACACCAGGCTCTTAGCTGATTCGCAATTTGCAAAGCACTCTATGAGAGTCCTTCCGCCATTAAGATATCCTGTATATATCATAGCCGCGATAGCAAGGACTATAAGGAATATCATTGGAAGCAAAAGATCTATGACCCTGCCTTTCATTCCTGCAGTCTCAGACATATCTCCTGCTCTTCTTCCGGCGCTGGAATCAGGTTCACCATTTTCAACGGCTCTTTCATATTTTTTCATAAGTCCATAATCAAAGCCTGCAATGGATGTTCCAAAGACCATGATCAAAGTCAGTATTGCATAGAAATTGAATGGGATCGCACGTACAAACATACTAAAACCATTAATATCATAATTTTCAGGTATATATGAATTAATGGCTGCAGCCCAGGAAGAAATCGGCGCAAGTATACATACAGGCGCAGCTGTCGCATCAATTATATATGCAAGTTTGGCCCTTGATGTCTTGAATTTATCAGTGACAGGCATCATTACAGAGCCTACTGTAAGGCAGTTGAATCCATCATCCATGAATATAAGGACTCCCAGAAGACTGGTTGCAATAAGCGATGACTTTTTATTCTTAAGATTTCTGTACGCCCATTCACCATAAGCGTAGGTGCCGCCACTCATCTGCATTAGCCTTACAACAATGCTTATAAGTATCAGGAAAATGATGATCGTCAGATCTACATTGGAGACCATGGTATCAAGAAGGACTTCAAAAGCAGTCCATGGGTGCGGTCCCGCCATAAAGAATGCACCTGTCACAACACCTACAAACAGTGCAAGATACGCCTGTTTAGTTACAAGAGCCAGTATTATCGCTATTATTGGTGGAAGAAGTGATATCCATGTACCGTAGGCCATATGATTTCCCCCCTTATTGTAGATGTATTCGCTTCACACTTAAAAAAGTTATATTTATTTAATTCTATTATATTGTGCTCAATTTTTCAATTAATATACCACTTATTTTTGTGACATAATGAGCTTTTTTTCTAAAGAAATGATGTTATATAATATAATTTAAGAAGGTGTACAGCCCTCTGTCCCCTTATTACAAAAGTATTGCAACAGTTCTACAAAACTCTCGCAATCCCGATCATCTAAGATTAATAATAGCTTAATCGGCATAAATAAGCTATTTTAGGAAATGATACAGACCTAAACTATTTTACGCATTAAGGAGGCTATAATTATGGCAAAAACAGCAATTGAAGAAGTTCGCGATTTCCTGCACGAGGCTCAGACCTACTATCTCGCAACAGTAGATGGTGATCAGCCAAGAGTAAGACCTTTCGGAACTGCAGAGATATTTGAAGGTAAGCTCTACATTCAGACAGGCAAGAAAAAAGATGTTTTCAAACAGATCGAAAAAAATCCTAAGGTTGAGATTAGCGCATTTAAAGGTGGCGAATGGATTAGAGTTGAGGGCAAGCTCGTCTATGACAACCGCATCGAAGCAGAAACAGATATGCTTGAGAAAAATCCCGGTTTAAAGAACATGTACGCCCCAGGAGACGGAAATACTGCTGTTCTGTATTTCGATGGTGGTAAGGCTACCTTCTCATCCTTCACAGCGCCTGCGCGCACGGTAGAATTCTGATGAATAATCAGCTACTAATCGGCGTACTGGTACCTTTTCTTGGAACTGCACTCGGTTCTGCCAATGTTTTTTTCATGAAAAAAGAACTGAGTGAAAAATTAAGCCATGCACTTGAGGGCTTTGCTGCTGGTGTCATGGTGGCTGCATCCATATGGAGTCTTATAATTCCTGCTATGGAACAGTCTGAGGGGATGGGTAAGCTTTCATTCATTCCCGCTGTTATAGGATTCTGGGCTGGTATACTGTTTCTATTGTTGCTTGATGAGATCATCCCTCATCTTCACATGAACAGTGATGAGCCTGAAGGTCTTAAATCTAATTTTAAGAAGACTACAATGATGGTACTTGCTGTTACACTCCACAACATACCTGAAGGAATGGCTGTAGGTGTTGTATATGCAGGATGGATGTCAGGAACTAACGGTATCACTGCTGCAGGAGCTCTTGCACTTGCGCTTGGTATCGCTATCCAGAACTTCCCGGAAGGCGCGATAATATCAATGCCTCTTAGAAGTAATGGCGAGTCACGAATGAAAGCCTTTGTAAGCGGCGTTCTTTCAGGACTTGTAGAGCCAATTGGAACAATCATCACTATACTTCTTGCAAGCCTCGTTGTTCCCGTACTTCCATATCTTCTGTGCTTTGCAGCAGGAGCTATGATGTATGTTGTAATCGAAGAGCTCATTCCTGAGATGGCATCAGGTAAACACACTAACGTAAGCACGATTATGTTTGCGTTTGGATTTACACTTATGATGACTCTTGATGTAGCACTTGGATAAACTTAAAGCAATATAAAAATGACTGCACATCACTGTGCAGTCATTATATTTTTTCCATTTCTTTTTGATGTATATAAAAGATCATCTGCGACCTTGTACAATGTCTTATAAGAATAATCGGTCTTACCATCCAGGATAACAGCTCCCATAGAGAGGGTTATCTTCTGTTTATGTTTGCGATAGAATCTTGTCCATCTAAGTCCGCTTCTAATTCTGTCAAATCTTCTCTGGATCAGTTCTTCGGAAAAGATTCCTTCTGCAAAGCCTACAAATTCATCTCCGCCAATTCTCATCAGAACATCTTTTTCTCCGGAAGATTCTGTAAGGATACCTGAGATATCTTCAAGGACCTCATCACCTGTGTCATGACCGAAGGAGTCATTAACGTATTTAAAATTATCAACATCTATAAGATAGAAAAAGCCCTTGCACCCCTCTTCCAGATATTGAGAAATTCTCTTTTCTCCACCTACTCTGTTAAAAAGGCCTGTCATTCCATCATGCTCCGACTGGTATGCCAGTTTCTCGCCTCGCCTTACATTTTCGATTTGAATTTTTAGTACATATCCTGAAATGATTATTGATACAACAGATGTTACAACCAGATGAGACCTTATATCCACTACCGCAGCCCCATCGTTAAAAATATCGAATATTATGCCATCGGTAAGAGCAACAATCCCCAAAAAGCTTCCAATTCTCACCGGCCTGTCCAGAATCAGGCACGGAATAGCGCACAAAAGAAGAAGAGACGTAAAGCCCTGTTCATCGGGATCATAATATGCATCTATTATCGATGCGAATAAAAGTATCGGAATGATAACAAGATAAAAGAACAATGTGGCATTCTTAAATGGCCTGTCCTCCCCATGGAACTTAAGAAAGATGCGCAGAGCTGCAAAATAAAGCATGATAATTACAGACTCCATGCTCCCCTCATAGTCCCCAACAATAGCAAAATAGATAACTGCTATAACAGGAAGTGTCGCCCCCATCATTGATAGCTTACTGATACGCTCATAATTCAGTTCATTTATTTTGTCATGATAATTATTAAAAACATCATCATCTTTAGTGAATAGTTTTAATATTTTCATAGGATTTGTGTCCCTCTTATCAAGCATCTATAACAGTATATCACTAAATTCATATACTGTATCCCGTTTTTCAAAACAAAATTTATTTGATAATTAATAAAAAACTTTAATTCTGAAATTATTTACATCTCCAACAGGACTGTTTTTCCTGATGTAATCCTGCAGAAGATCCGGCATTTCCTCAGTACTATTTCTGATAACGCGGCTTTCACCTATCGCTTTATATCCACCTGTTCCTGTCGCCCTGTAATTACTTGTAACAAGAGTATATGTTCTGGAATCAGACAGCTCAGAACCATCAAGCATGACCATCTTAACTACTCTGTCTCCCACAGGACGTCTTAAGTCAAACTCATAGTCAAGGCCTGCATAGAAGTCATAATTGTAATGCTCAACCTTGGGCTTTAAGAACTCTTCTGAAACCTGGGGCTTACCATCTACCAGGGTAAAATAGGATGCCACGCGTTCAAGTGAATCCTTAATTGTCTGCTTGGTTACTTCTACCACAAACACAGTATTAGCGAAAGGATATACAGCGCATACATCTCTTATAGTTATATCTTTTTCAAGTCCAAGCGGATCATTACCAAGACTCGTGCAGGAAAAATCAGCTCCGCTCCATTCAAGCTGAGTCTGGTTAAATATAGCTGCAAGTCTGCTTCCATTAAGCGCTGCATCAATCTTTTCCTCAGGGATTATAGGCTCTTTTAATGATCCTATCGGAATATCAAGCCAGCTTTGTACGTCTTTTTCAAGAGGAAGCATCTTGTTATAAACTACTTCTTCATGTACATCGCCTGTACTTACAAGCTTTGATGTGATCTTAAGATCATCTTCTGACTTAACTGCCTGCATTACTATATATTTCTCTGCCTTAGCAGGAGGCTGAACAGCAAATGTTCCATCGATCACAAACTTCTCATTTGCTATGTGCTGATGTCCAGTAAGAAGGATATCCCAGTCCTGCTCATGAGCTATCTTACATCCGATGTTTTCAGTAGTATCAGACATCTTCTGGCCTGTTGCTGGATTCTCCTCAAGGCCTCCATGATAGATAAGTACGGTAATATCGCACTTATCTTTGATCTCTTCAAGAGCTTTCTTTGCTGCAACAAAAGGATCTGTAACCTTGGTCTTTGCAATATTGTCTTCCTGTTCCCATACATTGACCCAATCGGTTACAACGCCTGAAATACCAACCCTAAGACCGTTTTCAAGTGTTACTATCGCAGTCTTTTCGAGCTTAAGCTCACCTCCAAGGTCCTCAACGTTAGCGCAAAGGCATCTGGCATTCATAGCTTTAATATAATCTCTTATAGCCTCATAACCAAAGTTAAAGTCATGATTACCAAGAGTATAAAAATCAAGTCCCATAGCATTAAATGCTTCTGCTATCGGGTGATAGGGATACTTATCAGCATTAGCAAGATAATATTGTGTAAGAGGTGTTCCCTGAAGTGAATCTCCGCCATCAAGAACAAGTGTATTGCCATCCTTTGTATACTCAGTTGCGATATTCAAAAGACTTGCATTACATGGGGCGTTTTTGGCATAGTCAATTGGATAAACATGACCATGTGTATCTGATGTATATATGATATTTAATGTACGTAAATTGTTATCCATAAATCTCTAACTTTCCATTTTCAATAGTATAAAAATCGCCATACTCCGGAAGAATCCTGCATCCTGCGTGGTCTGACATGACCTGCTCAGGTCTGAAGGAATGAAGCGGAATAAGTGTACCCGGTTCAATATGATCGATCATGTAACGAATGTAATAAGGCCTTGAATGTCCGCCTGTTCCCTTGTGTTCATAATTTATGGAAAGCTGTTCCATAAGATCATGAAGCTTTTTGTAGGATGGATCATAATCTCCTAAAGGAGCACCATCCATATGAACATATAAAGAAAGAACATCTTTTAACTCTATAAGCTCATATACATGTTTATAATCCTGCTGAAGGACATATTTTGAAGGCTCTGTTAAAAGATCCTGTCTTGTAACTTTGGTCCATGAAGTGTCTATATCAAAGCTGCATTCATCCAGGTTCTGAGCATAAACACTTATCTCATCTTCAGGATAAAAAGCCTTAACATATTCTGCCTGAACAGGCTCAAGGACAAGAGTTCTTCCTTCAGCCTTACAAAGGGATATCAGTCTGTGAATCCTTTCAACATTTCTGTTGTAATTATTGATAACGATAAGTCCCTCTTCTTCACGGATCTTATCGTGCATATATTCCTGTACGACCTCTTCTGTATTGCCCATATCTTCAGGCTCTTCGAGGCTTAACATATCTATATCATCAAAGCTTGCTGTAACGCCCTCTGTGATCATTACATCAACGCCATGGCATTTGTCTGCAAACGCCTCAGTAATGTCTCTGTGAAAACCATGGAACCTGTAATCACCTGTGTAGCAAATGCTTCCATCAGAAGTCTTTATGATAAATCCACATGCGCCTTCAACGTCATGATCTATTCTTACTACTTTGACCGTGATATCTCCCACAGTAAAGCTCTGATCGTAATCTATTCCTATACAGTTTTCGTGTTCTCTTATTTCTACTTCGCCGGTTCTTGCCAAAGCTCTGTAAAGCTTCAGAGAGTCTGAGCTCATATATACCGGAACACCCTTATCAAGCATTCCAAGTCCGCCCATATGATCTATATGCATGTGGGAAATAATAAAGAAATTCTCCTTGGTATCTTCAGAAAAAGACTTAAGCGAAAGCTTATGAGCTGTCTTATCATCATAGATACCGTCCATAGGTGTGAGAATACCTAAATTGACATAATAATATGCCATATCATCCGGAGCACAGCTGACCTTATTGTCTATAATATCAGCATTGGCAAAACCAAAATCAAACATACATCTGGCGGTATCAGTCTCAACTACTACAAAAGTTCCGCCAATTTCACGAAGACCGTTGTAAAATCCAAGTTTTGTCATAAAAACCTCCAATCTCCACCCCTTTGATAATTATCTCCAGAGCAAGATATTTATTTTATCACAATAACAAGAACGTGCCAACATGATAATTTTATCCTGATTCTTGTAAATAAGCTTATAAATCTGGATTTTATATCAATATAATACACCTTTTTTGTAAGTATACCGTCATAAACATTACGCAATAAGGTCAAAAAAAAAAGCCGGTGCTTACGCACCGGCTTAAAGTATTACTTATTATTCAGATCTTATCAGAACCGAGTTATCAGAACTGAGCATTGATCTCTTCTACAAGAGCATCAAGAGCATCCTGAGGCTCTGTCTCGTCAAGGATAAGCTCTTCCATCTTAGCTGCTACAGCTGTTCTAACATCGTTAGAAGCATCGTAAGCTGCAAGTGATGTGAAGAATGCATCTGACTGCTCGTAAGCAGCTGTAGCTGTTACGTCACCAGCCATGAATTCCTGGTACTCTGCTGACTCATAAGCAGATGTTCTTACAGGAAGGTATCCTGTTCCGATTGCCCATGTTGTTGTAGACTCTGCAGATGTAAGGAACTTCATGTACTCGAATGCAGCAAGCTGCTTGTTAGCATCCTGTGTGAACATTACAAGGTTTGTACCTGCGCAGTAAGCAGCGCTTTCCTTGTTTGAAGGAACAGGGCAAACACCAAGTTCCCAACCATCAGCTGTGATGTAAGAAGCACCTGTTGAAGAACCGATGTAACCAAGCATTGCCTGTGCAGAAAGTACGTTTGAGAAGTACTTGTCTTCACCAACAAGACGAGCATATCCGTTGTTGTAAAGGTCCATGATATATGTCATTGTCTCAAGACCACCATCAGTATCAAAGAGAGCACCTGTACCATCTACATAGCTCTCACCGTTCTGACGAAGAGAAGCTTCTACGAAACCTGCAAGGTCATCAACACCCCATGCCGGGTTGCCATACTTCTCAACATAAGCTTCACCGATTGTTGTAAGGTCTTCCCATGTCTTAGGAGCCTCTACTCCAAGTTCATCAAGAACTGTCTTGTTATAGAACATTACATATGTTGACTTATTGAAAGGAAGAGCGTGAATGAAACCGAACTCGCTGCACTCGTTACGATAAGCCTCAATGATATCATCATAGTTATCGAAATCGTTCTCTACGAAATCTGTAAGGTCTACAACCTTGTCAATGTAAGGATTGAGCCAGTTGTTGTAAGCCTGAGCCATATCTGGAAGTCCGTCAGCTGCTGCAGCTGCCTGAAGCTTCTGAGAAAGATCACCATATGAACCCTGGTTAACAAGTGTTACTGTGATTCCGTACTCATTGCTTGAATTGAACTCATCTGTAAGCTGAGTAAGAACTTCTTCCTGAGTATTTGACATTCCATGCCAGAACTCGATCTCGCAAGACTCGATTGTCTTCTCTACAGGAGCAGCATCTTCTGTTTTCTCTTCCTTAGCTTCTTCCTTGTTCTCTTCCTGAGTTGACTCTTCGTTAGCTTCTTTAGAAGCTGCTGTATCTGCATTAGGATCAACCTTCTGTGCACAGCCTGCAAGAGCACTTGCTGCCATCACTGCTGTAAGCAATGTTGCAACGATTTTCTTCTTCATAATACGTATCCTCCTTTGTACCGAATACCGGTAATTGCGCAGAATTATCTGCATTAGTATAGTTAACTTGCCTTTAGCAATTTACTACCTTTAGTTAGTACATATCTTGATACTGATGAAGCTATAGAACGTATCTAAAATATAAACAATATGATATTTTATTATCCTTTAAGACCTGATCTTGTAACACCCTCAATAATATATTTTCTAAGGAAAAGATATATGATGATGATCGGCATTACCAGAATACATGAAGCAGCCATGATAAGCTGATAATCAGAACCTGCTTCAGACTGGAACTGAGTAAGTCCATTGGACAATACTCTCATGTTAGGATCGTTAGTAACAAGGAGTGGCCACATGAAAGCATTCCAGCTACTGATAAAGTTAAGAATACCGATCGTAACTACTGCCTGCTTGTTCATAGGAAGCATGATCTTCCACATGAACTTCCAATCAGAACATTTATCAACCTTGGCTGCCAGATAGATAGCATCCGGAACCTGCATGAAAAACTGTGTTAAGAGATAAATATAGAATACACTTGCTATCCACGGGATTATAAGAGCGCCATAGGAATCGATTCCCATGATCCTTGTCTCACCGATCTCAAGCTTCATGTTGTAAACAGTAATATAGTTTGTAATTACAAGCATTTCGCCGGGAATCATAAGTGTAGCCATAAGAAGAGAGAAAACAAGCTTCTTGCCCGGAAAGTTAAGTCTTGAAAATGCAAATGCTGAAAGAACTGTAGTAATCAAAACGCCAAGAGTACTACATACAGCAACTATGATCGTATTGACAAAATATCTAAGGAAAGGAGCTCTGCTCCATGCCTCCTGATAGTTGCTCCACTGAGGATCCTTAGGGAAAAATGTTGGCGGTATAGCTGTGATCTCTGATGCTGTCTTAAGTGATGATAAGATCATCCATACAAAAGGCATCACAGTAATGATCGCGCCAAGTATAAGAATTGTAAATTTCAATATATCCAAAATAATATTGGACACTCTAGTTGATTTCATGATACCCCTCCGTATCGAGTATGTGTTTCAGTGCCGGGCTTAGCGGCTCATAAGTTTGCGAACCAGTTTCTGAACCATTGTAAATGCCAGAATGATAAAGAAAAGAATAACTGCTGCTGCAGCTGCTTCGCCATACTTAAAGCTCTGATAGAATTTCTGCCAGATATAGTAAACGACTGTTATAGCACTGTTAGCTGGACCTGCCTTGCCGCCGTACAGTGAATATACTTCGTTATATACCTTGAATGCACCGATGATTCCCATGATATAGGAATAAACGATCATAGGAGCGATTCCCGGAACTGTGATGCGAAGAAATACTCTCCATCTAGGAGTTGAGTCAACCTTGGCTGCATCATATATTTCCTTAGGAATAGTCTGAAGACCTGCAAGAAATACCATGATGTTAAATGCCATACTCTTCCATACTGCAAAGATGATAAGTGCAGGAAGAGCATATTTAGGCTTATTGAGCCATTCAATGGGTTCAAAGCCAAAGAAACCAATGATGCTGTTTAAAAGACCATATCTACTGTTGTAGATCCAGCTCCATACAATACCGATAGCAATAACACTGGTAACGTATGGAAGGAAATAAATGGTCTGAAAAAGACCTTTAGTTTTTTTGGTGCCATTGATCATGGCTGCAATTAAAAGTGAAAGAACTATAGAACAGGGCACAACTACAACTGAATAGATAGTTGTATTGGTAAGAGCCTTGTGGAATGTCTTATCAGAAAGTACTTTCTGATAGTTCTCAAGACCATAACCTGTAAAAGTATTGTGGATCATATCATAATCCAGCATGATACTCATGCTGAACGCCCTGACAAGTGGATACAGTGTGAACACTGTAATTATAATTAAAGCCGGCAACAGATAAAGCCAACCCTTCATGCTTTTCTTTTCCATAAACGATCTCCTAATTCGGATAAAAATATTAATCAGAACTTACCGATAACTTTGTCATCTGATCCAAATAATAAGATTGATGATTCTCTTACTGAGAATTCAACTGTATCGCCTGTGGTTATGGACTGACCGGAATGAGTGATAGCACGAACATCTCTTCCTGCCATGTCCAGGTGGAGCAGAAGGTCTCTGCCGATCATACGTACTGAATTAACTTTGTATTTGTGATCATCTTCTCTGTGTGTAAATGACTCAGGACGGATACCAGCCTTATATGTACCGTTCTTAACATCAACACCAGTTCTTAATACAACATCGCCGCATTTAATAGTGCCGCCAAGAACTTCAACATCAATGATATTGATCTCAGGAGTTCCAAGGAATGTAGCAACAAAGCGATTGCAAGGATTAAGATACATGCTCTGTGGAACATCAAACTGCTGAACTACACCGGATTTCATAACTGCGATCTGATCTGAGATACTCATAGCCTCTTCCTGATCGTGTGTTACGAAGATAGTTGTAATACCAACTTCCTGCTGAATTCTTCTGATCTCTTCTCTTGTCTCAACACGAAGCTTAGCATCAAGGTTTGATAAAGGCTCATCAAGAAGAAGAACCTTAGGCTTCTTAACAAGAGCTCTTGCGATAGCAACACGCTGCTGCTGACCACCTGAAAGCTCGCTTGGTTTACGCTTAAGCAGAGTATCAATCTGAACAAGCTTAGCCATTTCATATGCCTGCTGGCGTGCCGCATCCTTCCTAACCTTACGGTTGATCAAAGGGAACATAATATTATCTTCTACTGTCATATGCGGGTATAAGGCGTAATTCTGGAATACAAGACCTATTCCACGATCTTCAGGAGCAACCCTGGTTACTTCCTTATCGCCAAAGAAAATTCTACCTGTTGTAGCCTCTGTGAGACCAGCCAACATAAAAAGAGTTGTAGACTTTCCGCATCCGGATGGTCCGAGAAGTCCAACAAGCTGTCCATCTTCTACCATCAGATTCATATTGTCTACAGCTTTAAAATCGCCATAAGCCTTAGTAAGGTTCTCTATTCTGATATTCATTAAGTGTATCTCTCCTGCTATTGTTATTGAAATATATTCAGAGCTATTTATTATTATATTAATGGACACCGAAATTCAATATCTAGTGTCCATTTTCAGCACATTTTACAATAAAAGAGCACTTTTTTTTACAATATAATAAATGCTTTTTCGTATTATCACGTTAACGCTTCTACGCGCAGCAGTAGGGCATGAAGCAGGCATTTCGTCATACATTTTTGCCTGTTCATCAGTATTTTATCAAGCTTTTCCGATATATATTATAGTACAAATTAAGAAAAGAATGAAAAGCTATTCTTTTCGATCGCTAATCATGTATAATATACAGCGTATGAGTTTGTATGAGGGAGTATTATTATGTTTGCAGCATTTGTAATTAAGTTTATCATATTTGGATTTTGCGGATGGCTCTGGGAATCTGTCTTATATACCATTTTATCAGGTAAGCCCGATAACAGAGGTTTCCTCTACGGTCCCATCTGCCCTATTTACGGATTTGGAGCCAATATAGCAGCCGCTTTATTCGGATCACTGGTTGGTAATCCTTTTAAGCTGTTCTTCGTATGTATGATAAGTTCAGCAGCACTTGAATACATCACTTCATTTGTTTTAGAGAAGTTCTTCGGTGCAAGATGGTGGGATTATTCAACTATACCGCTCAACATACACGGAAGAATCTGTCTGTCCTGCTCGATCGCATTCGGACTTGCAGGTGTGATCCTCCTTCCGGGAGCCATTATTCCAATCATTGAACATGTTGATGCTATTCCTACTGAAACAGCTTCTGTCATAGCTATAATCCTTGCAGGTTTCCTTGGTGGAGATACATTCCTTTCGATCAACAACATAATCGACCTTAATAAACTTATGGAAGATATAGAGCATGAAGCAGTTGAAAGAAAAAATGCTGCAGGCAAGTTCATTGAAGAGCACGGCGGCAATGCAATAAAAGATGCCGTTATGAAAAGAGTACCCAAGCTTTCACGTAAACAGACTTATCTTATCAAGAATATTTACAGCTTCACATCTGAGAACAAGGAAAAGATAATCAGACTTCTTAAAATCTCAGTAGGATACCCTCTTGAACCGATAAGCTCTAATACTACTGAAAAGAGTGATAATTAACCACATACCTGTCACAGATACAATACTTAGAAACTTGTAGTTAAAAGATCATTTATCACATTCAAAGATAAAACTCCGAAACGTCAACATACGCTTCGGAGTTTTTATTTATGAATACAGATTACATCTTACGATCATTTGCACTGAGCTACTACGCCAAGTATATTTCCAGCACAGAACTGAACATCGCCAAGACTTATCCTGCCTTCGTTAACACCGCTTATGATATCATCTACGTTCTGCTTACATCCAGGCATCTGTACATCGTTACCAGCTTCGATACAAGCCGGGCTTGATGCGCAGTCATATTTAACATTCTCAGGTGCAAGACCTATAGAACGAGCGTCCTGACTTGAGAACCAGTCTGTCATTACAAAGCCCTTGAATCCCCATTCATCGCGAAGTGCGCCCTGAAGAAGGTCTTTGTTGTTGGCAGAATGTATACCATTTATAAGGTTATAAGATGTCATAACAGAAAGAGGCTGTGATGTCTTAACTGCAATCTCGAAGCCGCGGAGATAGATCTCACGCATTGTACGCTCAGAAACATGAGCATTGTTGTACATACGGTTATCTTCCTGTGAGTTAGCTGCAAAGTGCTTGATGGTTGTTCCTTGTCCTTCAAAGCTCTGGACACCCTTAGTATCTGCTGCTGCGCATGAACCTGAAACAAGCGGATCTTCTGAATAATACTCAAAGTTACGGCCGCAAAGAGGGTTTCTGTGAATGTTCATACCAGGAGCAAGCCACAGATGAATGTGGAACTGCTGCATTTCTTTACCAACCAGATGACCCATTTTCTCAATAAGGTCCATATCCCATGACTGAGCAAGAGTTGAAGCGATCGGAATAGCTGTACAATACTGGTAATAGTCTATAGCATCTTCAGGTGTATCTTCAGGGAAAGGATTTACTGACATACCGAATACTTCGCCGCCGGGAAGGATCTTGCCATCTTTAGCCACTTTAAAGTGAGGCTGGAGTCTGAGTCCTGCAGGGCCATCAGCATTGATAGTAGGAATGATCTTTCTATCCGGAATTCCAACAGTTTCTCCTGCTGCACCAACAACTGATCCTGAAGCTGAACCTACTACGTTACTTGCACTCTTGTCATAAAGTCCTACGCAAAGCTGTGCCATCTCCTCAAGAGAAAGCTGTGCAACTAGCTCTTCAAGAGTAGCTCTACCTTCGTGTACGTCGTCCATTGTAAGCTTCTCACCAGAACGCTTATCTTCAAGAACAGGTCTATTCTCCTGATACTCTATCTTCTCAGTTACGAATAAAGCACTGCTAAGTTCTATATGCTTAAGGCCACTTGCATCTTCTTTTTCCCTCTTAGGAGCATGTATCTCGTCAACGGCTTCATCAAGACCAAAGAGATTCTTGCACTGAACTGTTACCACATCGTTATCAAGTGAAAGAACTGCTGCAGCTGTTACGTTGTCAGAGCTGTTACCTGCTCTTACGATATATTCACCCTTTTCAAGAACATATGCAGCTCTTGTTATGTCATAGGAGGCCATGCTTACTGTATCAAATGAAACTGTAACAGTTTCTTTCTGGCCGGGCTCAAGAAGAGAAGTCTTAGCAAATCCTCTAAGCTCCTTAAATGGCTTTTCGATAGCACCTTCCGGAGCTGTTACATATACCTGGATTACTTCACGTCCGGCATATTCGGAGCCTGTATTTGTAACTTCTACAGATACATTTACCTTCTTCTCATCAGCAGTTACATCTTTAACTTCGTAGGCAAATTCAGTGTATCCTTTACCATATCCAAAAGAGTATGCAGGCTTTATACCAAAAGTATCAAAATATCTATAACCTACATATATACCTTCTGTATAATATTCATCATCAACATTGCCATTATTGTGGCTGAATGTTTCTGATGATGGATAATCACTGTAATTTTCAGCCCATGTATCAGTAAGCTTACCTGAAGGAACAGACTTACCTGTAAGAACATCAGCAACGATATTACCGCCGATGTTACCCATCTGGCCTACTATCATAACTGCGTTTATTCCCTCTGTATTTCTGAGAGGCTTAGTATCGATCACTGCGCCTGTATTAAGAAGGACGATTGTCTTTTTATAGTTTTCTGCAAGGAACTTAATATTGGCAATCTCTGCATCATCAAGCTCGTAGTCCTTTTTAACATTGAATCTGTCAGCACCTTCACCTGAATTTCGGCTGATAACATATATAGCAACGTCTGTATCCTTAACATCTGTTATAAGATTCTCATCAGGACTTACGAATGGTGTGGAGAACATGATCATGATAGGCGGAACATGCTTCTCCTGCGCCTTTTTGTTAACATCATCCATGTACTTACTTTCAGCATCTGAAAGTATCTTGTCATATTCATCAAGCCAGTCTTCTGACACAACATCAAAGCCTTCAGCCTTAAGACCTTCATAGATATTGATAACTTCTCTTGAGTTAACATCTCCTGATCCTGTACCACCCTTAACTGTGTGTCTTGCACCGCTTCCGTATAATGCAACTGTTCTTTCCTCTTTCTTAAGAGGAAGTGTTCCATCATTTTCAAGAACGACCATGCATTCTCCGGCAAGTGATCTTACAAGTTCCTGATTCTCCTTCTCTAAAGCTGTAACTTCATCAGAAGTAAGCGCGTATAATTTCCCCATATTACAGTAACCTCCTGCGTTTCAAACAATTTCTCTGTTTTTATAACGGAACACGTGTCCCGTTTTGATAAAAAGATTATCGCACACAAAATGAAAGATTGTAAAGGGGGAATTGAAAATTCCTAGAATTTTCAATTCCTAGAATTTTCAATTTCCAGAATTTTTAAAAAATCCCCCACAAATTTTACAAATTTTACAATTCACATGGAATATATAAAAAAGCCAAGCGCTTATCTCACGGACTATTGAAATAATCCATAAGTTGCGCTTGGCTTTAATTTCTTTTCATTCTTTTTGTTTAAAGATCTGTATCAAAACTTTTAATCAGCTGATCAGGAGCTTTTCATCATGAGCGCTGTGCTCATCATTCTGCAAATGCATATAATACTCTTCAAGTTCACGCCTGCATCCTACAAATACACTCAGCATATTAGGATCAAACTGACTTCCCATACCTTCGATCATGATCCTTGCAGCTTCCTCATATTTGATAGCTTTCTTGTAGTACCTCTGGCTGACAAGTGCATCATATACATCGGCAATAGCCATGAGTCTTGCTTCAAGTGGGATCATCTCACCTACAAGTCCCTCAGGATATCCTCTTCCATCCCATCTTTCGTGATGATATCTGGCTACATTGTAAGCAACATCTACGAAATGTTTTTCCTCAACTCCTTTTAAAATGAGGTTAACGAACTCGCCACTCTTGATGGAATGAGTCTTCATGATATTGAACTCTTCTCTTGTCAGATCTCCGGGCTTACATAAAATCGAGTTTTCAATAGTGATCTTTCCGATGTCATGCATAGGTGCAGCTCTGACAACATCTTCTGCAAATTGCTCTGAAATATGATATGTGCCCTGTTTCTTGGCTTCATTAACAACTATCTTGATAAGGTCACTGGTTCTTTTAACGTGACCACCTGTATTGTTGTCTCGGTTCTCCACCATGTTGGCAAGACCAAGAACAACCTTTTCCTGAATACTCTTGATATTCTCAGTCTTCTGGTCAACTTCCTTATTGAGTGTATTGTTATAGTCCTTCATGACCTGAAGAACCTTCTCTTCTTCAGTAACGTCTCCTATATCAAAAAGATACCCCTGGATCTTACCATCTTTTCTTATGGAAAATTCGGAGATCTCACACTGGCAGATCTTGCCGCCGCAGTTGAACTTTTTGATATTCCTTATATCTCTTCTGTAATCATCTATCAGACTGTAAAAGATCGATCTAAGCTCGCTTTCTTCAGGAAGCTTGTCATCAACTATCTGTTTTTTCAGTTCTGGAAGAAAATCATAGATCTTGTTGTTGCAGCTAAGAAAGTTTTTATCAAGGTCAAAAGCGGCATAACCCTTGGTTCCATGATACTTCTGCTGTTCAGATATAAGACATGCTATGTCATGGGTATGCGCATGGTCATAATTAAATGCTATCAAAATATCTGCAGTTGCATAAAGGGCCGGAAGATTGGAAAAATCAACATCAAGGACCGCTTCAACTATATAAATAGCAATTCCAAGTCCCGTCAAAAGTGAAAAAAGTGCAAGGGTTCTTCTTGAGTATGTACCTTTTTTGACAACTGCAACGATCATGAGCGCCAGCATAATTCCAAGCATGAACAAAAGATAGATCCAGTGAATGATCTTTAAAGGACCGTTGACCATTTTGGTCGCTGTACCCATTCCAGTGTCGATCAGGGTAATGTTCTTATAATACAGATCATTGTTTAAGCAAAGCCATATGCCAAACAAGTGAAGAAAAGCCGTTCCATAAGCCAGTATCTTCATCCATGATTTTACTGTCAGACCAACAAATCGCATTATATTGAATATAACAACTGTCAAAAGAACTGTACTATCAAGGTACAAAAAGCAGAAGCATATTTTTGCCCCTTCAACAGTTGTAACCCTCGTCTTAAGCCAGTATCCAAGTATTACGACAGGAACCAGTATCACAAGAGTCCAATAGTAAATATCAATATTCTCATAATTTTTCTGCGCCATAAAAATAACTACAAGCGCGGAAATGATAAGAAGTATACCATAAAAGGACGTAATCATTTACCAGTCTATCTCACTTTCTCTAACGCTATATTTCCCAATAGGACTTCGATCAACTATTTCCTGATCTATTTCAAAATAGTAGTCATTGCCATTGTCGTATGTATCAGAAATATTCAGCTCTGAACCCATAGCTTTAAGCATTCCTTCCACAAGATCTATACTGATCTCATTTTCTTTTTCCTTAGGAACACCATTATCAGCTTCCATATATTTGCGATAAAACTTGATTCTTTCATCAGGTCTGTTCTTTGGCTCGATCTCCTTGACAGAAATGAGAAGGTGAACCTTATCTTTATCAACAACCTTACCAAAAACACCAAGGCGTAATCCACCAGTCTTATTACGGCTGATAAGATACATGATCAGTGTAATAAGAATCTGCTTAAGTCTGACAGAATCTCCATTCATTTTATCCGGAATCGTGTCTGTGATATCTGTCTGGTACTCCACCCCTTTATATTTCATTCTTGGCCAGATAAGTTCATATATTTCATCAAGAAACGCACTTAAAGAGTATTCCTCTGGTGAAAGTTCAAGCTTTCCTACTTCCAGATTGGAATAGTCGATCACGCTGTCAACTTCAGCCATAAGTACTTTGCCGGAACTGATGACTGACTTGGCAAAAGAAGTGATATCGTCATCATTGCTGCGTTCAACTATCAGATTGGTCAATTTGAGCATAACAGTAATAGGAGTCTTGATCTCCTTTGAAATGTTTGCAAGAAAAGCACTCTTAACCCTGCTCTCTGATTCTGCTCTTTCAACCTTCCTTAAGATCTTATCGATCTCTTTCTTTTCCTCACTGATCTGTTCAGCAGTAAAAAGAACCTTTTCAACAGGTCTTCCGGAACCAGCATCCATATTGATAAATCTGATCCTGCTCCAGCCAAAATTTTTACTGATATATTCAATAGATATACTATTCCTGTTTTTCATCCTCTCGGGGAGAGTTGTAAGATCACCAAATTCAAGCAAAGGTTCAAGATATGACTCTGCTGCATCAAACTTATACAGATTCTTGAACTGTTCATTGGCTCCAAGGTTCTTGGGTCTGTCCTTATCCATACCTTCCGGATAGCTGACAGGAATAATAGTATCCTCCAAAAGATCTACTATATAAATAATGGTATACAGGCCTGACATACTGGAAAGACCTGACTTACGAAGTTCGAGTTCTCTCTCAGCCTTTTTGTAGACATATAATGCCGTAATGTACATACCAAGGGTAAAAAATCCCCATACAAGAAGCAGACCTATTATCAAAAATACAGGGCCTTCGTAATAATTTCTGTGGAAATAGTAATAGAAAGTGTAATCAGAAAGATCTACGCTCTTATCGTAATATAAGATAAAGCCAACTACGGTTTCATCTCCCGGTTTAACAGGGACTTCACGCATGTTTTCTTCAGGATAATAGATTATGTAGTCGCCTTCTTCAAGAGGGATCAACAGATCTGACTCATCAAAAAAATGTTCAAGCTCTATCTCGTCTTCAGCATAATTGGCGAGGTTAAGAGTCTGTATTTTCTCTTTATCTGTTCCTACGTGCTGATGAACTTCAACATCTCCGTTCCAGAACTGGTTAAGATAGCATGGCCCTTTGATATTGATCCTAAGCTTCCAGTCACTTATAGCGCTGGTAGATCCGTTAAAAATGCGGGCATCAGATATGATTCCATATAGATCCATCCCTCTCTTGATCCAGCTTGATGTATTATTGCCTCTGAAGTGGATGTCCATAGAGGTCTGGTCAGACATTTCATCGGTCATTTTTGAATCCTTGCTGCTGAATGTATGCAAGGTTGAATTATAAGTAGAAATGCTGATGTATTGGACTATAGTACACAATACCAATAGTGCAAAAATTATTATTAAAGCTGTATGTATCCTCTTTTTGAATCCGGAACTCATGGCACCCCTCTATGTCATAAAGTCTTATACCTACAACAAGCTCTCCGTACACTGCGGAGAGCTTACCATAGTAATACATCATAATAATAATTGATAATTTGTTATCAAACAAGGAGTTATCAATATTTCGTGTTATTTCGTTATTGAGCAAAAGGTATCCACCGCAAATTTTTCCCAAAATCCGCATCTTTCGCCATTTTACGCACAAAAAAACAAGTGATGTTTTTCACACATCAAATCGTATGTAATGGGAAAACTTTTCGAATTTTTGCTAATAACATGATACAAAGAATGTGGACGTTTCATAGAAACGGAACAATTCAGACGTCATGCGGTGGATAAAAGTTTTGAAATTATATACTTATTGTATGGTTTGCTTTTTATTAATATAGCATACTTTACCTGCATATGCTTAAAAAATAACAAAACAGCTCTGACCATTTTGGGTTTAGGCCAGAGCTGCTTTATCTTTACTATAAGTTACAATCTGAACTGCTTTATAAGTCCTTCAATCCTGTCAGAAGACTCGGATACTGCAACAGCACTTCCATCAACTCCTCTGGAGTTTTCTGCAACCTGTTCAGCACTAGATGCAAGTGTTGTAGCTGTAGCACTTACTTCCTCCGTGCTGGCTGACTGTTCCTCAGAAATAGCTGCCATGGAAGTTGCGATCTCATCAACATTGCCGACTTTGGCGATCATTTCGCTTACAATATCACTGGTCTCATCAAGACTTCTGAATATCTCTTCAAAGGTTTCACCTGCTGTATTAACAGCTTCAAGGTTTGCACTGATCTCTTCCATATTGGCCTGGGACTTTTCTGAAAGATCATGGATCTGTGCTGTTATATCCTTAATGATCTCGGCGATCTGAGTTGTTGAATCTGCACTGTTATTTGCAAGCTGTCCAATCTCTGAAGCAACAACAGCAAATCCTTTACCGGCTTCTCCTGCTCTTGCAGCTTCAATTGATGCATTGAGAGAAAGAAGATTAGTTTCTGATGCAATAGAATTGATCATCTCAATAATAGAATTGATCTTATTAGCAGATTCTCCTACCACAACTACTACTTCGTTCATTTCTTCCATTGATGATGAGATATTGGACATTCCTTTTTGAACTATTTCCATATCTCTTTGACCATCTCTAGCCTTGGTAACCAGACTACTCATAGTCTCTTTGGTCTGATTACTCTTATCAGTTAGGTTACTAACTTCCTGTGCCAGTGTAGTAGCCTGTTCTGCAAGCTCTGTAACAGCATTGGCCATATCATTCATAGCTTCCTGGATCTGCTGCATTGCCTTGTTCTGTTCATCAGCCTGGGCATTCAGATCACTGGATGCATTCTTACTGTTATTGGCCTCTGTTGCAAGCTTTCCTGTAACTCCCTTAAGCTCTGCAAGGGTATCACGCATCTGGTTAACATAGTCGAACATGTTGTTGTTCATAAGGCCGATCTCGTTAACATTGTCTCCGCCTTTTTGGATATCAACAGTAAAGTCTCCATCTGCGATCCTTGTAATATTGTTAGTAAGTGAGCTTACTGGCTTAGTGATCATTCTTGTGATGATATTGAGCATGATGATAGCCATAATAAGGATCATTACAGCTGCCATAATAATACTTATCATGATGAATCTATTAAGTGATGCCAGAACCTCAGATACTTTTACAAAAGAAACAAGGTACCAGTTTGTTCCTTCTACCTGGTCAAATGCAACATAGTAGTCATATCCATCTGTTCCATGAATTGTTATGATCTCATCCGTTCCACCGGAACTTGTAATGCTTGCCACCTGCTGGATAAATCCATCATCAGGATAATCTGAAACATCTTTTCCTATCTGGTCCTCCGCCGGTGAAGCTACCATAGTAGTACCAGAGAACATCATTGTTGCACCTGTGCCAAGAGGTTTAAATGCACTGGTTGTCTTAGAAATATTATTGAGTACAATGTCTGCTGCAATAACACCGCTCCTACCATCTTTAAGTGTTATCTTTCTTGAGATAGATGCAACCATTTCCTTACTGTTAGCATCTATTGAAGGCTCATTAACAGTCATTGTGCTGTAGTTAAGGCCTTCTATATACCATGGTCTTTGTGTAGGATCGTAATCATCTTCAGGCACCCATCCCGAAGCATCTATATAGTCTTTATTGGATAATCCAATATAAAATCCAAGCTCAGTCTCAGAAAACTGTGACATACTAAAGCCATAGATATCCACTATTTCCTGATCGTTTTTAAAATCTGTAGATTCAATAGTTTGTGCAAGGCCTTCAAAATATGATGTGATCTTTTGGACCTCTCCACTGGTTTCAGCAGCATTAGCCCTTGCTTCCTCCGCCAAAGCTTTCGTAGCGAGATCCTGAATGACAGATTTTGCACTGATAGCGATAAATGTAGTTACTATCGCAATAGCCAAGGTCATGATCGGCACGATGACCAGCAAAAGCTGCGCGCTGATATGCTTTCCTTTTTTTGATGTACTACTAGTTTTTTTAGCCATGGGCACCCTCCTTGATAAAAAAAGAAACAAAAACCCAATTACGATATAAGCCTTACACTTATATTTCGGATTTGAGCTTTTGTTTCTTTATATCTCGAAGATAAGCTCTTTCTTATTAACTCGGTAAATATGGCCAAAATTTTATAAATGAGTAGCGATCCTTATAGTTGCTACTCATTTATTATCGTTACTATTTAGTTATTAAGTTCACTCAGCATCTGCGCCACAGTCTTGCCATATACAGGGTGTCTAAGCCATGGTGCGATCTCTGCAAGGGGTCTTAGTACAAAATCGCGTAAATGCATCTCAATATGCGGGATTGTAAGATCCGGAGTATCAAGTACAAGATCATCATATAAAAGGATATCAAGATCAAGTGTTCTTGGGCCCCAGTGGATTATGCGCTCGCGGCCTGCTTCTTTTTCAATCTCATGGAGCTTATCAAGAAGCTCTTCCGGAGTATATAAAGTCCTTATAGTCATAGCGCTATTAAGAAAGTCATCCTGCTCAACGCCGCCATAAGGCTTAGTTACTATATAAGAAGCCACTTTAAGAACTTCAGTGTCAGGAAGCTCTCCTATGCTACGAACAGCATCATCAAGATATTTCCTGGAATCTCCAATGTTACTTCCAAGCGCTATAGCAACCTGGTGCCAGCCTCTGTGAATCTTGACACTTACGGTTTCAAGTGGAAGGCCAATAGGTGCACCTGGCTTTTCAATTTCTATATCTATCTCCTGAACAAGGGGATTTTGTATGAGGAGGTGCCTTGAAAGTTCTTCTGCCGCCCTTTCTATAAGCTTATAGGTATTAGCTGTCAGAAATTCTGTGATCTGATGACATACTGTGCCATAGTTTACCGACAGGTCAAGGTCATCAGAAAGCCCGGCTTTCCTTGTGTCTACATAAAGCGTTGCATTAACCACGAACTTCTGTCCAAGCTTATTTTCTTCCGGATATACTCCGTGATTAGCAAAAACTTCAAGTCCCTTTATACTTATCTTATCAAATACACTTTTGCTCATTGAGAATTGCCCTCGTCATTTCTATTGCGCGTTTATTTTCTTTAATATTATGGACTCTGACCATAGATGCGCCCTTCATAACGCCCATTACTGTTGTTACTAAAGTTCCTTCTACTCTCTGATCTGAAGGAAGGTCAAGAGAAAGACCTATCATGGATTTGTTGGATGTTGCAAGAAGTACAGGATATCCAAGCCCTATCAGCTCTTCAAGTCTGTTTGTAAGGATTAGGTTCTGCTCAAGGTTCTTGGCAAATCCAATTCCGGGATCAAGGATGATCTTATCTTTGCTTACGCCTGCTCTTAAAGCTATATCAACTGAGTCCTGTAAATCTTTGATGACATCTTCTATATAATTAGTATAATCTGTATCAGGTCTGTTGTGCATTAGGCAGCATGGAACGTCGTAACTTGCAGTCAGTTGCGCGATTTTTGTAACTATGCTGCTTCCGCCTGCATTGACTGAGCCACTTATTTCATTACTAAGATCATCTTTAGAAAAAGAATCTTTAGTAAGTCCATCTCCATAGAACTTCTCATATCTAAAGCCCCATACGTCATTAACAAGGTCTGCTCCGGCTTTCAAAGCCTCTTCTATTACATCAGCCTTGTAACTGTCGATGGAGACAGGGATATCAAATTCCTTTTTGATCATCTCTATGAAAGGTACAACTCTGTCAATTTCTTCCTTAATTGATATCTGCTCATGTCCGGGTCTTGTAGATTCTCCACCAACATCAATGATATCAGCGCCTTCTTCTATCATCTGAGCCACATGTGCTCTTGCGCTATCCAAATTGTTCCACTTACCTCCGTCAAAAAAGGAGTCCGGTGTAACATTGAGGATACCCATTATATAGCATTTATATTCTGAGGCAGCGCCGCCTCTTAAATCAAATTCTCTATTACCGATCTTCATGTCGATTCCTCCATTAGAATTGCCTAAGTTGTCGCGTATTCCTGAGGATGGCAGCATATAAATGATTTTCTTGTCATGAAAATCATTTATATGCTGCCATCCTCAGGAATATTCAAAGTTTTAGTTTATTTTATTTATGCAAAATTTCAGTTATATATTTATTTCAAGATTACGTTTATCCATACTCCAGTTGCATTCATCTTGAGCTTTACACATGAAGCACTGGCGTGACGCCTTGTCTGCTATATAGATTATTTCTGAAAGCGTCATTTTATCAGATAGTTTACCTGACCCTCTATGAGACATGATAGCCACAATTATAAGATCAATCTCATCATCATTAAATCCGCATTCAGGTAGTATACAACGTGAAATATCTGCACTTGCCTTATCATGAGGAGTTCCATTTTCGTATTGCTCATCTCTTCCTATATCATGTAGAAGCGCTGTAGCATATATGATTTCTCTTGATATCCCAAGCCCCTTCTCCAGATTCATAATATAAGCAATCCTTGCAACATCCATAAAATGCTCAAAGGTATGCCGGCAAAAGATCCTGTCTGCTTCTAGTTTTTGCAGATTTCCAAAATGTTTTTTATAAAGAGGATGTTCAAATATCTTCTGGCATCTGGGAAGCGTATCTATTTCAGCTTTTCTGATCATATTTATCCCTATTTGCTGATCTGATTCTTTAAGAAATGTATTCTGATCTAAATCTTCAAATCATCTGATTCACTATCTTAAGATAATTTGAATCAATATCTTCCGCCTGCTTTTATCTACCTATCATGCGATAAAAAGTATCCTGGAGATCTTTATTATTTTCAAAATCTCCTCTTGTCACAACAGTGACTGTCTTAGTTCCAGGCTTACGAATTCCACGCATGGTCATGCACATGTGCTCTGCTTCTACAAGGACCATGACTCCCTTTGGATGAAGCTCTTTGACAAAAGCATCTGCTATCTGGGCGGTAAGTCTTTCCTGAACCTGAAAACGCTTTGCAAAGCAGTCTACTGTGCGGGCAATCTTACTAAGACCAACAACCTCTCCATCAGGAATGTAAGCAACTGTCGCTGTTCCATAAAACGGAAGCATGTGATGCTCGCAGAATGAGTAAAGAGGAATATCCTTCTCTACTACCATATCTGAGGTCTCCACATGGAAGCGCTTGGCAAGGTGCTCGGCAGGGTCTTCTGAATAGCCTGCTGCCAGCTCATGATACATTCTTGCGATTCTGTCGGGAGTTTCTAAAAGTCCCTCTCTGTTTATATCTTCACCTATACCCTCGAGTATAAGTCGTACGCCTTCTTTAATCTTATTATCGTCCAAAACAGCCTCCAAATCCTATAGATTCTTATATTTCCAAATCTATATCAATTAAATCCATTATTATTAATATAGTAATCATCCAACAAAACTCTCATATCTGATCAGTATCAAATCTCTTTCAAGATAAGCTTCCTGACTTCGCCAATATAATACAGTGATCCAAAAGCACATATAACATCGTCTTCCAGAGCATTATGAAGCGCCGCATCAAGTGCTTCTTCTACACTTTCATGAGAAACTGCATCTGCTCCAAGCTCTTTGAAAGTATCTGCAAGGTCCCCCGCAGAAAGCGCCCTGCTGTTAGGCGGCGTGATGGTATGGAATATCTTTCCAATAGGAGCTATCTGTGCCATCATGCTCTTATAATCTTTATCTGCAAGAACACCTGCTATAAACACGATCTTCTTATCTGGGAAAAGGCGCTTAAGACTTGAAACAAGTACCTTTATTCCGTCAGGATTATGTGCTCCGTCTACGATAACCTTTGGGTTATCCTGTAAAAGTTCAAATCTGCCTTCCCAACAAGTATTACTTAAACCTTCTTTAATAGCTCTATCTGTTATCTGATCAAATCCTTTACTTTGCAGGATAAGTGCAGCAGTTATAGCAAGTGAAGCATTTTTTATCTGATATTCTCCAAGTAATCTAATATGATATGATTCACTCACCTTATTACCGGAATTAGAAAAAGTGTCACTAAAGGTATCTGACTTATTATCAGAATCTATCTCATTTCCAACATAAGGGCTATCGTTATATAAAATCCGATTACCAGAAGCCTTACTGTTATCAAGTTCAAATATAAAATCCTGCCCCGTAAGGTCATACTTTACAGCCTTGTCATCCTTCGGCTTACCTGATACGTATAACCTGCAGCCTCTTTCATCTGCGACCTTCTTGAACACTTCCATAACTTCCGGCGCCTGGTCGTATACAACAACGTCGCCGCCTTCTTTCATGATCCCGGCTTTCTCTCCTGCTATCTCAGGAAGGGTGTTGCCAAGGTACTGCATGTGATCAAAGCTTATAGACGCGATGACTGCTACTTCCGGCACCTTTATAACATTAGTTGAGTCCATCCTTCCGCCAAGGCCGACTTCAAGTACTACAAAGTCGCACTTTTCATGCTCATAGTATAAAAAGGCAATGGCATTGACCTGCTCAAATTCTGTAGGAACAGACAGTCCGTCCTCTGCCATGCTGTCAGCAGCATCTTTGACCTTCTGGGTAAGCTGCGCCAGAACTTCCTTGTCTATTTCTTTGCCGTCAACCTGTATTCTTTTTGTAAATCTGTCAAGAGATGGGGAAATGTAGATACCGGTTTTATACCCTGCTGCCATCAGGATATTAGATATAAAGGCAACTGTAGAGCCTTTTCCATTAGTTCCGGCAACATGGACATACCGTAGCTTGTCCTGAGGATCACCAAGGCGCCTCATAAGCTCTTTCATCCTGTCAAGGCCTAAGTCTATGCCGAACTTCTCGATTGATTCAATGTAACTTAGAGCTTCATCATAGTTCATCATATGCAATAAAAAAACCTCCTTATGCTGCTCGTCCTTTGGCTACATAAAAAGGTATATTGCTAATCCTGTGGTATGTAGCAGCGGGATGCGACTTCAAAACCGCAAGACATGTCTTTTCGTCCAAGTGACAACTCCCTGTTCACCTGGCACTTAACGCTTTGAAATCTACTCTGCATTTATTATTATTTGACCAAATGGTCTTTGGCTTCTTCGCCACTAATACTACTATTTTTTTTACAGAAGTTCAATATTTTTAGAAAAAATTAACGATCATGAAACTTTTGAGCTGTTTCCCTTACTTCATCTTCTACCGCCATAAAG
This sequence comes from Butyrivibrio fibrisolvens, assembly GCF_037113525.1. NCBI lineage: Bacteria > Bacillati > Bacillota > Clostridia > Lachnospirales > Lachnospiraceae > Butyrivibrio > Butyrivibrio fibrisolvens. The sequence continues at coordinate 1,220,408 of NZ_CP146963.1, read as the reverse complement.
GCTCTGACAATGCGGGGATCAAAATGGGTTCCGGATTCTTCACGAATGATGTCCATTGCTTGTTCAAAAGAAAAGGCCTTTTTATATACTCTTTCAGAAACAAGCGCATCAAATACATCTGCAATAGCCATGATCCTTGCAGAAAGCGGTATTTCTTCACCTTTAAGCCCTTCAGGATATCCTGTTCCATCCCATCTTTCATGATGATATAAAGCTATATCACCGGCAATTTCAAGATAGCTTGCTTCAGTTAAGGATTCTATGAGTTCATCTATTATCTCTTTGCCATAGACAGAGTGTTTTTTCATCACTTCAAATTCTTCCGGAGATAGTTTGCCCGGCTTATTAAGGATCGCATCAGGAATCTTGATCTTACCTATATCGTGCAGAGGGGCAGACTTAATAACATTGTCAATGTAATCATCATCCAGGATACCGGAATAAATTCCCATCCTTCTCATCTGATTCATAACAATGAGAGTATACATTGATGTCTTCCTTATATGATCGCCTGTTGATTCGTCTCTGTTTTCAACCATATCAGCAAGGATTATGATAAGGTCAGACTGCATCTGCTCGATATATTCAGACTTTTGGCACATCTTGCCAAAGCTTTTTACACTGTCTTTAGTAACCTGGATAAAAGAATTATAGAGTCTTTCTATCTCATCGCCGGTACGAATATCAAGCTCTGCCATACGCTCAACATTAGCTTTTCTTGCTTCTTCGCTATCATATCTAAAGCGCCTTGCTGTAGCTACCATAGAATCAACCGGGTAGACAACCCTGTATCTTGCTGTCCACAGACCGGTTATTATGACAACTATTATTATTCCTGAGCACATGATAAGAAGACGTACCATAAAATCTCTGGTGTATTTTTCAAGATATTTCATGGATACATCAACGCCTGCATAGCACGTAGTCTCGCCTTTGGAATTATAGACAGGTGTATATGCAGAAAGGAGCCAGCCATAAAAGCTATTTGATTCAACAGGCTCAATTTCTTTTCCCTCAAGAAGATCTGTGATATAAGGTACAAAGGCCTCACTATATTCCATTATATCTCCGGGCTTTGAAGCTGCCATAGCTTCAGTATCAAGGTCAAATACAACGTGGCATCCATCCGGCATCATCTTATATACATAAATGTATTCAATATCATCAGAAATCGCTCTGATTTTCTCAAGTTTTGCAACTATTTTTTTATATTCTCTGCTCTTGCCCTCACTCTTAATATAATCTTCAACCCAGTCTCCATCTATATTGCTTGCAACCATCTTCGAAATACCAACAGCAAGGGTGCGGTGTTCATCCTTGGTCTGGCTTACAAAAAGAGAACTTGCCTCATAGGCAACTACAACAAGAATTGTCAGACAGGTCATTACAAGCGACACCGCAAAAGCATTGTTTATCCTGGTCTTTCTGGTCTCACTGTTATTGATCTTGGCAAGTTCATCGCTATTAACAGGCTTTTGAAGCCAAGCATATTTTTCAAAGTAATCTTTGACGTTCTGTGGAATGATCCTTACTATTCCAAGAGCTATCAAAACATCTATAAAAATAAATACGATAGATGACGTAAATACGATAATAAAAGCTTTGGCAAATATGCTTATAGAAAGAGAACCAATAAATGAATAGAAGGGATTGATCTCAAAAAGATCAGGGTCGGTATGTCCTGCTCCGCTTTCTATCAGAAATGTAACAAGCGAATTGATAACGGCATTCAAAACAAGATATGATGCCATGCCAAGCTTTTTATTAAGCAGTCCCTTTTTATGATAATGAGTAAGTAAAATAACACAAAGAATATTTACGATACTATAGTAGATATAAGCCGAATAAAACATCGATGTCAGTAGCTGCGTAATAATAACTACCCATACGCTCAGAAAATATCCGGATAAAATGGCAATAACCATAGACCCGGCAAGACCCAGGATTGGTATCATTCCTATTTTCATAGAAACAATATTTATTATGAAGTTGAGCAAAATAATAGGTATGATTATAGCCAGAACTTTTAACCTGTTTTTTATGACAGCTTTATTCATATACCATCATCCTACGTATTCTATCGTTTCTGAAGTTTCGCGGTTTCTCTCACTTCATCTATAGCATCTATAAAAGCTTTTACAACATCCGGATCAAAATGTGTTCCTGACTCTTCCTGAATGATCTCCACAGCTTTTTCAAAGGTAAATGCCTTTTTATATACTCTTTCAGAGATAAGAGCATCAAATACATCCGCAACAGCCATTATCCTTGCAGAAAGTGGTATATCTTCTCCTTTAAGGCCTTCCGGATATCCTGTGCCATCCCATCTTTCGTGATGATATAGAGCTATATCCCTTGCAACCTCAAGGTAACTTGCCTGAGTAAGCGACTCTATAAGCTTATTTATGATCTCGCCGCCATAAGCCGAGTGAAGCTTCATGATCTCAAATTCTTCAGGAGTAAGTTTTCCAGGTTTATTAAGTATTGAATCAGTAATTCTTATCTTTCCTATATCATGAAGAGGTGCTGACTTATATACATTATCTATAAATTCATCTGTAAGAATGCGTGTATGCATCCCCTCTTTTTTCATCTGTCTCATGATTATAAGCGTATACATGGATGTCTTTTTGATATGATCACCAGTTGATTCATCCCTGTTTTCAACCATATCTGCAAGGATGACGATGAGATTAGTCTGGACCTTCTCAATGTAATCTGACTTTTGCTGCATGGTACTAAAGCTCTTCATACTGTCTTTAGTGACCTGTAAAAAAGAATTATAGAGTCTTTCGATCTCATCGCCTGTGCAAATCTCCAGATCTTCAAGAAGTTCAACGTTAGTCTTTCTGGCTTCTTCGCTATCATAATTAAAGAATCTGGCACGTTCCACCATGGATTTAACAGGATAGATGATCCTGAACTTAGCTATCCAAAGACCTGTAACTATGATGACTATGATGATTCCAATGCACATGATCAAAAGGCGTATAAAGAACTGTCTTGTATAGCTTGACAGATATTCCATAGAAATATCGCATCCTGCATAGCATACAGTTTCGCCAAGCGAATTATGAACAGGTGTATAAGATGTTAATAGCCAGCCATAATAATCATCGGAAACAAAGGTCTCAATTTCACCTCCTTCTAAAAGAGTTGGAACATACTTTTCAAAAGTCGGGTCAAATGGGACAACTTCACCAACATCTGCTGCTTCCACTTCATCTGTATCAAGGTCAAAAACCACATGGCATCCATCCGGCAATATCTTGTAAACATAGACGTATTCTATATCATTAGAAACATCTCGGATGGCTTCAAGCTCTGCTACTATCTTTTCATATTCCGGCCCCTGGCCTCCGCTTGCAATATACTCGTCTATCCTGTTTCCATTAACGATCCCTGCTATCATTTCCGATACGCCAACAGCAATTTTTTCATGCTCCTGCTTGGTGTGATTGATAAAAAGACGTGTTCCAATTGCTGCTACAAACAAAAGAACTGTAAGACATGTTGAAATAATAGCTATGATAAATACTGTTTTTGTGGATATAATCCTGGTCTTTGTCTTCTCAAGACGCTCAAGCTCATCATCGTCTATGGGCTTTTGGAGCCATCCAAATTTCTTCAGGATATCTTTGATATTATCAGGCAATATTTTAACTATGAGAAAAGAAAGCAAAAGACATATTACCTGTGAAGGAATCGCAGTCACGAGGATGATAAGCGATGATATGGCAAGCATTCCCAAAGGGGAAGGTGTAACATCGTTTACGATAATGTTACTCTCAAGCACAGTTTCATCTACTCCGCCGGTCTCTATAACGATAAGTGTACTTACGACTGCGCTGATCAAAGATGTCAGAATGATATAGCTTAGAATTTTAGACAGCTTCTTAAAATGTCCCTTTTGGGCATAATACGCCGTAACAATGATGATAAGAATATTAATAAGAGAATAATTAAGAAAATCATTTATAAAATAGCTTAAGATCAGATTGCTTATAAGAACAACCCATACAGCCGGCATATACCCAGCCAAAATAGCTATAGCCATCGATCCTGCTATAGCTAAAAGTGGCGGAAGCCCTATCTTTATACATATAAACCCAAGAAGCAGGTTTAGAATAATAGTAATGATAAATACCATTATTCCGATGATCCATCCGTTTTTATCGCGATTTTTCATAAGTATGACCCATGAAACAGCTTATTTTTTCCCTGCAAAATATGTTTAAAAACCCCTGAACAAATACCTACAAATTGTATATCGACATATACATAATAATTTTCAGTTCTAAATTATATTTTTGATTTATTTTAAGGGGTTAAATAAAGACGCAAAAAATAAGAAATTATTGTCATTAAATAATAAGATTGCAGTCAGTATCTGGTTTATATTGAATTTAGAATCATCTTATGGGAGGTTAGCAAAAATGGGATTAAAAGAAAGACCCGTTGTCGAGACACTGTCTGATGGCGGTAAATATTGGGAACATGAATTCGAAAACTATCACTTAACGGCTTATGTGCCTGTAAATGATATCGATAGCAAAGCTAACGACTATACTTTCAGAGCACCTCTTCTTCTGATATTTGAAGAAGACAAAAGAACTAAGGAAGATGCTGTCGCATTTGCAAAAGAAAGCGGACTTGAAAAGATCGCTGCAAAGTATGATACAAGCGTACTCTTCATATATCCTACCTGCGAAGGCGGCTGGGACAATGCTACAGATGAGCTTTATAAGGAAGTTATCTCTTATGTAAAGATGTATCCTGTTTATGAGGATGGCATCGTTGAATGGGATGATTTTATCAGCAAGCAGTTTATGGGCTACTACATAAGAGGCGCCATCTTCAGAGCTGATATCTACAGCTATGGAAAGTCCGCTGATTATGTGGCCAAAAATCTTTTGAAGACTACTGATGGTCAGTATCTCTGGGGACCTGGCGAGATCACACCTTCCATGTGCTCTATGGAGAGACTTAGCGTAGTTCCTGAAGTTTCAAGAAAAGACATTGCGATTCTTAGCGTTGGTAATTCTGCAGAAGTTAACAATGCTTTCAAGGGCTGCGAATATCTTCTTGTTAAGGACAGCGCTGAATATGAAAAGGACTTTAACTCTTTTGTCAAAAAGTTCAAGAGATGGTGCGGCAATATGCAGATCGAGCCTGATTTTGAAGAACTTGGCATGAATGAAGATGTTGGAGTTATCACAGTTAAGACATCTACTGATAACAGGGGTATTTACAAGGATACTACTGAGCACAAGATCGGTTATTTTGCATGGTACAACAAAGAGATCATGGACGGATCCAAAGTACCGCTTGTACTTGGCTTCCATGGCGGCGGAGATACAGCTATGTTCCTGACATTCGTATCAGGATGGTATGAGGTTGCTCATAAATACGGCTTCCTGTACGTAGCTATCGACAATCATCTTGCTGTATCTGCAACAGAGGTTATCGAGTTCATCGAAGGCCTTAAAAAGAGATACCCTATCGATGAGCACCGTATCTATGGCACAGGATTCTCAATGGGAAGCGGAAAGTCATGGGATATGTTCCAGGAATATCCTGATGTATTTGCCGGTCTTATGCCTGCAAGTGCTCTCTTCCCAAAAGGACAGAATCTCTTCTTCGAGGATATCGGAGACAGGATCAATACAACAGTTTCTGTTCCGCTTTTCTATTCAGGCGGAGAAGAATCTCCTCTTCCTGAGCTTCCATGCCAGGCTAAGCAGTGTATTGAAAGAGTTCAGTATGCAGCTAAGGTCAATAAGTGCAAGGAGACTTTCGAGGATGTCGACTTTGATAAGAAAGACAGCTGGGAAGACAAGATTTATGGCAAGAAGGGTGACCGCGTAGAAGTATTCCACGATGATACAAGGGATAGCGATCTGACTATCCGCTACTTCGATAGTGAAGACGGTGTATGCCGCACAGCTTTTGCAAGTATCAGTGGTCAGCAGCATGAGTGCCGCCAGCACACATGCGAGCATGCATGGGAGTTCATCTCACAGTTTAGAAGGTAAGGGTTACCCGGAAGGTAATGCCGCCCCGTCCTCGCCCCTATTCATTTGGGGCGAGGACGGGGCTCTCTACGTTTTCGGGTAACAAAATGAAGCGCACTAGTTCAACCCCAATACAGCCAGCATGGCAGCATACGCCTCCTGCACATATGGAAGTGTTGAAATGTATATCACTGATATTAATATTCCGGCAATCATCATCATCTTATTTACATACCCTTTGGATGAGCAAAGGTTGAAGCTATATCCTTTTTTCATGGGCCAGAATATCTTTTCACGCTTTCTGTTAAGAAGATCTATTATCAGATGTGATGCATAGCCAATTGTGAAATACGGCGTTACTTCAGGGAATATTATTCCTACACATGATGATAATAAAAAAAGTGCAAGTAGCGAATGCATAAATGATCTGTGAGGCTGCCTCATCCCAAATACACATAGCAAAATAAAAGCGAGGCTCCCTGTCATGATCCGATAGAGGTTACTATCAGCAAGAAGTCTTCTGTATATACCAATATGAAAATTGTACTCTATTATGATCACAGCTCCCAAAGCCAGTGAAGCCGCTACAACTATCTTGTCAGCTTCCTTATGGGCTGTAGATGTTCCTGAATCAATGTCACTTATTACTCCTCCTATAGCTGCAGCTCCGGTTCCTGCTACTACAACAGGTAATGATTCCGGTCTTAAGGCTATAAGTGCAGTAGCTATTCCTACAAAAAAATGTGTTCTTCCAAGCATATTTGTGCCTCCTTGTGCTATTATCATGATGTCTATACACGATTATGCTTTATGTCTTATTTGTGCCAGATTGAAGAATCTGAGCGATAATGGCGTCAGCTTCACCATTCTATCAAATGATCACTAAAAAAAGAAGCGACTTGTTATATAACACATCGCTTCTTTTCCTTTTGCTTTGACCTCGGTCACAATTTAGATAATTAGTATTATTTATTCATAGTAGCCGACTTCAGCTTCATAGATTTCATCTGTTAAACCTACTGCCTGTCTAGCGTTTCTCATTGATTCTTCAGCCTCTTCTTCTGACACAATTGTATTGCTACATGCTTCGTACAGTTCTTCAACTCGGTTATATAAATCTTCCGATTCATCGTTTCTTTCAATTTCTTCGCCATCTGGATCAAACAAAATAAGGTCATACATGTAATGAGGCGCAGAATAGCTATCAGAGAAGGAATATGTTGAATATTCGATGTTTCCAATTTCATCAAACTCCCCGTAAACATCATCGGGGAGGCTTACTATTAGTGTTTCATCTCCGTAGCTTCTGCTGCATCCACCAAAACCTTGCGAATAAAGGTAATGACAATCACCGTTGGCATCTATGTAATAGCAGCTTCCCCAATGGTTTAATCCGTCTATATTCCAGGTATAGCTGTAGTAGCCATTTTCAAGCATTTCATTCCATTTATGCTCTCTGGAATCTCCAGTAAAGCATATATATAGCTCGCCATCTATGTTTTTGAGAACATATTTAGTAAAACAATACATGGAATATTCGTTTTGAACGAAAAGCTCATATTCTCCGTCAAGACCACAATCTATATATGTGCAAGTTGTTTTTACATATTCTGAGTAATCATTTTCATTTAAATATACTTCTTTTAACTCATCAAAAGAATAGCTGTTTCCTTGTTTCAAGGCGCTTTTGAAAATCTTATTTTCAGAAGTATCAGATTCCGGATCCTTATAGATAGCTGTAGCTTTTCCTTCCAAGAAGTCTCTGTAAAGCTGCCTGGATTCTTCATCAATATCACTATAATCGAGCAAAGAATCATTTACGGTTATTTCGATGTTGTCCGATACAGTTTCGTTTAACTCTGAAGCAGAGTTTTCAGGTATTAACTCTTCCAGATGAAGACTAGTTTCATCCGCAATAGAATCGTATGAATCCTGAATAATATCGAGGGTCACTTCTTTGAATATATTACTAGATTTAAAACTCTCATCACAGTTATAGAATGCCATTCTGATAAGTCCGGTAAAAGAATCGAAGGAAACATCATTTCCATCTTCATCTGCATACTTCACAGTTGTATATTCAGTAGTTTCAGAAGAAATAAGCTCTGAAGTAATGGCATTATCATTTACAGATAGCTTAAGATAACTGGTTTTACCGCCTGTAGCTCCGTATACTTCGTAATCAGCGGCAAGATACAGGCCATCATTATCTTCTGATTCAAAGCCAGCTAATAGTAATTTACCGTCAAGTTTAGGATCATTTGTCAAAATTTTTGTGATGAAATCCGGTTCCGAATCATCATAGGCAAGATTTGAGGTATCCCACATGATAACGCCTTTTTCATCGTCATATTCATAGACAAGGCTTGTAGAAAATCTGCCGCTTCCGGCAAATCCTGATGCGAAAATCTCAATATTGCCGTCATTATCAAGGTCTGTTACAGCATATCCATATTCATCGAAGTCAATTGTATCGCCACCGGGAATCTTATAACATCCATCTGCAAATTCCCAGGTCTGCCTGTTGTCATAAAGGGTCTGTACCTGTGATGCATATTCTGCGTCAGACTCATCGTCTGAGCTACTATCTGATTCACTATTGTCTGTCTTACCGCTTTCAGTTACAGCTTCATTTGGCTTATTCGCCTGGCTATTATCGTCTTTATTATCTTTATCGCTACATGCAGACATAATGGTAGCTGATATTAATAGCAGTGCTACTAATCTTTTTTTCATGCCAATTCTCTCCCCTTATCATCCTGGTTCTTACAACCAAAACTCCTTGATATACTCCTGATCATTTTCAAAAATATCAGGCTATCTTTCCCAAATTTTGGATAATATCAGATTCATTTCTTCATGTTCGATTCCGGAGTTCATATCAAAGATTTCATATGTCTTGCCAGAAGTATCATCCATAATCTTCCTGGATCCCATTATTCCTTTACAATAAACCTGTGCAATGTGAAGGACACAGGTTCTGCAGTCATAAAGGTCTACAAGTACATTTGCAGGCCGTATATCACTTACATCTAATTCATCCAAAAGATATAGAAGCGTGTGATGTATTATTCTAGCTGCTGCCTTTCTTGTAATGTAATCGTCAGGATGGAGATAATCCTGGTTGTCTATTACCTGCATTTTATAGGCTTCTTTAAAAAGTTCATCGTCTGGCATTGTCTCTCCACCAACGTGATCATCTTTCATAATGGAAAGAGTAAATTCTCTAACTGTAACGTTCATATTTTTCCTTATCTTTCAATTCCTTGAAATCTCAATTACAGCATTATCATCGCCATACCAGGATCTGAAATAGGTAAGGCCTTCGTGGTATGACCATTCATATTCTGCGTGATAATCCATCTGCTCTCTTGTGTCATTTATAGTCCATTCGCCACAGTAATCATAGGTAACTATGATTCCATCAATGTTTCTTTCATGATCTTCGCCGCCTTCAAATCTTATTCCTTTTTCCAGGAAATCATCTTTTGAAGGAGCCGTGTCACCCTGATAATCATACAAAAGATATATACTATCATCGTATATCATGAACTTACCGATATTATATCTGTCTATAGATCCATTTAAGTATCTTTCAGAAACATCGTCATAACTTATGTCCATCGAGTAAATACTGTACTCATCGCAAGCATCAAGCAGCGAAAGCTTCACATCAACTGTCTTGACCTTTTCATCAAAAAACTCCTGCACCTGGTATTCATACTTTTCAGAAAAGATAGTAAAAAAACAATTCCAGGTGTATCGATTTATATTTTCCAGATTGCCTTCTTTTGATTTGCACGCAAGCAAATAATAATCTTTTGGATTAAATGGATTACCTATATTATGATTTTCTTTATAAACAGCTTCCTTGCCACAAACTATGGCATTATCATATTCATAGTAAAATATGGATGGGCCTCCGAACAATTCTGATTCATCTCTTGCTACCATCGTCTTATCATTTCTCACAACGATTTCTTCCGTAGTATCCATATACGCAATTCCCCAAAACATCCAAAAGGGAAATAATCCGATAATGGTAACTATAGTGGCAACTGTTAATAATATGCGACTTCGAAGTCTTTTTAAATGGTAAATAACCTGAATCATCCCCAAAAATGCGAATAAGACAAAAAGAATTATAGCCATCCTTTTGATCCCAAATCTATATTGCAGACCGAATTCATGTAAAATGAGGGAAGAAAAATAAAAGACGATGCCAGCGATCACTGTGAAAAGGAGCAAATTATCAATGATAGATTTTACTGCTTTCTTTAATGTTTTCATATTTCATTTTCCCTCTTTAAAACATAATATCAATTTAACTTTCTTCATATACTCCCCATCAGCGATCACGGCTTTAGCCCCAATCAGCCAGCAAAATCAATTTTAATAAACACAATGGTGTTGTCTTCCGCAACTGTAAACGTAAGTTCATGGCCTTCAAATTCATAAACTATGTCAGTGTATCCTGACCAGGATCCCTCTCTAATATCATCAGGTGCTCCATATGCATCTATCACACTGTAGATTGAATCATATTCTGAAATATCTCTTCTGGTCGGTATCCCCAAATAAATAAAATCCATATATGTGTCCGAGCCTTCAAATTCCATTGACGGGCTTACACATACAATTCTAACTTCATAATCGCTGCTATAATCTAAAGCATCAGGATAAGCAAGCTGCCATCTATATCCCTCTTGTGCTGAAATAAAGCCATTATTGGTATCCTCAAAGTTTTCAGGATAAGATAGTGCATTAATTATTTCCTGATAGCTTGTATCAGGGCCAATATCAAAGCCATTGTAGGTTATAGTAACGTCTTCTTTGGTAAGTTCAGACTCATTAGCCTTGGAAAGTAAATTTTCAATATCCTCATACGTATTTGTAGTTATCTCAATAGGCTCAGCTTCTGCTCCATATCCGGATCTATAGTAAGTAAGCACCTTATCGCTGTCAAAGACATACTCTGCATAATAACCTGTTCCCCCTGACTCACTTATTGTATCGTAGTAGCTGCATCTGCAAAGATAGCCATCATTATGAAGCTTTATTTTATAACCAGATCTTTCATCGCTATAATCTTCTTCCGAATAAACTAATACTCCATAATCATAAAAATCCTGTTCCTTATGATTATCTCTAGTATCCGTGATCAGATAAATCTCATCTTCCTTGAACAGGAACGTTCCTATGTGTAATCTGTCGAGATCCCCGTGATAATCGACGATGACATCCTCATCATAAACTATATCGTAAGAGTATACGTCTCCATCGTCGAAAGCACCTGTCTTAACAATGCTTACCGGTACAGAATCAACCTCCTCTTCGTATAAATAGATGACTCTATAATCAACTTGGATACTATCTTCCATTGCTTCATCAGTATCATCAGTTTCGACAGCTTTGGTATCTTCCTCATCTTCATTTGAAGCTTCTATATCGCTTTCTTTGGCTTCATCTTCTGCATCATCTTTTGACGTATCTGATTCATTACTCACTTCAGATACGTCTGATGTATTATCTTCAGAAGACTCTTCTTTAAGACCCAGATCCAGATTGCCACAACCGCCCATCACGCATGTAGCTGCTAAGAATAATGCAATAACCTTTTTCTTCATATCATTCTCCCAAATGGCTGCTTTTCCCAAAACAGCCTAGTTAACTAATGTATATTGTATATTGTATCTATATGTAAATCCCTACTCTACAAAATCTGACAAAAAGCTTGTTTTACCCGATAAAAAGCATTTTTGGCTCAGCAAAATTTTTATTGCCGTAAACAAAGCCCTTCGTTTTGACCGAAGGGCTTTAATGCTATAGCAATATTCAGCATTACCAAAAACGCAGTAATTATTCGTTTCTGTAATCTAGTTCAAGAAGTTATCTAATTGGAGATACTCTAAAAGTCACGTTGTCATGAGCCTTAAGCTCATCTACAGCAATAACCTTACCTGAAAGGCTTCTCTCTTCTCCTGTCCAGAGGTCTTTGATCTGATAAGTCTGTGCGCCTTTAAAGCTTTCAGCATCTGCCATCTTGTTTTCAATATACTCAAGTATATTATCAAGACTGATTTCTATCTTATTAGTAACATCTTCTCCAGCAAGGTTAATAAATGTTACTGCGATATCACCATTTTCAAGAGGCTTAGCGAGGATATCTACTCTGTTATGATCCATGAGGTATACCTTATCAGCATCCTTATCGGCAAGGCTAGACCATACTCTCTTAGCCTGAACTCCGAGCTTATCCTGATTTAAGGCAATGATATCTTTGTTGGTTATTATGTTCCAGATATAGTCGCCCTTTTCAACTTTTCTAAGGTCCATGCCAAGCATAAGAGGTGAGTTCATCATAGACCACATGGCAAAATGAGTCTTAGCCATAGTTTCATCTACATCTCCCATTCCAATAACCATCATATCCGGGTCGTTCCAACCTCTTTCAGGGCTTGCGAACTCGTCCATAATAACGCATTTATCATACTGTGAGGTTATGCTGCAGGTTCCGTCTGCTTCCCAGTATCCTCTTCCAGGGTCCCCGTCTCTTCCTACCTGGAAGGTGATGTCGTTTAAGATTCTCCAGGAATCTCCTACTTTGTATCCCCAGTCGCCAGGCATTGTCTTACCCCATTCGCAGATTGAAAGGAGTATATCCTTGTTAGGATCAGCTTCTTTTAAGGAGTTGTACATTGCAGCATAGGAGCAAAGTGTATTTTCCTGACGTCTGTGATTCATAAGTCTAAGAACTGTATCACCGCTTTTTACAGTTACATCACATACATAGTTTTCCTTAAAGTCTTCTGTACCTTCAGTGCTTTCTACAAGGTTGTCAAAAAGAAGTCTAAATTACTTCCATCTGATACAGCAACCTGAAGCCACTGGCCTACACCTGCTTCTTTACCTGTAGCATAGGTTACATACAGCTTATAGGTGCCTTCAGAGGCGTTTTTAAGATCAAATGTAAGCTCACTACTCTGGTCACCAACAGGTGTGTTACCTATATTAGTTCCATCAAAAGTACCTATATTAGTAACATAGTTTTCTTTTACTACAGCATGTCTTCCTGTAACAACTCCGTCTGCTACAGCATTAAGTACAAGCTCTTTTCCATCTGCACCTACAAGCTTAACTTCCTTAATGCTTGGAGCATATGTAAATCTTGCATTCTCTCCTGCAGAAAAAGTTGCATTATCCCACAGATAGTAGCAGTTATCTACCTTAAGGAAATCTATATCCCAGTCTGTATAGCTTACAGCGTCTACATCTTCAAATCCGCAGGTACCAACTGCTGATCCTGCGCATAGGTTGGTTCCTATGTCATTGTACATTCCAAACTTAAGGCCTCTTTCATGTATATAATCTGCCAGAGCCTTAAATCCACTGGGGAACTTAAGCGGCTCATTAGTCAGCTTTCCATCTACTCTTTCAGAGTTATAACAACCATCATCAAGAACAAGATACTCATATCCTGCCTTGTCCAGTTCAAGTTCTATGAATTTATCTGCCATAGCCTTGGTCAGGGCTTCTGTATTGCCACTTCCAAATGCATTCCAGCTGTTCCAGCCCATGGCAGGTAGCCTTTTCTTTTTGCCTTCAAATGGGGTGTTATTGTTAAAAGAGTCATATCTGTATTCTTTACTACCAATTTCCTGCGGATGCTGTCTTGATGTTCGGGTGATCTTGTCTGTAGCCATTTTATGTCCTTTCTGATCTCTATATTCGCTTCTATGTACGGGATACAGGATGTATAGAGTTACGTTCCGTAACTCAGTACATGTTTAGAAGTTAGGAGTTCACTCTAACTTCCATGTACGTATAACAAAATCATTTTCCAATATATAAAGCCTTAAAACAATGTCACGCTGTGCTATTATCTTCCCAATTATTACCATAAAAAATAGCGCCGGTTTCCACATTTCCGGCGCCATTTTTGAAAGACAATGTGAATATGTGACTTTTGCGTAGTTTCTTAAATACAAATACTAAATACAATCATCTGATTATTTTTACACCTTTTCACAAATGGATTACTTTACAAGAGCTTCTTTTTCTTAAAGAAGGTAACACAAACCACTACAATCAGTACGCACACTATACCAGTAAAATGTTGTTTGTTACTTTACCTGCGTTCTAAATTCTGTTTTTGAATCACTTTATTTAAAGGTGTGGACTTATTTATTCTGGTGCATAATACGCCAGATTATTTAATGCCATGCCTTTTGTGTTATCATGGGAAAGTTACTGACAATAAAAGGCAGGATCCCTCCCCGACCAAAGTTTGGTATCCTGCCTTAGCAACTCCGTACACAGAAGTGTACGAAAACATGCAAGACAATGATAACCCTTTACGTCGAAGAAAACAATCCGATTACACCATGTTTCTACAACTCTGTCCTAAACAATCTCCAGTTCCATCAGCTCAAATGCCCTTGTGGTCAGTCAGGCTGCCTATCCGTCCATGGTTATTACAACAGATATGTTAAAACCGAGGATGGAAAAGTAATGTTCAGGATCTGCCGTGTGAAATGCGATCAGTGTGGACGCACTCACGCTATCCTTCTGTCATCAATGGTTCCTTATTCCCAGATATCATTCCAGGATCACCTTCAGATAATCACAGCTCATGAAAAAGAGACGCTTTCAAGCATCACTCTTTCCTCAGCTCTGTCTTTTGACGAGAGCAACTTTAGATACATCATCGGGATGTACCTGAAGCACTGAAACAACGGCTTATCTCCGAACGTATTTCTGTTGATAGCAAAAGCCTTATAAGCAGCTGTTTTCAATACTTCAAGCGTCAGTTCATGCAGATTAAATGTACTCCAAATATCCTTTTCTTAAATACCACATAACCTGGCACGAACTCTCTCCTGATCCTCCATATACTTAAGAAAAAACGAAAGGAGGATCCGCCATGGATCAGGAAAAAACAACAAAACATTGCTCTTATGAGATACTCTGTTATCTCTCCAATCATTTCAGGTCTCTGGGAAGACTACTCATCCCTTACGGCTTTCTTTAATGACGCCTCAGCCAAGGGAGTTTTAGCTCCATGTATCAGTAAGCTTACCTGAAGGAACAGACTTACCTGTAAGAACATCAGCAACGATATTACCGCCGATGTTACCCATCTGGCCTACTATCATAACTGCGTTTATTCCCTCTGTATTTCTGAGAGGCTTAGTATCGATCACTGCGCCTGTATTAAGAAGGACGATTGTCTTTTTATAGTTTTCTGCAAGGAACTTAATATTGGCAATCTCTGCATCATCAAGCTCGTAGTCCTTTTTAACATTGAATCTGTCAGCACCTTCACCTGAATTTCGGCTGATAACATATATAGCAACGTCTGTATCCTTAACATCTGTTATAAGATTCTCATCAGGACTTACGAATGGTGTGGAGAACATGATCATGATAGGCGGAACATGCTTCTCCTGCGCCTTTTTGTTAACATCATCCATGTACTTACTTTCAGCATCTGAAAGTATCTTGTCATATTCATCAAGCCAGTCTTCTGACACAACATCAAAGCCTTCAGCCTTAAGACCTTCATAGATATTGATAACTTCTCTTGGTTAACATCTCCTGATCCTGTACCACCCTTAACTGTGTGTCTTGCACCGCTTCCGTATAATGCAACTGTTCTTTCCTCCTTTCTTAAGAGGAAGTGTTCCATCATTTTCAAGAACGACCATGCATTCTCCGGCAAGTGATCTTACAAGTTCCTGATTCTCCTTCTCTAAAGCTGTAACTTCATCAGAAGTAAGCGCGTATAATTTCCCCATATTACAGTAACCTCCTGCGTTTCAAACAATTTCTCTGTTTTTATAACGGAACACGTGTCCCGTTTTGATAAAAAGATTATCGCACACAAAATGAAAGATTGTAAAGGGGAATTGAAAATTCTAGAATTTTCAATTCCTAGAATTTTCAATTTCCAGAATTTTTAAAAAATCCCCACAAATTTTACAAATTTTACAATTCACATGGAATATATAAAGCCAAGCGCTTATCTCACGGACTATTGAAATAATCCATAAGTTGCGCTTGGCTTTAATTTCTTTTCATTCTTTTTGTTTAAAGATCTGTATCAAAACTTTTAATCAGCTGATCAGGAGCTTTTCATCATGAGCGCTGTGCTCATCATTCTGCAAATGCATATAATACTCTTCAAGTTCACGCCTGCATCCTACAAATACACTCAGCATATTAGGATCAAACTGACTTCCATACCTTCGATCATGATCCTTGCAGCTTCCTCATATTTGATAGCTTTCTTGTAGTACCTCTGGCTGACAAGTGCATCATATACATCGGCAATAGCCATGAGTCTTGCTTCAAGTGGGATCATCTCACCTACAAGTCCCTCAGGATATCCTCTTCCATCCCATCTTTCGTGATGATATCTGGCTACATTGTAAGCAACATCTACGAAATGTTTTTCCTCAACTCCTTTTAAAATGAGGTTAACGAACTCGCCACTCTTGATGGAATGAGTCTTCATGATATTGAACTCTTCTCTTGTCAGATCTCCGGGCTTACATAAAATCGAGTTTTCAATAGTGATCTTTCCGATGTCATGCATAGGTGCAGCTCTGACAACATCTTCTGCAAATTGCTCTGAAATATGATATGTGCCCTGTTTCTTGGCTTCATTAACAACTATCTTGATAAGGTCACTGGTTCTTTTAACGTGACCACCTGTATTGTTGTCTCGGTTCTCCACCATGTTGGCAAGACCAAGAACAACCTTTTCCTGAATACTCTTGATATTCTCAGTCTTCTGGTCAACTTCCTTATTGAGTGTATTGTTATAGTCCTTCATGACCTGAAGAACCTTCTCTTCTTCAGTAACGTCTCCTATATCAAAAAGATACCCCTGGATCTTACCATCTTTTCTTATGGAAAATTCGGAGATCTCACACTGGCAGATCTTGCCGCCGCAGTTGAACTTTTTGATATTCCTTATATCTCTTCTGTAATCATCTATCAGACTGTAAAAGATCGATCTAAGCTCGCTTTCTTCAGGAAGCTTGTCATCAACTATCTGTTTTTTCAGTTCTGGAAGAAAATCATAGATCTTGTTGTTGCAGCTAAGAAAGTTTTTATCAAGGTCAAAAGCGGCATAACCCTTGGTTCCATGATACTTCTGCTGTTCAGATATAAGACATGCTATGTCATGGGTATGCGCATGGTCATAATTAAATGCTATCAAAATATCTGCAGTTGCATAAAGGGCCGGAAGATTGGAAAAATCAACATCAAGGACCGCTTCAACTATATAAATAGCAATTCCAAGTCCCGTCAAAAGTGAAAAAAGTGCAAGGGTTCTTCTTGAGTATGTACCTTTTTTGACAACTGCAACGATCATGAGCGCCAGCATAATTCCAAGCATGAACAAAAGATAGATCCAGTGAATGATCTTTAAAGGACCGTTGACCATTTTGGTCGCTGTACCCATTCCAGTGTCGATCAGGGTAATGTTCTTATAATACAGATCATTGTTTAAGCAAAGCCATATGCCAAACAAGTGAAGAAAAGCCGTTCCATAAGCCAGTATCTTCATCCATGATTTTACTGTCAGACCAACAAATCGCATTATATTGAATATAACAACTGTCAAAAGAACTGTACTATCAAGGTACAAAAAGCAGAAGCATATTTTTGCCCCTTCAACAGTTGTAACCCTCGTCTTAAGCCAGTATCCAAGTATTACGACAGGAACCAGTATCACAAGAGTCCAATAGTAAATATCAATATTCTCATAATTTTTCTGCGCCATAAAAATAACTACAAGCGCGGAAATGATAAGAAGTATACCATAAAAGGACGTAATCATTTACCAGTCTATCTCACTTTCTCTAACGCTATATTTCCCAATAGGACTTCGATCAACTATTTCCTGATCTATTTCAAAATAGTAGTCATTGCCATTGTCGTATGTATCAGAAATATTCAGCTCTGAACCCATAGCTTTAAGCATTCCTTCCACAAGATCTATACTGATCTCATTTTCTTTTTCCTTAGGAACACCATTATCAGCTTCCATATATTTGCGATAAAACTTGATTCTTTCATCAGGTCTGTTCTTTGGCTCGATCTCCTTGACAGAAATGAGAAGGTGAACCTTATCTTTATCAACAACCTTACCAAAAACACCAAGGCGTAATCCACCAGTCTTATTACGGCTGATAAGATACATGATCAGTGTAATAAGAATCTGCTTAAGTCTGACAGAATCTCCATTCATTTTATCCGGAATCGTGTCTGTGATATCTGTCTGGTACTCCACCCCTTTATATTTCATTCTTGGCCAGATAAGTTCATATATTTCATCAAGAAACGCACTTAAAGAGTATTCCTCTGGTGAAAGTTCAAGCTTTCCTACTTCCAGATTGGAATAGTCGATCACGCTGTCAACTTCAGCCATAAGTACTTTGCCGGAACTGATGACTGACTTGGCAAAAGAAGTGATATCGTCATCATTGCTGCGTTCAACTATCAGATTGGTCAATTTGAGCATAACAGTAATAGGAGTCTTGATCTCCTTTGAAATGTTTGCAAGAAAAGCACTCTTAACCCTGCTCTCTGATTCTGCTCTTTCAACCTTCCTTAAGATCTTATCGATCTCTTTCTTTTCCTCACTGATCTGTTCAGCAGTAAAAAGAACCTTTTCAACAGGTCTTCCGGAACCAGCATCCATATTGATAAATCTGATCCTGCTCCAGCCAAAATTTTTACTGATATATTCAATAGATATACTATTCCTGTTTTTCATCCTCTCGGGGAGAGTTGTAAGATCACCAAATTCAAGCAAAGGTTCAAGATATGACTCTGCTGCATCAAACTTATACAGATTCTTGAACTGTTCATTGGCTCCAAGGTTCTTGGGTCTGTCCTTATCCATACCTTCCGGATAGCTGACAGGAATAATAGTATCCTCCAAAAGATCTACTATATAAATAATGGTATACAGGCCTGACATACTGGAAAGACCTGACTTACGAAGTTCGAGTTCTCTCTCAGCCTTTTTGTAGACATATAATGCCGTAATGTACATACCAAGGGTAAAAAATCCCCATACAAGAAGCAGACCTATTATCAAAAATACAGGGCCTTCGTAATAATTTCTGTGGAAATAGTAATAGAAAGTGTAATCAGAAAGATCTACGCTCTTATCGTAATATAAGATAAAGCCAACTACGGTTTCATCTCCCGGTTTAACAGGGACTTCACGCATGTTTTCTTCAGGATAATAGATTATGTAGTCGCCTTCTTCAAGAGGGATCAACAGATCTGACTCATCAAAAAAATGTTCAAGCTCTATCTCGTCTTCAGCATAATTGGCGAGGTTAAGAGTCTGTATTTTCTCTTTATCTGTTCCTACGTGCTGATGAACTTCAACATCTCCGTTCCAGAACTGGTTAAGATAGCATGGCCCTTTGATATTGATCCTAAGCTTCCAGTCACTTATAGCGCTGGTAGATCCGTTAAAAATGCGGGCATCAGATATGATTCCATATAGATCCATCCCTCTCTTGATCCAGCTTGATGTATTATTGCCTCTGAAGTGGATGTCCATAGAGGTCTGGTCAGACATTTCATCGGTCATTTTTGAATCCTTGCTGCTGAATGTATGCAAGGTTGAATTATAAGTAGAAATGCTGATGTATTGGACTATAGTACACAATACCAATAGTGCAAAAATTATTATTAAAGCTGTATGTATCCTCTTTTTGAATCCGGAACTCATGGCACCCCTCTATGTCATAAAGTCTTATACCTACAACAAGCTCTCCGTACACTGCGGAGAGCTTACCATAGTAATACATCATAATAATAATTGATAATTTGTTATCAAACAAGGAGTTATCAATATTTCGTGTTATTTCGTTATTGAGCAAAAGGTATCCACCGCAAATTTTTCCCAAAATCCGCATCTTTCGCCATTTTACGCACAAAAAAACAAGTGATGTTTTTCACACATCAAATCGTATGTAATGGGAAAACTTTTCGAATTTTTGCTAATAACATGATACAAAGAATGTGGACGTTTCATAGAAACGGAACAATTCAGACGTCATGCGGTGGATAAAAGTTTTGAAATTATATACTTATTGTATGGTTTGCTTTTTATTAATATAGCATACTTTACCTGCATATGCTTAAAAAATAACAAAACAGCTCTGACCATTTTGGGTTTAGGCCAGAGCTGCTTTATCTTTACTATAAGTTACAATCTGAACTGCTTTATAAGTCCTTCAATCCTGTCAGAAGACTCGGATACTGCAACAGCACTTCCATCAACTCCTCTGGAGTTTTCTGCAACCTGTTCAGCACTAGATGCAAGTGTTGTAGCTGTAGCACTTACTTCCTCCGTGCTGGCTGACTGTTCCTCAGAAATAGCTGCCATGGAAGTTGCGATCTCATCAACATTGCCGACTTTGGCGATCATTTCGCTTACAATATCACTGGTCTCATCAAGACTTCTGAATATCTCTTCAAAGGTTTCACCTGCTGTATTAACAGCTTCAAGGTTTGCACTGATCTCTTCCATATTGGCCTGGGACTTTTCTGAAAGATCATGGATCTGTGCTGTTATATCCTTAATGATCTCGGCGATCTGAGTTGTTGAATCTGCACTGTTATTTGCAAGCTGTCCAATCTCTGAAGCAACAACAGCAAATCCTTTACCGGCTTCTCCTGCTCTTGCAGCTTCAATTGATGCATTGAGAGAAAGAAGATTAGTTTCTGATGCAATAGAATTGATCATCTCAATAATAGAATTGATCTTATTAGCAGATTCTCCTACCACAACTACTACTTCGTTCATTTCTTCCATTGATGATGAGATATTGGACATTCCTTTTTGAACTATTTCCATATCTCTTTGACCATCTCTAGCCTTGGTAACCAGACTACTCATAGTCTCTTTGGTCTGATTACTCTTATCAGTTAGGTTACTAACTTCCTGTGCCAGTGTAGTAGCCTGTTCTGCAAGCTCTGTAACAGCATTGGCCATATCATTCATAGCTTCCTGGATCTGCTGCATTGCCTTGTTCTGTTCATCAGCCTGGGCATTCAGATCACTGGATGCATTCTTACTGTTATTGGCCTCTGTTGCAAGCTTTCCTGTAACTCCCTTAAGCTCTGCAAGGGTATCACGCATCTGGTTAACATAGTCGAACATGTTGTTGTTCATAAGGCCGATCTCGTTAACATTGTCTCCGCCTTTTTGGATATCAACAGTAAAGTCTCCATCTGCGATCCTTGTAATATTGTTAGTAAGTGAGCTTACTGGCTTAGTGATCATTCTTGTGATGATATTGAGCATGATGATAGCCATAATAAGGATCATTACAGCTGCCATAATAATACTTATCATGATGAATCTATTAAGTGATGCCAGAACCTCAGATACTTTTACAAAAGAAACAAGGTACCAGTTTGTTCCTTCTACCTGGTCAAATGCAACATAGTAGTCATATCCATCTGTTCCATGAATTGTTATGATCTCATCCGTTCCACCGGAACTTGTAATGCTTGCCACCTGCTGGATAAATCCATCATCAGGATAATCTGAAACATCTTTTCCTATCTGGTCCTCCGCCGGTGAAGCTACCATAGTAGTACCAGAGAACATCATTGTTGCACCTGTGCCAAGAGGTTTAAATGCACTGGTTGTCTTAGAAATATTATTGAGTACAATGTCTGCTGCAATAACACCGCTCCTACCATCTTTAAGTGTTATCTTTCTTGAGATAGATGCAACCATTTCCTTACTGTTAGCATCTATTGAAGGCTCATTAACAGTCATTGTGCTGTAGTTAAGGCCTTCTATATACCATGGTCTTTGTGTAGGATCGTAATCATCTTCAGGCACCCATCCCGAAGCATCTATATAGTCTTTATTGGATAATCCAATATAAAATCCAAGCTCAGTCTCAGAAAACTGTGACATACTAAAGCCATAGATATCCACTATTTCCTGATCGTTTTTAAAATCTGTAGATTCAATAGTTTGTGCAAGGCCTTCAAAATATGATGTGATCTTTTGGACCTCTCCACTGGTTTCAGCAGCATTAGCCCTTGCTTCCTCCGCCAAAGCTTTCGTAGCGAGATCCTGAATGACAGATTTTGCACTGATAGCGATAAATGTAGTTACTATCGCAATAGCCAAGGTCATGATCGGCACGATGACCAGCAAAAGCTGCGCGCTGATATGCTTTCCTTTTTTTGATGTACTACTAGTTTTTTTAGCCATGGGCACCCTCCTTGATAAAAAAAGAAACAAAAACCCAATTACGATATAAGCCTTACACTTATATTTCGGATTTGAGCTTTTGTTTCTTTATATCTCGAAGATAAGCTCTTTCTTATTAACTCGGTAAATATGGCCAAAATTTTATAAATGAGTAGCGATCCTTATAGTTGCTACTCATTTATTATCGTTACTATTTAGTTATTAAGTTCACTCAGCATCTGCGCCACAGTCTTGCCATATACAGGGTGTCTAAGCCATGGTGCGATCTCTGCAAGGGGTCTTAGTACAAAATCGCGTAAATGCATCTCAATATGCGGGATTGTAAGATCCGGAGTATCAAGTACAAGATCATCATATAAAAGGATATCAAGATCAAGTGTTCTTGGGCCCCAGTGGATTATGCGCTCGCGGCCTGCTTCTTTTTCAATCTCATGGAGCTTATCAAGAAGCTCTTCCGGAGTATATAAAGTCCTTATAGTCATAGCGCTATTAAGAAAGTCATCCTGCTCAACGCCGCCATAAGGCTTAGTTACTATATAAGAAGCCACTTTAAGAACTTCAGTGTCAGGAAGCTCTCCTATGCTACGAACAGCATCATCAAGATATTTCCTGGAATCTCCAATGTTACTTCCAAGCGCTATAGCAACCTGGTGCCAGCCTCTGTGAATCTTGACACTTACGGTTTCAAGTGGAAGGCCAATAGGTGCACCTGGCTTTTCAATTTCTATATCTATCTCCTGAACAAGGGGATTTTGTATGAGGAGGTGCCTTGAAAGTTCTTCTGCCGCCCTTTCTATAAGCTTATAGGTATTAGCTGTCAGAAATTCTGTGATCTGATGACATACTGTGCCATAGTTTACCGACAGGTCAAGGTCATCAGAAAGCCCGGCTTTCCTTGTGTCTACATAAAGCGTTGCATTAACCACGAACTTCTGTCCAAGCTTATTTTCTTCCGGATATACTCCGTGATTAGCAAAAACTTCAAGTCCCTTTATACTTATCTTATCAAATACACTTTTGCTCATTGAGAATTGCCCTCGTCATTTCTATTGCGCGTTTATTTTCTTTAATATTATGGACTCTGACCATAGATGCGCCCTTCATAACGCCCATTACTGTTGTTACTAAAGTTCCTTCTACTCTCTGATCTGAAGGAAGGTCAAGAGAAAGACCTATCATGGATTTGTTGGATGTTGCAAGAAGTACAGGATATCCAAGCCCTATCAGCTCTTCAAGTCTGTTTGTAAGGATTAGGTTCTGCTCAAGGTTCTTGGCAAATCCAATTCCGGGATCAAGGATGATCTTATCTTTGCTTACGCCTGCTCTTAAAGCTATATCAACTGAGTCCTGTAAATCTTTGATGACATCTTCTATATAATTAGTATAATCTGTATCAGGTCTGTTGTGCATTAGGCAGCATGGAACGTCGTAACTTGCAGTCAGTTGCGCGATTTTTGTAACTATGCTGCTTCCGCCTGCATTGACTGAGCCACTTATTTCATTACTAAGATCATCTTTAGAAAAAGAATCTTTAGTAAGTCCATCTCCATAGAACTTCTCATATCTAAAGCCCCATACGTCATTAACAAGGTCTGCTCCGGCTTTCAAAGCCTCTTCTATTACATCAGCCTTGTAACTGTCGATGGAGACAGGGATATCAAATTCCTTTTTGATCATCTCTATGAAAGGTACAACTCTGTCAATTTCTTCCTTAATTGATATCTGCTCATGTCCGGGTCTTGTAGATTCTCCACCAACATCAATGATATCAGCGCCTTCTTCTATCATCTGAGCCACATGTGCTCTTGCGCTATCCAAATTGTTCCACTTACCTCCGTCAAAAAAGGAGTCCGGTGTAACATTGAGGATACCCATTATATAGCATTTATATTCTGAGGCAGCGCCGCCTCTTAAATCAAATTCTCTATTACCGATCTTCATGTCGATTCCTCCATTAGAATTGCCTAAGTTGTCGCGTATTCCTGAGGATGGCAGCATATAAATGATTTTCTTGTCATGAAAATCATTTATATGCTGCCATCCTCAGGAATATTCAAAGTTTTAGTTTATTTTATTTATGCAAAATTTCAGTTATATATTTATTTCAAGATTACGTTTATCCATACTCCAGTTGCATTCATCTTGAGCTTTACACATGAAGCACTGGCGTGACGCCTTGTCTGCTATATAGATTATTTCTGAAAGCGTCATTTTATCAGATAGTTTACCTGACCCTCTATGAGACATGATAGCCACAATTATAAGATCAATCTCATCATCATTAAATCCGCATTCAGGTAGTATACAACGTGAAATATCTGCACTTGCCTTATCATGAGGAGTTCCATTTTCGTATTGCTCATCTCTTCCTATATCATGTAGAAGCGCTGTAGCATATATGATTTCTCTTGATATCCCAAGCCCCTTCTCCAGATTCATAATATAAGCAATCCTTGCAACATCCATAAAATGCTCAAAGGTATGCCGGCAAAAGATCCTGTCTGCTTCTAGTTTTTGCAGATTTCCAAAATGTTTTTTATAAAGAGGATGTTCAAATATCTTCTGGCATCTGGGAAGCGTATCTATTTCAGCTTTTCTGATCATATTTATCCCTATTTGCTGATCTGATTCTTTAAGAAATGTATTCTGATCTAAATCTTCAAATCATCTGATTCACTATCTTAAGATAATTTGAATCAATATCTTCCGCCTGCTTTTATCTACCTATCATGCGATAAAAAGTATCCTGGAGATCTTTATTATTTTCAAAATCTCCTCTTGTCACAACAGTGACTGTCTTAGTTCCAGGCTTACGAATTCCACGCATGGTCATGCACATGTGCTCTGCTTCTACAAGGACCATGACTCCCTTTGGATGAAGCTCTTTGACAAAAGCATCTGCTATCTGGGCGGTAAGTCTTTCCTGAACCTGAAAACGCTTTGCAAAGCAGTCTACTGTGCGGGCAATCTTACTAAGACCAACAACCTCTCCATCAGGAATGTAAGCAACTGTCGCTGTTCCATAAAACGGAAGCATGTGATGCTCGCAGAATGAGTAAAGAGGAATATCCTTCTCTACTACCATATCTGAGGTCTCCACATGGAAGCGCTTGGCAAGGTGCTCGGCAGGGTCTTCTGAATAGCCTGCTGCCAGCTCATGATACATTCTTGCGATTCTGTCGGGAGTTTCTAAAAGTCCCTCTCTGTTTATATCTTCACCTATACCCTCGAGTATAAGTCGTACGCCTTCTTTAATCTTATTATCGTCCAAAACAGCCTCCAAATCCTATAGATTCTTATATTTCCAAATCTATATCAATTAAATCCATTATTATTAATATAGTAATCATCCAACAAAACTCTCATATCTGATCAGTATCAAATCTCTTTCAAGATAAGCTTCCTGACTTCGCCAATATAATACAGTGATCCAAAAGCACATATAACATCGTCTTCCAGAGCATTATGAAGCGCCGCATCAAGTGCTTCTTCTACACTTTCATGAGAAACTGCATCTGCTCCAAGCTCTTTGAAAGTATCTGCAAGGTCCCCCGCAGAAAGCGCCCTGCTGTTAGGCGGCGTGATGGTATGGAATATCTTTCCAATAGGAGCTATCTGTGCCATCATGCTCTTATAATCTTTATCTGCAAGAACACCTGCTATAAACACGATCTTCTTATCTGGGAAAAGGCGCTTAAGACTTGAAACAAGTACCTTTATTCCGTCAGGATTATGTGCTCCGTCTACGATAACCTTTGGGTTATCCTGTAAAAGTTCAAATCTGCCTTCCCAACAAGTATTACTTAAACCTTCTTTAATAGCTCTATCTGTTATCTGATCAAATCCTTTACTTTGCAGGATAAGTGCAGCAGTTATAGCAAGTGAAGCATTTTTTATCTGATATTCTCCAAGTAATCTAATATGATATGATTCACTCACCTTATTACCGGAATTAGAAAAAGTGTCACTAAAGGTATCTGACTTATTATCAGAATCTATCTCATTTCCAACATAAGGGCTATCGTTATATAAAATCCGATTACCAGAAGCCTTACTGTTATCAAGTTCAAATATAAAATCCTGCCCCGTAAGGTCATACTTTACAGCCTTGTCATCCTTCGGCTTACCTGATACGTATAACCTGCAGCCTCTTTCATCTGCGACCTTCTTGAACACTTCCATAACTTCCGGCGCCTGGTCGTATACAACAACGTCGCCGCCTTCTTTCATGATCCCGGCTTTCTCTCCTGCTATCTCAGGAAGGGTGTTGCCAAGGTACTGCATGTGATCAAAGCTTATAGACGCGATGACTGCTACTTCCGGCACCTTTATAACATTAGTTGAGTCCATCCTTCCGCCAAGGCCGACTTCAAGTACTACAAAGTCGCACTTTTCATGCTCATAGTATAAAAAGGCAATGGCATTGACCTGCTCAAATTCTGTAGGAACAGACAGTCCGTCCTCTGCCATGCTGTCAGCAGCATCTTTGACCTTCTGGGTAAGCTGCGCCAGAACTTCCTTGTCTATTTCTTTGCCGTCAACCTGTATTCTTTTTGTAAATCTGTCAAGAGATGGGGAAATGTAGATACCGGTTTTATACCCTGCTGCCATCAGGATATTAGATATAAAGGCAACTGTAGAGCCTTTTCCATTAGTTCCGGCAACATGGACATACCGTAGCTTGTCCTGAGGATCACCAAGGCGCCTCATAAGCTCTTTCATCCTGTCAAGGCCTAAGTCTATGCCGAACTTCTCGATTGATTCAATGTAACTTAGAGCTTCATCATAGTTCATCATATGCAATAAAAAAACCTCCTTATGCTGCTCGTCCTTTGGCTACATAAAAAGGTATATTGCTAATCCTGTGGTATGTAGCAGCGGGATGCGACTTCAAAACCGCAAGACATGTCTTTTCGTCCAAGTGACAACTCCCTGTTCACCTGGCACTTAACGCTTTGAAATCTACTCTGCATTTATTATTATTTGACCAAATGGTCTTTGGCTTCTTCGCCACTAATACTACTATTTTTTTTACAGAAGTTCAATATTTTTAGAAAAAATTAACGATCATGAAACTTTTGAGCTGTTTCCCTTACTTCATCTTCTACCGCCATAAAGGCTCTGACAATGCGGGGATCAAAATGGGTTCCGGATTCTTCACGAATGATGTCCATTGCTTGTTCAAAAGAAAAGGCCTTTTTATATACTCTTTCAGAAACAAGCGCATCAAATACATCTGCAATAGCCATGATCCTTGCAGAAAGCGGTATTTCTTCACCTTTAAGCCCTTCAGGATATCCTGTTCCATCCCATCTTTCATGATGATATAAAGCTATATCACCGGCAATTTCAAGATAGCTTGCTTCAGTTAAGGATTCTATGAGTTCATCTATTATCTCTTTGCCATAGACAGAGTGTTTTTTCATCACTTCAAATTCTTCCGGAGATAGTTTGCCCGGCTTATTAAGGATCGCATCAGGAATCTTGATCTTACCTATATCGTGCAGAGGGGCAGACTTAATAACATTGTCAATGTAATCATCATCCAGGATACCGGAATAAATTCCCATCCTTCTCATCTGATTCATAACAATGAGAGTATACATTGATGTCTTCCTTATATGATCGCCTGTTGATTCGTCTCTGTTTTCAACCATATCAGCAAGGATTATGATAAGGTCAGACTGCATCTGCTCGATATATTCAGACTTTTGGCACATCTTGCCAAAGCTTTTTACACTGTCTTTAGTAACCTGGATAAAAGAATTATAGAGTCTTTCTATCTCATCGCCGGTACGAATATCAAGCTCTGCCATACGCTCAACATTAGCTTTTCTTGCTTCTTCGCTATCATATCTAAAGCGCCTTGCTGTAGCTACCATAGAATCAACCGGGTAGACAACCCTGTATCTTGCTGTCCACAGACCGGTTATTATGACAACTATTATTATTCCTGAGCACATGATAAGAAGACGTACCATAAAATCTCTGGTGTATTTTTCAAGATATTTCATGGATACATCAACGCCTGCATAGCACGTAGTCTCGCCTTTGGAATTATAGACAGGTGTATATGCAGAAAGGAGCCAGCCATAAAAGCTATTTGATTCAACAGGCTCAATTTCTTTTCCCTCAAGAAGATCTGTGATATAAGGTACAAAGGCCTCACTATATTCCATTATATCTCCGGGCTTTGAAGCTGCCATAGCTTCAGTATCAAGGTCAAATACAACGTGGCATCCATCCGGCATCATCTTATATACATAAATGTATTCAATATCATCAGAAATCGCTCTGATTTTCTCAAGTTTTGCAACTATTTTTTTATATTCTCTGCTCTTGCCCTCACTCTTAATATAATCTTCAACCCAGTCTCCATCTATATTGCTTGCAACCATCTTCGAAATACCAACAGCAAGGGTGCGGTGTTCATCCTTGGTCTGGCTTACAAAAAGAGAACTTGCCTCATAGGCAACTACAACAAGAATTGTCAGACAGGTCATTACAAGCGACACCGCAAAAGCATTGTTTATCCTGGTCTTTCTGGTCTCACTGTTATTGATCTTGGCAAGTTCATCGCTATTAACAGGCTTTTGAAGCCAAGCATATTTTTCAAAGTAATCTTTGACGTTCTGTGGAATGATCCTTACTATTCCAAGAGCTATCAAAACATCTATAAAAATAAATACGATAGATGACGTAAATACGATAATAAAAGCTTTGGCAAATATGCTTATAGAAAGAGAACCAATAAATGAATAGAAGGGATTGATCTCAAAAAGATCAGGGTCGGTATGTCCTGCTCCGCTTTCTATCAGAAATGTAACAAGCGAATTGATAACGGCATTCAAAACAAGATATGATGCCATGCCAAGCTTTTTATTAAGCAGTCCCTTTTTATGATAATGAGTAAGTAAAATAACACAAAGAATATTTACGATACTATAGTAGATATAAGCCGAATAAAACATCGATGTCAGTAGCTGCGTAATAATAACTACCCATACGCTCAGAAAATATCCGGATAAAATGGCAATAACCATAGACCCGGCAAGACCCAGGATTGGTATCATTCCTATTTTCATAGAAACAATATTTATTATGAAGTTGAGCAAAATAATAGGTATGATTATAGCCAGAACTTTTAACCTGTTTTTTATGACAGCTTTATTCATATACCATCATCCTACGTATTCTATCGTTTCTGAAGTTTCGCGGTTTCTCTCACTTCATCTATAGCATCTATAAAAGCTTTTACAACATCCGGATCAAAATGTGTTCCTGACTCTTCCTGAATGATCTCCACAGCTTTTTCAAAGGTAAATGCCTTTTTATATACTCTTTCAGAGATAAGAGCATCAAATACATCCGCAACAGCCATTATCCTTGCAGAAAGTGGTATATCTTCTCCTTTAAGGCCTTCCGGATATCCTGTGCCATCCCATCTTTCGTGATGATATAGAGCTATATCCCTTGCAACCTCAAGGTAACTTGCCTGAGTAAGCGACTCTATAAGCTTATTTATGATCTCGCCGCCATAAGCCGAGTGAAGCTTCATGATCTCAAATTCTTCAGGAGTAAGTTTTCCAGGTTTATTAAGTATTGAATCAGTAATTCTTATCTTTCCTATATCATGAAGAGGTGCTGACTTATATACATTATCTATAAATTCATCTGTAAGAATGCGTGTATGCATCCCCTCTTTTTTCATCTGTCTCATGATTATAAGCGTATACATGGATGTCTTTTTGATATGATCACCAGTTGATTCATCCCTGTTTTCAACCATATCTGCAAGGATGACGATGAGATTAGTCTGGACCTTCTCAATGTAATCTGACTTTTGCTGCATGGTACTAAAGCTCTTCATACTGTCTTTAGTGACCTGTAAAAAAGAATTATAGAGTCTTTCGATCTCATCGCCTGTGCAAATCTCCAGATCTTCAAGAAGTTCAACGTTAGTCTTTCTGGCTTCTTCGCTATCATAATTAAAGAATCTGGCACGTTCCACCATGGATTTAACAGGATAGATGATCCTGAACTTAGCTATCCAAAGACCTGTAACTATGATGACTATGATGATTCCAATGCACATGATCAAAAGGCGTATAAAGAACTGTCTTGTATAGCTTGACAGATATTCCATAGAAATATCGCATCCTGCATAGCATACAGTTTCGCCAAGCGAATTATGAACAGGTGTATAAGATGTTAATAGCCAGCCATAATAATCATCGGAAACAAAGGTCTCAATTTCACCTCCTTCTAAAAGAGTTGGAACATACTTTTCAAAAGTCGGGTCAAATGGGACAACTTCACCAACATCTGCTGCTTCCACTTCATCTGTATCAAGGTCAAAAACCACATGGCATCCATCCGGCAATATCTTGTAAACATAGACGTATTCTATATCATTAGAAACATCTCGGATGGCTTCAAGCTCTGCTACTATCTTTTCATATTCCGGCCCCTGGCCTCCGCTTGCAATATACTCGTCTATCCTGTTTCCATTAACGATCCCTGCTATCATTTCCGATACGCCAACAGCAATTTTTTCATGCTCCTGCTTGGTGTGATTGATAAAAAGACGTGTTCCAATTGCTGCTACAAACAAAAGAACTGTAAGACATGTTGAAATAATAGCTATGATAAATACTGTTTTTGTGGATATAATCCTGGTCTTTGTCTTCTCAAGACGCTCAAGCTCATCATCGTCTATGGGCTTTTGGAGCCATCCAAATTTCTTCAGGATATCTTTGATATTATCAGGCAATATTTTAACTATGAGAAAAGAAAGCAAAAGACATATTACCTGTGAAGGAATCGCAGTCACGAGGATGATAAGCGATGATATGGCAAGCATTCCCAAAGGGGAAGGTGTAACATCGTTTACGATAATGTTACTCTCAAGCACAGTTTCATCTACTCCGCCGGTCTCTATAACGATAAGTGTACTTACGACTGCGCTGATCAAAGATGTCAGAATGATATAGCTTAGAATTTTAGACAGCTTCTTAAAATGTCCCTTTTGGGCATAATACGCCGTAACAATGATGATAAGAATATTAATAAGAGAATAATTAAGAAAATCATTTATAAAATAGCTTAAGATCAGATTGCTTATAAGAACAACCCATACAGCCGGCATATACCCAGCCAAAATAGCTATAGCCATCGATCCTGCTATAGCTAAAAGTGGCGGAAGCCCTATCTTTATACATATAAACCCAAGAAGCAGGTTTAGAATAATAGTAATGATAAATACCATTATTCCGATGATCCATCCGTTTTTATCGCGATTTTTCATAAGTATGACCCATGAAACAGCTTATTTTTTCCCTGCAAAATATGTTTAAAAACCCCTGAACAAATACCTACAAATTGTATATCGACATATACATAATAATTTTCAGTTCTAAATTATATTTTTGATTTATTTTAAGGGGTTAAATAAAGACGCAAAAAATAAGAAATTATTGTCATTAAATAATAAGATTGCAGTCAGTATCTGGTTTATATTGAATTTAGAATCATCTTATGGGAGGTTAGCAAAAATGGGATTAAAAGAAAGACCCGTTGTCGAGACACTGTCTGATGGCGGTAAATATTGGGAACATGAATTCGAAAACTATCACTTAACGGCTTATGTGCCTGTAAATGATATCGATAGCAAAGCTAACGACTATACTTTCAGAGCACCTCTTCTTCTGATATTTGAAGAAGACAAAAGAACTAAGGAAGATGCTGTCGCATTTGCAAAAGAAAGCGGACTTGAAAAGATCGCTGCAAAGTATGATACAAGCGTACTCTTCATATATCCTACCTGCGAAGGCGGCTGGGACAATGCTACAGATGAGCTTTATAAGGAAGTTATCTCTTATGTAAAGATGTATCCTGTTTATGAGGATGGCATCGTTGAATGGGATGATTTTATCAGCAAGCAGTTTATGGGCTACTACATAAGAGGCGCCATCTTCAGAGCTGATATCTACAGCTATGGAAAGTCCGCTGATTATGTGGCCAAAAATCTTTTGAAGACTACTGATGGTCAGTATCTCTGGGGACCTGGCGAGATCACACCTTCCATGTGCTCTATGGAGAGACTTAGCGTAGTTCCTGAAGTTTCAAGAAAAGACATTGCGATTCTTAGCGTTGGTAATTCTGCAGAAGTTAACAATGCTTTCAAGGGCTGCGAATATCTTCTTGTTAAGGACAGCGCTGAATATGAAAAGGACTTTAACTCTTTTGTCAAAAAGTTCAAGAGATGGTGCGGCAATATGCAGATCGAGCCTGATTTTGAAGAACTTGGCATGAATGAAGATGTTGGAGTTATCACAGTTAAGACATCTACTGATAACAGGGGTATTTACAAGGATACTACTGAGCACAAGATCGGTTATTTTGCATGGTACAACAAAGAGATCATGGACGGATCCAAAGTACCGCTTGTACTTGGCTTCCATGGCGGCGGAGATACAGCTATGTTCCTGACATTCGTATCAGGATGGTATGAGGTTGCTCATAAATACGGCTTCCTGTACGTAGCTATCGACAATCATCTTGCTGTATCTGCAACAGAGGTTATCGAGTTCATCGAAGGCCTTAAAAAGAGATACCCTATCGATGAGCACCGTATCTATGGCACAGGATTCTCAATGGGAAGCGGAAAGTCATGGGATATGTTCCAGGAATATCCTGATGTATTTGCCGGTCTTATGCCTGCAAGTGCTCTCTTCCCAAAAGGACAGAATCTCTTCTTCGAGGATATCGGAGACAGGATCAATACAACAGTTTCTGTTCCGCTTTTCTATTCAGGCGGAGAAGAATCTCCTCTTCCTGAGCTTCCATGCCAGGCTAAGCAGTGTATTGAAAGAGTTCAGTATGCAGCTAAGGTCAATAAGTGCAAGGAGACTTTCGAGGATGTCGACTTTGATAAGAAAGACAGCTGGGAAGACAAGATTTATGGCAAGAAGGGTGACCGCGTAGAAGTATTCCACGATGATACAAGGGATAGCGATCTGACTATCCGCTACTTCGATAGTGAAGACGGTGTATGCCGCACAGCTTTTGCAAGTATCAGTGGTCAGCAGCATGAGTGCCGCCAGCACACATGCGAGCATGCATGGGAGTTCATCTCACAGTTTAGAAGGTAAGGGTTACCCGGAAGGTAATGCCGCCCCGTCCTCGCCCCTATTCATTTGGGGCGAGGACGGGGCTCTCTACGTTTTCGGGTAACAAAATGAAGCGCACTAGTTCAACCCCAATACAGCCAGCATGGCAGCATACGCCTCCTGCACATATGGAAGTGTTGAAATGTATATCACTGATATTAATATTCCGGCAATCATCATCATCTTATTTACATACCCTTTGGATGAGCAAAGGTTGAAGCTATATCCTTTTTTCATGGGCCAGAATATCTTTTCACGCTTTCTGTTAAGAAGATCTATTATCAGATGTGATGCATAGCCAATTGTGAAATACGGCGTTACTTCAGGGAATATTATTCCTACACATGATGATAATAAAAAAAGTGCAAGTAGCGAATGCATAAATGATCTGTGAGGCTGCCTCATCCCAAATACACATAGCAAAATAAAAGCGAGGCTCCCTGTCATGATCCGATAGAGGTTACTATCAGCAAGAAGTCTTCTGTATATACCAATATGAAAATTGTACTCTATTATGATCACAGCTCCCAAAGCCAGTGAAGCCGCTACAACTATCTTGTCAGCTTCCTTATGGGCTGTAGATGTTCCTGAATCAATGTCACTTATTACTCCTCCTATAGCTGCAGCTCCGGTTCCTGCTACTACAACAGGTAATGATTCCGGTCTTAAGGCTATAAGTGCAGTAGCTATTCCTACAAAAAAATGTGTTCTTCCAAGCATATTTGTGCCTCCTTGTGCTATTATCATGATGTCTATACACGATTATGCTTTATGTCTTATTTGTGCCAGATTGAAGAATCTGAGCGATAATGGCGTCAGCTTCACCATTCTATCAAATGATCACTAAAAAAAGAAGCGACTTGTTATATAACACATCGCTTCTTTTCCTTTTGCTTTGACCTCGGTCACAATTTAGATAATTAGTATTATTTATTCATAGTAGCCGACTTCAGCTTCATAGATTTCATCTGTTAAACCTACTGCCTGTCTAGCGTTTCTCATTGATTCTTCAGCCTCTTCTTCTGACACAATTGTATTGCTACATGCTTCGTACAGTTCTTCAACTCGGTTATATAAATCTTCCGATTCATCGTTTCTTTCAATTTCTTCGCCATCTGGATCAAACAAAATAAGGTCATACATGTAATGAGGCGCAGAATAGCTATCAGAGAAGGAATATGTTGAATATTCGATGTTTCCAATTTCATCAAACTCCCCGTAAACATCATCGGGGAGGCTTACTATTAGTGTTTCATCTCCGTAGCTTCTGCTGCATCCACCAAAACCTTGCGAATAAAGGTAATGACAATCACCGTTGGCATCTATGTAATAGCAGCTTCCCCAATGGTTTAATCCGTCTATATTCCAGGTATAGCTGTAGTAGCCATTTTCAAGCATTTCATTCCATTTATGCTCTCTGGAATCTCCAGTAAAGCATATATATAGCTCGCCATCTATGTTTTTGAGAACATATTTAGTAAAACAATACATGGAATATTCGTTTTGAACGAAAAGCTCATATTCTCCGTCAAGACCACAATCTATATATGTGCAAGTTGTTTTTACATATTCTGAGTAATCATTTTCATTTAAATATACTTCTTTTAACTCATCAAAAGAATAGCTGTTTCCTTGTTTCAAGGCGCTTTTGAAAATCTTATTTTCAGAAGTATCAGATTCGGATCCTTATAGATAGCTGTAGCTTTTCCTTCCAAGAAGTCTCTGTAAAGCTGCCTGGATTCTTCATCAATATCACTATAATCGAGCAAAGAATCATTTACGGTTATTTCGATGTTGTCCGATACAGTTTCGTTTAACTCTGAAGCAGAGTTTTCAGGTATTAACTCTTCCAGATGAAGACTAGTTTCATCCGCAATAGAATCGTATGAATCCTGAATAATATCGAGGGTCACTTCTTTGAATATATTACTAGATTTAAAACTCTCATCACAGTTATAGAATGCCATTCTGATAAGTCCGGTAAAAGAATCGAAGGAAACATCATTTCCATCTTCATCTGCATACTTCACAGTTGTATATTCAGTAGTTTCAGAAGAAATAAGCTCTGAAGTAATGGCATTATCATTTACAGATAGCTTAAGATAACTGGTTTTACCGCCTGTAGCTCCGTATACTTCGTAATCAGCGGCAAGATACAGGCCATCATTATCTTCTGATTCAAAGCCAGCTAATAGTAATTTACCGTCAAGTTTAGGATCATTTGTCAAAATTTTTGTGATGAAATCCGGTTCCGAATCATCATAGGCAAGATTTGAGGTATCCCACATGATAACGCCTTTTTCATCGTCATATTCATAGACAAGGCTTGTAGAAAATCTGCCGCTTCCGGCAAATCCTGATGCGAAAATCTCAATATTGCCGTCATTATCAAGGTCTGTTACAGCATATCCATATTCATCGAAGTCAATTGTATCGCCACCGGGAATCTTATAACATCCATCTGCAAATTCCCAGGTCTGCCTGTTGTCATAAAGGGTCTGTACCTGTGATGCATATTCTGCGTCAGACTCATCGTCTGAGCTACTATCTGATTCACTATTGTCTGTCTTACCGCTTTCAGTTACAGCTTCATTTGGCTTATTCGCCTGGCTATTATCGTCTTTATTATCTTTATCGCTACATGCAGACATAATGGTAGCTGATATTAATAGCAGTGCTACTAATCTTTTTTTCATGCCAATTCTCTCCCCTTATCATCCTGGTTCTTACAACCAAAACTCCTTGATATACTCCTGATCATTTTCAAAAATATCAGGCTATCTTTCCCAAATTTTGGATAATATCAGATTCATTTCTTCATGTTCGATTCCGGAGTTCATATCAAAGATTTCATATGTCTTGCCAGAAGTATCATCCATAATCTTCCTGGATCCCATTATTCCTTTACAATAAACCTGTGCAATGTGAAGGACACAGGTTCTGCAGTCATAAAGGTCTACAAGTACATTTGCAGGCCGTATATCACTTACATCTAATTCATCCAAAAGATATAGAAGCGTGTGATGTATTATTCTAGCTGCTGCCTTTCTTGTAATGTAATCGTCAGGATGGAGATAATCCTGGTTGTCTATTACCTGCATTTTATAGGCTTCTTTAAAAAGTTCATCGTCTGGCATTGTCTCTCCACCAACGTGATCATCTTTCATAATGGAAAGAGTAAATTCTCTAACTGTAACGTTCATATTTTTCCTTATCTTTCAATTCCTTGAAATCTCAATTACAGCATTATCATCGCCATACCAGGATCTGAAATAGGTAAGGCCTTCGTGGTATGACCATTCATATTCTGCGTGATAATCCATCTGCTCTCTTGTGTCATTTATAGTCCATTCGCCACAGTAATCATAGGTAACTATGATTCCATCAATGTTTCTTTCATGATCTTCGCCGCCTTCAAATCTTATTCCTTTTTCCAGGAAATCATCTTTTGAAGGAGCCGTGTCACCCTGATAATCATACAAAAGATATATACTATCATCGTATATCATGAACTTACCGATATTATATCTGTCTATAGATCCATTTAAGTATCTTTCAGAAACATCGTCATAACTTATGTCCATCGAGTAAATACTGTACTCATCGCAAGCATCAAGCAGCGAAAGCTTCACATCAACTGTCTTGACCTTTTCATCAAAAAACTCCTGCACCTGGTATTCATACTTTTCAGAAAAGATAGTAAAAAAACAATTCCAGGTGTATCGATTTATATTTTCCAGATTGCCTTCTTTTGATTTGCACGCAAGCAAATAATAATCTTTTGGATTAAATGGATTACCTATATTATGATTTTCTTTATAAACAGCTTCCTTGCCACAAACTATGGCATTATCATATTCATAGTAAAATATGGATGGGCCTCCGAACAATTCTGATTCATCTCTTGCTACCATCGTCTTATCATTTCTCACAACGATTTCTTCCGTAGTATCCATATACGCAATTCCCCAAAACATCCAAAAGGGAAATAATCCGATAATGGTAACTATAGTGGCAACTGTTAATAATATGCGACTTCGAAGTCTTTTTAAATGGTAAATAACCTGAATCATCCCCAAAAATGCGAATAAGACAAAAAGAATTATAGCCATCCTTTTGATCCCAAATCTATATTGCAGACCGAATTCATGTAAAATGAGGGAAGAAAAATAAAAGACGATGCCAGCGATCACTGTGAAAAGGAGCAAATTATCAATGATAGATTTTACTGCTTTCTTTAATGTTTTCATATTTCATTTTCCCTCTTTAAAACATAATATCAATTTAACTTTCTTCATATACTCCCCCATCAGCGATCACGGCTTTAGCCCCAATCAGCCAGCAAAATCAATTTTAATAAACACAATGGTGTTGTCTTCCGCAACTGTAAACGTAAGTTCATGGCCTTCAAATTCATAAACTATGTCAGTGTATCCTGACCAGGATCCCTCTCTAATATCATCAGGTGCTCCATATGCATCTATCACACTGTAGATTGAATCATATTCTGAAATATCTCTTCTGGTCGGTATCCCCAAATAAATAAAATCCATATATGTGTCCGAGCCTTCAAATTCCATTGACGGGCTTACACATACAATTCTAACTTCATAATCGCTGCTATAATCTAAAGCATCAGGATAAGCAAGCTGCCATCTATATCCCTCTTGTGCTGAAATAAAGCCATTATTGGTATCCTCAAAGTTTTCAGGATAAGATAGTGCATTAATTATTTCCTGATAGCTTGTATCAGGGCCAATATCAAAGCCATTGTAGGTTATAGTAACGTCTTCTTTGGTAAGTTCAGACTCATTAGCCTTGGAAAGTAAATTTTCAATATCCTCATACGTATTTGTAGTTATCTCAATAGGCTCAGCTTCTGCTCCATATCCGGATCTATAGTAAGTAAGCACCTTATCGCTGTCAAAGACATACTCTGCATAATAACCTGTTCCCCCTGACTCACTTATTGTATCGTAGTAGCTGCATCTGCAAAGATAGCCATCATTATGAAGCTTTATTTTATAACCAGATCTTTCATCGCTATAATCTTCTTCCGAATAAACTAATACTCCATAATCATAAAAATCCTGTTCCTTATGATTATCTCTAGTATCCGTGATCAGATAAATCTCATCTTCCTTGAACAGGAACGTTCCTATGTGTAATCTGTCGAGATCCCCGTGATAATCGACGATGACATCCTCATCATAAACTATATCGTAAGAGTATACGTCTCCATCGTCGAAAGCACCTGTCTTAACAATGCTTACCGGTACAGAATCAACCTCCTCTTCGTATAAATAGATGACTCTATAATCAACTTGGATACTATCTTCCATTGCTTCATCAGTATCATCAGTTTCGACAGCTTTGGTATCTTCCTCATCTTCATTTGAAGCTTCTATATCGCTTTCTTTGGCTTCATCTTCTGCATCATCTTTTGACGTATCTGATTCATTACTCACTTCAGATACGTCTGATGTATTATCTTCAGAAGACTCTTCTTTAAGACCCAGATCCAGATTGCCACAACCGCCCATCACGCATGTAGCTGCTAAGAATAATGCAATAACCTTTTTCTTCATATCATTCTCCCAAATGGCTGCTTTTCCCAAAACAGCCTAGTTAACTAATGTATATTGTATATTGTATCTATATGTAAATCCCTACTCTACAAAATCTGACAAAAAGCTTGTTTTACCCGATAAAAAGCATTTTTGGCTCAGCAAAATTTTTATTGCCGTAAACAAAGCCCTTCGTTTTGACCGAAGGGCTTTAATGCTATAGCAATATTCAGCATTACCAAAAACGCAGTAATTATTCGTTTCTGTAATCTAGTTCAAGAAGTTATCTAATTGGAGATACTCTAAAAGTCACGTTGTCATGAGCCTTAAGCTCATCTACAGCAATAACCTTACCTGAAAGGCTTCTCTCTTCTCCTGTCCAGAGGTCTTTGATCTGATAAGTCTGTGCGCCTTTAAAGCTTTCAGCATCTGCCATCTTGTTTTCAATATACTCAAGTATATTATCAAGACTGATTTCTATCTTATTAGTAACATCTTCTCCAGCAAGGTTAATAAATGTTACTGCGATATCACCATTTTCAAGAGGCTTAGCGAGGATATCTACTCTGTTATGATCCATGAGGTATACCTTATCAGCATCCTTATCGGCAAGGCTAGACCATACTCTCTTAGCCTGAACTCCGAGCTTATCCTGATTTAAGGCAATGATATCTTTGTTGGTTATTATGTTCCAGATATAGTCGCCCTTTTCAACTTTTCTAAGGTCCATGCCAAGCATAAGAGGTGAGTTCATCATAGACCACATGGCAAAATGAGTCTTAGCCATAGTTTCATCTACATCTCCCATTCCAATAACCATCATATCCGGGTCGTTCCAGCCTCTTTCAGGGCTTGCGAACTCGTCCATAATAACGCATTTATCATACTGTGAGGTTATGCTGCAGGTTCCGTCTGCTTCCCAGTATCCTCTTCCAGGGTCCCCGTCTCTTCCTACCTGGAAGGTGATGTCGTTTAAGATTCTCCAGGAATCTCCTACTTTGTATCCCCAGTCGCCAGGCATTGTCTTACCCCATTCGCAGATTGAAAGGAGTATATCCTTGTTAGGATCAGCTTCTTTTAAGGAGTTGTACATTGCAGCATAGGAGCAAAGTGTATTTTCCTGACGTCTGTGATTCATAAGTCTAAGAACTGTATCACCGCTTTTTACAGTTACATCACATACATAGTTTTCCTTAAAGTCTTCTGTACCTTCAGTGCTTTCTACAAGGTTGTCAAAAAAGAAGTCTAAATTACTTCCATCTGATACAGCAACCTGAAGCCACTGGCCTACACCTGCTTCTTTACCTGTAGCATAGGTTACATACAGCTTATAGGTGCCTTCAGAGGCGTTTTTAAGATCAAATGTAAGCTCACTACTCTGGTCACCAACAGGTGTGTTACCTATATTAGTTCCATCAAAAGTACCTATATTAGTAACATAGTTTTCTTTTACTACAGCATGTCTTCCTGTAACAACTCCGTCTGCTACAGCATTAAGTACAAGCTCTTTTCCATCTGCACCTACAAGCTTAACTTCCTTAATGCTTGGAGCATATGTAAATCTTGCATTCTCTCCTGCAGAAAAAGTTGCATTATCCCACAGATAGTAGCAGTTATCTACCTTAAGGAAATCTATATCCCAGTCTGTATAGCTTACAGCGTCTACATCTTCAAATCCGCAGGTACCAACTGCTGATCCTGCGCATAGGTTGGTTCCTATGTCATTGTACATTCCAAACTTAAGGCCTCTTTCATGTATATAATCTGCCAGAGCCTTAAATCCACTGGGGAACTTAAGCGGCTCATTAGTCAGCTTTCCATCTACTCTTTCAGAGTTATAACAACCATCATCAAGAACAAGATACTCATATCCTGCCTTGTCCAGTTCAAGTTCTATGAATTTATCTGCCATAGCCTTGGTCAGGGCTTCTGTATTGCCACTTCCAAATGCATTCCAGCTGTTCCAGCCCATGGCAGGTAGCCTTTTCTTTTTGCCTTCAAATGGGGTGTTATTGTTAAAAGAGTCATATCTGTATTCTTTACTACCAATTTCCTGCGGATGCTGTCTTGATGTTCGGGTGATCTTGTCTGTAGCCATTTTATGTCCTTTCTGATCTCTATATTCGCTTCTATGTACGGGATACAGGATGTATAGAGTTACGTTCCGTAACTCAGTACATGTTTAGAAGTTAGGAGTTCACTCCTAACTTCCATGTACGTATAACAAAATCATTTTCCAATATATAAAGCCTTAAAACAATGTCACGCTGTGCTATTATCTTCCCAATTATTACCATAAAAAATAGCGCCGGTTTCCACATTTCCGGCGCCATTTTTGAAAGACAATGTGAATATGTGACTTTTGCGTAGTTTCTTAAATACAAATACTAAATACAATCATCTGATTATTTTTACACCTTTTCACAAATGGATTACTTTACAAGAGCTTCTTTTTCTTAAAGAAGGTAACACAAACCACTACAATCAGTACGCACACTATACCAGTAAAATGTTGTTTGTTACTTTACCTGCGTTCTAAATTCTGTTTTTGAATCACTTTATTTAAAGGTGTGGACTTATTTATTCTGGTGCATAATACGCCAGATTATTTAATGCCATGCCTTTTGTGTTATCATGGGAAAGTTACTGACAATAAAAGGCAGGATCCCTCCCCGACCAAAGTTTGGTATCCTGCCTTAGCAACTCCGTACACAGAAGTGTACGAAAACATGCAAGACAATGATAACCCTTTACGTCGAAGAAAACAATCCGATTACACCATGTTTCTACAACTCTGTCCTAAACAATCTCCAGTTCCATCAGCTCAAATGCCCTTGTGGTCAGTCAGGCTGCCTATCCGTCCATGGTTATTACAACAGATATGTTAAAACCGAGGATGGAAAAGTAATGTTCAGGATCTGCCGTGTGAAATGCGATCAGTGTGGACGCACTCACGCTATCCTTCTGTCATCAATGGTTCCTTATTCCCAGATATCATTCCAGGATCACCTTCAGATAATCACAGCTCATGAAAAAGAGACGCTTTCAAGCATCACTCTTTCCTCAGCTCTGTCTTTTGACGAGAGCAACTTTAGATACATCATCAGGATGTACCTGAAGCACTGGAAACAACGGCTTATCTCCGAACGTATTTCTGTTGATAGCGAAAGCCTTATAAGCAGCTGTTTTCAATACTTCAAGCGTCAGTTCATGCAGATTAAATGTACTCCAAATATCCTTTTCTTAAATACCACATAACCTGGCACGAACTCTCTCCTGATCCTCCATATACTTAAGAAAAAACGAAAGGAGGATCCGCCATGGATCAGGAAAAACAACAAAACATTGCTCTTATGAGATACTCTGTTATCTCTCCAATCATTTCAGGTCTCTGGGAAGACTACTCATCCCTTACGGCTTTCTTTAATGACGCCTCAGCCAAGGGAGTTTTAGCTCCTGATGGCTCGGTCAAGCACTTTGCACCACAGACCATTGAGCGCTGGTACCGTAACTACAAGAAAGGCGGTTTTGATGCTCTCATCCCTACAGGCCGTGTGGATCAGGGTCTGCCCCGAAAGCTGGATGCAGATCTTCAGGAACAGATCAGATATCTCAAAACCAACTACCCCCGCATGTCCGCAGCATCTATCCACAGACAGCTTCAGGATAACGGAAGCATAAAAGTAGGCACTGTTTCAGAATCAACAGTCAACCGCTACGTCAATCAGCTCTCACTTGAAATGAAGACCACCACAAACCCTGACATGCGACGTTACGAGCGCCCACACATCAACGAGGTATGGTGCGGAGATTCAAGCGTTGGCCCCTATCTTAAGACCGATGATGGCAAGAAGCATAAAGTCTACATCATTGCCCTTATCGATGATGCAAGCAGGTTCATCGTAGGCATAGATGTTTTCTTCAATGACAACTTTGTTAACCTCATGTCTGTCATAAAATCAGCAGTTGCAAAGTATGGACGTCCACAGATGTTCAACTTTGACAATGGCAGTTCCTACAAGAACAAGCAGATGGAACTCCTTGCCGCCCGCATCGGCTCAGTCATCCATTATGACCAGCCTTACACGCCTACACAGAAAGCAAAGATCGAGCGCTGGTTCCGCACCATGAAAGATCAGTGGATGTCAGGCCTCGACATCAGGGATTTCCATTCCCTCGATGAACTCAGAGGTAATCTCTTTGCCTATGTGCAGAAGTACAATCAGACCGTACATTCTTCCTTAAACGGAAGATCACCGCAGGACAGATACTTCTCAGAACCAAATCTTTTCCACCGCCTCAGCGATGAAGAGATAGACCACTCCTTCCTCCTCGAAATCGAAAGAAGAGTCTCGGCTGATAATGTCATCACCATAGACCAGGTTGAATACGAAGTGGACTGCCGTTTTTCAAAGCAGCATATCAAGCTCCGCTATTCTCCAGGGCTTGACGAAATTTACATTGTTGAAGCCGATGGAACACTTACGCCAATCCGTCTCCTAAACAAAGTGGAGAATTCCAAAGTTAAGAGAGACAAGGTACATATCTGCAGAGGAGAAGACTGATGGAATACTTTACACGCTACGGGCTTGAGTTTAACCCATTTATCAAGAACTCAAGGGAGATAATCGTTGATACCGCAGAACACAGGGAAGCCCTGTTCCGCCTTGACTACCTGGCCAAGACCAAAGGATTCGGCCTGCTCACCGGAAGTCCCGGTAGAGGCAAGACAACTGTCATAAGGCACTGGTC
Organism: Butyrivibrio fibrisolvens; assembly: GCF_037113525.1. NCBI lineage: Bacteria > Bacillati > Bacillota > Clostridia > Lachnospirales > Lachnospiraceae > Butyrivibrio > Butyrivibrio fibrisolvens. The sequence continues at coordinate 1,176,628 of NZ_CP146963.1, read as the reverse complement.
ATCATCGCTGAATCCCTCGCTGTATAAAGTTATATATTCAAGTCTTTCCACCCTGACCCCGAATGATTTCTACAGAAATCTTGTTTCAGAGTTTGGCGCCCAGCCTGCATTCAAGAAACCAAGTAATTTCAAGATCATCCAGGAAGAAGTCACACGCCTGTCCGTTGAAAAGAGGAAAACGCCTGTGATCATCATTGATGAAGCGAACTATATCAACAATGCCATCCTTAACGATCTCAAGATTCTTTTTAACTTTGAGATGGATTCCAGGGACAGAGCAGTCATTCTGCTTGCCGGACTTCCGAACCTTAATTCCACACTTGGGCTTGGTATTCATGAACCCCTCAGGCAGAGAATCGTCATGAACTACAACCTTGATGGTGTGACCAAGGAAGAAGGCCGCAGCTATATCTCTGAAAAGCTCAAAGGTGCTGGCTGTAATCAGACCATCTTTGATGATGCAGCAATGGAAGCAATACTCAACGCAGCTGATGGTACTCCGCGTCTCATAAACAAGTACTGTAACGCCAGCCTCCTTATAGGTGACAGCGCCAAAGCTGATCTCATTACAACCGACATCGTCATGCAGGCAGTCAATGACTGCGAACTTGGTTAGGATTACATCCCTCACTCATTTAAAGTGCGTGAGGGATGATTTCATTTATATAATCTGAAAATCAGGTGTCAAACAATCTGACTGAACCCTTTGTCTGACCCCCTATGCAGCCTCATTTAAAGTGAAGATTGAGGACTCATTTAATGTGCCGGACAACAGTAAAAGGATATGCCCACTTCTCGTCGAGCTCGGGCATGTACTTAAAGTTCATTCCGTACCATCCAACGATAAGAGTCAGTGGCATGAAGATACTTGATATAACTGTGAGATATGCAAGGTTACTGTTCTGCTTCTCATCAGTTTTGGACTGGCAGAATTCGCGAAGCTGGATAGTGAATTCTACAAGGGAAGTTACTCTTTCATAGAGTCTTTGGATTCTCTGGTTTACAAGGTGGAAATATCTTTCGTTGCTTGCCATGAAGAATTCATTCTCGTTTTCTTCAAATTCCTGGCACACATCCATCAGTTCCAGATAGTGAATCTTAAGATCCCTGAGATGATTTCTTATCTCTGCGATCTTCATAAGTACATTATCTGTATGGCCGCCGAATATCTGCTTTTCTATCTCATCAAGGTTCCTGTCATAAGATGCCAGAAGTTCTGCATCGTTATATATTATCTGTTCAAGGAAATCATACAGAAATCTTTCAAGACATGGATTGAAAAGTTTCTTGGTTGTGGCGATCTTTTCGATGATCTCTGCTGCAAGACCATTATCATCAACGAAGATTATTCCTTTTTCATCGAGGGAAAAAGTGAATTCGCCTGCTTTATTTGGCATATCATGTCTGTCTAATATAGAGAACTTACCTGTAATTGAGTCGTAGTTAACCTCAGCTCTGGTACCACTTCCTGACCTGAAATAGATATCCCATTCAATACCCATGTCAAAATCGGTGCCGCGCTCTTTCCACTCTTCATTTGTCATGACTACGACATATTGGAAATCGAGATTTTTATATGATTTAAGTTCGATAGGCTCGAGTTTTTCTTTGATCTTATAGCTTTTCATATGCCCTCCCTACTAGTGATATTTCTTTTTTCATACTTGCGGATTTCTGATTCAAAGTTGCGAAAACATATCCATTTCTATATATTACAATATCTGTCCGTCTGCCACAAATATAGTGAAAAAAGCAAGATGGACAACGTTTTTTAGCTCTTCATCTAATATAAACACCTGGCATTATTGATTTTTTTTAATGCAACATCGTAGCGATTTTATTATCATCTAACCTGTCGCTTGACACTCATCTAATATACGTATATGATAACAATGAAAGATGTGTTAGATATTCATCTAATGTTTTCGGAACACGTCAAATGACAATCAAATATCAGGGAGAATGCGTATGAGTACCAAGTATGGAAAGTTATTCAAAAACAAAAACTACTGTAAAGATCTTGCTTCAACTGTTGTTAACCGTTTTGGTGATTCTGTAGATGCCATTGCCTCTTCATGGATCGTATATGAACTCACAGGTCAGGCTGCCTGGTCTGCTATTATATATGCTATCAACCGCCTTCCCACTATTTTTGTCACACCTCTTGTAGGTCCATGGGTTGAAAATCATTGTAAAAAGAACATCATGATCATAACCGATATAATACGCGCCATCTGCGTTGGCATTATGGCTACAGGTCTTATGATGGGCTTTTTGAATGCTCCGCTTTATTGGTCTTTTAAGTCTTGTTATATCCACAGCAGAAGCCTTCCGTTCACCAGCAGGCACTGCAATGTTCCCTATGATCGTTGATAAAGAGTCTTATAATGAAGCTATATCTCTTAACACTTCAATTTCTTCCATAACAGAGCTCGTCGGAACCGGTATGGCTGCAGCTATCATCGCTCTTATTGGAAGTAGCGGAGCCATCTATCTTGATATGGTAACATTCATTCTTTCCGCTCTCTTCATTGCATGGATGAAACTCCCTAAAGAAGAACTCAAAAAAGAAGCTACTGCAAGCGTTTCAGGCTATATACATGAACTTAAAGACGGATTTAAATACTGCGCTGGCAAAAAAATCCTTGTAGTATTCGCATTCGTAGCTCTGTTTTTAAATGGTATACTTGTTCCCATCAATAGCCTTCAGACTCCTATTATGACTGAAGTTTTAAAAGGCGGCCCGGAGCTCCTTTCCATCATGGGAATCACAATCACAGTTTCAACACTCCTCGGCTCACTTTTATTCCCTTCTATCAGAAAATTTCTGACAGGCAAAGCTTCTATAATCATGATGATAGGCCTCATCGTTATGTTCTATATCGGCCTTGTTGCAGCACAGCCCCTTTATGAAAAGAGATTTGGAGCTGCCATTGTTCTGATCGTTCTGTGTGCATCACTTGGCTTTGGAGTAGCTCTTGGAAACATGTATATAAGCGTTGAAATGTTCAATGTTATAGATAAATCCTACCTCGCAAGAGTATCCGGTATCGGAGGTGCCATTTCCTGTGCCATCACACCTGTAGCTGCATTTATCATCGGAATTGTGGTAAAATTTACATCAACACAGACTATTTTGATAATCGCAGGTATTATTGCTTTCCTTTTTGGTATCTACATGCTCACAACCAGTTCTAAAGCTATCGAAGAAGCTGAAGCCGAGATGAAACAGAAAAATGCTCAGAGTAAAGAAATGGCAGATGCCATCTCAAATACAGAAGAAGGCCATAAAAATCCCGAACCTGTGTGCTGACTTGTTCATCTTTTATCCTATTACAAAACATATGGATTTAAAAATAATATGACGTAAGGGTCAAAAGTCATTTCGATTCGAGCTTGCTCGAAATCGAATATGAATTTATGACCCGCAAAACATGAGCAAAGTAGCACGTAGTGCGGATTTGCGAATGTTTTAGGGCGCAAGACATCCGGGGGATGTCTGCTTTGCGCCGACCGGAGTGGAACGTAGATGTGAGAGTTTCGAAGAAACGGAACAATCCGTTAGTCATAAGGTGTCAAAAGGAACTTTTGACACCTACCTCATAGCATAAATAAATCAAATACCCCTTTGGAGGAGCCGATGAATAACTATTCTTATAAAATACAATACGTTGGAGAAAGCCTTGCGCTACTTAATATCTTATCTCATCCCGCTCCCTATGTTTCCACCTATATGGCAGAAAGCGCCGACAAACACGGAATCGTTCCCGGTCCCGAGGAAAAAAGCTCGTAGAAGAACTATCCTCTATCGAAGAAGATGCCAGAAAAGAATTTAAAGACGACCTTGAAACTATCGGATACTATTTTTCCAGCAAAGGCCAGTTTGTCATTTCTTTTGTAAATATTCTATTCGTAAACGAGGGTAGCAGCTGCCCATTTGACGATATCGCAGATAATATCTCAGTTAAGGATTACAAAAAATACTTATCCGAGATAGATGAAAACAAATACAATAAGTTCTTTTTTCAAATGGTAAAGAGCATTGAATCAAATTCTTCCGAAGGTGACGATAAAGAAGACGTATCTTCCACCGAGATCTTCGATGCCATATTTGAAGCCAATCTAAGTGACAGCGATAAGTTAAAGCTTCAAAAACTTTACCTCCACCGTGATGAGCACATAGAAATCCTCTTCCCTCTTCTCGAACGCGCTGCTAAGATCATCAAGAAGCACGAAAAAAAGCTCGAAGCCTTCGGCCAAAGAACCATTGAATATACTAAAAAAGAAGTTGGAAAAGAGCCTTTTATTGAGTTCATAATGAAGAAGTTATTCTCAGGTGATACCACCGAAGAAAACACTTACCCCAAGGATAGCATCATCCACATATCCTATCTCCAGTGCTCCAAGATAAGCTTCAGCATCAGAGGTGATTCATTAGAATCCTCCCTTCCAAGAGTCCTGATCGGAGCTATCTTCAGCGATAGCCTGACTTTCGATTCTGTTATCAAAAACAGGAACATGCTAACAGAAGAAAGGGCTCTCACAATTTTAAAGCTCCTGTCCGATAAAAGTAAGCTCGAAATCCTCGAGCTCACCAAAAACGAAGCCATGTACGGTGCCCAGCTCGCTGGTAAGCTCGGTCTTACCACTGCAACAATCTCCCACCATACATCAGCGCTTTTTGACCAGAACCTATTACATATAGAAAAAGTTGATTCTAAAATTTATTTTAAGCAATACCAGGAGACCATTAAAGCACTAATACGTTATCTCGAAAGCACGCTACTTAATTAACTAAAACTAATCAACTCTAGCTTCGCACATATAAGACATTGCCAAAAACTCGAAGATTCCAGAGGCTGGTAGTTGATAAATGATTTTGTGGTCTTTGAAAATTATATTAAATTCAAGAGCTTGATAGATGGAATAATATATTCTTGTAAGGGATTCATTGTTTGAGCGAAGCGAGTTTATGAATCCCAGAATATATTATTCCAGATATCATGCCTTGAATTTAATATAATTTTCACGACCACAAAATCATTTATCAACTATCGGCCTCTGGAATCTTCTCCCTTTGCGACAATCTCACCCAAACCAAAAGCGAGTAGACATGAAGCCTACCCGCTTTTGGTTTGAAGTATTTATTGAAATTTTTAGGAAACAGCAGTTTTAGTGAGCAAGTGACAGTTTTTCTTCTGTACTGCTCTTTGAAATTGTAAATGATGCGCTTGCATCGCCTTCTTCCGCTACATAAGAGCCTCTAAAGCCCTCAACTGTAGCTCGTCCATTCTCATCTGTATGAACTGTATATTCTGTATGCCACTCTTCCTTGATAAGTCTCTTGATCTCAAGGTAAGAAGGCTTAGGCGTTCCATCTTTTCTCAGAAGACCGCTTGGAGCTCCAAGCCATGCACCATCTGCAAGATCCCAGCCAGTTACAGCTTCAACCAAAGGATGCTCGAAAAGGACATGATACATTTCAGACCATTCCTTCTTCTGGCGCTCTTCTCCTTCAGGAGTTGAAGGCCACTCATCAACCTGATAGTCATTAAGATCCACGATATCAGGTGGCATAAGGTGTCCTGACACGAGTGTATTCTCTGTAAAGTGAAGCGGAAGTCCGAAGAATGAGAATCTCTCAAGAATATCTTCAAGCTTCTCTTTGCCCATATATCCCTGATGCTGGTGTGTCTGGATTCCGATAGCTGAGATCGGAACTCCTGCATTAAGACATCCGTCGATCAGTATTCTGTAACTTTCTGAAAGGTTAAAGTCATTGATAAGGAGTGTCGCATCCGGATTAGCAGCCTTGGCAGCTTCGAATACTTCCTTAATAAGGCGGATTCTTCCTAAATCCTTACATATTCTTGTAATAGCATTATCATACTTATCAAATACAGGCATGATAACAACTTCATTGATAACATCCCAGATATCGATAGTACCCTTAAAAGCTGTTACGTCGCGGTTAATTCTGTCGAGCTGCTTCTGAAGGATAGTTGCATTATCATAATTCATGAGCCAGTCAGCACATACTGTATGCCAGCAAAGTGGGTGTCCCTTTACCTTGGCACCATGCTCTGTAAGATACTTGGCAGCATTCATTCTGCTCTCATACTGGATCTTGCCTTCAACTGGTTCATATCCTCCCCAGTAAAAAGGAAGTGTGCCGAAGTTGAACATATCAGTCCACTTATCCATTCTGTCCTGGAACATAGCTCTGGTCTTAGCCTTATCATCATCATACATGGCAAGATTCGGGCCATCCTGAGGAGCTGTAAGAGGAAGAACATCAAATGCGCCGCAGCCAAATAAGAACTCATGGCCTGTCTGTCTTATCTTAATATCCTTACCTGCAAGTGGTTTTCCATTTGCATCTGTAAAAAGAACATTTACGGATCCTTTTCTGTGTTGTAAATTGTCGCTCATAAAATAACCTCATGCTTATCAAAAATAAAGATTACTTATTTTGATTATATCTATATTACTTTAGTTACAGATAAACTCAGTGACAAAAATCTGCCCACTGTCAATTTACAATATCATAGGATTGTGATATCATACTTATCATATCTTGTTCTTAACTGGTTAAGTTTTGCTCTATATATCGCGATTTTTCCCTATCAAAAAATAATCCTTTATGTTAATACTTTTCATCTGGTAAGTATACTTAATACTTGCTAGATTTTTTTCATTAATTGCTATATTTTTAGTCTTAAATAAAATATTTTAGTTTGCTATTGTATTTTTTTTCGTAATGTTATATTATCGAGTTCGTGTTAATTTTTAACACGGAAAGTAGTAAAGTAAATAGCCTCTTTTCACAGCTATTTATAAGGATTCACAAGTAATAAAGGAGAAGAAATGGAAGACGTTAAGACAACTGTCTGTGAAGAAAAAGGACCTATCACAGACGAGCTACTCACTAAGATGAACGCCTACTGGCGTGCAGCCAATTATCTTTCAGCTGGCCAGCTCTATTTGTTAGAAAATCCTCTTCTTAAGAAGCCATTAACAATGGATATGATCAAGAAGAAAATCGTTGGTCACTGGGGAACAGTACCTGGACAGAACTTTGTTTATGTACACCTCAACCGTGCTATCAAGAGATATGACCTTGATATGATCTTATTATCAGGTCCCGGACATGGCGGAAACTTCTATGTTGCCAACACATATCTTGAAGGCTCTTACAGCGAGATCTATCCTAACATCAGCGAAGACGAAGAAGGTATGCAGAAGCTGTTCAAGCAGTTCTCATTCCCAGGCGGTGTTCCAAGCCACTGTGCACCTGAGACTCCCGGTTCTATCAACGAAGGTGGTGAGCTCGGCTATTCTATAGCACATGCATTTGGTGCTGTATTTGATAACCCAGACCTTATTGCAGCTGTTACTGTTGGTGATGGTGAGGCTGAGACAGGACCTCTTGCTACATCATGGCAGTCCAATAAGTTCCTTAACCCTAAGACAGACGGTGCTGTTCTTCCTATTCTGCACCTCAATGGATATAAGATTGCTAACCCTACTATCCTTTCACGTATCTCACACGAAGAGCTTGTGAAATATTTCGAAGGTATGGGCTGGAAGCCATATTTCGTAGAGGGTTCAGACCCTATGGATATGCACAGAAAGATGGCTGAAGCTATGGACAGCGTCATCGAAGAGATCAAGGCTATCCAGAAGCACGCTCGTGAGACAGGCGACACAACTCGTCCTGTATGGCCTATGATCGTCCTTAGAACTCCTAAGGGATGGACAGGCCCTGATTATGTAAATGGCGATAAGGTTGAAGATTACTGGAGAGCACATCAGGTTCCTGTAATGATGGATCATGATGATCACCTTGAGATCCTTACAAAGTGGCTCAAGAGCTATCATGCAGAAGAACTCTTTGATGAGAACGGTAAGCTTATCCCTGAACTTAAGGCACTTGCTCCTACTGGCAATGCACGTATCGGTGCTAACCCTCATGGTAACGGTGGTCTGCTTCTTCGTGACCTTCGTCTGCCTGACTTCCGTAAGTACGCTTTCGATGTAACAGCTCCCGGCGAAAAAGACGGACAGGATATGACAGAACTTGGTAAGTTCGTTCGTGATATCATCAAGCTCAACAAGGAATCACGCAACTTCCGTGTATTTGGTCCTGATGAAACCAACTCCAACAGACTTAATGCTGTATTCGATGAGACAAACAGAGTATGGAATGCAGATACTCTTGATATCGATGATGCTCTTAACGCTGACGGACGTGTTATGGACTCAATGCTTTCAGAGCATATGTGCGAAGGATGGCTTGAAGGATACCTTCTTACAGGTCGTCACGGTTTCTTCGCAAGCTACGAGGCATTCATCCGTATCATCGACTCAATGGTAGCTCAGCACGCTAAGTGGCTTAAGGTTTGCAACCAGCTTCCATGGAGAGAAGAGATCGCATCTCTTAACCTTCTTCTGTCATCTAACGTATGGCAGCAGGATCACAACGGATTCACACACCAGGATCCCGGATTCATGGATCATATCGCTAACAAGAAAGCTGACGTAGTACGTCTGTATCTTCCACCAGATGCTAACTGCCTGCTCTCTACTTTCGATCACTGCGTAAGAAGCCGTAACTATGTAAACGTTATCGTTGCTTCTAAGCATCCTCGTCCACAGTGGCTCACTATGGAACAGGCTGTTAAGCACTGCACACAGGGTATCAGTATCTGGGATTGGGCTTCCAATGACCAGGGGCAGGAACCTGATATCATCTTCGCTTGTGCAGGTGAGACACCTACACTCGAGGCACTTGCAGCTGTATCAATCCTTAACAAGGAACTTCCTGAAGTTAAGATCAGATTCATCAACGTTGTCGACCTGTTCAAACTTCAGCCTGCATCAGAGCACCCTCACGGTCTCTCACACGCTGAATATGACATGCTCTTCACAACTGATAAGCCTGTAATCTTCAACTTCCACGGCTATCCTACACTTATTCACGAGCTTACATATCGTCGTCACAACAACAGACTTATGCACGTTCGCGGATACCAGGAAGAAGGAACTATCACAACTCCTTTCGATATGAGAGTTCAGAACAACATCGATAGATTCCACCTTGTACAGGATGCTCTTAAGTATCTTCCACAGCTTGGAAACCGTGGTGCTTATCTCTACCAGCGTATGAGCGACAAGCTTGTTGAGCACAAGCAGTACATCCACGAGGTAGGTCTTGATCTTCCTGAAGTTGCTGACTGGAAATGGGAGAAATAATAGTCCTGTAATGGCTACTTTTGCTGGCACTTTTAAGTGACCGGGAATTATATAAAATTGGCGAGGGTCAGATTTGGCCCTCGCTTTTTTTATACCCATAATATACCTTATCCATGTCTAATACTATAATTCTTCTATCGAACCCTATATAATAAAAGTGAACCATATATTTCGTAATTCGCTTTACCATATAAGGAGAACCATATGAAAGACAATCTGGCCATAATCGCACTTGAATCCTTTCAGGAACAGGGGATAAAGATAAACAGCACTCTTTGTAAATGGCGTGAATCCGAAAACTACCTGATCCCATGCAAATGTCCACGCTTTAGCAGCGGCGAAGCCAAAGGTATGATCTCTGAATCCGTCAGGGATAAGGACCTTTATATAATGGTCGACGTATGCAACAATTCTCTCCGTTACAAGATGGACGGCGAGATGAATCGCATGTCTCCGGATGATCATTATCAGGATCTAAAGCGCATAATCGTGGCATGTAATGGTAATGCTGCAAGGATCACTGTAGTAATGCCGTTTATGTATGAAGGTCGTCAGCACAGGAAGGTCACAAGAGAATCTCTTGACTGCGCTATCATGCTCAAAGAGCTGGAATTTCTTGGCGTCAACAGAGTCGTAACTTTTGATGCCCATGATCCAAGAATAGCCAATGTTGTGCCTCTTATTGGACTTGAAAATGTATCTCCTGCTCTTCAGTTCACTCAAGGGTTTCTTACCGAATACGAAGATATTCAGATTGACAAAGATCACCTTATGTTCATCGCTCCTGATGAGGGCGCTACAGAACGCGTTGTATTCCTTGCATCTGTTTACGGCGTAAATATTGGTATGTTCTATAAAAGGCGTGATTATTCCAATATCGTAGATGGTACTAATCCTATAATCGCCCACGATTTCTGCGGCGGAGATCTTAACGGAATGGATGCTATCGTTGTTGACGATATGATAGCATCAGGTGGCAGCATAATCGATGTATGCAAACAGATCAAAAGCAGAGGTGCCAGAAGAGTATTTATCTTCTCAACCTTTGGACTTTTTTCAAGCGGATTTGAAAAGCTGGATAAAGCTTATGAAGAGGGGCTTTTCGACAGAATATTCACGACTAACCTTGTATATCAGAAAAAAGAGCTGCTTGAAAAAGAATACTACTGCAGCATAAATATGAATCGCTATATTGCAGCTATCATCGATAATCTGAACAAGAACGAAAGCATGCAGGCTCTCGTTAAGCCTGAAAAGAGAATTAAAGAAATGATAGCAAGCTATTTAAAACAATAAAAAACGCTTCCTCTAAAGCAGTTTGGCAAATTGCCTTATCTACTTTGGAGGAAGCTTTTTTGTATCACTCCCTTGCAGAATGCGTCTGCTCTTTTTCTTCATACATCATTTCGTCCATATGTCTGAAGAAGCTGTCCATGTCATCATTTTTATGATCATACAAACTGTATCCCATTGAAAGAGACAGTTTGTATGGTCTGTTTTCGGTATCATTAAATTTGGCAAGTTCTTTTTTGACATTAAGAATTGCCTTTTTCAGCTCATCTTCATTAGCATCCTTCATCAGAAGGATAAACTCATCTCCTGCAAATCTTATTGCAATCGCTTTGTCCGGCTTTGCAATCGTAAGAACCCATGCAACATCTGTCAGAGCTTTATCTCCGGACGTATGACCATAGGTATCATTGATATTCTTAAAATAATCCATATCGATCATTATGCCCCCGAGCGTGCTATTTGTATCTCTTGTAAAGGCATTGAGGACATAATACAGATAGGCTCTGTTATAAAGCCCTGTAAGCGTATCAAGATATGAAAACTCATTCTGGATAGACATGTAGATCGAAGTAATACCTACCGCCAAAGAAACCCATATAAGTGATATACCATAAAAAATATTCTGTACGAGGCATCCAAGAGCGATCGGCCCCAGCATCAGAGGCAAAGGGAAAAATCTCACTTTGCCGAATCTCTTTTCATAAACATTAACAACTACAGCGCTATAGAGCATGTAGGCTGTTGCTACGATATAGTAAAAATAGCTGAGTGGAAGCCTGTGATAAATGTTGTTCTCATCTATATAGAAAACTACAGGATAAAACAGGTTGATGATGCATATTACTATTAGGATAATCCCAGGAATCATAAGATATTTATATCTTTCTTTGATCCTGGTCTCAGACTTATAGAGCTTAAGCTCCGTAAACATGCACCAGCCGATAGCAAAGATCGGGTTAGCTATAAAGCAGTATGTATTGCCGAGCAGATTGATGATATAAAACAAAACGCCATCTTTCCCATCACTATAAAACATCAGGAAATCCACAACGCAGGCTACTGCTGACAGGATGCCGATGGCAGAAAAAATCTTATATTCAGTTAATTTATCTGACATTCTTATGCGGCTGCTGATGAGCATTGCAAGAAGTAATATAAATCCGCAATAATCCGCTACCGCTATAGCGATAAGATTCATCCACGAGCTCCATCTTTTATCGTCAATGCAAATAAAGTTAAAGGCTCCATGGTATTTCTCGGCAAATTAATTAATAGTCTTTAGTATTATTGTCTAATACTCTTTTGCAAATAAAACGACCTTCCCCTAAAGTCTCCGTCAAGTTCACTTCCAAAGGTGCTTACAACCTTGTAGCCTTCAAGATATTTATGTATATCAGGATTGGCGCCATCTTCAAAGGTATGTACTATAAGCAGCGCTTCATCTCCTAGTTCTCTTAAGACTGCCTGATGACCTGTAAGATTATTATAATCATTACACTCACAGTCTATTACAGTCGTCATGCCGTCTTTAATGATATGCCTAACTTCTTCATAGAATGTGATAGCCTTATTAACCGCATCCCAGGACTCCTCACCAATATCAAATATCTCGCCGCTAAGGCACATCCTTCCAAGGAATGTAGAGTTTAATATATAGTTGACCCTGTCCAAATCATCTGCTGCCCTTAGAACCGCCCAGATCTGGCTCTGCTCGGGTCTTATCAGCCTGTGAAGATTAGCTGCTATTACAGGAATACTCCTACATTCATGCGCATCAGAAAAGCTTGCCTGTGATACAAGTTCCATCATGGATGGCTCAAGTCTGTGACCGCCACTTGAACAGTTTTCTATAACAAGTGATGGAATCTCATCAGAAAGCTTTTTGAAGAACTTCTGAGTTCCAAGTACGCTCTGTCTAAGACCTTCACCAAGGCTCTCTGCGCCGTCGCACCCTACGCCAATAGTATCGTTATAATCAACCTTTATATAGCCAAATCCGTTCTTTTTAAGAAACTCTATGACCTTCTCAGACAGATAGTCTATGCACCAGTCATCTCTCATATCAAGGAATCTCTGACCATCAACTGTAATAGGCTCTCCAAAACGTTTTAAAAGGTGCTCTGTCTGTTCATAAAGATGTGACAGTGTTGCTGCCTTCTCAAACTCAAACCAGATGCCTGGAATAAGGCCATAGGATTTTATAAGATCTGTCATCTCCTTTATTCCATTTGGAAAAAGTTCTATGCTCTCATTCCAATCTCCTATCGTATCCCACCAGTATTTATCAGGCTGTTTGTACCAGCCGCTGTCGATAACAAGATATTTAACATTGGTGTTCTGAAGAGATTTGCAGATCTTCTCTATGTTTTCAAGAGTAGGATTCCCCCATGTCGTGCAGTATTCGTTATAAATAATGGGAAGATCCTTATCCACTTCAGAAATCCTGGGATTCTGCGCCTTTACAAGCTTGTCACAGACCTCTTCAAGGCTCTTTCCTTTAGCTACAACTGCCCTTGGAGATGTAAAGCTCTCACCCGCATGTATAGTCTTGCACCAGTGACCATAATCAAAATCTGCAAGGCCGCCGCACATAGTCACAGGATCATCATTCCTGAATACCTCTATCTGCCAACTGGATGCGCAATATATCTGAACTCCTATAAAATCCGATGTCTTGGAATTTTCAAGTACTGCAAACGGGAACCACTTACGAACAGGCATTGATCCAAGAGTCCCGAACTTTTCTACTCTCGTACCATGCTTATTCCAAGATGGTTCCATGTTAAGATCTGTCAATTTCTGGGAAATGAGCTTTCCTTCAGCGCTCCAGAATGATGTTGCCCTGTGAAGGACATCAGCTTCAATATTGTCTACACAAAATGAAGACAATAGCTCAATTGTAATATCTTCTTTAGATGTATTTTCAAACACTGTATGGCACTTTGTTACGCCATCTTCCGTGACATGGAAAGCCGTAACCCTGTAATTATCTGCTTCATAGACCGTCTTATCGGCATCTTTTTCTACTACTTTGCACCTTTTAACGCTTTCACTATTAGCCATGGATAAACCATTGGTATAGTGGCCGTTAAAGTTGTCTCCCCTTACTTTAAGCTGGAATGAAAACTCCTCCATTTAATAATTCTCCTCCTGTATATTTATGATCTCTTAAAAGAATTACAAAAGCGCACTTCTACTGTATTTTTCTGATTCAAGGCCATCTTCGTCATCCATTTAATAATAAAAAAAACTTCCGGAACATGCATCCCGGAAGTTTTGGATTTTATAACAAAATTTATTAATAATTCTCTTCGTGTACTTCAAAGTATGACTGAGGGTGATTACATACAGGACATACTTCAGGAGCCTTAGTACCAACTACGATATGTCCGCAGTTACGGCACTCCCAAACCTTAACTTCACTCTTCTCGAATACCTTAGCTGTCTCTACATTCTTAAGAAGAGCACGATATCTTTCCTCATGGTGCTTCTCAATCTCGCCAACCATACGGAACTTAGCAGCGAGTTCTTTGAAGCCTTCTTCTTCAGCTGTCTTAGCGAAGCCTTCATACATATCTGTCCACTCATAGTTCTCGCCATCAGCAGCTGCTGCAAGATTAGCCTTGGTATCTCCGATGCCCTTAAGCTCTTTGAACCACATCTTAGCATGCTCTTTCTCATTGTCTGCTGTCTTTAAGAAAAGAGCTGCGATCTGCTCATAGCCCTCTTTCTTTGCAACAGATGCAAAGTAAGTGTATTTATTTCTTGCCTGAGATTCACCTGCAAATGCTGTTTCAAGGTTCTTCTCTGTCTGTGTACCTGCGTATGGATTTGTATTAGCCATGTCTTTATCCCCTTCCTTTGCCATTGGTTTGAATTCCGATTTGGGCTGATGACAACACGGACAAGTCCAGTCATCCGGCAGCTTGTCAAAAGGAACGCCTTCCTTTTCTTCGTCATATATGTATCCACATACCTGACACACGTACTTCATAGCCTGTCTCCTTTCTTTGAAAACAAACGCCTATATACCAATGATAACATATGAAAAGGACTTTACAAGACACAAAATAACTTAAGGGTTTTTAATAATTATTTCAGGCTTTAGCACTCTTTTCGTCCCTGTTATACAGCATTTTAAGAAGAAGAGGTGTTGAAATTGAGCTGATGATTATAAGTAGTATTACTGCAGAAAAGTATTCATTTGATATAACTCCTGCATCAAGACCCTTGTTGGTAACGATCAGGGCAACTTCACCCCTTGTCATCATTCCAAAACCGATCTTAAGAGAATCTGACCAGCCGAATTTAAGTGCTCTTGATACAAGGCCACATCCGACAACTTTTCCAAGAAGTGCAACAGCTACAAATGCTATAGAGAAAACAAGGAGTGTTCCATCCATAGACTCAAAGCTTGTCTTAAGGCCTATTCCGGCAAAGAATACAGGAGCAAAAACAAGGTAAGAGCTGATATCAACACGACGCTCAATATATGTAGCATCAGAAAGGTTACAAAGTACGATACCTGCTACATAAGCGCCTGTAATATCCGCAATTCCGAAATATTTCTCAGCTACATAAGCCATTGCAAGGCAATATGCAAGTGATGCGATCGTAATTCTTCTGGTGTGCTCATATCTTGTATCAAGCCATGCAAACACCTTATATACGACAAAACCTGTCACGGCAGCAAGGGCAAAGAAAAGAACTGACTTAACTATAACAATTCCTGCATTCTGAGTAGTATCGCGAAGTCCCAGAACCATTGTAAGAACAATAATTCCGATTACATCATCTATGATAGCCGCACTCATAATAGTAGTTCCGATAGTACCTGAGAGCTTACCCATCTCTTTAAGAGCTGCAACAGTAATACTTACGCTAGTAGCAGTCATGATAGTTCCTATGAAAAGAGCTTTAGTGAACTCTTCTGTACCGTAAGCGGCAAATCCATAAAAGCTCATATATAAAATAGTACCAAGAATAAGCGGGATAAAAACGCCTGCACAGGCTATTATTGTAGCTTTAACGCCTGTTTCCTTAAGCTTTTTCATGTTTGTGCCAAGGCCAGCTTCAAACATGAGCATGATAACGCCAATTTCAGCAATTCCTGAGATAAATGAAGACTCTTCTACTATTCCAAGAAAGCATCCACCTATTATAAGACCTGCTATGATCTCACCTACAACCTGAGGTGCCTTGAATTTCTTGGCAACAAGTCCAAAAAACTTTGCTGATAACAAAATGATCGCAAGATCCTTTAAAAACTCATACTTTTCCATCACTTTATCCTCTTTTCCCTTAGACATACAAAAAACGATAAATGTCTGCTTCACAATCATGACATTTATCGCAAATTTAGCATTTAGTGGAGTTTACAACAGTATATGTTTTAACAAATTGAAGCTGTGGTGTCAAGGTTGATATTTTCAGTTTTTTTCATAATTTTGACATTTTTTCGTTATAATCATTACCGAATGTGTTGCTTTTTGTTCTGGAACATGATAAAAATTAATAGCTGTGTTTAATTAATCTATTTAATTAGAAACACTATTAGGAGGAAAAAATATTATGATGAAGAAGAAATTAGGAGCAATCGTGCTCGCTACAACTATGATTCTTTCACTTGTTGGTTGTAGCAAAAAGAACTTCGATGGTAACTATACTGCTGAACTTGACTTCACAGACTACTTTATAGCTAGTTTTGAAGATGAAGTTGGATCAAGCGACTACGAATGGAAAGGTTCTTTCACAATGCCTTACCAGCTTGAGCTTTCAGAAGGCGAGTACAGCCTTACAGTTGATTCTAAGGCTACAGAAGAAAACTTCAGAACTTTCATGAGTGACAACATCGAAGATTATCTTTATGAAGTATTAGAAACTAATGAGGAAGATCTTCAGGAAGCTGGATTTACTTCAATTTGGGAAGTAATGGGATACTCAGATAAAGATACATTCATTGATGAGATGGTGCAGGAATTCGATATGGAAGCGCTTGAAGAAGATGAGAGCGGTGAGTACGAAATCGATGGTGATGTTGTTACACTTAAAGGTGTAGAAATCGTTGACGAAGACGGTGAGGAAGGTGAAGGATGGCCTCTTACTTATGAAGATGGCAACCTTACAGGTACTCTTGCTGGTAGCGATTTAGGTTTAGATGAGGATCTTGAAGTTGTATTCGTTCGTGACGAAGACTAATCCTAAAATAATTAAGTTTATTTTTGAACTTTAAAGAAGGGGACTGTCCACAAGGACAGTCCCCTTTAAAAATGCTTATTTTTATTTGAAATACGTTAGAGAAATCTTTAAGTAGTTTACATCAGCCACATAATACCTTATCAATTATTCTTCACAGATAGAATATCCTGTGATTGTGCAGTCAACTGCATACTGTTCGCTCTTAGAAGTATTCTTTACATATACTTCAACCTGTGCGTAGCAATCTGCTTCAGGTACATAGAAGAGGAGAATGTAAGATGATGTCTTACCCTTCTTTACCTTTGTATAGCAATTGTCATCATAACCTGTAGAGAATTTTCCAAGTGCATCACTATCAAAGTAGCTAAGTTCATTGTCTATAGCATCATCAAGTGTTTCAAGTGCTTCATAAGCTGACTCATAGCTCCAATCATCCTCATCAAGCATGTTGATTACATCATCAAACCAGTAGATAGGCTTATCAATATAATAATCAAGAACTTCAGCATCAACATCTACATCTGCGCTATTTGAAGAAGTTGTATCATCATCTTCGATTCCTTCTCTGAATGATTCAATATAACCTTCTTCATCTGGCTCCATCTCAGAAAGAAGTTCAACGAACTCGTTAGTCATAAATGAGATCTCATCATCATAGTACATCTCATATTCGCTTCCGAAAGATGTCTCAAATCTCTCTATTCGGGAATTCTTATCAATGTCAGCTGTATAGCTTGCATCATAATCTTCCATTTCAGCTTCGATTGTTTTTCCTTCGTTACCCTTTTCCCACTCAGCAGATGAATAATATGTAAGGGTTCCAATTGCGATTGAATAACCTGACTCTTCAAGATCTCCAAAATCATATGTATCTACCTGAATATCATCTTTGGATCCTCCAGCAGGAATAACGTACTGTGTCCAGCTCTTCTTTTCAGGATATGTAACTATAAGGTATGCTGCTTCATCAATATCATCTTCGTATGTAAGGATCTCCATGTAGATATTATCAGATGCAAGGATGTATGATGGAAGTACTGCTTCATCTCCACTCTCATATGTTACTGTGCAAGATCCTGAAAGACCGATACAAGATGAATCGTATATTGTATCAAGTGCATCATCCAGAACATCTTCTGCATCGCCATAATCCTTTTTAGATTTGTTTTTTGAATTGTCATCCTGATCGTCTTTTTTCTTTTTCTTTGAATTGTCCTTCTGATCGTCTTTGGATGACTGTGAATTATTATTTGAGGAACCACCTTTAGCAAATGAAGTTGTTCCCAAGCATCCAAATACCATTGATGCTGTACATGTTCCTGCTATTAACATAGTTGCGATTTTTCTTCTCATTGTCTTTTCCTCTCATATTCTTATTTGCAATTTAAAGTTCGTTGTTAGTGTTTGTCAGTGGCTTATGTCCTCCTGACATATATTACATTATCACTTGCACAAAAATTAGTTTCATAATCCGACAAAAAGCATTTTTTATACGACGAAATGCAAAAAATGTACTTTTTTGTCTTATAAACCATAGTCCAAAACACTGTGCTATAATTGAAGAAAGCAAGTATTTACGCGCCTTTTCAGATTATAATGTATATTTTTTGTATGAATAGGGAGTCAAAATGGAGGATCAAATGGAGAATTCCTTTAAGTATTTTGAAAACAGAGACTGCAAATATTATCCTTGTCACAAGGGTTTAGAGCATATCAACTGCCTCTTTTGCTATTGTCCTTTATATTTTAAAGATGAATGTCCTGGGAATCCAAAGTATATTGAAAAGGGAGATAAAACAATAAAAAGCTGTATAGACTGTACCTTCCCACATGAAGCGGATAATTATGGAGAGATACTAAAGAGGCTTATTCCATAAGATTTAGATTATCTATAAAAAAGATATATAAGAAATCTATATAATAGATTTGCGAATCATACTTATGATATAGATAAAAAACGCCTATCTTGCATGCTGTGATCAGATCAAGTCTGTACCAGCTTTAAGATAGGCGTTATTTTTATACTATTTTCTTTTGATATAACACTTTTATGTTATATATTCTTTGTTTTATTTATATGTTTTTGATCAAGTGCCGTTTTTGTTAGTTTGCACGGCGCTTTTTGCTTACAAATACCAGTAAGCTGATTGCAGCTGATGCAGCTAAGATGATGATAATATTCTTTGTTATATTAAAATCATCACCTGTATTATGATTTCTTGACTCGCCAAGAACACTGCTTTCATCTGTTACAGCCAGACGTGTCTCACCAAGTACTTCAGGCTCTTCCACTTCAGTTCCTTCATCAGTCATAGCAATAGGAGGTGCGCCAACCTGGGTAGGTGTCTGAGAAGGTGTTTCTGATGGAGTTGATGGTGTAGATGGAGTCTGAGGATCCTCAGGTGTTACAGGAGGATCTGAAGGTGGTGTAACAGGTACGTCAGGAGTCTTGTATGTATTAGTAAACGCAACAGCTGAAGATGTTGTCATCTGAAGTGAAAGCTCTCCATCTGTATTGGCTGTAACTGTTACAGTAACATTTATCTGTGATGCATCGTAAGTCACATCATTATAAGTGTAGGATCCATCTTCATTTAAAACAGCCCCTTCAGGGATCTGTTCTTTAACCACATAATAATGATCGCCTGCTTCTTTGTATTCGATCTCATCAAATGCAAAGCTTCCATCTGCCTTATTAACTGCAGTATATAAAGGAGCATCTGTATCTGATACTACAAAGTCAGAACCTGTTTCGTAAAGAAGGAATGTAAACTCGCCTTCTGCAAGATCGCGACCTGTAAGTTTCTTATCTCCTGTGATAGTTGTCTTTACAGGAACTATCTCTTTTTGAGTTTCTACATATGTGTTAGCGAAAATAGCTACAAGATCAAAATTAAATACTGATGTGTAATTTGAAAGATACTTACCACGCTCAAAGTAGAAGATCTTGATCTCGTGAATCTTTCCATCTTTCCAGCCACCCGGGAATACTTCGCTAAGGTTACTGATGTATGAATTGGAAGGAGCATCGCCGCCTGCTGATGGATTGAAATATGTTATAGCTCCTGTATTGAAGTTAACCTGAGCTCCATAAGCATCATGGATACCACCAAGGTCGATTACAAGCTTACCATCAACATATACCCATACATCATCATCGCCCGAGAATGTATATGTCATATCCTTGCCATTAGCAATACCATCTTCAGGGATCGTAAATGCTGTCTGTGTCATTACGCCAAACAGATAATCCTTTGCACCAAATGGATAGAAGCTGTTGCTTGAATATAAATATGTTCCGTTACCGTCTGCATGATACAGAACTGCATTTTCATTAGAGCTTACAACACCATTTGTATTAGCATTGAAAAGATATGAAAGGCTTTCGCTGCTACTTGTAGTAGATGAATTAAGATATGGATATCCATCTTCTCCAAGAGTTGTTGCAACTATTCCCTGGTAAACACCCTTCTGTTTTCCAACATAATAGTTGAATGGCTTGAATTTTTTATTACCACCATCAGAGAATTTAAGAGAATGACCATCATTGATAGGTGTTTCATCATAGTCATACATTCTTACACTGATCGGAACAGCATTTGAATTTTTAAAATATGCTGCGTTAGCTTTTAAAACAGTTTCATCTTCTGAATCCATACTTACATATACTCTCAAAGAATAATATGTGCTGTCATATGTTACTCCTGCCTTGCCATCATTGATCTGTGTGATCCTGTAATAATATGTTCCTGGCTCATCGTAGGAAATAACAGGGAATTCTACATTTCCTGATGCATCGTTATAAGCTTTCTTAGAATATCCGCCAGCCAATTCGTTGCCATCGATATCTGTAGCAACCATGAGGAACTCAAACTCTCCACTTACAAGTTCTCTTCCTGCCAGTGACATGTGAACTGTTGGTATAAACTCAGCAGCCTTATATTCAGATTCTGCCTCTTCAAAATTTGCGACAAATGTCACCTGCTCTGTTCCTTCAGGAAGGGCCTTTAAATCTTCAATAGAAGGCAGTAGTGTCTCGCTTGTAGATACAATGCTGTCATCAAGTTCAAGAGTCCAGTTAACGAACTCATAATCTTCTAAAGAAGCTGCTGTTGCTCCAACTATATCAACATCTTCGTCTACAGATTCTTCAGGCTGTGCTTCATCTTCCTGAGTATCATCACCAGAAAGAGACTCTTCGTCTGCCTGCTCATCAGCAGCTAATTCTTCATCTTCAGGTAAAATTACTACTTCTGTTAATACATTCTCTCCGGCAGGAAGGTTTTCAAGCGTTCCGCCTTCACCGGCCATATAGAAGATCGTAATTGTATCTGCTTCTGATTCTTCAGCGTCATCTTCCGAAGGATCAGTTACATTTTCTTCATCATCTGTTTCTTCAGTATCAAGCTCATCTTCAACGTCAGTATCATCTTCTGTTTCAGAAATATCTGCGTCATCAGTTTCGCCTTCATCTATACCGCCATCGTCGGTATCATTGTTTTCATCATTGCCTTCTTCGTTGCCATTGTTGTCATCCCCCAAGTTGTCATTACCATGTTCGTCATTACTCGCAATGTCATCACCATTGTTGTCGCTATCCGTATCATTTTCTCCATTTTCATCAATGGCTTCAGCAACCTGCTGATCTTCTCCCATCTCTGCATAAGTGGTAATCCCGGTTCTTCCCATTATCTGGAAAAGAACAGTAGCCGCTATTGCACCTGAGCATAAATGTTTTACGAGTCGACTTTTCATACAATTCCCCTCCGTACCCTTTTTCTTAAAAAACCGTAACACAAATAAGAACTTCTATTCAGAAATTCAATTTTCCCTGCGCCAGGGTCTTTTATTTTTTTGTTTAGTGGGTATTCCCTTCAGATTTTAATCACAAAATCCTATAAGTAACAATCACATTTTAAATATAGCATAATTGCTGCAAAAATCAAATGACATTGCTCGAAATATAGCTAATTTGTCATAAAAAATAAAACAAGTGACACCCAGAAACAGTATTTGTGCTACATTCAGAAGCTCGTGATTGTTCAAAACCACTAATAGTCTGTATCTTGGCGATTATGCATTTTTTATCATTTGAATTTAACTTATATTGCGTATAAATCGTTTTTTAAAAAACACAAAAAATGAGTCTACGACTGCAGCGTAGACTCTCTAACAAAAATCAAATATTTTCAGGTGAACTTTTTGAATAAATTATCACTTTATCGTGCCCAGTCAGGAATTTCAATCCTTGAACAGGATCTTTTGCAAGGCATCAAGGAGTTTTTGGTTGTCTTCTTCTCTTCTGACACATATGCGGTAGAATCCTGTATGAGGAAGTCCCGGATAATTGTTACACTCTCTAATTAGTATCCCTTCTTCAAGCAAAGCATCCTTAAGGTTAATCTGATGAGAACTTCTGAACATGAGGAAATTGGCCTTTCCGGGAACCACATCCATACCAAGGAAAAGGAGCTGCTGCATCAGCTTTTCTTTCTGCTCCATGATATATGGCAAAGACTTTTCAAGATACTCCTCATCTTCCAAAGCTGCGATTCCTGCTGCCTGAGAAAGCGTTCCCACATTCCATTCCGGAAGAAGTTTAAGGGTCTGGGAGCCCCAAAGTCTTGCTCCGCTTATGGCGTAGCCAAGTCTTATACCGGGCATGGCATAGAGCTTGGTAAAAGCCCTTATGATCATCATATTAGGGAATTCATTCAAAAACCTTACAGCACTTCTTCCTGCAAAGTCAGAGCAAAAGGGCAGGAAGCATTCGTCTATTATTATCCTTGCCTTAACTTCTCTTGCGGCTACAAGTATTTTTTTTAGTATATCTTCTCTAATGCAGGAACCAACAGGATTAGAAGGATTACACAATATCACCATGTCAGGTCTTTCATTCTGGATCTGATCTGCCATCTTCTCAGTAGGCATAAAATAGATTCCTTCTCTGTCACTTCGAAGCTTGACTCCGGGCATTACTGACATGCAGTCACCTCTATAGATACGGCAATCTGCCGCTTCCAGCGACCTTTCATATCCATAAAAACCGGGAGACTGGATAATAGCCGTACGCGGCCATGAAGCCTGGATCACAGCGTTAATAACTTCAGACGCCCCGTTACCGCATATTATCTGCTCGGGAAGGAGCTTTGCACCAGTGCGAGCTTCTTCCCATGCAGTTATGGCATTTCTAAGATCTGTACATTCAGGATCCGGATAGTTTTGAGCTATGTCCAGATTATCTGTAATAACTTTTCTGACACTGTCCGGCATTCCAAATGCATTAAGATTTACTGAGAAATCCAGCTTTATGTCATTGTTGTATATATCTCCACCATGTTCGTAAATCATCTATGTCCTCATTTCATATAATAACTAATCAGATACAAGGAAGTATCTAGTATAGTTTTAGAAATATGTGAATACATTTCTAAGCCGGGAATACAAGGTATATCTAACTTATAATGTTTAAAATCAATTATTATATACTATATATACTAATAATCGAATTATTAATCCAATCAGAATCATCAATACAGTTGAAGCATACATTAGTTTGCAGGCACGTGGAATATCTTCTTTTTCAACAGGGCGTATAGGATCTCCTATCGTTTCTTTATGCTTTATATGTCCAAAGTATGAGGCATCACCCGCAAGCTGTATGTTAAGAGCCCCTGCACATGCGCTTTCTGTCTGGGCAGAATTGGGGCTTTCGTGCTTAAATCTGTCCCTTTTCCAGATCCTGAAGGCATTTTTATGATCCATTTTGAGTATGGCAGCTGCCGCACATATAAGAAGTGCGGAAAGCCTTGAAGGAATAAAATTCCAGTAATCATCCTGAATTGCTGAACCGCTTCCGAAATGCATGTACTTTTCGTTTTTGTATCCAAGCATTGAGTCAAGGGTATTTACAGCTTTATACATTACTGCAAGTGCGCCTCCGCCTATGAACATATAAAAAAGCGGAGCTATTATTCCATCTGATGTATTCTCGGCAACTGTTTCTACTGCTGCCTTGGTTACGCCTGTTTCGTCAAGAGCCTGTGTATCTCTTCCGACTATAAGTGATACTGCACGTCTGCCATTTTCCAGCTTTTTTTGACTGGCTGTTTTTTCTTTTGCTGTATCATTATCGTCTTCTGCTACTTTTATATCATCCAAAGCAGCATCTATAGTGATCTTACCGCCATTTTCAAAATCGGGCAGTGTTATCTTTTCTCCTTTGAGTGCTTTATAGACACGCATGCTTTCGTATGCAAGGTCCCTTGCAGCAACCGCCTGCCAGCAAAGAAAGCTTTCGATAAGCACATAAGCTACAGGGTGAATCTTAAATGCTATAACAAGTATTATTCCGATCAGCACGATCGTTATAGAGGGAACGAGGAAGGCAATAAGACTTCCGCTTTTTTCTTTTTGCTCA
Organism: Butyrivibrio fibrisolvens; assembly: GCF_037113525.1. Taxonomy (NCBI): domain Bacteria; kingdom Bacillati; phylum Bacillota; class Clostridia; order Lachnospirales; family Lachnospiraceae; genus Butyrivibrio; species Butyrivibrio fibrisolvens. The sequence continues at coordinate 1,152,462 of NZ_CP146963.1, read as the reverse complement.
TCACTATCTGTATTCTTATACAATCTTTTTTCCAAAAAAGATATAAGCTTACCGATCATGATTACTACATGTGGAAAGCCGATCGGATCTCCTATCAGAAGGTCAAGCAGCATTCCAATTAGTATGCATATTGAATTGAGAAGTATAAAAGATGATATATCCATTTAGAATTCCTATTGTTTACAAAATCTGTTTATTTAAGGCTTCGCGAATACCTTACTGATACCATAAGCTTCAGCCTTTTATTTTCTGACCTATTCCACATATGATCCTTGTGACTTTGTCAGCTTTGGAAGCTGCTATGCACATGCATCTTCCTACAGCTTCGCGGTACATTCTGTCTTCTTTGGAAATGGGAATAACACCGCAGCCAACCTCGTCGCACACTATGATCAGATCCTTATTCAGGTCCAAAAGACGTTTTAATTCATCTTCAGGGGTCACACCATCCAAAAGCTCTTTTCTAATAACTTCGTGGTAGTTACATACTGCTTCAAAATCTGCAATCGTTCTGTAATCACAGTCTTTTTCAACGCAGTCTTTACCGTCAAACCACTTTAAATTTTTATCTGAATATTCGTTATCTACATATGCTTTTTTGCCCTGAAAGGCGCCGCCTACATATAATTCCATGAACTCTTCCTTCCAAAATGAGAGATGATTTCAAAGCTTAGACCATCCTGTTCTCATCTAAGATATTTTATTCTGTTCCCTTTACGATCAAGGGTATACCGCATACAAGCTCAACCACCTTATCCGCCATCCCGGCAATAGCCTGATTTATCCTTCCAAACTCTCGAAGATAGGTAGTCGTATATTCATCATAGGTTATACCATCTGAAAATACTTCATTAGTTACTATGACTGTATGCTCACATACTGATACTAACTTTTTTATATCATCAATAATCTTATCCGAAACATCAGGAATAAAATCGGTCCCCTGAAACATCTCACCTGCAAGAAGATTAGGGATATCTTCTACAAGTAAAACTGCTTTATTATCACTTTCTTTATAACTTTCAATGTCGATCGTTCCTACATCGCAGCTTTTCTCGATCGTAATATACTCCATATCCTTTCTTCTAAGGATATGCTTTTCTATACGTTTAAGGCTTTCGTCATCTCTGGCACTCATAGTTGCAAGGTATAACCTTGTATAGCCTCCTGATTCGCCGAAAGGACTAAGTTTTAGTACAAGATCTTCTGCGTATTCAGATTTGCCGTTGTCATTGCCGCCCGTAATGAGAGCTACCATTTCATTTCCTCATGAATGTCTTAACATTATGTTTTATTATCAATTTCTCTATTTCCAAATACAATATTCGAAAACAGTTTCTATTATCTCAAAATCTGTGATACTGCCCAACAGAAATATCATCAAAAGTTGTATTACCATTATATACTGCAAGCACCTGATCAAGAAGCGGGAACAGCATAACAGCGCCTGTCCCTTCGCCAAGGGCAAGGTCTGCGCAGATCACAGGATCTAGAGCCAGCTTCTTAAGTATCTCTTTCATCGCAGGTTCTTTTCCTATATGGCTTGGGATCATAAAGTCACGTACTCCCGGAAAAAGACATTCAGCCACAAGTGCAGCTGTTGCAGAAATAAGACCATCTATTACTACCGGCACCCTATATATGGCTCCGCCAAGGAATATTCCTGCCATTCCGGCTATGTCGTAGCCGCCGAATGTGGCCAGAGCTTTGAAAGGAGCATCAGATTCACCTTTATACTTATCTATAGCTGCATTAATAATTTCTATCTTGTGAACAAGGCCTGCATTATCAAGGCCCGCACCTCTTCCTGCAGTCTCTTCTGCCCTTTTTCCAAGGAGCATTGCTGCTACAGCGCTTGAAGTTGTGGTATTTCCAATGCCCATCTCGCCTGTTGCTATGAGCTTTGTGCCTTTACTTACTTCTTCTTTGACCAAAAGGCGGCCTATATTAATGGCATGTATGACTTCTGTATCTGTCATTGCAGGCTCTTTCATGAAGTTCCTGGAGCCGCGCCTTGAATACGTTAAAATAAGTTTATCATCTATATCCTTTGAAAAAACTTCTTCTGTAAGATCGTCAGCCATAACCTTAGACACCACGCCGTCAGGTGTTTCATCGCAGGCAATTCCCATATCAACAGGTGTAACGCTTGCCCCTACAGCCCCTGCCATGCGGCATACACTTGAATTTCCTTTAGAAAGGCTTATGGCAACAGCCTTTGTAACATCCTGCCCGGACTGGCTTATTCCCTCTTCCACTATGCCGTTGTCACTGCAAAGAACAAGAACCTTTTTTGATGAAAGGTCAATCCTTGGACTTCCGGTTATTCCGGCTACTTTCACAAGGATATGTTCAAATTTGCCAAGGCCGTCCAGGGGTTTTGCTATGGCATCAAGGTGTTTCCTTGCTTCGTCCATAGCTTTAGCGTCTGGTTTTGACATCATATTATTCATTTTTTCAAGAAAATCATTTAGATCTTTCTTTGAAAATTCTTTATCCATATCCGGTATACGATCCTTATCTTTTATTATCTTCCGGCTCCTGATCATGACCGGATAGTCAGGATTCTTCTAAACTAAAGCAATCCTTACGCCATATTATTATAATACAATTCCAAACTTCATATATCCGATTATTATTTTCCTAAAATATGCCGATATATATCAGCGAAGCGCTTTATTGCTTAGAAACGGTGTCTGAAAAAATGATTAGAAAATTGAAAGATAATCTAAAAAACAGACAGGTTTCCATCACCACCAGAATTACTTCGGTAACTCTGGTATTTGTCGTGCTTATTACTATTATCGCATCTTCTTTTTCTTACTGGAAAATAAGTTCCCTTATCGATAGCAATATAGCAGAAAACATGAATCTTATCGCTGAAAATCAGGGACTTAGAATAAACCAGATCATGTTTCATGCTGAAAATGTTGCTACATATATCTCTTCTTATATCCAGGATCAGATAACAGGTTCTGACGATCTTAAAGATGATGCTATTAGAGAATATATAATAGATAGCTCCGAGGCGGCTTTTGTTGCTCCTGTTCAAGGCATAGAATATGCACTTTCCTGCTATCTGTTTTTTGGACCTGACTATCTTGAGGGCAAAGAAGATGGATTTTTATATTTTAGAAATGAGAATGAAGATCTGAAAAAAGTCCCTCTTACAGATATATTACTCTATGAACCTGATGATATCGAGCATGTAGGCTGGTATTATATTCCAAAAGAAGCCGGGGAAGCCGTGTGGATTCCTCCATATTACAACCAGAATCTTGGTACTCTCATGATCTCTTATGTAGTACCTGTAATTTATAATAATGAGTTTATCTGCATTGTTGGTATTGATATCGACTTTAATTCCATACTAAATGATGTGGATGAGATCACTACTGCTATAGGAGGATCAGCTTATCTTTCAAGTGATGATTGGAAGAGTCATTATCATGCTGTTGCAGAAAATGATTCCTATTACATAGAGACTCTTCCAGCAAACGTTCATCCTACTTTTGATATGCGTTTATATGATTCAAGTACTCATGCAATCAGGACACATAGTCTGGATAACAACGAAGAATTCATGTCTTTTGTTACGCTGCGAAATGGTATGAAGCTCGTAGTATATGTGGATTCTGATGATGCATATTCCGACAGGTATGATACTTTAGCCTTTCTTCTAGTCCTTTCCTGTGTTATTGGTATAGTTTTTATAGCATTTTCTATCGTAACTGCCCGCTTCCTTTCAAGACCTATCAAGGTGCTCACTTCTGCTGCCAAAAAGATAGGTAGTGGCGATTTTAATATCACTCTTCCTGACAGTAATATAAAAGAGATAGAGATCTTGTCAAATACTTTGCGCCTATCAGCAGATAACCTGAGTAAGTTTACTAAGAACATGGAAGATCTTATCTATAAAGATGATCTAACTCATGTTAAGAATAAGGCTGCATATACGCTTGCCGTTGATACCATCCAGCACAAAATAGAAACAGAGCCGGAGTTCCAATTTGGTGTTGCAATGTTCGACCTTAACTTCTTAAAGAGCATAAACGATAAATATGGTCATGAAGCTGGTGATATAGCCATAAAGACTTGTTGTAAGATAATATGTGAAGTCTTTGAACACAGCCCTGTTTTCCGTATCGGCGGCGATGAGTTCGTGGCAATACTTACGGGCAAGGACTATGAAAATAGGGCTGAGCTTGAAAAGGAGCTCAGTGAAAGCATACAGCACAATAAGCAGTCAGCTACACATATCTATGAAGCGGTCTCCATAGCTTATGGTATCGCTGTTTATAACCCTGAAAAAGATCCGCATTATATCAATGTATTCTCACGCGCCGACAACGAAATGTACAACTGCAAAAAGAAAGATCATGAGGAAGTCGGCACTACTCCGCGATGAATAGAAAGGCAATAAGAGCGTGTAATTGCATTTATATTTTATCACTTTTTCATTATTTCAGATTGGTTCATATGGATACCCTTTAAAATTCAGCTTCTTCAATCGCCTTGGCAAATTCTTCCAGACCTTTTTTATCTTCCTCTGTGAATCTTCCAAGTGAGGGACTGTCGATATCCATTACTGCAACAATCTTGCCATTTGAATGAATAGGAACTACGATTTCTGAATTAGATGCACTATCGCAGGCAATATGTCCGGGGAACTTGTGTACGTCTTCTATAAGCTGTGTTGTATCAGTTGCATAGGCAGTTCCGCATACGCCCTTGCCTGACTGTATTCTAATGCAGGCAACATGTCCCTGGAAAGGCCCAAGAAGAAGGCTTCCGTTATCTACAATATAAAAACCTGCCCAATTAATGTCTTCAAGTGTATCATTAAGGATTGCTGATGCATTAGAAAGAACCGGCAAAAAGTTCTTCTCATCCTCCATAAGGCTTCTTAATTGAGCTGTCATAAGTTTATAATCTGTCTTCATTAAATTATCCTCCAAGGATTTCTTACGAATTATTTCTGTAGAAAAATATACCATGTTTCCATGGTATAAAGGTAGTATTCTCGGCATGCAAAATTATTAAAAAATTATAACTTTTTATTTGCATGTGCCATCACTTATTTTTCTGTAAAACCCTCCCATTTTGTGCTAACATCAATATATGATGACGTAAGGGTCAAAAGGAACTTTTGACACCTACCTCATATGATTCTATCGTTATATGTTTAGCGAATCTAAAAGATCTATATACTTTCATATATCATTAATAGGGGGCATTCAAAATGATCAAAGACAGTAAAATTCTCGTTGGTAAAACAGCTAATGGCGAAGATATCTTCCTTCTTCCAAGCAAAGCTAACCGCCACGGTCTTATAGCAGGTGCAACGGGAAGTGGTAAGACAGTCTCTTTGAAGGTTCTTGCAGAATCTTTTTCTGACCTGGGAGTACCTGTATTTCTTGCAGATGTTAAGGGTGATCTTGCAGGAATGATCAAGGAAGGCTCTGGTATGGAAGAAAGAGCTTCCAAGCTTGGAATCAATATGGAGGGCTATAGCTATCAGAAGTATCCTGCAATATTCTGGGATATATATGGAAAAAATGGTATTCCGCTCAGGACTACTATCTCTGAGATGGGACCGCTTCTTCTTTCACGTATTCTGGATCTTAATGACCTTCAGAGCGACATTCTTACAATAGCATTCAAGATTGCAGATGATAACGACCTGCTTCTTGTAGATACTAAAGACCTTAAAGCGCTTCTTAACTACATTTCTGATAATAATAAAGAGTTTGCAGCCCAGTATGGCAAGATGTCTCCTCAGTCAATAGGGGCAATCCAGCGTGCTGTTGTAGCTCTTGAGATGGCAGGTGGCGAGACATTCTTTGGTGAGACAGCTCTTAATATTCTGGATTTCTTCTCAGTAAGTCCTGAAGGCAAGGGCAATATTCACATTTTGGATTCAAGAAGCCTTATGCAGAATGGAACTCTTTATTCTATGTTCCTTCTGTGGCTGTTATCAGAGCTCTTCGAGAATCTCCCTGAAGTTGGAGATCTTGATAAGCCTAAGTTCGTATTCTTCTTTGATGAAGCTCATCTTCTTTTTGATGGCACTTCAAAGGCGCTTCTTGATAAGATCGAGCAGGTAGTTAAGCTTATCCGTTCCAAGGGTGTTGGTATCTACTTCGTAACACAGAACCCTCGAGATGTTCCGGACGGCGTTCTGGCTCAGCTTGGTAATAAGATTCAGCATGCTCTACATGCATACTCTCCTGCAGAGCAGAAGGCTGTAAAGGCTGCTGCCGATTCATTCAGAGCTAATCCTGAATTCTCAACCTATGATGCCATCATGCAGCTTGGAACTGGCGAAGCTGTTGTGTCTATGCTTCAGGAGGACGGAACTCCTTCAATTGCTAACATCGCAACTATCCTTCCTCCAAGAAGTGCTCTTGGTAGCATCGATGATATGGAAAGAGATAATGCTATAAAGGGTGCTATACTGTATACCAAATATGAAAAAGCATACGATCCAGATTCTGCTTATGAATTCCTTGAAAGAAAAGGTCTTGAAGAGCAGGCTGCCAAAGAAAAAGCTGCTGCCGATGCTCAGGCTGCCAAGGATAAGGCTAAGGCTGACGCCCTTGCTGCAAAAGAAAAAGAGAAGGCTGAAAAGGCTGCTGAAGCTCAGAAAAAGAGAGTTGCTAAATCTGTAGGTAATTCAGTTGCAGGAACTGTTGGACGTGAAGTTGGTAAGACAGTTGGCGGATCTTTTGGTAAGTTTGGTAAGACACTTGGCGGTAACGTTGGTGCAAGCCTTGGACGTGGAATCCTCAGCACACTGTTTAAATTGTAATGATAGAAAGCTGCTACATTCAATTGTGTAGCAGCTTTTTTAATACATCAATCCAAGATTATCTACTAAGTACATAGAAATGCATCCATGCATTTCTGAACATGTACGAACTACTTCCTGTAGTTCCACCAAAAAGAGAGTAGGCCTTACGGTCTACTCCCCAAATACTTATCTTCAATATTCTTAGTCTACTTCAGCTTCTTCTTTAACTTCATCAGTCTCATGATATTCCTGCTCTGTATTTACAGACCAGATCTTATCTTTGTTCTTCTCGCCGGTTACGATGCACTTAACTGCTTCGAAAGATGTAACCATAGAGTGGTCGATGTTGTTGTATCTGTGCTGACCATTTCTACCTACGCAGTAGAGGTTGTCAATTGTCTTAAGGTAATCAACAAGTGTATCGATCTCATCATATGTATCGAAGTAAGCAGGGTATGCCTTCTTAACTTTTTCCATATGATAATCAAGAACTTCATCAGCGCTGTCGATAAGTCCGATCTTAACCATCTCTTCGATACCAAGCTTTGCAAACTCATCTTCAGTCATTGTCCAGTACTCATCACCTTCGTTAACAAAGTACTCAAGACCTACCCAAACAGTATGCTCGAGATCCTTGATCATATATGGTGACCAGTTATTGTAGATCTGGAAACGTCCAAGCTTAACCTTACGATCCTGTACATATACCCAGCAGTCAGGAACGATATTCTGAATAGTCTTGATATCTGTAAGGTTCTTGAGTTTAAGCTTTGGTACAAGTACACCAAGTGTCATGTAGTCACGATATGGAAGTCCCTTAGCGATTCTTGCTTCGTTCTCAGGTACGTCGTCATACCGCCTACAAGGTCTCTAAGTGGCATTGAAGAGATGAAGTAGTCACCATTAACTTCATGCTCAGAGCCGTCCTTAGTATCAACATATGTAAGTGATGTAAGAACTCCGTTTTCATCCTTGTGAACTTTAGTAACCTTAGCGTTCTTGATGATCTTACCGCCGAGCTTTTCTACTTCATCAGCAGTAACATCCCAGAGCTGTCCGGGACCAAGTTTAGGATATTTGAACTCTTCAATAAGAGAAGTGTTGACCTTACGGTTCTTAACCTTAAATACACGGCCAAGGTAATCCTTGATGATTCCAAAGATTGAAAGACCCTTTGTACGCTGCTTGCCCCAGGAAGCATCAATTTCAGAAGGATGTCTTCCCCAGAGGTTCTCTGTGTAGTACTCAAAGAACATGCTGTAGAGCTTACGTCCGAATGAATTGATATAAAGGTTCTCAAGATTATCTTCAGGGAGCTTGTGGAATACAGATCCCAGATAAGAGAATCCAACCTTAAGTGTTGTAAGAAGACCGAAGTTCTTAAAGGTTTCAGGCTTTAAGGAAATCGGATAATCATAGAATTTATCATCAAAAAGGATACGTGATACGCGGTGACGTGTAAGCATTACGCGGTCCTCTTTTTCAGGATCGGGGCCACCCTCGTGAACAGGCATCTCTCTGTTCAGAACGATATCATCGTATGACTTATGTCCCTGCATAGGAAGCATCTGATCCCACCATGCATTGACTTCAGGTATCTTGGAAAAGAAGCGGTGTCCGCCCATATCCATGCGGTTTCCTTTATAATTTACCGTCTTGGAGATACCGCCGAACTGCTCAGTTTCTTCAAATACGACTACTTCTATTTCCTGACCTTTTTTTAATAATTCATATGCTGCGGTAAGACCTGCTGGTCCCGCACCAATCACAAGCGCTTTCTTACTCATGGATTACTCCTTAATTATTTTCACTCATAACTAACTAAATGATTATAGCAGACTTACCATGATTTGAAAACTTGTAATCAATTTTTCTTCCTGTAATCCGCCGGGCTCATGCCTTCTAAGGATCTGAACTTTCTGCTGAAGTAGTCTACATCACTAAATCCTACTCTTTGTGCAATGTCATATATCTTGATATCGCCGCTTTCAAGAAGCTTTTTGGCTTCATCGATCCTCTTTTTATTTACATAAGTATTAAAGTTCACACCTACTTCTTTGCTGAAAACCTTGCCAAAATATACGCTATTATAGCCAAATAAAGGCGCAACCTCTTCCAAGGTCAGGTTTCTGAAATAGTTATGATCAACATATGACTGTACATCCTGCATAGTGCTCTTAGCCCCCTGTCTGTTGCGGACTTTCTGTACTATCACAAGGGCTATTCTGTGGATATATTCAAAGATCTCATACAGATAGAATCTGGTCTCCAAAAAGTCTATTATCTCTGAATTCTCTACAAAAAGATCTCCTGAATCCGGATAAGTTCTTGATATCTGAGCCTTGATCTGCAATATCATATCTGTCATGTAGATCCTTATGGCTGTAGAATTCTCGCTACAGGCACAAAGAAGACTCTTCATCTCATTAAGAGTTTCAAGAACCCTTTCGATCGATCCTGCCTGCATGAATCCGATAGTCTTTTGAGTATAGTCCCTGAGCATATCTTTAGAAAGGGTTATGTCATAGGTTCCGGGCTCTTTAAGGTTTTCATAACCCATCTTGTGAATTCCCATATCGCAAAAGAACCTTCTGTCACAGAGCTTTTGAGCTTCATCACAGGATATCCTCACATCTTCAGGTCTTTCCACAGGTCGTCCGTAGGTAATGAAAGTAGAATCCAGAGGTGAATCTTCCTGTATAAGTCTTTTATCATAATGTTCTAAGAACTTTTCAAATTTTGAAAGAACAGCCTTACCTTTTAAAAGTATCACTCCTCTTTCATTCAAGATGCATGATTCATAATCTTCATCATCGATGAAGGCTGACAGAAGCTCGGGCAGCTTATATTCGGGCTTACTCCTGTCTGTATGATAGGTCTCATATACTACGACCTGATACTTATCATATAATAGCTTCATTTCCTTAAGTTCATCTTTGCTAAGTCCGGGATTACCTGATCTTAACATCTCTTTGATAACAGCATCCCTTGCTTTAGTCCTTATGGTCTGAAGCTGTCCTTTTCTTGCTTTTTCAAGGCTAAGACTTCTTCCGATATCTTCCAAAGTCTTTTGAAGTTCATCCTCATCAATGGGTTTGGTCAGATAATTAGTAACTCCGTACTTAATGGCAGACTGGGCATACTTAAAGTCGGAATACCCGCTCAGGATAATGAATTTGCCCATATAACCAGCTTCTCTGGCCTTTTTTATAACTTCAATTCCCTGAATCCTTGGCATATTTATGTCCATTACTACGACTTCTGGAGCATCCATACTTATGATATCGAGTGCTTCTTCGCCGTTTTCTGCTTCGTATAGTACGCTAAAGCCAAGGTCTTCCCAATCCATTATGCATTTAAGACCTGCTCTGATGTTCTCTTCATCATCAGCTATCATCACGCTAATCTTAGAATCCCTCATAGGCTACTCTTTCCATTTTTATCTGCCAAGGATCTCTTTTTTCAAATCCCCTTCTGCCATCGCATTTTGAAGATCAAATGCATACACATCTGCATATCCAAGGCCCTGGCATTTACTCTTCATGTCATTCCAGATATCTTCAAATTCCTGTTCATCTTTTGCATATATCATCTCCCAGGATTTAGAGATTATTATACGCTTGACTGCTTCTCTTATTTCCTTGATCTCAGCGCTTTCTACGCTCTCATTATATTCACATCCGGGAGACACAATGAGCTTATTATTAGAAACCAGATAGTCCATTGTATTATCAGCACCCATAGCATTGCTCCAATCCAGCATTAGCTTTGTGGATGTCCTGTTCATCTCACTTTCCCAAAGTTCATAGGCATATGGGTATCCGTTATCTGCGATCTCAGTAAGTGAAACTGCCGTATAGTTGAGCATTGATATTCCGCCCCTGTAGGTATTTCCATTAGGATCGTCTGGAATAACAGCACTGCTTTGATCATAAAAAACATCTATTCCATACTCGGTAAGTTCAGGCTTTCCATCTGTTATCGTCCATGTGATACCATAAGGGCCTGCACTTCCTCCGTTTTCTGCTGCCTGATTTTCATATACTCCATCATCTGAATAAATATAATCTACAAAGTCTACCATTCTCTGAGGATCTTTGACATCAGCGCCTACGCACATGACTATGTCATAAACTCCGTCCAGAGAACATCCATGCTCATAGATCTGCATGTCGCCTATATCTGCCATCATGAAACCCTTGCCTTCCTGCATATGTTCATCGGTATTGTAGGCAGACATTCCAAGGAATCTCCATGGACTGAAAAGGACTGCTCCATCCTGATATTTACTGAACACTTCACTATATGACTGATTTCTTGAATCAGGATCTACAAGCCCTCTTTGATTGGCTTCAAAATATAGCTTAAGAGCTCTGTAATACAGAGAATTATCATCAAGAATCGACTGATAATCGCTTCCATCAGCCTTGGCCAGCACAAATCCATTCTCATCATAGCCGTAGAAGCAGCATGGCTGCTTGGCCCATGTCATCATATTGTTGTCCCAGTCGTCAAAAAAAGAAAATGCATATACCTTCTGCCCCGAATCGCTTAAAGGATTCGCCTCCTGCATTTTTTCAAGGACATCAAGCATATCCTCTAAGGTATCCATCTTAGGACTTCCTATCTGTGTATAGATATCCCATCTTACATATGGTGCATAGGTTGAATTTATAATATCTGAAGGGGTATCCGGCGGCAGAGTAGAGATACTTGAAGGGATTGCATATATACCATCAAGGCCACTGTTGAGTTTATAGATAGCATCAGAATATTTCATGATATCCTTATCTTGGATATAAGGAGTCATGTCCAAAAGAAGTCCTGAATCAACAAGGTCCTTAAGAGAATTGTTCTGAGCACTGATCATGATTATATCGCCAAGATATCCTGATGCAGCGCGAACATCCTGGAGTACTGCTCCGTTATAGTTATTATTAACGCTGATGATGTTAAGGTTCATATTAAATCTTTCCTTAACGCACTCAGCAAACCATCCTGACTGAATTCCCTGACTATTTGCTCCACTTGCAAATACGTCAATCGTTAACTCTTCCGGATACTTCTGACTATTCCTTCCGGCGCAGCCTGACAATAAAAAAAGAGTGGATGTCAGTATCAAGGTCGATAACAATCTTTTCTTCATCTTGTCCCCATGTCCCCTTTTATGAATTACATCACGCTCTTTTATTTTAACTTTTATTATGTGGACATAACAGATTAATTCTCTCTATACTTTCTTATATATTTTGCACAAAAGAACCAGCATTTAAGCCTTCTGTGCAATTGGTTAATAAGTTACAAACAATGATAAGCAATAAATAATGGGCGAAAACTATGTCATTTCAGGTACAATGCATATGTGTTTCCAGTCAGAAGGGTGCACGAAAGATAACGTCATCCTTTTTATGAAGGCGAATCTGTGTCCCATTCTTCCCTATGGCTGCTAACCTCTCATGTCTAACAGGATCGTACTCCCGTAGGAGTGTCCTAAATTCCTTCGTCCAGCCTACCCATAGTGGGGTGCCGCCTCTGCTCCATTCCAGGGTCATGCCCTATATAGTATGTCTTAGCGGCTTCGCTCTGCTTTGTCATTGCTAGAGAGCACTCCTGTAATCCAGCACCAATTGAACTCTTGGCGGACGTTGTCTGGTACAGTATGTGCTGTTTTAATTAGGCTGCTTCCGGTCTGATGATGTCCCTTCGGAACTTTTCTTCATCAAAGTCACAACCTGTCTGTAGTATTACATAGAACACTCTGATAGCCTTACATGCAACTGCTATCTTTGCCTGCATTCCTCCAAGAGGATTTCTTGTTCTGTTCCTGTAATAAGAAAGGAATACATCTTGAAATGCAGGATTCCAGTTCATCAGTGCACGAGCCGATTCATACATTGTTCTACGTAACTTTCTTCTGCCCCTCTTACTGATTCTTGGCTGCCCTTTTTTCTTTCCAGAACTCTTTTTGACTATCTCTAGCCCTGCAAGCTTCTGTATCTGCTTTGGGTCAGTGAAACGTCCGATATCACCAACCTCTGCTATAAAGCCAATCACAGTACTCATCCCTACTCCTTTAATGGCGAGCAGTTTCTCCACATTCGGTACTTCTTTTACTTTTTCCTCCAGGTATTCATCAAGTCTTTTGAGCTGTTCTGCCTTCAGTATATAGTCATTCACAAGAACCCAAATCTCGAGTCTTGCAGCCTCACCAGCTTCTAAACCTACACTTTCCTGTGCAGCTTCTACCAGGGTCTGAGCCCTCTTTAGCCCTGCTGCACGTACCTTTGCATCACGCCATATCTGATTGATTCCACCTGCCCCAATTTTTAGGATATCCTGTGGAAGTGGTGCACTCTTTAAAAGCATAAGTCCACTTGTTGAATCCCAATCGGAATAACAATCCAGATACTCAGGAAAGAATTTTTGCAACCATCCCTGTATCTGATTAGACAGACGCACATGCTGCTTCATGATCTGGTCTCTACACACAGAGGCTTCTCTAATCTCCGCATATACTCCTTCCGGCAGATAAGAAGTTGAATATCTTCCTTCTTTAACCAACATAGCAATTGTTTTAGGATCCTTTAGATCACTCTTTTCTGGGCTGTTATCATCCAGTTCTTTGCTTCTATTTACAGTAAATGGATTTACTGTTACAAGCTTTACATCATGATCCTGTAAAAACTTCTGAAACGTAAGCCAGTAGCAACCAGTAGGCTCGCAGCCAACAATAACCTTCTTCATTTCGGTCTTATTCATGAGTTCCTCAGTCCATCGAAGGAATGTAAGGAATCCCATTCGGTCGTTACTAAACTTAAACACTCTTCTGGATAGCTCAAATCCCCTCCAGTCAAACGCTCTACAGAAATGTGTCTGTGATCCAACATCAACCCCAACAATCAATGTATTTGCCGTAACTTGCTTAAGTCTGTCATTCTGTGTAAAATTCATTTTGAGAAACCTCCGGTTAGCATAAGATGTTTTTTCATCCGCCAAGATGAACACCTTTATCTTACTTAGAGGTTTCTTTTTATTCAATTGGCGTTATTTCTGAATTACAGGAATGCTCCATTATGTCCACAAATAATTGGGAAGTTCTATTATAAAAATGACAAAATCAAAATTTAGTTAGCTGCGAGTGCTTCCTGTTCCGCTGCTTTGCGAAGCTGTGCCTCACCTTCCTGAAACTCTACGCACTGGTCATAACCATAATCTGTTGCCTGCTGGATCATCTCGCTTACTATAGCTTCGAATTCCTCATCTGTCTCTGCATAGATAGCCTTCCAGGAGTAATCCTTAATGCATGTAGCAACCTGATCCCATACAACCTGAAGCTCATCTGAATGTGTTCCTGCAGAATATGTTGTACCTGGCGCAAGGATATAATCTGTTGCCTTAATATATTCATCAGGCGTCTGTGCTCCGGACCATTCGATCCATGACTTCTCTATTTCAGAAGCATCGATTGCCTTATAACTCTCCCAGTTCTTGTAGTTATAAGTCTCTGAAAGTTTTGAATCTGGATTAAGTGAATCAAGAGCCCATGTTGTATTGTTCATCTTGAATGAACCATCATCAAATGTTCCGCTGTAATCGCCTGTAAGAGTTGTTGTAGAATCTGTCTTGCAGGAAAGTCCAAGTTCTGTAAGGTATGCGCCGCCGTTTTCATCATAATCCCAGCAAGTACCCTGTGGACCATACTCTGCTGTAAGTCTTCCTTCAGGAGTTGAAAGCCAGTTGATGATTGCCATGCAAAGCTCAGGATATTCTGTGTTTGCACCGATCGACCATATTCTGTTTGACCCATAGATGTTTTGGCCATAGATGATAGGTGAAGCATCTTTGGGTTTGACAGGATACATCATCTTGCCTTCGCTTATATGTGTCTCTGAGTTGTAGATCGCTGATCCAAGGAAGTTGAATACGTTAAAAAATGCTGTACCATTCTGGTAATCTTCTGCAAGTCCGTCATATCCCTGTGTCTGTGAATCAGGATCCACAAGACCTCTTTGATATAAGTCATTGTAGAACTTAAGAGCTGTAAGGTAAGGGCCATTTTCTTCAAGAGCAGGATGGTACTCTCCTGTTGAAGGATCATAAAGACCTATACCAAATTCATCATAACCATAGTATGCAGATGCAGTAGACTTTACGAACATGACCATATCACCATCCCAGTCATTGAAAAGTGATACGCCATAGGTCTTATTACCATTATCATCTGTAGGACATACTTCCTGCATCTTGGCAAGAACTTCTACAAGTGAATCAAAATCTGTGATCTCAGGTGCTCCGATCTCCTGATACAGATCGAATCTAAGATCCCATTCATACATGACTGACTGTGTATCTTCTGCAGAGTAGGCTACGTCATGACCAAATCCGTATATCTTGCCATCTGCATTGATGCTGCGGTTTTTCTCAAGAGCTTTGTCCATATTAGCAAGGATATAAGGGCCGTAATCTGCAAGTATATCATCTTCTTCCCAGTCGAAGAGCATTCCCTTATTAACTGCCTGAACATAATCATCGCCGTCTGCTCCCCAGATAACGATATCGCCAAGATTTCCTGATTCCATACGTGTGTCATAGACGCCGTCTGCTTCAGGGATGATATTGAGCTTAACATTGAACTTATCAAGCATTACCTTGGCAAACCATCCGATCTGTTCTCCTGAATAGTTAGCAAGCTGATCATATACATCCAGCGTGATAGTCTCTTCAGGAACTACATCAGACAGATCACCTTCAAGTTCTCCATCTGCAACGTCTCCTGCTTCTCCGGCTTCATTGCCTGCTGCACCAGACTCAGTACCCCCTGCTGTATCTGCTGTTCCAGAAGTAGTTGATGTTCCGGAGCATGCTGCCAGTGATGCCACCATAGATGCTGTCGTTAGAAGTGCAAGTAATTTCTTATACTTCATTCTTTTTCACCCTCCTGTGATAAAAATAGTTTTATATAGATCATCCCTTTACGGCACCCATCATGATTCCTTTTTCAAAGTACCTTTGCATGAATGGGTATACGCATAATATAGGAATGATAGTGACCATTGAAATAGTATACTTTATGACCTTCCCGTTTAATGCAGATTCAAGAACTGTCTGGCTTATACCGGATGTACTACCGGATGACATAAGAGCTGCAAGGTTTGAAGTTGTATTAAGATAGATATAGAGTCTGTGCTGCAAGGTATAAAGCTTTGGAGCTGACTGCATAAGGATAAGTGAATCCTGGAATGAGTTCCATTGTCCTACTGCTCCGAATACTGCGATTGTCGCAAGTATCGGCTTGGACAAGGGCCATATAATAGATGTAAATATCTTCATCTTGGAAGCTCCGTCAAGCTGGGCACTTTCTTCAAGTTCTGAAGGAATTGAAGATTCTATATAGGTCTTGACCAAAATGATATTGTAAGGAGCTACTATTCCGGGGATCACATAAGCCGCAAAGCTATTGGTAAGTCCCAGCATGGACATATTCAGATACCATGGAATGATACCTGCATTAAAATACATGGTGACCACAATAAATCTGTACCAGAAGCTTCTCCCCCACATCTCCTTCTGGGTCACAAGATATCCCACAAAGCCTGATGCTGTTACCATAAGCGCAGTGCCAAGGACAGTTCTTGAAACAGTGACAAGTGTTGATAAGAACAGGTCATTTACTGCCATCAGTCTTACATAGTTTCCAAAATGTATTCCTCGTGGAAAGAAGTTGATAAGTCCTTTTCTTACCAGTTCATTATCTGAGATCGTATTGATAAACAGATAATAAAACGGGAATATGCATATAAATGTAAACAGTGCAAAAACAAGATAATTGATCACATTGAAGATGACGTCTGCAAGTGTTATTTTTCCGGGCTTTTTATGTTTTTTGTAATATAGCCTTTCAGCTTTTTCATCAGCTCTTTCCTGCGCTGTTTTAGCCATGTCTTTTTCTCCTTATATCATGTGTATGATTAGTATTCTCAAAGTAAAGTAATATGATCAGACGATAGTCTCACCCCTTACAAGTTTTGATACGTTATTGGCTGTAAAAAGAAGGATCACAGAGACTACAGACTTAAGCATTCCTACTGCCGTAGAAAACGGAATAGCTCCATTTACGATACCCATCTTGTAAACATACAGATCCAAAACCATGATATCTGTTGTATTGGTTGAATTCTCAAATACAAGGTACTGGTCCATACCATTTGAAAGTATTCCGGCTATGGACATAAGAAGAAGCACATAGAAAGTAGGCATAAGTCCCGGTACTGTTACATGCCACATTCTCTGGAATCTTCCTGCTCCGTCAACTGTTGCCGCTTCATATAACTGCTGGTCTATTCCGGAAATACCTGCAATGTAGATGATCGCGCTCCATCCAAGTCCTTTCCACAAGCCCCACATAAGCATCTTGATCCAGATATAGTCACTGCTCATAAGGAAATTCTTGCCCTGATCCCAGATGTTAAGATTTATCATGAGCGAACTTATGAATCCATCTGTAGAAAAGATCGAGAAAGCAATGGCAAAAACCAAAACCCAGCTTATGAAGTTAGGAATAGTAGTAAAGGTCTGAACGAATCTTCTGAATCTTGAATTCTTAATCTCTGAAAGAAAGATTGCAAATACCATTGGCATCCAGCTTGTCAATATACCAAGAAAGCTCATTCCAAGAGTGTTCTTCATAACTCTGATCATATCTGACCTCGTGGCTGCATTTCTTACAAGCTGTGTAAACCACTTAAATCCGACAAAATTTTCAAAAGAAAGTGTGTCACCTGATTTATAATCAAAAAAGGCATATCTCCAGCCAAACAGAGGAAGATAACTAAAAACGAAAGTAAGAAGTATAAATGGCATCATCATAAGAAAGAGCCTGTACTTAGTTTCCATATAGAATTTCTTTTCCCCAGGAGCTTTTAAGGCAACTATCAGTTCATATACTGAAACTGCCAGCATCACAACAAGGATCGCAAGGATTCCGTAATAAAACGGCGGAAAAGTCGGATCTATCTTCTCGGGCTTTTTGGTATGAGCTACCTGTGTGTATGCCACATAGATTCCCTGAAGTGCAATAAGTGAAATGCTGCTGCCTGCAGTGCTTATGATATTGCCAAGGCGCCTGCACTTGTTATTACCAATTGAAAGGCATGCGCCAAGAGCACAGGCAAATATACCAATACAAACAAATAAGCTTGAAATGCTATCAAGTCTCATTGTGCTTTCAAGTATCCATTCTTTTCTGAAAGCGCGGCCAAAATTATCGATCAAAGTTCCATATGAAAAGCCGGCTGTTAAAAGAGAAATACTACGACCTACCATACCGCTGATCCTTGCAGGATTAGCTGCAGGCAAGAAAAGAAGTACAAATAGCATTATTGCCATAAGACGATACACATAATAGATCTTGTCAGATAATTTAGAGTTTCCCACGTCGCTCCTCCCCCTCTGGTCTTTCCCTGTTCCCAACAAAAAAAGTACCGAACCTGTTAATAAAAGTTTATCTTTTATTAGCGAAATTCAGTACCTTAACTATTTAACAAAAAGTACGGTAATAATTAAACATCCATTTAATTATTACGGATTTGTACAGGAACATATAAGTTGATTACGGTTCCTGCACCTTGCGCTGAATCTATCGTCATTCCGTAAGGATCACCATACTTAAGTCTTATTCTGTTATATACATTGGCTATTCCAATACTGCGCCCATCATCTGAAGGAGTCTTTATGCTTTCCTTAAGCTCTTCAAGCCTTCCTTCTGACATACCACCTCCATTATCTGTTACCATGATCTTTAGAGCTTCATATTCCTTGTTATCTCCCAGCATGACTTTGGTAATATCAACTCTTAAGATGCCTTTGCCGTCCTTCTCCCTAAGGCCATGCTGTATGGCATTTTCTACAAGTGGCTGGATTATAAGTGGAAGCGTTGTTACCTTATATGTATCTATCGATTCATCTATACTTATTTCATAGTTGATCTTATCTCCAAATCTCATTTTCTGGATCGAAAGATAATTTTCTACATGGTCAATGGAGTTTGCAAGGCTGACTTCTTCAGAATTACCTTTATCAAGAACGAATCTCAGCATCTTGCCAAGGGTTTTGATGGCGCCTGCAACTTCTTTATCTTTGGCTGTAACAGCCTTCATTCTTATGGTTTCAAGTGTGTTATACAAAAAGTGAGGATTGATCTGGCTTGTGAGCATCTTAAGCTCCATCTCGCTTTGCCTGCTCAAGAGCTCTTTTTTATCAAGCTCAGCTTTATACATCTGCGCATTCTTTTGCTTGATCTCATGGGCTGTGACTACCAGGTCTGAAAATGCTTCTGATATCTCATCTTCACCATTAAGTGAAGGCGGAATATCATATTCTCCGCTTGAAACCTTGTGCATAGAGCTTTTAAGCATCTTGACTCTGCCTGCAAAATATTTTGAAAAGATCCTTAATATCTCATAAGGAACGATAAGCGCAACTAACAGGATCACGACTATAAAGAAAATGATAAGAATTACTCTTTTTACTGAATTATGATCCAGAGTGGTTATATAAAATACTGAATCAGCCCTGTAGGCCGAAAGGGTGTTACAATTTAACATTGTAAAGGTCCCGCCCAGCATTTGCATGCCATTATAGGTATAGTGTTTGTTGGCATGATCAACGGGGACAATGTCGTATAGGCTGTCGCCATAGCTTGAATTGTCAGAACTAAAAGAAATCGTCCCGTCATTAACCGAGATAGCAACTTCATACTGCTGCTCTCTGAGCCTTGTCTTAAAATAGTTGTCGCTCAGTCTTATGATAAGGACTGCATTATATTTGGAATCAACAAGAGGTATCTGCCTTATAAGACAGATGTTGTAGTAGGTTATGCCATTTTTGTCCTGTCTTGAAAGTCCTCTCCAGAAGGCTGCCTTCTGAGTTATGGCTTTTTTGTACCATTCAGATCCTTTGATATCATCTGTAGCCAGATAAAATTCCTTGTAATCTCTGATACTTGGGTTATCCGAATAGATTTCCACGCTCTCTATAGCAGTATATTCATAGTTAAAGCTTTCTATTATGTCGATCTTGTCAATTGTATTCTTCTCTTCATCAATATCCCGATAATCATGAGAAAGGATATTCCAGACATCTTCACTATAAGTAAACTTCTCAGAGATATTAAAAGCCTGGGTTGTAATTTCAAAAAGGGTTGTAGAGACTCTTTGCCCATAAGACTCTAAGAGATTTCTGTTATATCCCATGAACATGGAGAATGTGCTTACAAGCAAAATAGTACCAATTATTCCAATTGGCACTAATCCTGCGATAATGTATATGTGTAATAGCTGTTTTTGAATATTACCCTTATTAAAAAATTTCATATTCTGAGATCATAAAATGGATTAACACTGCTTCAAGTATTATAGCACATGTATAATTTATCTGGCCCATAATAAAAAGCCGATGCATCGCACCGGCTTATAAATAGTATTAATCGGGGAACAAAACGACAAAAAGTCATATATATATAACATATCAGTTCTTACATTCAATAAGTGAATTGATCTTGGTCGCCATAACATCAAGGGCCATGTCATTCATTCCGCTGTTGATTACAAGATCTGCATAGACTCTTGTAGGCTCAACATAGAGATAATGCATGGGCTTAACTGTTGTAAGATACTGCTCTACGATGTTGTCTATATCTCTGCCTCTTTCCTTAACGTCACGTACTACACGGCGAAGGATTCTCTCATCGGCATCTGCTTCTACGAAGATCTTGATATCCATCTGATCGCGAAGACGTGAATCAGCAAGTACTAAAATGCCTTCAAGAAGGATGATATCTCTAGGCTCTACGATAGTAACTTCATCTGTACGGTTGTGCTGTTTGTAATCGTAAACAGGACATTCTATTGACTTACCTGCTTTGAGCATTTTGAGGTGCTCAAGAAGAAGTTCTGTTTCAAATGCATCGGGATGGTCATAATTGATCTTCTTTCTTTCTTCAAATGGAAGGTCATTATGAGCCTTGTAGTAGTTATCGTAATACAGGACTGTTACCTGATCTTTGAATATATCTTTAAGTCTGTTGGTAAAAGTGGACTTTCCTGAACCGGTTCCTCCAGCGATTCCTATGATAAATGGTGTCTTAGACATCTTAAATTCCTCCTGAAAAAAGCTGATGACCAGAAAAAATCATCGTGATACAGAATATCTCAAAATACGCAGTATAGTCAATACCTTAATTTAATTTGAGAAATATTTCCTAATTCTTATTATATAATAGAGGATTCTTCAGCAAAATAGCTAGAGTATTTATTCAAAAAACAACTGTATAAGACGCATTATTTGTACGCGTAATTCCGTCAACGCTAGATCCGATGGGGATTTTATAGCAGTCTGACCCAAGATTTTTTTCCATGGCAGGGTCAAACACATAGAATGTGCCGTCAATTTCGACCTGTACCCAGGCCGCTGCCTGACTCTTCCCTTCGCTGTCTGTAATGATTCCTACCATGACTCTTGACTTATATCCAAGGCTGGCAGCTATATAGGCAAAGGCTGCAGCAAAGCCATAAGAATCCCCTGACTTTGAAGAAAGGGTAGACAGTGCCTTTTCCCTTGTCCAGTCTCCTGCCGGTGAATAGAAATAGTCAGTATATTCGACATTTTCCATAAGGCTGTCGTAGCAGCTCTTTAGCTGTTCATTTTGTCTCATGCCACTCTTGGTATTATCTTCTACAAACTGTGCAACAACAAGAAGGAGGCCGTCATTAACTGATACAATGTTGCCCTTTCCATCATCCCACATGATTCCGTTTGCAGTATGAACAAGGTGGGGAGTCGTAATATCTTTTTCCTCGCCACCAGCTTCACTATTGTAGGCGATAGTAGCTTCTATCTGCTTCTTAAGGTCCGTTTCTACGCCGTCAAGGGCATGCTGACCTATGGCTACGACAGAATCCGGGATGTATGCAGAGTTTCTTGCCTGAGGGAAGCACAGAAGGGTATTGATGTTCTTGTCATAAAGGCATCCGTCATAGGATGAGAAATAGCGGTTATTTGAACTTACTGTTATTTCTTTCAGGTTGAACATGTTGACAAAAGAGTTGCTGGATATCTCTTTTACATTTTTGCCTATATGAAGAGATGTGATCCTGTCAGCATTCTCGAAGGTATTAACATTGATGGATGTAAGCTCTTCTGCAAATGAGCGTGTAGGTATGCTTAAAACAGCAAGAATAGCCGCAAGTATTACTACCGCGGCTTTTCTTGCAAAAGTCTTATTTAGTATACATATCTTTTTTCTCATTGTCAGAAGATAATCCTTATTCATGATCAATATACGCTGAACATCTCTCTTACATCTGCATAACTGATTTCTTTACCGTTGCCGCCTTCAAGGGAACTCTTGCCGTATCCTGCCACGCCGTTAACGCCGTCTGCGTAGCCTTCCTGTCCGTCAGCTATAACTCTGCACCACTGATCTGCATAGGTTCCGATATTAGCGTGTTCCCAGCGGATTCCCAGGTAGTCAAGGATAAGTCCGAGGGCTCTTGTTGCGCCTTCACTTGAGTATTCACGTGCTACAAACACGCCATAAGCAGTACGATAATTCTTGCCCTGAGTTGTATAGGTTCCATCATTGCAATATGCCTGAACGATTCCTGCTGCATAGGCACATTCAAGGATTTCTACTCCTGTACCTTTCTTGGGAGTATAGTTTCCTGCTGCCTTTTTGATCTCAGTTGCGATCTGGGAAGCCTTGTTTCTTGCTATCTGTTCCTGCTTGGCCGTCATTCCTCCGTTATCATGCTGGGTTATCTCAATGACAGTAACCGTGCTGTCTCCGGAGGGCACTACTACTTCTTCGGAGGAAATAAGTCTGTTTGCTATTCTTCCTTCATATCTTCCATAAAGTGCATAGTGCATGATAAGCGCATTTGGATCCATTCCGAATGCTGCCCGAAGGTCTGCATAGTTCATGTAATAGCAGTAGGCATCGTACTCTGCGCTGTAATCGACACCGTTATATACCGTTGTTGCAGAAAGAAGTATCTCATAGGGATCTTCAGCACGGCTATCAAAAGATGTGGTGGTAAAAAACATAAGAACTGTGAATACTGCAACGATCATTAGTGATACTGATTTTTTAGCAATAGATTTTTTCATAAAGACCTCTTACCTCCAAAACAACTCATGCCTAATAAACATGGTGTACTACCCATCTAGTTCTTTATCGGATGAAAAAGGTGAATAATTTACGATTTCAGTAATTTTTCAGAATCCTATGATATATTAGAAAATATAGAAATATTAAAGACATCAAAACTTTTTCAGTGGAGACTATTATGCGAATTCTTGTTGTTGAGGATGAAAAGATTCTGGCTGATTCTATCGTGGACCTTCTTAAATCCAATAAATATGAAGCTGAGGCGGCTTATGACGGCGTAGAAGGCCTGGATAAAGCACGCCTTAATATTTATGACCTTATCGTACTGGACGTAATGCTGCCCAAAATAAACGGCTTTGAAGTGGCTGCCACCTTAAGGCGTGAACACAACGGCACTCCGATCCTGATGCTGACTGCCAAGGCTGATCTTGATGACCGTGTAAAAGGGCTCGACAGCGGCGCTGACTATTATCTTACAAAGCCCTTTGAATCAAGAGAGCTTATAGCCTGCATCCATGCTCTTACAAGACGTCAGAAGGATCAGGTAGATGAAATAACATTTGGAGATCTAAGGCTTGACCTTGCAGGTATCAGCATGTCCTGCGGCGCTGAAAGCATAAGGCTTTCTTCTAAGGAATTCGATGTTCTTCGCCTTCTTATGCAGGCAGGAAGCAGCAATATTCCCAAGTCAAGGATCCTTGATCAGGTTTGGGGATATGATTCGGAAGCCATAGAGAATAATGTTGAAGTTTATGTTGCATTTCTTCGTAAGAAGCTCAAAAAGCTTGGAAGCAAAGTAACTATCAGCGCTATAAGAGGCGTTGGTTATCACCTGGAATTCTGAGGTTTATATGATCAAACGACTTAGAAAAAGATTCATTCTGACAATGATAGCCATTTCGGCAGTTTTACTTGGAATCCTTTTTATCAGTATTCCTGTTTTGGAATTTAATCTGGCAAGAAGTAATGCATCAACTGCCCTTAATGTTATTTTGGATAAACCGGAAGAGATCCTTTCTCCCAGGGATAATCCTTCTTCGCTTACCTATTCTGCTTTTTATGTAAACCGTGTTGGTACTATCACCAGATATTTCAGTATGGAGTACAACAGGACTCAGCTTGAAAATATATATCGCGAGATTCGTCAGGATCACTATGGCGAAAATGATATGCTGCTTGAAAAATCGCATCTGTACTACAACTACACGGAGAAGGCTAATGGAACATGGTATGCGATATCAGATTCTACAGAAGATGAGCTATATGCTTACTCTCTTTTCAAGACTTGTATTATCCTGTACGCCGTGTCCATGGCTGTTGTAACCTTACTGACTATCTATCTTTCCAGATGGATCGTTAAGCCGATAGAGTTTGCATGGAACAGGCAAAAGCAGTTTATCGCAGACGCTTCACATGAGCTTAAGACTCCGCTTACAGTCATACTTACAAATGCAGAGCTTTTGAATAAAGAAACCACTAAAACTGATACACAGAAAAAGTATATTTCTAATATACTAACGGAATCTTCACAGATGAAGACTCTGATAATGCATCTTCTGGATCTTGCTCGTATTGACAGAGGTATACCAAAAGAAAACTTTGTAACTGTTGATCTGTCCAGCCTCGTAACTGATGAATCTCTTGTTATGGAGGTTGAACTTTATGAAAGAGGGCATTTGCTTGAAACAGCTGTGGACGAAAATCTTTACGTCAAAGGCGATATGAGTAAGCTTCGTGAAGTTGTAGATATCCTTTTAGATAATGCCGGCAAATATGCACACGACGGCTCAAATATCGAGATAAAGCTGTCAAAGCAAAATCCTGCTACTGTTCTTTTATCTGTATCAAATAAGGGAGATGCGCTCACTGACAGGGAGCTGAAAGCTATTTTTACAAGATTCTACAGAACTGACTCATCCAGATCTCATAATGGAAGTTATGGTCTGGGGCTTTCTATAGCCAGGCAGATCATAACCCAGCACGGCGGTGATATATGGGCAGAAAGTGATGCGGATGTAATTACTTTTAAAGTCAAGCTTCCTTTACTCATCTGTCATAAGTAACATGTATTTGTAATATAAAAAAGTCCGAGGTATATGTACTTCGGACTTTTTTGCGCTCAAAATATACTTATGACCTGCCTTGACTTTTAGAACGAAGTGACAAAAGTCATACCTGTTTACATAGGTTTTCTTCCTTCTTTTTTGCCATAAACGGGTTTGGCATTTTTAAGATCTTCATAAAGAACTTTATAGTTCTCGTATCTGATATGTGATATATGGCCTTCCATAACCGCCTTTTTGACACCGCAGTCAGGTTCCGTAATGTGAGAGCATCCGCCGAATCTGCATTCGGGTTCATACATCTCGAATTCCGGATAATACAAAGGAAGGTCTCTTATTGTGACATCTTTAAGATAAAGGGATGTAAATCCCGGAGTATCCATGATATAGGTATCTGGTCCAAGTCCTTCGACATGAAAGAGTTCGGAATGCCTTGTGGTATTCTTACCACGTTCTATCTTCCTTGAGAGCTCGCCTGTCTCCATCTGAGCCTTAGGATGCAAAAGGTTAATAAGAGATGACTTACCTACTCCACTTGGGCCTGCAAGTACTGTTGTCTTACCTTTCAAAAGACTCTTCAGTTCATCTATTCCATTTCCATTGGCAACACTTATGAAAAGAACCTTATATCCACACTTTTCGTAGGTTTCTTCAAGCTCTCTCTGCTCTTCTTCGCCTGCTATGTCCTGCTTATTAAAGCATATGACAACAGGGAGGTTTTGCTGCTTCATCATGATAAGGAATCTGTCCAGAAGGTTGTAAGACGGATTTGGATGAACTATTGCAAATATGATAAGAGCCTGGTCTACGTTGGCTACAGGCGGTCTTATAAGCTCATTCTTGCGTGGCAGGACTTCAGATACATTGCCGGTAGCATCATCTTCTGATACGACATCCATAATAACATCATCGCCTACAAGGGGCTTTATCTTCTGCTGCCTGAAGATTCCCTTGGCTCTGCATTCGTATAGTTTGCCGGATGGCGTATCAATATAATAAAAACCTGCTATTCCTTTAATTATCTTACCCTGCATCAATTCTCCATATGCCTTTTTGAAGGCAGAAAATTACCATAGCTGATAGCTATGGTAACTTGTTTTTATTGCATCTGAGTTAGTGAAACTGTTCTTGTAACTGACTGTGTCACCGCTCCTGATTCTGTATTTACTACAAAACTCATCTCCAGAGTTGCTGTTGATGATTTCGTATATGCCTGATTCTGATTCTGTACTACAGAAACAGGGAATGAACTTGTTGCTGAACTATATAAAAGTGTTCCGTCTGCAGCAGTGATCGTAATGTTAACTGTAACACCGCTTGTATAATATGAGTTCTCAGTCGGAGCATCTATATTACCAACAAATACATACGCTGCTGTTGCAGCCGGGCCTACAGAAACCTCAAGGTTGATGACTGCATCTGTAGAAACCTTTGTTCCCTTGGCAGGATTCTGGTTAATAACCTTATCAATAAGTGAAGTATCATTGTTATTAACAGTCACAACATTAACATTACTGTTTGAAAAGCCAAGTTCTACAAGTGTAAGTCTTGCTGAAGCTTCATCCATGCCTATAAGATTAGGCATCTCTACTTCTTTAGTGCTCTCGCCTGTTGTAGAAGCATCTGAAGCGCTCATATGTGCGCCGGTACTTACTGTGATGGTAATTGTTGAGCCGCTTGCCTGTCTTGTATCCTTGTCAGGTGACTGTGCTACAACTACGTTTTTAGCTTCAGCACTTGTGTTATCGTCGACTTTTTCAACTTTAAAACCCTTCTCCTGAAGAGTTGTCTTAGCTTCAATATAGGACATTCCGACAACATCG
Organism: Butyrivibrio fibrisolvens; assembly: GCF_037113525.1. Classification (NCBI taxonomy): domain Bacteria; kingdom Bacillati; phylum Bacillota; class Clostridia; order Lachnospirales; family Lachnospiraceae; genus Butyrivibrio; species Butyrivibrio fibrisolvens. Next base: position 1,125,618 of record NZ_CP146963.1, on the reverse strand, counting down.
GGAACTATTATTCCTGATGCATCTGAACCTGACATCTCCTGAGATGATACTGCAGATGGATTATCAGAATCAGAACCTCCAAAAAGTCCAAGATGGCCGCCTACTATAAATATCAGGATGATAAATACAAGAGCTACAGCTATTACCGCCATGATGATCATGATCTTATCAAGGTTATCATCTGGTCTTACATCCTTGCGTCTCTTATTTCCTGATCTGTAGGATCTGTCATAAACATAGTCACCCTCATCGTACTCATCACGATAGTTCTTATCATTCTGAGGACGCTGCGGCGCCGGTCCATTCTGGGCATCTCTGTTGTTATAACTATTTCTGGGTCTCTTATCCTGTTCAGGAGGATCGATCACGCCTGTATCGTTAAGACGCATCTCACCTGTCTTACCGCCCTGAGCATTACCGCCCCTTATCATATTCTGCTCTTCATCAGAAGCTATTCTTGTAGCTCCCTCTTCATCAGGATCAACAAGAACAACGAAATCTTCATCAGGTGTGATGAGAGATCTCTTCAGATCTTTGATCAGCTCTGTTGCATTCTGATAGCGACGATCCGGAGACTTCTGGCAGCACTTAAGAATAATCTTCTCAACGCTGACTGGAAGGTCTGGGGCATATGTAGCCGGAGAAGGGAACTGTTCCTGAATATGCTTAATGGCAATAGCAACAGTTGTATCGCCATTAAAAGGAACACGTCCTGTAACCATCTCGAATAAAGTTACACCCAGTGAATAGATATCACTCTTGGCATCAGAAAAACCACCTCTGGCCTGTTCAGGTGAAGTGTAATGAACCGATCCCATAACATTGGATGTAATTGTGTTACTGGAAGCAGCCTTTGCAATACCAAAATCAGTAACCTTAACCTTACCGTCTTTACTGATCATGATATTCTGCGGCTTGATATCACGATGAACGATGTTGTTCTTGTGAGCAGCATCAAGTCCCATCGCAACCTGTATTCCTATACTCACAGCCTCTTTGACTGTAAGTCTTGATTTCTTTTCTATATACTTCTTAAGGGTTATTCCGTCTACAAGCTCCATTACGAAATAGTAGACTCCCTTATCATTGCCTACATCGTAGACATTAACTATATTTGGATGCATCAGCCCGGCCGCAGCCTGAGCTTCAGAACGAAACTTCTGTACAAAATTCTGATTTTCTGAAAATTCCTGCTTCAGTACTTTAACTGCAACAGGACGGTTTAATTTATGATCAAGCGCTCTATATACATCGGACATTCCGCCAGTTCCGATCTTTTCCTGGATCTCATAGCGGTCGCCGATGATCATCCCGATTCTAATCATCTGTCTTCCTCCGAGATTTCAATAAGGATAACTGAAATGTTGTCTTTACCACCATTCTCATTGGCAGTCTTTACAAGTATTCGGGCTTTATCCTCTATCTCACCCTGCTTATTGACAATCTTCCTAATCTCTTCATCACTTAACATGTTCGTAAGACCATCTGAACACATCAGGATCGTATCGCCAACATTAAGCTCTTCCTGGAAAAAGTCGATATCCAGTTTGTCTGTAGCACCTACAGCTCTGGTTATTATGTTCTTGTCAATGTGATTGCGCGCAGCTTCTCTGTCAATACCACCCATTCTGACCATCTCCTCAACAAGAGAATGATCTCTGGTGATCTGCCTGATACTATCGCCATTTATGATGTATAATCTGCTATCGCCAATATTAGCGACCTGCAGAAAATGCCCCATAATTGTTGCTGCAACAAGGGTTGTCCCCATCCCCTTCATGCGTATATCGTCTTCTGCGACACGGCGAAGAAGCGAATTGGCATTCTGAATTGCCTGATTCAGGATCTTTATAGGACTCTGCTCAAAAGAGCTTTCTATGCCTTCGACTATTTTATTCACACTGAAACGTGACGCATAGTCTCCTGCATTATGTCCTCCCATTCCGTCCGCAACAATAAAAAGATTGGACAGATTTCCAATTCTCTCATGGGATTCAAAAACATAATCCTGGTTCAGCTCGCGCTCTTTTCCAATGTCAGTAATGGAAAACGATTTGATCAAGACTCTCCTCCATAAAAACAGCAGGTTATTTTTCATTCAGGTGTCGTCTGCGAAGTTGTCCGCATGCACCGTCAATATCCCTGCCCATTTCCCTTCTTATAGTAACATTTATTCCGCTTTTTTCAAGTTTATTTTTAAAAGCGAGGGCATTCTCACGAGTCGGAGCCGCAAAGTTGCGCTCTTTGATCGGGTTTACAGGGATAAGATTTACTATTGCATTAAGGCCCTTCAAAAGATCAACAAGTTCTGCTGCATCTTCTGCGGTATCATTAACACCTGCAACAAGCGAATATTCAAATGTAAGCTGTCTTCCTGTCTCATCAAAATAAAACTTACAAGCGTCTATAACTTCTGAAAGCTCATACTTATTGGCTATAGGCATAAGCTTTTGTCTCTTTTCCTGATTGGAGGCATGTAAAGATAATGCAAGATTGATAGAAAAGTGCTCTCCTGCAAGTTCTCTGATCTTTGGAACAAGTCCGCAGGTAGAAACGGTCAGATTTCTCTGACTCATGTTCATGCCTTCTTCACCCGTAAGCATGCGGATGAATTTTAACAGGTTATCGTAATTATCAAGAGGTTCTCCTGAACCCATGACTACTACGTGAGATATCTTCTGTCCTGTGATCCTTGAAATAGCATAGATCTGATCAAGCATCTCTCCCGGCAAAAGAGATCTTACGACGCCGTCTATTGTAGAAGCACAAAATCTGCATCCCATGCGGCATCCAACCTGTGATGAGATACAAACACTACATCCGAACTTGTATTTCATAAATACACTTTCGATGACATTGCCGTCAGAAAGGCCAAAGAGGAACTTCTTGGTCTCATCAAGCTTTGATTCCTGAACATCTACTACCTGAAGAGAAGTAAAAGAGTAGGCATTTGAAAGCTTCTCTTTAAGAGACTTAGGAATATTGGTCATCTCATCATAGCTTCCTGCCATCTTCTTGTGCATCCACTCGTAGAGCTGCTTGGCACGGAATTTGGGCTCGCCAAGAGATACTACCGCTTCTGTAAGTTCAGGAAGCGGCATGGACTTGATGTCCGGGAGTGCATTTATTGTTGTATTATCAGAAATGATTTCATTTGACATTATGTAGTAACTCTCCTTAACTTCGCCAGGAAGAATCCATCAGTACCGTATACACCTGGGAGAAGTTGCAAATATCCCTTTGAAAGGCTCTCTTCACCTCTAAGTGCTTCCGGCATACTTTCAATAATATCTACTCTTTCAAAAGGCAGGTTCTCGCATATATACTCTACCATCTTCTCATTCTCATATGGATTGATGGTACAGGTTGAATACATCATGATTCCGCCCGGTTTTACATAGTTCCATACGCTTCCAAGAATCTCTTTTTGAAGATCTGTCAGCGATTTTAATGACTTTTTAGATACGCCGTACTTTATATCGGCCTTTCTTCCAATAATTCCAAGACCTGAACATGGAAGATCGCAGTACAGAACATCGGCTTTATTTTCAAGTGATACATCATGTTCTCTTGCATCGCGGACTTCAACTGTTACAATGTCTTCAAGGCCCATTCTGTCTATGTTTTCTTCAATAACCCTTGTCTTAAACGCTGTCAGATCGCGGGAATAAACATGTGGTAGTTTATTGTTATCAGTATTTATGGATATTGCAATATCTCGTCCATCTTTCTGACCGTATGAGTCATTGTTTTCAAGACTACTTCCAAACTTCTCAAATGCCGCAAGTTTAGCTGCTGCATGAAGTGCCTTACCCCCCGGAGCGCTGCATACATCTACAACAACGTCTCCTTTTTTAAGTCCTGCTGCCTCACTTACTAGCATTGAGCTGACATCCTGAACCATCCATCTTCCTTCGTCGAATCCGGGAAGATACTGAATGTTATCAGTATGGGTAAGTTCGTAGGCATATGGAAGGAGGTTATGAGGCTTAATCTCGAAGTTTTCTCCTGATTCTTCTTTCATTGACCGAACCAGTTCTTTGATCTCATCCTCAGAAAATCTCTCATCCATTCTGATAGTAACTGGACGAGTATTTAAAAATGATTTAAGAATTTCTTCTGCCTTCTCATATCCATAATTAGAAACAAAAAGCTCACAGACAAACTCAGGCATAGAATAAATAACTGAAAGGCTGTGAATCTGACTCTTCTTATCAGTCTTTGATGGAAGAGGGAATGTTATCTTATCTTTTTCTCTGGAGATATTACGAAGTACTCCGTTTACAAATCCCTTGAGGTTTTTAAAGCCTCTTTTGCCTGCAAGATTAACAGCCTCGTTGATCGCAGCGCTATCAGGAACCTGATCCATATAGAAGATCTGGTACACGCTCATTCTAAGAAGGCTTCTTATAAGGGGCTTTTGCTTAGAAGTTTTGACACTTGCAAACTGATCTGTAATGTAATCAAGGGTAATACGGCGTTCCATGCTTCCCTGGGCAAGCTTTTTGATAAAAGCTTTCTGCCTTGGCTCAAGATAATCGTATTTTTCCAATACATCACGAATAAGGGAGTGCGATGCATCTCCCTTATCTGTCTCCATAATTATATCCAGTGCTATTTCTCTTTCGCTTATCATTATCTTCTTCTGTTCCTAAGTATAATAAGCCTTGCAAGCTGCATTACTGATGATGCAGCTGCCGCAACATAGGTAAGAGCTGCAGCTGTAAGGACTTTTCTTGCGCCGCCAACTTCTTCCTGGCCAAGCATTCCATAACCTTCAAGCATAGCGAGTGCTCTTCTTGATGCATCAAACTCAACAGGAAGGGTTACTATCTGGAATAAAACTGCAAGTGAAAATACCCAGATTCCGATAGTTGTGAGTGGCTCGAAAGCAAGTATAAGTCCAAGAATTACAATATAGATTCCAAATCTTGAACCGATATTAGCAGCAGGGACAAGTGCTGTACGGATCTTGATAGGAGTGTATCCTGTCTCATGCTGCATTACGTGTCCGCATTCATGTGCAGCTACGCCAAGAGCAGCAACAGATGTTGATCCGTATACAGAATCTGACAGATTGACTGTCTGTGTTCTGGGATCATAATGATCAGTAAGTTCGCCGCTTACGTGCCTTACCTGTACATTTCTTACGTTGTTAGCTTCAAGTATACGCATTGCAACTTCTGCACCTGTCATGCCGCGCATGCTGGCAATCCTTGCATATTTTTTATATGATGCCTTTACATTGTAACTTGCGATCAAACTAAGAAGTGCTCCTGCGATCACAAGAAGATATGTCCAGTCAAAATAATAGTATCTCATAGTTATGCCTCCTACTAATTGTCTATATAGATATAATAGGCTTAAAATCCATCGTTAAAATCTTACTAAAACATCAAACTTATTTTACCTGGAATCATCCAAGCTTCTGCCCTGCTTCCACGTGATTACCTCTCATGAAATCGCCGGCAGACATACGCTTTTTGCCCTCAAGCTGAACTTCAAATACTTCAAGACTTCCATTTCCGCAAGCAACCTTGAATGAATTCTTACCTACTTCAAAGATCTCGCCTGCCTGTACGCCGGATGATGCTTCAATAGGCTTTGCCTTCCAGATCTTAAGAGTCTTTTCATTCCAGTGTGTAAATGCGCTTGGCCATGGATCCATGGTTCTTATAAGTCTATCGATATAGGCTGCATCCTGGGACCAGTCAATGATTCCCATATCTTTAGAGAACTTGCCGACTTTGGTTGCCTTATCGTTGTCCTGCGGAACCGGAGTAAGTTCTCCCTTTTCGATCATAGGAACTGCGCGGACTATCATGTCAGCGCCAAGATCCATAAGCTTATCAAAAAGTGTTCCGGCTGTATCCTCATCAGTGATCTCAAGGCTCTCCTGCATAAGGATGTCACCTGTATCCATTCCGGCATTCATCTGCATAAGTGTAACGCCGGTCTCTTTGTTACCATCAAGAAGTGCCTGCTGAATAGGCGCTGCTCCTCTGTATTTTGGCAAAAGAGATGCATGGATATTAACGCATCCGTACTTAGGAATATCAAGAACTTCCTGAGAGAGGATCTGTCCAAATGCAGCAACTACATAAAGGTCTGCATCAAGACTCTTAAGATACTCTACGCTTTCAGGTGTTCTGATCTTTTCAGGCTGAAATACCAGAATATTTTTCTCGATCGCATATTCTTTTACCGGAGAAAAAACGAGCTTTCCACTTCTTCCCTTTGGTTTATCAGGCTGTGTAACCGCGCACACAACTTCAAATCCCGCTTCACATAAAGCTTTCAAAGCTCCGACAGCAAAGTCAGGAGTTCCCATATATACTATTTTCATTCTAAACCTCACGCCGCGAGTATCATACGTAGTCAATTCATCAAATTGGTGGGACTCGCAACACCAATTCATTCTATCCTAATAGTCTTTTTCGGAATAGAATTAATCCTCGTCCTTATAGAGCTCTTCATTGTCTACAAGTCCTTCAACTCCGCCTGCTACCTTTTCAACATACATATGTCCGTCAAGGTGCTCGCATTCGTGGCAGATAGCGCGTGCAAAAAGCTCATCAGCTTCAAGCTCGAACTCATTCATATCGCGGTCAAGAGCCTTAACTCTTACGTGATCAGGTCTTGTAACTACGCCGCTCTTTCCAGGGATAGAAAGACATCCTTCGTAGCCTGTCTGCTCACCGCTTGTCTCAAGAATCTCAGGATTGATGAATACAAATGGATCTTCACCTGTGCAGTCGATTACCATGATCCTTTTAAGGATACCAACCTGAGGTGCTGCAAGGCCTACTCCATTTGCTTCATACATTGTTTCGAACATATCATCGATAAGTTCCTGTATTGAATCTGTCATTTCTTTGACAGGTTTGCACTTTTTTGCAAGTACTTCATCACCATATTCACGAATCTGTCTTATAGCCATAATTAACCTCCGTTAATACTTCATTATAAATTTATACAATAATCAGCCAATCAATAGACTGATCAATAGCAGAACATGTAGATCCCTATCAATTATCATTATCAAAAACCGTTTATAGGGTCAAAATCAAATTGTACCGAATATCCTCGGTATTGTCCAGCTTCTATGAGTCTGGCGGTATACCGTTCAATTTTATCTTTCATCTTAGTTAATATAGCATAATCCTGCGACTTAACATATATAACAAATCTGAAAACATCATTAATTTTTGATATATTCGCAGCTGCCGGACCGATGATAACCGGCTTTTCACTCTCCATAAGGCTTCCTCTTACATAAGCTGAGGGAGATACGCTTATATCATTACTGTTAGAATTACCTCTTCCATTGTCACTGCGAAAGCTATAACTGCTACCATCAAGATCCAGAAAAGGAACTACAGGCTGTTCTAAAATAGTCCTCAATTTATTGGAAAAAGTTATTCCTGCTTCTTCACTTTTTGAAGTGATCTGAACTGCCATCATGTGCGCAACAGGAGGGTACGCCAGAAGCCTTCTGTAGGCAATCTCTTCATCGTAAAAAGCGCCATAATCCTGCCTTGCAGCGGTCTGGATCGCATAGTGATCAGGCTGATAGCTTTGTACTATTACTTTGCCGGCAAGTTCTCCTCTTCCTGCTCTTCCTGCTGCCTGCGTCAGAAGCTGGAAGGTTCGCTCTGCCGCCCTGTAGTCATTAGCATAAAGTGACATATCCGCAGCCAAAACTCCCACAAGCGTAACCTTAGGGAAATCGTGGCCCTTAACTATCATCTGCGTTCCTATCAGTATATCGGCTTCTTCGTTGGAAAAAGCAGACAATATCTTCTGGTAGCTGTCCTTAGTCTTGGTGGTATCTGCATCCATCCTGAGGACTCTTGCATGTGGCCAGTTCTTAAGAACTTCTTTTTCTATCTGCTCTGTTCCTGCCCTAAAGGCTGAAACATACTTGGATCCGCACTCAGGACATATTCTTGTGACAGGCTCTGAATATCCGCAGTAGTGGCATACAAGCTTGCCGCCTCTATGCTCCGATAGAGATACATCGCAGTGAGGGCACTTAAATACATGTCCGCAGCTTCTGCATGATACGAATCCTGCAAGTCCTCTTCTGTTTATAAAGAGCATAAGCTGCTCGTGCTTTTGAAGCCTATCCTCGATTGCTTCCTGAAGACTTCTTGAAAAAATAGATCTGTTGCCGCTTCTAAGCTCGTCTCTTAGATCTACGCATTCAACTTCCGGCAATGTTCCGCCTGTAAGTCTCTTGGTAAGCTCAAAGAGTTCGTATTCACCTGATACAGCCCTGTAATAGGCTTCAAGAGAAGGGGTCGCACTTCCTAAAACCACGCTTGCTCCGTCTTTTACCAGTTTTGCAAGTGTAATAGCTGTCTCTCTTGCATGATACTTGGGCATCTGCTCAGATTTATAGGCAGGCTCATGCTCCTCATCTATTATTATAAGTCCAAGATTTGGAAATGGTGTAAAAAGAGCTGACCTAGGGCCGATTATTATGTCAAGCTGGCCATTTCTTGCCCTTTCAAACTGATCATATTTTTCCCCGGGAGAAAGAGTTGAATTCATTACTGATACTCGCTCTCCAAAGTGGCGGTAGAAACGCATAAGGGTCTGATAGGTCAAAGATATCTCAGGGATAAGGACTATAGCCTGTTTGCCCCTTGCTATTATCTCTTCTATCATGCGGATATAAACTTCAGTCTTACCGCTTCCTGTTATGCCGTGCACAAGATAAGTCTTTTTTATATTCGCATCAAAGTCGCTGATGACCTTATCAACTACGTGCTGCTGCTCATCAGAAAGGTTAAGCCTCCTGGTTGCACCCGCACTTATATTAACAGGGTTACGATAATACTCTTCTTCGGTGACATTTATCACGCACTTTTCCTTAAGACTTCTTATGGTTGCCGCAGAAATATTGAGCTTTCCTGTTACAAGCTCATAGGGAATCCTTTCTTCAGGCTCAGTTAAGAGCTCTGCAAGAAGCCTTTCCTGCGCCTTCCTGTTCTTTTGCCTGCATTCATAGAGATATTCTGTAGCTTCTCGCTGCGCCATCCTTAAGGATATAAACTTATGCTTAAGTGTTGTCTGTTTCTTATGCGCAGGAAGTACTGTCTTAAGTGCTGCATACATGGTAGAGCCGTATCTTTGCTTCATCCAGGCAGCAAGCTTTATAAAAATATCTTCTGCCGGAAGATTCTCAGTCGCGATAGAAACGATCTCTTTGATCTTCGCAGGATCAAAGTCCGCAGTATCCGTAAGCTCCATGACGTAGCCGGTCCTAACCTTATTGCCTCGTCCAAATGGCACCTGCACGCAGCTTCCAACATCGACACTGCCTATAAGGCGCTCAGGAACTTTATAGCAGAAAGTTCTGTCCACCTGCTCGTGAGATATATCTATGATAATTTTGGCGTATATATTAGATTCTGTAGTATTGTCCATGTTAGTCCTCGGGTCTTTATAAACTCGCAAATTATGTAAAACAGCGTTAGAGAATCAGATTATTCTTTTCCCAAAACACAGTTTTATTAAAACCGGCATTAAAGAATCAGATTATTCTTTTTCTCAATTCGCAGTATATGATCAGAAATAGATTTATTTATATGTCAGTTCATAACACCTTATCAATTGTATCAGAAAGCGGCGCTAATGAAAAATATTGCGTAGAAAGTTGAAGATTTTGAGGTAAGAAAAAAGGGGCAAGATGATCATATCACCCGCCCTCTTCTTTCTTGTTCATAATAGAGTTTTATATTAATTTTTTTGATAACTGCATTTTCGCATATATTACTATCCATATCTTAAATGTCCCTAGAAATAATGGTTAATCAATAATTTTATCGTCTCTCAAAATATTAGAAACATGCATTACCACCAGGGGACTTAATTCATAGGATTTACATGCGCTCTTTCATGATATCTGCAATGAGATCTCTTTCATCCATAGGATACTTAACACCCTTGATCTCCTGATAGTCTTCATGACCTTTACCTGCAAGGATGATGATATCACCCTTCTGAGCATTATCGATCGCATAAGCAATAGCTTCTTTTCTATCAGGGATCTCAACATACTTACCATCAGTCTTCTTCATACCGATCTCGATGTCATGGATGATATCAAGCGGCTCTTCGAATCTTGGGTTATCTGATGTGATGATAGTAAGATCTGCAAGCTTACCACTTACTTCACCCATCTCATAACGGCGAAGCTTAGATCTGTTACCGCCACAGCCAAAGAGACATACAAGGCGGTTAGGACGATAATCCTTAAGAGTTGAAAGAAGACTCTTAAGTGCCATAGCATTATGAGCATAGTCGATCATAAGTGTGAAGTCGTCTGATACCTTGACCATCTCGATACGGCCCTTAACCTTGGCATTCTTAAGCGCCTCAGCGATCTCTTCATCTGTGCAGCCAAAGTGTCTTGCTACAGCGATAGCGCAAAGGGCATTGTAAACAGAAAATTTACCAGGAGTACGCACTTCTGCATGAAGCTCAATAAGACCTTCTGTGTCAAAGAATACTCCAAGCTGACCAGGCTTTCTGATATAAGCAAGGTTTACAGCTTTGATATCAGCTTTGTCAGAGAAGCCGAATGTCTCAAGCTTACATGTATGTCCCTCAAGAACCTGTTCCATGTGCTCGTCATCAGCATTTGCAATACCAACCTTACACTGTTTGAACAAAAGACCCTTGCAGTGCATATAGTCGTCGAAATCCTTGTGTTCATCTGGGCCGATGTGATCAGGCTCAATGTTTGTAAAAATACCAAGGTCATATACAAATCCCTGGCTTCTATGCTGCATAAGCGCCTGTGAAGATACTTCCATAACAAGGCTGTCGCAGCCTTCATCAACCATCTGTCTCATATACTCCTGAAGGTCATATGACTCAGGTGTTGTATTCTTAGCAGGAATATGCTTATCTCCTATAACAACTTCGATAGTACCGATAAGACCTACCTTATGTCCTGCATTTTCAAGCATGCTCTTTATAAGATAAGTTGTTGTTGTCTTACCCTTAGTACCTGTAATGCCGATTGTCTTAAGACTCTGTGCAGGATTTCCAAACCATGCAGCTGATACAAATGCCATTGCATATCTTGTGTCCTCAACACGGATAACAGGCATCTTGCAGTCTTCAGGAAGAGTTACATCATCCTGAACGAGGATTGCTGCAGCTTTCTGCTCAGCTGCCTGTGCTGCTACGCTATGGCCATCAAAATTAGCTCCTTTAATACACATAAAAAAGCAGCCTTCTTCAATTTTCTTGGAATTGTTAACTACTGACTTGATCTCAACATTTGAAATATCAGCTTCGTTACCGGTATTTCCCTCGAAGGCTTTGTAATCGATTTTCTCAAGCAAAGTTGTAAGCTTCATATGTGTATCTCCTTATTTTTATGACTTAGTTATATAAAAAGAAATAATATACATTTATTCTTTATATCCTGGCCCTGATCATTATTCCATAACTTGATTTTATCTACATCATTACAGTTATAATCTGATGATTTCAACAAAAATCAGTCATTACTATCTGGAGGCTCTCTCTGCCCTGCCATGAGTTAATATCCGGATAGTAAGCAATATTCAGAACAATGTCTTCATTTACACTATTATTATATAACGCATCTATTATGGCATTTCCATATCGGTCTGTTAGGAAATCGTGCCATTTTTCCATATTTCCAAAATAGACCATTTCGTATTCTCTGCCATTTGCATCAGCAATCCTGTATTTGCCGCAGTTTCTGTTCTTGCCCATAATTCGTCCTGACTTGATCCTGATATCACGGCAGGCAAAAGATGGCTTATCGTTGCCATTACCATACGGCTCAAGAATATCAAACTCTCTTATAAGCGAAAGGCTTAAATACTGAAGAGGCAGTACCATATCAAGGTGCTTGATCTCAACAAAATCTTCTTCTGTAAGATCACAGTTTTCATTAAGCCTGCGGCGCAGCTCATCAACATTTTCAGTAGGAAGTGACAAACCTGCCGCCATTTTATGACCACCAAACTTTGTAAAAAGATCTTTACACTCAGATAAAGCTCTGAACATATCGTAGTTCTCTGTCGATCTTCCACTTCCCTTAACACCATCATGTGCATTAGTAAGTATGATCGTAGGTCTTGAATACTTCTCTCGTACTCTTCCAGCTACTATTCCTGCTATTGATTCATGAAGATCAGGCTGATAGAGAACTATGACTTTAGGAAGATCTTTAACGCATTTATCCATTTCTGCAGTTGCCTGATCCACGCCAAGCTGAGTCATTGTCTTTCTGCTATCATTAAGCGATTTAAGGTCTCCTGCTATGTTTACAGCAGCCATCTCACTTGTTGAAGTAAGAAGATCAAGGCCCCTCATAGCACGGTCCAGTCTTCCTGTAGCATTAAGACAAGGTCCTATAACAAATCCAAGGTGATAAGCAGTCATCTTACTTCCCTGAAGACCATTAACATTAATAAGACTACTAAGTCCAAGATTACCGGAATTCTCCATCTGCTTAAGGCCTTCTCTGACAAGAACTCTGTTCTCATCTTCGATAGGCATAACATCACATACTGTTGACAGGGCAGCAAATTCAAGCATTTCATTAAAGAATTCATCTATTTCAGATTTTGAGTACTTCCAGCCTGCTTCTTCATATTTTTCAAAAAGAACCTGAAGGAACTTATATGCTACAACTCCTCCGCATATCTCCTTGAACTTCACATTACAGTCATGACGCTTAGGATCAACTACTGCATCTGCAGGAGGCAGGATCTGTTTTTCCTCATCACCGTCTTTAGAAATCGGAACTTCGTGGTGATCTGTAACAACTACTGTAAGCCCCAGATCTTTGGCAAGCTGAACCTGATCATAGGCTGCTATACCATTATCGCAAGTAATTATAGTATCGATATTGTCATCTTTAGCCTCATGAACAAGCCTGTCATTAAGACCATATCCATCTATTATTCTATCGGGAAGCCTATAGTCAGTCTGTGAATTAACTGCATTTTCTGCTTTAGATCCCCTTGCTGCAAATGTTAGTCCTGCCCAAAGAATGTAAGATGAGCATATTCCATCAACGTCATAGTCACCTATGATCCTTATCTTGCTTCCGGCGTCAATCCTGTCCTTCATTATGTCAGCAGCTTTATCTATATCAGTCAGGTCATGAGCATCTCTTAAGTCTTCACGACCTCCATAGAGATATCTCTGAATATCTTCAGTTGTTGTAAGGTCTCTGTTTCGTAATAACCTGGCCGTAATAGGGCTTATATTAAACTGCTTTGCTATTGCGTCAAAATCAGCCTTCTTGGCTGCTATCATCCATTTTGCCATTAACTTATATATCCTTTTTAAAGAAAAAAACTGCAGAAAGTTTTAAACTTCCTGCAGTCTTAATATTTTTAGTATAGGTTAAGCTTTCTCTACACTTTTCTTCTTCATTGAGAACCAAAGCTGTGATGCTATGCAGATAGAAGAATATGTACCACTTACTACACCAACCATAAGAGGAAGTGCAAAAGTCTTGATATCCTGAACACCTACAACATACAGACAAAGTACCATGATGAATGTTGTGATAGATGTAAAGAGTGATCTTGTAAGAGTCTGGTTAACTGACTCATTAACAAGCTCTTTAAGCTGCTCTCTTGAACGAATACCATGCTGATTCTCACGAATACGGTCGAATGTAACGATAGTATCGTTGATTGAGTAACCAATGATTGTAAGTACTACAGCGATGAATGTGCTTCCAACCTCAAGTCTTGTAAATGCGTAGCACATGATAACCATAATAGCATCATGAGCAAGAGCGATGATAGCACTAGCACCAAAGCGGATATCTCTAAATCTGAAATAGATATAGATAAGCATAAGGATGAGTGCGATAATTGTAGCCCAGCTTGCATCACTTGTCATCTCATCACTGATAGTAGCACTGATTGTGTTATATGTTACATCTGTAGCACCATAAGTTGTTGTAAGAAGTTCATGAACAGCCTGTGAAGCATCTGTTGAAAGAGTTTGAGTCTTTAATACAACCTGATTCTGATCCTTAACAATCTGGTGAGAAATTGAAAGATTCTTAAGATTAGCATCAGCAGTAGATGCTGCATTTATAACAGCAGGCTCGATTACGTTTTCAAGGTCTTCAACTGAAGGAGTCTGACCTTCTGCAAATGATACTGTTGTAGCTGTACCACCTACGAAATCAATTGAATAGTTAAATGCATGATTACCAGCAACGTGGTTAAATACACATGTTCCAATACCAGCAACCATTATGATAACTGAAATTGCATAGAAGATATTTCTCTTTGATACAAAATCGATCTTCTTAGGATCTTTAGCTTTACCATAGAAGCCTTCAGCCTTGAATCCAAGATTGAAAAGGATTGAAGAAATACCTCTTGTAACAACAAGTGCTGTAAACATGGAAACAAGAATACCAAGCGCAAGAGTAATAGCAAAGCCTCTTACTGAACCTGTTCCACGAAGTCCAAGAACACCGGCAGCAATAAGTGTTGTGATGTTACCATCAAGGATAGCTGAAAGAGCCTTTGAATATCCGGCTTTAATAGCTTTATCTACAGCTGATCCAGCTGCAATCTCTTCTCTGATACGTGCAAATACAAGAACGTTAGCATCAACCGCCATACCGATTGAAAGGATGATACCTGCAATACCAGGAAGTGTAAGTGTTATATCAAATGCTGAAAGAAGTATTACCATAAAGCAGCAGTAGAAGCCAAGCGCCATAGATGCTGCTACACCAAGTATTCTGAAAACGATGACCATGAACAGAACGATAAGTATAAGACCAATGATAGCTGCAATCTTACTTGTATGAATAGCACTTGCACCAAGCTGAGCTCCTACAACGTTTGCACGAAGTTCTGTAAGAGATACATCAAGTCCACCGATACGAATTGTAGATGCAAGGTTTTCAGCAGATTCATAAGAACCCATACCTGTAATTGATGCCTTACCATCTGAAATTACAGCCTGAACTTTAGGAACACTGATGAAAGATCCATCATAGTAAATACCGATTGTCCAGCCATTAGCATAAGCTGCTTCTGTAGCTGTAGCAAACTTCTTAGCACCTTCTGATGTAAGTGTAAGCTCTACGATATACTCTGAACCTGTACCAGAATTATCAATTCCAGCCTGCGCATCAGCAATATCTTCACCAGAAAGAACGATGTCTCCACTTGCCTGAAGTGATTCAATTGTCACACCATCTGCAAGCATATAGAATGCAGAATATCCCATTCCATAAGGATCATAGTAGTTAGCTGAACCTGCATCATTATATTCACGAATGAAATACAGATTACCAGGTGTTGAAAGAGTTTCGAAAATCTCATCTGTAGCACCAGGAATTTCTACTGTGATACGATCTGAACCTTCCTTATAAACAGAAGCTTCTGTTGTATTAAGCTCGGAAGCAACACGCTTAGAGAGCTTAGATACTGTGTCATCCATCTCCTGAGTTGTTGGTGTTCCGCCATTCTCACCAGCTACCTGATAAGTGATGCTGACACCACCTGCAAGATCAAGACCGAAGTTTATGTCGTGCATAGAGCCATCTTGTGTTTCTCCCACTCCATGCCAAGCAACATAGAACAATCCTACCAGTACAGCCAATACAACAACTAAAGGCAGTACCTGCTTTAACTTCTTCATTTTTATAACCTCCGTTAACCCACGTTTTGGACATCTGCTTCTTCAGCAAGTGCCGCTTTTATCATAATCGCACATTCAATGCGCTTACGTCTTAGAAATCATTTACGTACAATGGCTTTATAAATGCCAAGTACTAAAAATACAAAGAGTATTAATACTATTACTATGATACCTATAATAGCAATTATTATATTTGTATCAATACTGTTTTCAGTATCAGTAACTGTATCGCTTGAATCAGTTTCAACCTCGGAAAGCTTCAAATTACCAAGACGAATATTCTTAGCAAGCATCTCAGCACTTTCATATGATCCCATACCAGTAATGGAAGCCTTACCATCAGTGATAACCGCTTGTACTCTCGGAACACTTATAAAGGCTCCATCATAATAAATACCGATAGTCTCGCCATTAGCATAAGCCGATTCTGTAGCTGCGGCAAATTTCTCAGCACCTTCTGATGTAAATGTAAGCTCTACAATATATTCTGAGCCTGCACCTGATTTATCAATTCCAGCCTGTGCATCAGCTATATCTTCAGCTGATAAAACAATATCACCACTCTCCTTAAGAGAATCTATTGTTACACCTTCTGAAAGCTCCATGAATACTGCATATCCCATCCCATAAGGATCATAGTAGTTAGCTGATCCTGTATCATTATATTCACGAATAAAATACAACTCAGGAGTAGTAGTTATTCTTTCTATAACAACATCTGCAACATCTTGACTATATATTTCAATGCGATTACTTCCGACCCAATTCACTTTATATACTGCGTCTTTATTTCCTGGAAGTATACTTTCAAAATTCTCGGATAGGTCTGATTTTTTATCTTCACTCTCAGAATCTTCATCTGATCCTTCTGGTTCAACTTCAGATGCAATACGTTCTGTTAGCAATTCTTTTATATCTTCCATATCCTGATCAGTAGGAATATCGCCATTTAAATAGGTGATTTCATAGGTAACATGAATACCATCTTCATACTCTGAGCAGTCATCATCTTCGGAAGAATTTTCTTTATAATCAGTCAAACCTTGAAAAACATAAAAACAAAGTACTGCAAGTAATATCAAAAGTACTGGTATCAGAATTACTGGCTTGAATTTTTTCATGTAAAGCCTCCGTTAACCAGCATTCTTAACTTCTGCTTCTTCAGCAAGTGCCGCTTTTATCATAATCGCACATTCAATGCGCTTACGTTGTAGTTCACAACCTTCTTTATAGACGGTGTTGATATTACCATTGAAATTGTATGCGTTGGCGCTGCATCCACCGCTACAATAGTATCTAGCAAAACACTTCTGGCATTCAGGTCTTGAGTATACATTACTCTCCTTGAACTGCTGCTGAATGTCTGTACGCTTGATTCCTTCAAAGACATTACCCATAATAAAGTCTTCGTTACCTACAAACTGATGACATGGATAAATATCTCCCCAAGGAGTAACGCCTACATACTCACATCCGCTTCCGCATCCTGAAAGACGCTTTGCAACGCAAGGGCCGCCTGAAAGATCTATATTGAAGTGGAAGAAGTTGAATCCTTTACCTTCTTTTCTATACTGAAGGTAAATCTTTGCAAGCTTATCGTATTCTTCCTTAAGCTGTGGAAGATCTTCTTCCTTGATTGCATACCAGTCTTCCGGCTTTGCAACTACAGGCTCCATTGATATCTGCTTGAAGCCAAGATCTGCAAGGTGCTTAACATCTTCAGCAAAATCAAGATTGTTATGAGTAAATGTACCCCTTACAAAATATCTGAGCTGATGTCTTGACTTTGCAACTTCAAGATATTTAGGAACGATCATATCATACATTCCATGACCAGCTGCATTAGGTCTCATCTTGTCATTGACTTCCTTACGTCCGTCAATTGAAAGGACTATATTGCCCATTTCTTTATTGCAATAATCAAGTATCTCTTTTGTAAGAAGAGTACCATTAGTCGTAATCGTAAAGCGGAAATTCTTACCAGCCTCTTTCTCAATGCTACGACCATACTCAACTATCTGCTTAACAACTTCCCAGTTCATTAAAGGCTCGCCACCAAAGAAGTCAACTTCAAGGTTATGACGATCGCCTGAGTTCTTAACAAGGAAATCAAGTGCTGCCTTACCAACTTCAAAAGTCATCATGGCTTTGCGTCCATGATACTCACCTTCATCTGCAAAACAATATTTGCAACGAAGATTGCAATCATGCGCTATATTCAAACACAACGCCTTAATAACTGTATCTCTGGTCTTGAACTCTTCTACATAATTCTCATATATATCATCTGTATACAAGAGACCAGCCTGACGTAATGATAAGATTTCTTCAACTGCTTCTTCTACTTCACTTTCAGGATAAGATGTTCCTTTAGCAACAACTGCATCTGTAACTTTTCTTAAAAGCTCTTTACTTATCTCACTATCTTCTTCATTTTCAGGAATCTGTGCAGTACCAAACATTCCTGTAAGGATCTCTTCCACTGAAGGAATGAGATCATAAACTATTTCATCTACAACATGAACGCTGCCACTGTTCACGTCTAATACGATGTTATAACCATTATTCTTAAATATATGAACCATTAAATCTGTAACTCTCTATCTACCAGTAAAAATATAAAAAATATTTTATAAACACAGAAAACAAGTATAGCAATATGCCCGTTATCATATACAGGGAATATCGCTATACATGCTCATAAATCCCTTAGGATAATTTACGAATTACTGGGATCCGATTGATCTCTAAAGGGATACATCAGAATCTAAACCAGTTATAAAGACAAAAGGTTAGTTCTTTGCAAGCTGCTCACAGCTCTGATTTCCAACTGTGCAAGATGTCTTGCAAGCAGACTGACAAGATGTCTGGCATTCGCCACATCCGCCCTTTTTCATAGACTCTTTAAGATTTCTTGTAGCAAGTGTCTTAACGTGCTTCATGTCATTTCCTCCCGGTTAATTAAAATGAGATAATCTCATACGTTAGAATAGTATACCATAGTTTAATTACTGTGTAAAAGATTTTTGCTTTGAAATGGCAGATTTAAGCATAAAATAATGCTACTAATCGTCTTTAATACAACTATTATTACAATGTATTTAATTAGTATATTTCCAACCAATAAGTTACACCATAGAAACCGATTAAAATGTAGCTTTTGAACAATCGAGTAGGCTGACTCCTACTCGATTTCGCACACGAACATTCCGCACTTCGTGCTCCATGTTCTTACAACCGGCAAATGAATTTGTATGCAAGCATCCATTCGCTTGCCGGTCTTGTGCAACAAAAAAGCTCTATGCGATAAGCATAGAGCTGAACTTATTCCTTCAAAACCGAACACTGAATTTCCAAACTTTCTTGACTTTTTGGTTAAGTCCTCGACCTATTAGTACACATCAGCTGAGAATGTTACCACTCTTACACCTTGTGCCTATCAACCTCGTACTCTCCAAGGGGTCTTACCACTTGCGTGGGGATATCTCATCTTGAGGGGGGCTTCACGCTTAGATGCCTTCAGCGTTTATCCCTGCCAGACTTGGCTACCCTGCCTTATGCGATTGCCTTCGCAGCAGATACACCAGCGGTCCGTCCATCCCGGTCCTCTCGTACTAAGGACAGCTCCTCTCAGATATCCTACGCCCGCGCCGGATAGGGACCGAACTGTCTCACGACGTTCTGAACCCAGCTCGCGTACCACTTTAATGGGCGAACAGCCCAACCCTTGGGACCTGCTACAGCCCCAGGATGTGATGAGCCGACATCGAGGTGCCAAACCACTCCGTCGATGTGAACTCTTGGGAGTGATAAGCCTGTTATCCCCAGGGTAGCTTTTATCCGTTGAGCGATGGCAATCCCACGTTCTGCCACCGGATCACTAAGTCCTACTTTCGTACCTGTTCCACCCGTCGGTGTCACAGTCAGGCTCCCTTATGCCTTTGCACTCTTCGGATGGTTTCCGTCCATCCTGAAGGAACCTTTGAGCGCCTCCGATACTCTTTCGGAGGCGACCGCCCCAGTCAAACTCCCCGCCAGACATTGTCCCCGGACCGGTTTCACGGTCCATGGTTAGAAATCCAGTACGGTAAGGGTGGTATCCCAACAGCGGCTCCATGACAACTGACGTCATCACTTCTTAGCCTCCCACCTATCCTGTACATACAATACCGGATCCCAGTATCAAGCTGGAGTAAAGCTCCATGGGGTCTTTCCGTCCTGGCGCGGGTAGCCAGCATCTTCACTGGCACTTCAATTTCACCGGATGCATTGCCGAGACAGTACTCAAATCATTACGCCTTTCGTGCGGGTCGGAACTTACCCGACAAGGAATTTCGCTACCTTAGGACCGTTATAGTTACGGCCGCCGTTTACTGGGGCTTAAATTCAAAGCTTCGATTGCTCTAACCTCTCCTCTTAACCTTCCAGCACCGGGCAGGCGTCAGCCCATATACTTCACCTTTCGGTTTCGCATAGACCTGTGTTTTTGCTAAACAGTTGCTTGAGCCTCTTCTCTGCGGCCTTCATGTACTCATACATGAAGGCTACCCTTATCCCGAAGTTACGGGTACATTTTGCCGAGTTCCTTAGCAATGCTTCTTCCGTCGGCCTTAGGATTCTCTCCTCATCCACCTGTGTCGGTTTACGGTACGGGCAGATATCACACTATAGCGGCTTTTCTCGACAGGTCCTCCGGACACTTCACTACTTTATTTCGCTCCGCATCACACAGCACGATCCTACCAAGGGATTTCTCCCTGGCCTCGCGCCATGCTTGCCCCGGGCTGCTCTCCCGGGCTGTCCCTGTTACCTGTGTCCCCACAGTTCTGATGATATCTGGTGCAGGAATATCAACCTGCTGTCCATCGGCTACGCCTTTCGGCCTCGTCTTAGGCCCCGACTTCCCCAGGGCAGATCAGCTTTACCCTGGAATCCTTGGATATTCGGCCTGAGGGATTCTCACCCTCATCTCGCTACTCATTCCGGCATTCTCTCTTCATAACGCTCCGCTGCTCCTTATCGGTACAGTTTCAACGCTCTTATGAATGCTCCCCTACCGATCACTTATACCCGTAGATACAAGCAATCCCTAGGCTTCGGTGTCGTGTTTTAGCCCCGGTAATTTTCGGCGCAGGACCTCTCGGCTAGTGAGCTATTACGCACTCTTTGAATGTATGGCTGCTTCTGAGCCAACATCCTAGCTGTCTATGAAATCCCACATCCTTTTCCACTTAACACGTACTTTGGGACCTTAGCCGTAGATCTGGGCTGTTTCCCTTTTGACTGCCCAACTTATCTCGTGCAGTCTGACTCCTGTGCTAAACCTGACTGGCATTCGCAGTTTGATAATCTTTGGTAAGCGGTGAAGCCCCCGCGGATATTCAGTGCTCTACCTCCAACAGGCACGCTACAAGGCTAGCCCTAAAGCTATTTCGGGGAGAACCAGCTATCTCCGAGTTCGATTGGAATTTCTCCCCTATCCACAGCTCATCGCCACCCTTTTCAACGGATGTGCGTTCGGACCTCCACAGCCTTTTACGGCCGCTTCATCCTGTCCATGGATAGATCACCCGGTTTCGGGTCTATGTATACTGACTAGTCGCACTATTCACACTTGGTTTCCCTTCGGCTTACGTATCTTAGATACTTAACCTTGCCGGTACACATAACTCGCCGGACCGTTCTACAAAAAGTACGCGATCACTCGTATATAGAGCTTTCGCAGCTTGCAGGCACAGGGTTTCAGGTTCTCTTTCACTCCCCTCCCGGGGTCCTTTTCACCTTTCCCTCACGGTACTATGCGCTATCGGTCACTAAGTAGTATTTAGCCTTACGGGGTGGTCCCCGCTCATTCAGACAAGGTTTCACGTGTCTCGTCCTACTCTGGATACTGTCTCGTCTCATCCACTTTCACATACACGGCTTTCACGTTCTCTGGCAGGTCTTTCCAGGACCTTTCTGTTAGCAGACTTGAATCGATTATACAGTCCGAACCCCAGAAAGCAAGCTCTCTGGTTTGGGCTCTTCCGCGTTCGCTCGCCGCTACTTACGGAATCACTTTTGTTTTCTCTTCCTCCGGCTACTTAGATGTTTCAGTTCACCGGGTTCCCGGCCTTAACCTATGGATTCAGTTAAGGTCAACTAGGTACTTCCTAGTTAGGTTGCCCCATTCAGATATCTGCGGATCATGAAGTATTTGCCTCTCCCCGCAGCTTTTCGCAGCTTATCACGTCTTTCATCGGCTCTTAGTGCCAAGGCATCCGCCCTGCGCCCTACATAACTTAACCAGTTACGTAGGAATCAGTCCTGATCTTTCGATCATTCTGGATTCTCTTCTGATCTATAACACAGCGATATGTTATAGTCAGTGCCCATTTCTTTAGAAATGGTTTTTGATGAATAAATTCATCATTTTGATGTCTTGATTTTGGTTTGGACATAGAACATATCTTAATCATTTGGTATGACTAGATATAATCTATATTTCAGTATTCGGTTTTCAAGGAACAAATTTGATTCTTCAAGAAGAATCAAATGGGATTAAGTGGACTCGAACCACCGACCTCACGCTTATCAGGCGTGCGCTCTAACCAGCTGAGCTATAATCCCATAAATCTGGCAACCACCTATCCTCCCATACCGTTACCAGTATAGTACTTTCGGCCGCTAAGGTCTTAACCGTCGTGTTCGAGATGGGAACGGGTGTTTCCCCGAAGCGCATCGTCACCAGAAATATTTTGTTTTAAAGGTTCATTGCCTTTAACAACTAAACAGTAATGCAACTCCCTACTTCTTCCTTCTTTATTTCCTTAGAAAGGAGGTGATCCAGCCGCAGGTTCTCCTACGGCTACCTTGTTACGACTTCACCCCAGTTATCCGACCTGCCTTAGGCAGCTCCCTCCTTACGGTTAGGCCACTGACTTTGGGCATTTCCGACTCCCATGGTGTGACGGGCGGTGTGTACAAGACCCGGGAACGTATTCACCGCAGCATTCTGATCTGCGATTACTAGCGATTCCAGCTTCGTGCAGGCGGGTTGCAGCCTACAGTCCGAACTGGGTCGTTATTTTTGGGATTTGCTCACCTTCGCAGGGTTGCTTCCCTTTGTTACGACATTGTAGCACGTGTGTGGCCCAAATCATAAGGGGCATGATGATTTGACGTCATCCCCACCTTCCTCCAGGTTATCCCTGGCAGTCTCCATAGAGTGCCCATCTTACTGCTGGCTACTATGGACAAGGGTTGCGCTCGTTGCGGGACTTGACCCAACATCTCACGACACGAGCTGACGACAACCATGCACCACCTGTCTCAGATGTCCCGAAGGACTGATGGCATTACCCATCATTCATCTGGATCTCAAGATTTGGTAAGGTTCTTCGCGTTGCTTCGAATTAAACCACATGCTCCACCGCTTGTGCGGGTCCCCGTCAATTCCTTTGAGTTTCATTCTTGCGAACGTACTCCCCAGGTGGAATACTTATTGCGTTAGCGCCGGCACTGAAAGACTATGTCTCCCAACACCTAGTATTCATCGTTTACTGCGTGGACTACCAGGGTATCTAATCCTGTTTGCTCCCCACGCCTTCGAGCCTCAACGTCAGTTGCTGTCCAGTAAGCCGCCTTCGCCACTGATGTTCTTCCTGATATCTACGCATTTCACTACTACACCAGGAATTCCGCTTACCTCTCCAGTACTCTAGTCTACCAGTTTCCAAAGCAAGCCCACGGTTGAGCCGTGGGGTTTCACTTCAGACTTGATACACCGTCTACGCTCCCTTTACACCCAGTAAATCCGGATAACGCTTGCCCCCTACGTATTACCGCGGCTGCTGGCACGTAGTTAGCCGGGGCTTCTTACTCAGGTACCGTCATCCCCTCTTACGAGGTCTTTCTTCCCTGCTGATAGAGCTTTACATACCGAAATACTTCTTCACTCACGCGGCGTCGCTGCATCAGGCTTTCGCCCATTGTGCAATATCCCCCACTGCTGCCTCCCGTAGGAGTTTGGGCCGTGTCTCAGTCCCAATGTGGCCGTCCGCCCTCTCAGGCCGGCTACTGATCGTCGCCTTGGTGGGCCGTTACCTCACCAACTAGCTAATCAGACGCGGGTCCATCTCATACCTATAAATATTTTCACACTGTGTCATGCGACACTGTGCGCTTATGCGGTGTTATCAGTCGTTTCCAACTGCTATCCCCCTGTATGAGGCAGGTTACCCACGCGTTACTCACCCGTCCGCCACTAAGTTATTCAAGATTCTGCCGAAGCTTCATCAGCGAATAACTCCGTTCGACTTGCATGTGTTAGGCACGCCGCCAGCGTTCATCCTGAGCCAGGATCGAACTCTCACTTTAATGTTTGTTCTTTCCGGTTCAGACTTACACTGACTTAATCAGAATAATTCTGCTCCTCTGTCGATCTCTCGACAGCTTGATGGTGGCTAAACCATCAAAAATTTACTTTGGTTTTTGTTCTTCTGAACATTCTGTCCTTCTTATTTAAGAAGAACTGGAATTTTCAGGGTTGCATTACTGTTAAGTTGTCAAAGTACTTTCAAAAGCTCTTGCCTTCTGGCTTTCAAGCTTTTGTGTCTTGGCTTTCGTTCGCCGCAACGTGTTATATGTTAACTCGCTGCTTTGTGATTGTCAAGAACTTTTTTAGAAAAGTTTTCGTCTACTGACTTTAAAACTCTTCTGTCTTGGCTTTCGTTCGCCGCAACGTGTTATATCTTAACTCGCTGCTTTGTGATTGTCAAGAAGATTTTAAATCTTTTTTACTATCATTTCAGCTTTATAAGCGGCCTCCCGACCCTCAGGGAAAACTGTTTTTGCGACAGCGAAATTGATTATAGGATGTTATTGCCTCAATGTCAAACACTTTTTGGATAAATCGTAATTATATTTATCTTTGCAGTTTATTACGATAACTTTTTCAATAAAACTGCATTCTCATGACTTAATCTATAAAGAATTCAAGCTTCCCACTTGGACGGACCAGTATACCCAAAGTCTTTACTTGGTGCATCCAGTAAAGAGTTTGGGTATACATACCGATCTGCCCAAACGTGAAGCTTTAGTAAATAACAGAGCATCTTAAGTCGTGCCACATCACTCTTAACCGCCATCTTCTATAGGTTATATTAAGTTTACTCAAACCATTTTGACTTCATCACGAAATTATTAGCTGTATAATAGCCAGCTTTGTCATAGTAATGTTCATGCATTTCATCATTCACAGCATGTAATTCGACACAAGATGCTCCTCTTTCTTTGACGTGTTGTTCTAATTCATTCAAAAGGACACTACCAAGTCCCTGGTTCTGGTATTCCTTTGATATCACTATCTCTTCCAGTGTATAGCCAATAATGTCATCATATTGCTTGAAAAATCCCATCGCAAATCCAACTACCTGATCGTCCTTCTCATATATCAAACCATATGAATCTTCCATCGATAATACCTGATGAATTCTTCTTCCTGCAGTATTATCTGTCCAGCAGCAGTCTTCTACTTCGTTGTAATAAGAGATGTACAATGGCAAAATGTCTGGTATATCATCTATATGGATTTCACGTATCATAATCTGCCTCCCGAAAAAATATAAAATCAACCATAAATTATGAATTTTTTTATTTACGACATGATAATTTAAAATCTGGTAAATAGCGTACTGGCTCATTCATAAATATGCAATAAAAAAGCTCTATGCAATTAGCATAGAGCTGAACTTATTTCTTCAAAACCGAACACTGAATCTCCAAACTTCTTGACTTATTGGTTAAGTCCTCGACCTATTAGTACACATCAGCTGAGAATGTTACCACTCTTACACCTTGTGCCTATCAACCTCGTACTCTCCAAGGGGTCTTACCACTTGCGTGGGGATATCTCATCTTGAGGGGGGCTTCACGCTTAGATGCCTTCAGCGTTTATCCCTGCCAGACTTGGCTACCCTGCCTTATGCGATTGCCTTCGCAGCAGATACACCAGCGGTCCGTCCATCCCGGTCCTCTCGTACTAAGGACAGCTCCTCTCAGATATCCTACGCCCGCGCCGGATAGGGACCGAACTGTCTCACGACGTTCTGAACCCAGCTCGCGTACCACTTTAATGGGCGAACAGCCCAACCCTTGGGACCTGCTACAGCCCCAGGATGTGATGAGCCGACATCGAGGTGCCAAACCACTCCGTCGATGTGAACTCTTGGGAGTGATAAGCCTGTTATCCCCAGGGTAGCTTTTATCCGTTGAGCGATGGCAATCCCACGTTCTGCCACCGGATCACTAAGTCCTACTTTCGTACCTGTTCCACCCGTCGGTGTCACAGTCAGGCTCCCTTATGCCTTTGCACTCTTCGGATGGTTTCCGTCCATCCTGAAGGAACCTTTGAGCGCCTCCGATACTCTTTCGGAGGCGACCGCCCCAGTCAAACTCCCCGCCAGACATTGTCCCCGGACCGGTTTCACGGTCCATGGTTAGAAATCCAGTACGGTAAGGGTGGTATCCCAACAGCGGCTCCATGACAACTGACGTCATCACTTCTTAGCCTCCCACCTATCCTGTACATACAATACCGGATCCCAGTATCAAGCTGGAGTAAAGCTCCATGGGGTCTTTCCGTCCTGGCGCGGGTAGCCAGCATCTTCACTGGCACTTCAATTTCACCGGATGCATTGCCGAGACAGTACTCAAATCATTACGCCTTTCGTGCGGGTCGGAACTTACCCGACAAGGAATTTCGCTACCTTAGGACCGTTATAGTTACGGCCGCCGTTTACTGGGGCTTAAATTCAAAGCTTCGATTGCTCTAACCTCTCCTCTTAACCTTCCAGCACCGGGCAGGCGTCAGCCCATATACTTCACCTTTCGGTTTCGCATAGACCTGTGTTTTTGCTAAACAGTTGCTTGAGCCTCTTCTCTGCGGCCTTCATGTACTCATACATGAAGGCTACCCTTATCCCGAAGTTACGGGTACATTTTGCCGAGTTCCTTAGCAATGCTTCTTCCGTCGGCCTTAGGATTCTCTCCTCATCCACCTGTGTCGGTTTACGGTACGGGCAGATATCACACTATAGCGGCTTTTCTCGACAGGTCCTCCGGACACTTCACTACTTTATTTCGCTCCGCATCACACAGCACGATCCTACCAAGGGGTTTCTCCCTGGCCTCGCGCCATGCTTGCCCCGGGCTGCTCTCCCGGGCTGTCCCTGTTACCTGTGTCCCCACAGTTCTGATGATATCTGGTGCAGGAATATCAACCTGCTGTCCATCGGCTACGCCTTTCGGCCTCGTCTTAGGCCCCGACTTCCCCAGGGCAGATCAGCTTTACCCTGGAATCCTTGGATATTCGGCCTGAGGGATTCTCACCCTCATCTCGCTACTCATTCCGGCATTCTCTCTTCATAACGCTCCGCTGCTCCTTATCGGTACAGTTTCAACGCTCTTATGAATGCTCCCCTACCGATCACTTATACCCGTAGATACAAGCAATCCCTAGGCTTCGGTGTCGTGTTTTAGCCCCGGTAATTTTCGGCGCAGGACCTCTCGGCTAGTGAGCTATTACGCACTCTTTGAATGGATGGCTGCTTCTGAGCCAACATCCTAGCTGTCTATGAAATCCCACATCCTTTTCCACTTAACACGTACTTTGGGACCTTAGCCGTAGATCTGGGCTGTTTCCCTTTTGACTGCCCAACTTATCTCGTGCAGTCTGACTCCTGTGCTAAACCTGACTGGCATTCGCAGTTTGATAATCTTTGGTAAGCGGTGAAGCCCCCGCGGATATTCAGTGCTCTACCTCCAACAGGCACGCTACAAGGCTAGCCCTAAAGCTATTTCGGGGAGAACCAGCTATCTCCGAGTTCGATTGGAATTTCTCCCCTATCCACAGCTCATCGCCACCCTTTTCAACGGATGTGCGTTCGGACCTCCACAGCCTTTTACGGCCGCTTCATCCTGTCCATGGATAGATCACCCGGTTTCGGGTCTATGTATACTGACTACTCGCACTATTCACACTTGGTTTCCCTTCGGCTTACGTATCTTAGATACTTAACCTTGCCGGTACACATAACTCGCCGGACCGTTCTACAAAAAGTACGCGATCACTCGTATATAGAGCTTTCGCAGCTTGCAGGCACAGGGTTTCAGGTTCTCTTTCACTCCCCTCCCGGGGTCCTTTTCACCTTTCCCTCACGGTACTATGCGCTATCGGTCACTAAGTAGTATTTAGCCTTACGGGGTGGTCCCCGCTCATTCAGACAAGGTTTCACGTGTCTCGTCCTACTCTGGATACTGTCTCGTCTCATCCACTTTCACATACACGGCTTTCACGTTCTCTGGCAGGTCTTTCCAGGACCTTTCTGTTAGCAGACTTGAATCGATTATACAGTCCGAACCCCAGAAAGCAAGCTCTCTGGTTTGGGCTCTTCCGCGTTCGCTCGCCGCTACTTACGGAATCACTTTTGTTTTCTCTTCCTCCGGCTACTTAGATGTTTCAGTTCACCGGGTTCCCGGCCTTAACCTATGGATTCAGTTAAGGTCAACTAGGTACTTCCTAGTTAGGTTGCCCCATTCAGATATCTGCGGATCATGAAGTATTTGCCTCTCCCCGCAGCTTTTCGCAGCTTATCACGTCTTTCATCGGCTCTTAGTGCCAAGGCATCCGCCCTGCGCCCTACATAACTTAACCAGTTACGTAGGAATCAGTCCTGATCTTTCGATCATTCTGGATTCTCTTCTGATCTATAACACAGCGATATGTTATAGTCAGTGCCCATTTCTTTAGAAATGGTTTTTAATTGATGAATAAATTCACCTTTTTGATGTCTTGATTTTGGTTTGGACATAGAACATATCTTCATCATTTGAAATGATTGGATATAATCTATATTTCAGTATTCGGTTTTCAAGGAACAATGCGTTTTAAATACAAGATTTAAAACCCTACGACTGTTTTAAACAGTCATCAGAAATCGGAACCTTGTTCTGATCTCTCATCGCCATTTAAAACTTTTTTTAAATCTGGCAGCCACCTATCCTCCCATACCGTTACCAGTATAGTACTTTCGGCCGCTAAGGTCTTAACCGTCGTGTTCGAGATGGGAACGGGTGTTTCCCCGAAGCGCATCGCCACCAGAAATGTTTTGTTGTTAAGGTTCAGTGCTTTGCTATCTTACTCTTCAGTACTTATCCTGTCAAGCTCGATTTTTTCAAAGCTTTTTGCTCGTTTTTTAGCTTTTTAACAACTAAACAGTAATGCAACTCCCTACTTCTTCCTTCTTTATTTTCCTTAGAAAGGAGGTGATCCAGCCGCAGGTTCTCCTACGGCTACCTTGTTACGACTTCACCCCAGTTATCCGACCTGCCTTAGGCAGCTCCCTCCTTACGGTTAGGCCACTGACTTTGGGCATTTCCGACTCCCATGGTGTGACGGGCGGTGTGTACAAGACCCGGGAACGTATTCACCGCAGCATTCTGATCTGCGATTACTAGCGATTCCAGCTTCGTGCAGGCGGGTTGCAGCCTACAGTCCGAACTGGGTCGTTATTTTTGGGATTTGCTCACCTTCGCAGGGTTGCTTCCCTTTGTTACGACATTGTAGCACGTGTGTGGCCCAAATCATAAGGGGCATGATGATTTGACGTCATCCCCACCTTCCTCCAGGTTATCCCTGGCAGTCTCCATAGAGTGCCCATCTTACTGCTGGCTACTATGGACAAGGGTTGCGCTCGTTGCGGGACTTGACCCAACATCTCACGACACGAGCTGACGACAACCATGCACCACCTGTCTCAGATGTCCCGAAGGACTGATGGCATTACCCATCATTCATCTGGATCTCAAGATTTGGTAAGGTTCTTCGCGTTGCTTCGAATTAAACCACATGCTCCACCGCTTGTGCGGGTCCCCGTCAATTCCTTTGAGTTTCATTCTTGCGAACGTACTCCCCAGGTGGAATACTTATTGCGTTAGCGCCGGCACTGAAAGACTATGTCTCCCAACACCTAGTATTCATCGTTTACTGCGTGGACTACCAGGGTATCTAATCCTGTTTGCTCCCCACGCCTTCGAGCCTCAACGTCAGTTGCTGTCCAGTAAGCCGCCTTCGCCACTGATGTTCTTCCTGATATCTACGCATTTCACTACTACACCAGGAATTCCGCTTACCTCTCCAGTACTCTAGTCTACCAGTTTCCAAAGCAAGCCCACGGTTGAGCCGTGGGGTTTCACTTCAGACTTGATACACCGTCTACGCTCCCTTTACACCCAGTAAATCCGGATAACGCTTGCCCCCTACGTATTACCGCGGCTGCTGGCACGTAGTTAGCCGGGGCTTCTTACTCAGGTACCGTCATCCCCTCTTACGAGGTCTTTCTTCCCTGCTGATAGAGCTTTACATACCGAAATACTTCTTCACTCACGCGGCGTCGCTGCATCAGGCTTTCGCCCATTGTGCAATATCCCCCACTGCTGCCTCCCGTAGGAGTTTGGGCCGTGTCTCAGTCCCAATGTGGCCGTCCGCCCTCTCAGGCCGGCTACTGATCGTCGCCTTGGTGGGCCGTTACCTCACCAACTAGCTAATCAGACGCGGGTCCATCTCATACCTATAAATATTTTCACACTGTGTCATGCGACACTGTGCGCTTATGCGGTGTTATCAGTCGTTTCCAACTGCTATCCCCCTGTATGAGGCAGGTTACCCACGCGTTACTCACCCGTCCGCCACTAAGTTATTCAAGATTCTGCCGAAGCTTCATCAGCGAATAACTCCGTTCGACTTGCATGTGTTAGGCACGCCGCCAGCGTTCATCCTGAGCCAGGATCGAACTCTCACTTTAATGTTTGTTCTTTCCGGTTCAGACTTACACTGACTTAATCAGAATAATTCTGCTCCTCTGTCGATCTCTCGACAGCTTGATGGTGGCTAAACCATCAAAAATTTACTTTTGGTTTTTTGTTCTTCTGAACATTCTGTCCTTCTTATTAAGAAGAACTGGAATTTTCAGGGTTGCATTACTGTTAAGTTGTCAAAGTGCTATGTACTTCTTTCAGAAGCACTGTGTCTTGGCTTGTCCGCCGCAACGTGTTATATCTTAACTCGCTGCTAACTTATTGTCAAGAACTTTTTTAAAAAACTTTTTTGCTATCAATTCAGCTTTATAAGCGGTCTCCCGACCCTCAGTGAAAGCTGCTTTATTTGCGACAGCGAAATTGATTATATGACTATATAAGCACCGTGTCAAACACTTTTTAAATAAATCGTTATTTTGTAATACAGAATAATCCTGATATTTGTTATATCGATTACCATTCATTCTAAAATTTTTATTTAATGGTATCTCTATGTTGTAGTGTCTTTTATAGCAATTTCTTTATTTAACAGTATCTTTATTTAACAGTATCTTTATTTAACAGTATCTTTATTTAACAATATCTATATTTAACAATATCTATATTTAACAATATCTTTATCTCATAAATCTCTTTCTCATCTAAAAACACCTTTCATGATGTTATCTTTTGTATTTTAAGCGAAGACTCTATTTCTTAATGCATATCAAGAATCACTTCTTCTTATCTCACTTATTATGATAGAATGTATAGTGCATTGTCTTGAACATATTGCTCTCAATACTCAATCCTGTTATTCGATTCAAAGCAATCTGTTCATCTGCAATTTCTTTTTTCAAATATCACTAGGGAGGATTCTTAATATGAATAAAGCTGAAATAGTAGAAATAAAGAAACAATTTTCACCCGACAAATGTACTATTGATAGAATCTGCGGATGCTATGTTGATCATGAGAAGAATAAACTTATGATAGATAAGCGTGCTTTTGGTTCTATTCCTGAAGAAGAGATGTACAAGTATCTTGATATCTTCAAGCACACTCTTACAGGTACTATAGGTAAGAACCTTATTCCGCTTGAGTTCCCTATGGATCAGGAAGAAGAAGGTGGTACTCAGAATTTCCTTCTTGCTCTTCGTGATACACATCTTGAAGATGATTCTCTTGTTGATGAATTCTATGACAGGGTAATTGCTAATTATGTAAACGCTGAGAACTACTACATCATTCTGGTTCATGCCGTTTATGATATTCCCGGAGTTACAAGTGATCATATAGAAAATGATGATGCATCTACTGATGTTTATGATTATATTCTGTGCAGTATCTGCCCTGTTAAGCTGTCTAAGGCTGGTCTTGGATATAATGAGACAGATAATCGTATTGAAGACAGATTCAGAGACTGGGTTGTAGATGCACCTACAAAGGGTATGCTCTTCCCTGCTTTTATTGATAGAAATACTGATATTCACAACATGCTCTATTTTACCAAGAAGCCTGAAGATCTGCAGCCTGAATTCATTACTGCATTATTTGGAGGAAGACCTCCTATGTCAGCGCCTGATCAGAAGGATACCTTTAATGCTATCATTACTGATACTATCGGAGAAGAAGGAAGCTATGATACTCTTAGGACTCTCCACGAGAATCTTGAACAGATGGTTGAGGATCATGCAGAGGACCAGACTCCTCTGACTATTGGAAAAGAAGATCTTAGAAGCCTTCTCCAGGATGCAGGTGTTCCTGAACGCAACATGGAGAACTTTAATAAAAACTATGAGAACTGTATTGGTGAAAGCGAGGACTATCCTCTTCTTGCAAGCAATATTGTTAATAACAAGAAATTCCAGATACAGACTCCTGATGTTGAGATCAAGGTTAATCCTGACAGAACTGATCTTGTTGAGACAAGGATCATTGATGGTAGACAGTGTATCGTAATTAAGGTTGATGATCATGTTGAGGTTAATGGTATCAATGTAAGAACTATTTTTAATGATTGATCGTCATGTTTTGAGAGAAAAGAACCCTCAAAACGTCCGCCAAAGGGCTCAACACAAAAAAAGCTGCAGTAATTTAAGGCTGCAGCTTTTCATATTTATGCTATTTCAGAGTGTATATGATTTCATTTTTATAAAATAGTAAATTGAACATTATTATTTATCAATCTTACTTTGATAAAGTGTATCTTATTACTATTATTCAGACTCTTTAAGAGACATATCTACGGAATCTTCAACCTCTGAATCTTTTGACTCATCTTTTTCTTCATGGCGTAGTTCCGGAGGGAGTGTCATGAGTACCTTCATGATCCTGTGCTGCTGGATTCCTCTTACAGCAAGGGTGATTCCGTTTTCAAGCTTAACTACTTCACGGTTATAGGGGAGTCTGTCTAATTGGCCTATCATAAGACCGCCGATAGAGTCGTAATCTTCACTTTCAAAGTCGGTATGAAGGGCGTTGTTGATATCATCAAGTTTCATGGCGCCTTCGATAAGATATTTGCCATCACCAAGGTCTCTTATCTGGAGAGCCTCATCCTGGTCATATTCATCTCGAATTTCACCTACGATCTCTTCGAGAAGGTCTTCAAGTGTGATCATACCAACTGTTGTACCGTATTCAGAAAGGACGAATGCTACGTTGTAGGCCTTGGCACGCATCTCTTCCATGAGGTCTGCTGTTTTCTTGAATTCATAGGTGTAATAGGCTTTTCTAAGATAGTTTTTAACGTGGAAATTGTCTTTATCTTTTACAAAGAAAATATCCTTGATATTGATAAGTCCTATGATATTATCCTGATTATCTTCATAAACGGGAATTCGTGTATACATATCCTTGTGAAATACTGATTTGACTTCGTCGTAGTCAGCATCAGCTGATACGCAGGACATATCGATTCTGGGGATCATGACGTCTTTAGCCACTGTATCGCCAAAATCGAACACGTTGATTATCATCTCTTTTTCTTCGGATTCTATAACGCCGTCTTCGTGGCTTGCGTCAACATAGGTTCTGAGTTCCTTCTCAGTTATGGCTTTGCGGGCATCCCTGTCGATGTGGAGTGCGCCAAGTACAACACCTGCCAGCGCATCTACGATCACTACCAGCGGTGTGAATATTACCATCAAAAATCTTATTATATATGCGTATCTAAGACAGGTCTTCTGTGACTGAGCTGTTGCTGCAGATTTTGGCGTTATTTCGCCAAATATAAGGATGAGTACTGTAAGGATTCCTGTTCCAACACCAACCATTGCACTGCCAAAAAGATTGGTTATAACAACTGTCATGAGTGCTGAAGCTGAGAGGTTGACGATATTATTACCAAGCAGTATGGTTGAGAGGAATTTCTGATAATTATCAAGGATGTAGAGCACTACTCCGGCTCTTTTGGCTCTTGTATTATCTTCATCAGTAAGTGACTTGATCGCTATTCTGTTAACTGTGGAAAAAGCGGATTCCGCTCCTGAAAAAAACGAGGACAATACCAGTAATATCAAAAGTACTACCAGTTCTATAATAGACCCCTTGGTTAATTGCATGTAAAAATGCCTCCTAAACAAGATTATCTGCTAAAATGAGTAATATGAAAACTTACTATTCAAATATTAACAATTTTAAAGATAGCACGCAAGAGATGGCGGGTGCAGGGTTTGAAGTGCGTTATGCTTCGTTCCTTGAACGTATAAGCGATGAACGAAAAGAGCACCTTATGCGTTTTAAGAACGAAGATGACAGGCTTCGCAGTATGGCAGGCACTTTGATTCTTACTTATATCATAAATAATATTCATAAAGACGACATTAAAGAAAGCTCTATCCTAGAATCAAACGATGCGATATTCCTTTTAGAAGGTGTCAAAGAAAACGACTTTTCTGATTTAACTAATCCTATATTTCCACTAAATATCACATCTGAAGAATCTGGAAAGCCGTATCTTATTGATGCTCCTGATATTCGCTTTTCTATATCACATTCAGGTTTGTATGCTGCTGTGGTTGTAACTGATTCTTCAGAATGCGATCGCATTGGTATTGATATTCAGGCAAAAGACAGGAAAGATATCTTAAAGATAGCGAAGCGCTTTTATACTGAGTTTGAGAATGATCTGATAGCACGTGCCGAAAGTGATCTTGAAAAAGAGGATATTTTTTACCAGATATGGTCTGTTAAAGAGGCTTTTATAAAGTGTAATGGGAAGGGATTGTCTTACGGTATATCGAATTTTAATGCTGATATAGAGAGGGAACTGATAACTGATCTTGAAGGCAACGTTCTGGCAACTCTAAAAAAGCAGCCGTGCCCCGATGGATATGTATGCTATGTATGCACACAATAATATGGGGACAAAATCAAAATATAATTACTATTCATGCAAGATAAGATTCAATATTTTAGAACCTTCATATGAAGACACAGTATTTATTTGGATTTTGTATGATTTATAAA
The DNA here is from genome assembly GCF_037113525.1 of Butyrivibrio fibrisolvens. NCBI lineage: Bacteria > Bacillati > Bacillota > Clostridia > Lachnospirales > Lachnospiraceae > Butyrivibrio > Butyrivibrio fibrisolvens. Next base: position 1,090,623 of record NZ_CP146963.1, on the reverse strand, counting down.
TGCTATAAAACAGGACTTCGATATATGGAATCATCAGTAGATTCTATATATCAAAGTCCTGTTACTTTTTCAGATTACTATTTTAGATTTATTTTCTTAGTTCTAAATCTTTTGTTTTATATCTTAAGTTTATTATCCTTAGTTTAATGGATTCTTGTAGAATTCCTTGAAGTTAGTATAGCCCTGCTCTTCGAGTGCCTGCTTCTGGAATTTCTTGTTCTTGTTCATGCGAACAACAAGGATCTGCTCGCCGTTCTTACGAGCTTCCTGAGCCTGTCCAAGGATGTCTGAAAGCATCTCGCCCTTGATACCTTTTTCGATAAGGTATGCTGTCTTATCAGATGCGCCAGGGATCTTGAATCCTTCATCCATCATGATCATGATGATTCTCTCAAATCCGATTGAGAATCCGCAGGCAGGTGTATCCTGACCAAGGAACTTGCCTACCATCTTGTCATAACGTCCGCCGCCACCGCAGCTTCCGCCATACTGTGGCATAGCAATCTCAAATATAGTTCCGGTATAGTAGCTCATTCCGCGAACAAGTGTAGGATCAAATACCATCTCAAACTCTGCTGCCTTGTTGGCATCTACGCTTGAAATGATTTCTTCAAGATTAAGTCTTGCATCCTCTTCAAGGAAATCTCCGAGAGTTTCTGCAAGGAATTTAAGGCCTTCAATGCCTTTATTAACTTCAAGTCCTTTGAAAAGTCCAAGATACTTTTCTACTGACTCTTTAGTATATCCATTCTCTATAAGCTCAGCTTCTACGCCTTCAAGGCCAATCTTATCCATCTTATCAACTGTAATAAATACAGAATCATAAGACTCTTCAGAAAAGCCTGCGTATGCAGCCATATCCTTAAGGATTCTTCTATCGTTGATACGGATCTGGAATCCTTTGAATCCAAGCTTTCCAAGAGTTGATGTTGTAGCAAGGATAAGCTCTATCTCTGCGAGATTAGAAGGCTCACCAAGAATATCTATATCACACTGCATGAACTGGCGGTATCTTCCCTTCTGAGGACGATCTGCTCTCCATACATATCCCATCTGCAGTGCCTTAAAAGGAGATGGAAGTTCATTGGCATGATTAGCATAAAAACGAACAAGCGGTACTGTAAGATCATAACGAAGACCTGAATCTGTAAGGTCGTTCTCCTCTTTTGCTTCTGCGAGGCGAAGCTTCTCGCCTCTCTTCATGATCTTGAATATAAGCTTTTCGTTGTCTCCGCCCTGCTTGGAATTAAGATTTGCAAGTGATTCTACGCATGGTGTCTCGATTCCTGTAAAACCATACTTAGCATATGTTTCCTTTATAACACCTATTACGTAGTCACGAAGCTGCATTTCTGCAGGGAGTACGTCTCTCATTCCAGTTACGGGCTTTTTGATAAGAGCCATGAATAATTCCTCTTCTTTCTTTTGTTTTAATACTAAATGACTGATATAGTGATAAACTCGTAAGTCGTTTAAGCTTTGCGAGTTATATGATTTTATATATCTATTTGATGTATCAGTCGCAAATTATAACATATTCCTTTAGTCTAGTAAAGCAGGCAAGTAAAAGCACCTGAATTTACTTGATCTGCTCATAAACCGTCTCAATATCTGATAAAAGAACGCTTACTGTTTCTCCAGAATCTGTGGCACCTGTCAGCATTCCGATATAATGTCCGTATGCATCAAAGGTTGGGCCTCCGCTCATTCCGGCATCTGCGCTACATTTGCAATATAGCATATCCTGTAAAAGAGCTGATACGTAGACCGACGGGTCCATTATATAGCCGACATACGAGGTATCCGCGATCATGTTAAGGGTGATATAAGATACCATATCTTCGCGTGATATTTCCTGTGAGTGAACTACGAACATGGGTTCTTCTACTGTAAGTGTCGTATTCTCATAGTCATATGGAACTACGCAGCGAAGATCTTTAAGCTGATCACTGGTCATACAGGATGAATCTATAAGTAAAAAGGCGCAGTCTGCGTCATCGTCGAAAGCTGCTACTGTAAATTCTGATATGACACCGTTGTAGAATACTGCATAGCCAAGGGCATTCTTGGTAACAACCGGGGATATTACGTGGTAGTTGGTGACAACAAGGATACTGTCTTCGTTGTATTCCCAGATGCTTCCGCTTCCAAAGCTACCGTATATCTCTGGATTGGTTATCGCAGGATTAACTACCTGATTATCTGACATGCCGTCAGATTCCTGATCATTCACTGACTCCTGTGTAGTTGTCCCATTCTTATCATCAGATATGCCACTGTCATCCAAAACACCTGCAATATCAGTATAGATATGAATCTGAACCATCGTCTGTTTAGCATTTTCATAGGCAATTCCGCAGTCCGGTTCTTCAAGAATGGTCATACTTGTGCCGTGATCCGCGATGCCAAGGAATTCTTTGACCGTATTAAATTGTAATGCGACTATCGCCACAAACACAAATATCCCTAGCAGAATTACTGTCAGGGATATCTTTGTGGCTTTGTGTGAAATAATATTTTTGCTCATATTTTTTTTAGAAGAGCAGGCCTGTAAGCCGGGTTATGTCTAGGATGATCATCTATCTAGAACGCCTGTTACCAAACGTTTCAAGCGACCCACCTGAAAGCGGACCGGGCCGGCCCATAGCTTTCTATTCGGTCTTGCTTCGGATAGGGTTTACATGGCTACGGATGTTACCACCCGCACGGTAGTCTCTTACACTGCCTTTCCACCCTTACCAACAAAAGTTGGCGGTATATCTCTGTTGCACTATCCCGGGAGTCACCTCCGCCGGACGTTATCCGGTATCCTGCCCTGTGAAGCCCGGACTTTCCTCACCTGCACCCTTTCGGGTATTGCAGCCGCGATCATCTGGCCTGCTCAGATATTTAATTTACGCCTTAGGTTGCAAATTTGTCAAGATATTATAATGTAAGGCTTAATGTCATTTTGACAAAAATCTATTAAGATATGTTGTGAATACACTATCTGCCAAACGTTATTATACGTTAAAGATGCTACCACCAACAAACTCCCTGACGATTGAATTATGCGGAAGTTCTGTTGAGTCGATTCCTATAAAGTAATCCAGGAATTTAAGAAGTCTCTTTGCTTCATAATACTCAGGATCATCTTTGGTTATAGAGAAAAGAAGTGGTTCTGCCTGGTTCTTAAGAACTGCAAGCTCATAAATCTGAGCTGAGTTGAACATTTCATCTGCACTTTCCTGGAATGGGAAGATATTTCTTTCCTCTCCTCTTCTTACAGAAGGCCACATTGATATGGTACGTTTGCCGGATGCGCCTCTTGTTCTTGCATCGCGGACCATACGTCTTATGAGTCTTGCATCAGTTGTGGATATACGATTGTGCGCGTCTACGTTAAGAGTTGTAAGTGAGCTTACGTATATCTTATATTTACTTTCTTTAGGAAGAGCATAGCTCATTTTTTCATTAAGGCCGTGTATTCCTTCGATGACGAGGATGTCATCTTCGCCAAGTTTAAGCGGTGATCCCGGATACTCACGTTTGCCTGTAATAAAGTTAAATACAGGAAGATCAACTTCTTCTCCGTTAAGGAGCTTGGTCATGTCAGTATTGAACTGCTCGATATCCATGGCACCTAAACATTCAAAGTCGTAGTTACCATCTTCATCGCGGGGAGTTTCCTCGCGGTTTTTGAAGTAGTTATCGAGCGATATCTGATGTGGCACGAGTCCATGTGTGCGAAGCTGTATAGCAAGTCTGTGTGAAAAGCTGGTCTTGCCGGATGAGCTTGGTCCAGCGATCATGACGAACTTAACACGAGGAGAAGCATAGATATTCTCTGCGATCTTACCAATGCGGTGCTCCTGGAGAGCTTCCTGAACGAGGATAAGGTCGCTTAACTTACCTGAGCATATTACATTATTGAGGTCTCCAACATTCTCTATTCCCATCATGTGACCCCAGTTACTTGAAAGGATCATCTGTTCGAAGACTTTTTCTCTAGGATCAAAGGTTCTGATCTCGTTAGGGCTTGATGCAGGAGGAAGTACAAGCAGGACACCTGCATGATACTTCTGAACCTTGAAATATTCTACATAAGAAGTGTTTGGAAGCATGTAACCGTAGAAATAATCGCAGAATCCGTCCATGCGATATACGTTGATCTCGCTGGCTCTGCGGTATTTGAAAAGGTTAACTTTATCGGTCATTCCTTGTTTGCTGAATATCTCTATGGCATCATCGATGGGATAGGTCTTCTTGGTTATAGGAAGTGCCTCATCGCGCATCTCTTCCATGCGTGCCTGAACTTTTTTTACAAAATCTTCACTGACATTCTCGATCTCCTGATCCTGATTCTTGAATGTGCAGTAATATCCGTATCCGATTGTAAATTCAACTTTAGTACGAACGTTTGGATTCACGTCATGAGCAGCTTTAATGAGCATCATTGTAGCTGTTCTTCCATAGGTCTTGTGACCTATGCTGTCATCCATTGTTACAAAAGAAAGAACGCCGTCAGACTCAACTTTTTTGAAGAGCTCACGGATCTTTCCGTTAAAAATAACCAGTCCTATGCGATTAGTAAAGCGAACCTGATATTCTTTTGCTATTTCTTCAAAAGTTATTCCTTTCGCATACTCTTTTCTCTCACCCTGAACAACTAGTGTAGGCATAATTTATACCTCCTTACTGGATATTAGACAGCTCTACTTATGCTGTTTTATATTCTTGATCCGTAAAACATCATATATCCTGATATGGCGGCTTATACTCTGCGCACATTACTTCCAGTTCGGGAAGTTCCCTGTGTAAAAAGTCTCTCATATAGGGAATAAATATCTTTTCAAGTCCATAATGACTTGCATCTATTATTGGAAGGCCGCATGCCACAGCATCAATTCCGTCATGGTGGCCAATGTCACCTGTGATCAGTACGTCAACTTTTTTGTTTATAGCATTTTGGATCACATCGGATCCTGAGCCGGGGCAAATGGCAACTCTTCGTATCTTCCTGTTGGAATCGCCGTACATTCGTACGTTGCCAATATGGAAGCACTCTTTGACATAGCGGGCACATTCTATAAGGCTGATCTTCTGAGGGAGGTCTCCTATTCTTCCGATGCCTTCTCTTGAAAGATCGTCTTCATAGGTTACGTCAAGAACTTCCCTGTGCTCAAGTTTCATTTCATCTGCTGCCGCATCCGCCATTCCCATTACGTCAAAGTTGGTATGCATCGCATAATAACTGATATCATAGCGAAGGAGTCGCAGGATTCTTCTACCTATAAAATCGCTGTCACTGACATTTTTAATTCCCTTGAAGATAAGAGGGTGATGCGTAAGAAGCATATCTGCATCAACTCTTACTGCTTCATCGACTATGTCATCTGTAGCATCAAGAGCTATAAAGATTCTTTGGACTTCTTTTTCTGATCGTCCTGCCAAGAGTCCAACGTTATCCCATTCCTCCGCAAATGATACAGGTGATAGCTGTTCAAGGTGTTCAATAATGTCGCGACACTGCATTTTTCTCCCCCCTAATCGACCATTTTAATTACTGCCGGTCTTATAAATCAAAAAGATGAAGTGCGATATTTATATCGGATCGTTCTAAAGATATCTGTTCTGCTCGCTTTATATGCGAATCTTTAACATCTGATATCTTACCTAAAATTGTATCACAGACTGCTTTTTCATGCACAAGAAAGCTCTTAAAATCCGCGTTTGGAGACGTTAATATGCATGGGCCAAAGCGGTCGCATATACGAAGGAGCTGAAAGTCTGTGTAGTTTTCTTTCTTGGAATCGAGAATCTGTTTAAGTTTATCTATGGCATTAAGATATACCCTGGGAAGATTTTCTGAAAATATCTCATCATTCACACATGTCTTGATGACCGGATAATATTTTCCGTCTTCAAGAAGGAATTCTTCCTGTACTATCTCATAGCCTTTTTCTCTTAAAAAGATACGGAACTGCATTAGTTCAGACTGAGGCTCAAGTATAAGTGTTTTGAGCTTTACGGACCTGGGATCTTTATTTTCTAAGATCTTCTGCATAAGAGGTCCACCCATTCCTGCGCAGATCATAGTATCTGCTTCGCCTTCTAAGAGCTTTTCAAGGCCGTCAGAAAGTCTTGTTTCTATTACGTCTTCGAGCTTGTATTCTTTGACGTGCTGGGTTGCTCTTTCAAGTGGGCCTTTTCTAACATCCATGGCTATTGCATGTGATGCAAGGCCGGCTTTTGCAAGATAAATAGGGACAAATCCATGATCTGTCCCTACATCAGCTACTTTACTTCCCGGTTCTACCATATCTGCTACAGTTTGCAGTCTTTTGGAAAGCGCCGGAAGTTTATTATTGTCTAGTTCGTTTTTGTCCATATTAGTTACCATTTCTGAGTAATAAAGTTCTAGTTGGTGCAAAATCATCTGATTATCAGCGGTTTTAATATCATTACTATGCTGAAATTAACAGATTATCAGCTGATTTAATGTCATTCTATTCTGAAGGTGCGTTCATCTTCATCCAGCGGAATGTTTTTTTGCTCGATACGTTCGATGTTTATATATCTTCCGCGGCCAATCTGCGCAAGGAAAAGATCTATCTCTTCTCTTTCACCCTGAACCTGCGCTGTAACTGAGCCGTCCCATTCATTGTGAACGTAGCCTGTAAGGCCAAGGCTGTTAGCTATATGATATGCGGTGTAGCGAAATCCTACGCCCTGAACGTCACCGTAAAAAGTCATTGCTTGTCTGATCATATTAACCTCATGTCACGACTGAAAGGAGTGACTAATGGTTGAAGTGGTTGAGCTTGTCTCACCACTTCTCAGAGTTAATCATAGATTAACTCCCAACCTCATGTCACGACTGAAAGGAGTGACTAATGGTCTGATATAGTGTACTAGTTTATTTAATCAAATCCTTGGAATCAAGCACTATTGTAAATGGGCCGTCGTTGGTAAGGCTTACCTTCATGTCGGCACCAAATACGCCTTTTTCTACAACAGGAACCTGCTCTTTACATTTTGCGATTATATATTCGTAAAGATCATTAGCAAGTTCAGGGCCTGCGGCATCAGTAAATCCCGGTCGGTTGCCGTGTCTGCAGTCTGCATACAATGTGAACTGAGAGATGAGAAGGAGCTGTCCGTCTACTTTATCAAGGGAAAGGTTGGTCTTTCCATTTTCATCAGCAAATATGCGAAGTCCAAGCATCTTCTTGACCATAACATCAGCAATTTCTTTGGTATCATCATGGCCTATTCCGATAAGGACCATAAAGCCTTTGCCAATCTTACCTTTAACTTCTCCGTCAACAGTAACCTGTGATTCTGATACTACCTGTATTACAAAACGCATTTACATTCTCCAATTCTAAGTAAGTTATTACAATTAAGCTCAGAGAGTATATCAGATTGATACGATTTTATAAACTGCATGAAATATCAGTCTGCACCGCCCTCGGCTTCAATTTCTTTTATAATACATTCATTTCCGCGTAAAAGCCAGGTCTGATCGCTATTACAATAAGGGCAATGTCTTCCGTATCTGACAGTCTCATATTCTTTTTTGCAAGAGTCACACCAGGTAACTGCTGGCATCGTCTCAAGTTTAAGCTTTGAATCCTTGATAACTGGATAGCGTACTTTGAAATAATCCCAGCAATCCTCAAAAAGATCTGTCATTATTCCTGATACTTCTCCAACCTGAAGGGTTACAGATCCAATCTTTGAAAGTCCATTTTCTTTTGCTGTCTCATCCAGTGTTTTAGCAAGATGAGTAACAATTCCCATTTCGTGCATAATCCTTTATAATCCTTTATACCTTCCATTGTGAAACCTGGCTTCTAAGCCAGTCTTCAAGTTCATTCATTCCTTCTCCTGTCTTGGCTGAAACAGGGAATATCTTGATATTCTCGTTAAGGCGCTTAACTCGTTCCTTGCACTTTTCAAGATCAAAGTCAAAATAGTCTTTGGTATCCATTTTGGTGATTACGAGTGCATCACTTTTTTCAAACATAAGAGGGTACTTTAAAGGCTTATCATCGCCTTCAGGTACGCTTAATATCATGATATTGGCGCCGGCACCTGTATCGAATTCTGCAGGGCAGATGAGGTTACCGACATTTTCAAGGAATATAAGGTCAAGCTCTTCTGTTCCCATGGCTTCCATGGCGCGTCTTGTCATGCCTGCGTCCATGTGGCACATTCCGTCGGTGTGGGCCTGAATGCTTCTTGCGCCTGCTTCTTCTACTCTTATTGCGTCAACATCAGAGGCAATATCTGCTTCCATGACACCGATTTTTTTATCGTCTTTCATGTCTTTGATTATTCTGGACAAAAGAGTTGTCTTGCCTGATCCGGGGGATGACATGAGGTTTACAAGAAGTGTTCCCTTCTTTTTCATCTCCATACGGATTTCATCTGCATCTTTATCGTTAGACGCTGTAACTGAAGCGTTAAGTTCTATTGTTTTCATTTGATACTCTCCTTTTCTGAGTATTAAAGTTGTGACTTATAAATATAATCTGAGTAGTTCTATATTATCTGCTCATCTCGATCTGCTCAGTGAGCCACTCTATCCATTCTTCAAAGCCGTCGCCTTTAAGTGATGAAACTTTGATTATCTTCATATCTGGATTAAGCTTAAGCACACGCTCTTTGCAGGCTTCATAATCAAAATCAAAAACCGGGGCTACATCTATTTTACCAATGAGCATACAGTCACTTACTGTGAACATAAGCGGGTATTTAAGTGGCTTATCATCGCCTTCAGGTACGCTTAATATCATTACGCGCTTGTTAGCACCAACGTCAAATTCTGCAGGGCATACAAGATTACCGACGTTTTCAAGAAATACAACGTCAACGTCGTCAAGTCCGAGGCCTTCAAGTCCTCTTCTTGTCATGTCTGCATCCATGTGACAGCTTCCGCCTGTGTGAAGCTGGATGACTTTAGCGCCAGCTTCTGCTACAGTTCTTGCATCTACATCGCTGTCAACATCAGCTTCCATTACACCTATGCGGTACTTATCTTTAAGTGCATTTATTGTACGAACAAGGGTTGTTGTCTTGCCGGCTCCGGGAGATGCCATCAGGTTTACAAGAAATATATTATGCTTTTTAAGAAGCTCTCTTACTTTGGCTGCCTCTGCATCGTTATCTGCTATTACACGTTCTTTGGTTTCTAAGATTTCAAATGATCTGTCACTCATTTTTATTTCCTTTCTCACTCATATGCTAATATTAAAGGCATAGTAAACCTATTTTATCAGTATAGTTTCCATGATTCAATTAGCATTTTTTCTCAAAATCGACAATTTTGTATTGTGCAGATGTTCTTTTTATCATGTATTTCGTATATTTATCTTCTTTTTTGGTCAATAATGCATCATTTTGACATCTGAAAAATTGGATAAATCCGTCTATTCTTTTATAATAGAAATGAATTAATTGTGTATTCATAAATACTTTATTATGTCCGAAAAAAATACTATATGATCCTTGTTATTCTTTTAATTTGATCTTTTAAACCATATCTATGGCTAAGGAGGTTAATCCTGTGTTAATTGCATCTTACAGCTTTGGTTCCGGAGAAAATAAAATTTCTGATACATCTTTTTATGATAAGTCCAAAGGTTATGGGTTTGTAGATCTGAGGACTCCAATTGGCAATACGGCTTCTGAACGCTCATTATATGCGGGCGGTTGGAACCTGAGAAAATCTTTTAAAACTCCCTGGGACGATATTGTCACTGCTACTGATGATGGCCTTTTTACCAATCACAGAAGAGAAGTTATCATCTTCAAGGCGGCAGTTCCTTCATTTGGTACCTACAAGATAAACTTTACAGTTACAGCTGATGTAGGTGATATCAGGGATATGCGCATTTTTGCCGGAAGAAGGAATCTTATTGCTTCCGGAATACACATTCATGAAGGTGGCACATATTCAAGGACTTTCTATGTTAATGTAACTCCTTATATCCCGGCTCTTACTTCCGTTCCATGCATGGAGAAGGCAATTTATATAAGTATCTGTGGTCATAATGCAGGTATTTCTCATATTGATATTGAGCAGGATTCTGCTCCTGTTCTTTATGTAGCAGGCGATTCTACTCTTACTGATCAAAATGCCCCTTGCCCTTATTATCCTTATGGAAGTGGCGGCGGTTGGGCACAGATCTTTGCCCAGTTCTTTGATAGTATCTCAGTCTGCAATTATGCTCACTCGGGACTTACTACCAATTGTTTTAGAGATGACGGTCACTGGGATATACTTGCCAAGTACATCCGAAAAGGCGATATCTTCATGCTTCAGTTCGGTCATAACGATCAGAAGCGCCGTAATCTTACAGCATTTGGCGGATATATCAACAATTTAAGATGGTATGTCAAAAAGATCAGAGAATTCGGGGCTTATCCTGTGATCTGCTCACCTATAAGCCGTATACCATTTACAGACGAAGAGACAGGCAAAAAATGTTCTCTTTTGAAGACACATGCTCTTGCAGCTATGCAGGCTGCAGAGGAACTCAATGTTCCTTTCATCGATCTTCATACTCTTACTTTTAATAAATGGACAGAACTTGGTGACAAGGCATATGACTATTTTACAGATATGACTCACACCAATGATTATGGAGCATCTTTGATAGCAACTATGGTTGCTGATGAGATCAGGAGCAAGAAGATCGAACCTTTATGTAACTTTATAAATCCTGATGATCCTGTTCCGTTTACTCCTGATATGGATATCAAGGAACTTCCAAAAGAGCCTGAAGAAGCAAGCATTTTTGATATCAATATTCCTTATGTTGATATTGAGGGTACTCCTCAGTATGAGATGATAACTAAGGCTTTCAAGGGTGGACTTCTTGATCCATGCATCATGTTCCTGCATCCTGATCAGACAATGGCAAGGGCACAGGTACTTATGGTTCTTTTTAAAGCACTGAGGATTGAAGGAAGACGTCCTTATCACGGAAGGTATATAGATATTGGCAGATATGAATGGGATTCATCTTACGTAGAAACCTGCATTCAGGAAAATCTTATCGATGAGATGACTACTCCTGATGATCTGTTCAGACCGGATGACCCTCTTACTTATGCTGAATTTGCAAGTCTTTGTGAACGTGGTATGGAAAAAGAAGTATTAAAGCGGCCTGATCTTGGATTATCAGAGTGCCTTCGCAAAGCTATAGCTGATGGCATAATTTCATCAGAAGCTGTTTATATTGAACCTTCTGATTTCGATACAGAAAAGATCACGGATGGCGGATGTGCTATTACGAGAGGCGAGATATATGCAGGTCTATACAGGGTCATGGAGATAATGAATAATGTTGGATCAAAGCTTCCGTCTGATACGGAGATGCATCCTGTAGGTTAAAAAGCATCTGAATAGGTAGAATAAATAGAAAGCAGAAAAAGGAAAGTAGAAATTAAGAAAGTGAAATAAAGAAAAGAGGCCTTCGAAATGAAATAATTCATTCGAAGGCCTTCTATTATCTTATTTAAGATATGGTGCAAGTTTCTTGCCAACAAAGGTAATAACAGGGCCAAGTAAAAGGGCCATTACTACGATACCTATGTTCGGCTTGCCGCCGAAAAAACAGCCGATGATGATTACCAGAAAATCATAACCCATTCTTACATACTTAAAAGATATGTTTTTTAATAATCTGTCATGAATTATAACAGGAAAAGCATCATAGGGAGATACTCCCATATCTGTATTCATGTAAAATGATGCTCCTATTACAAAACATACGATTGCAACCGCAAATATAATTCCTCTTGCCGGAAATGTTGTAAAAAACTCTCTAGGCAGGATTTTACCCCACATCCATCTGCAAAAGTCTGAAATATAGCCTATGAGCACCATATTTGCAAGTGTTCCGGGGCCTATTTTTTTGATATCAAATATAATTACTACTATGAATAAAGCTGCATTTAATATAAGCTGCCAGGTTCCAAAAAGTATCCCAAATTTCTTGGATATCGCAACGTTCATAAATGTACATGGATCTGTTCCAAGGTCAACCTCTATGAGGAATGAAAGGAAGAAACCCATACACAGTACACCAACAAGCATTAAAACAAGTTTTTTGAAAAATGCAGGCTGGTGTGTGTACACATATATCTTTTCTTTCATCAGTCGAGGTAATCCTTTAACTTGCGGCTTCTGCTGGGATGACGAAGTTTACGCAGTGCTTTTGCCTCGATCTGACGGATACGCTCACGAGTAACGTTGAACTCTTTACCAACTTCTTCAAGAGTTCTTGCTCTTCCATCATCAAGACCGAATCTTAAACGAAGAACCTTCTGTTCACGCTCTGTAAGAGTTCCAAGTACTTCTACAAGCTGCTCTTTGAGAAGTGTGAATGCTGCTGCATCAGCAGGTACAGGAACGTTATCATCCTGAATGAAATCTCCAAGATGTGAATCTTCCTCTTCACCGATAGGTGTTTCGAGTGATACAGGCTCCTGAGAGATCTTGAGGATCTCACGTACTCTTTCTACAGGCATGTTCATCTCTTTAGCGATCTCTTCCGGAAGTGGCTCACGACCAAGTTCCTGAAGGAGCTGTCTTGAGATACGGATAAGCTTGTTGATAGTCTCAACCATATGTACAGGAATACGGATAGTTCTTGCCTGATCAGCAATGGCTCTTGTAATAGCCTGACGGATCCACCATGTTGCATATGTTGAGAACTTGAATCCCTTACGGAAATCGAACTTCTCTACAGCCTTGATAAGACCAAGGTTACCTTCCTGAATAAGATCAAGGAAAAGCATTCCACGGCCAACATATCTCTTTGCGATTGATACGACAAGACGAAGGTTAGCTTCTGCAAGCTTGTTCTTAGCATCATTACCAAGGTCGATAAGCTCCTGAAGTTCTGCATCAGACTTGCCTTCGATAAGCTCTTTCTCATCATCCTTAAGGTCTAAAGCATCACGGTCCTGTGCTTTAAGAACGCGCTCAGCAAGCATACCGTTTTCCATGTCCTGAGCAAGAACGATCTCCTGATCAGCATTAAGAAGCGGAACCTTACCGATCTCCTTAAGGTACATACGAACAGGATCTTCAATACTTACGCCATCCGGAACTGAGAGGTCGATATTCTCCATATCAACTTCTTCTTCGTCGTCAAGGTCGATGTCTTCATCATCAACTGGGATATCATCAACATCCTCAGACATACGAAGAACGTCAATGCCTGACTTTTCAAGTACTTCAAGTACGCTATCGAGCTGATCTTCATTAAGATTGAGTTCTGAAAGCTGATCACTGATCTCGTCATACTCAAGAACGTTCTTTTTCTTCTTAGCAAGAGAAAGAAGCTCTTTGAGTTTTAATTTGAACTTCTCCTGAGCATCCTCATCAAGTTCTCCTTGTGACTGACTCTCTTTTTCTGCTGTATCTGCCTTTGTTTTTGCTGCTTTTGCAGGTTTTTCAGGCTTTGGTGCCTTTTCTGTCTTGGAAGTCTTAGGAGCTTTTACTGCCTTTACTTCTTTATCTTCAACTTTGTCTGCAGCTTTTTTTGCAGAAGTTTTAGCCTTTGTAGTAGCTTTTGTTTCTTTGACTTCTTTTTCTTCTTTTGTTGCCTTAGTCTGACTCACTTTGCCTTTTACTTCCTTCTTTTGTGTTTTAGTTTCGTCCTTTACGGCCGATTTTTTTACAGGCTTATCAGCAGCCTTGGTTGCAGCTGCTTCATCCTTTTTGGTCTTAACTTTTTCTGTCTTAGACTTTTCAGTCTTAGTTTTTTCTGTCTTAGCTTTTTCTGTCTTTGATACTGATTTTGATACTGCCTTTGATTTTTCAGCCAAGGTCTTACTCTTAGCTTCCTTTTTGTCATCACTCTGCGTCTTCTTGCTGGTACTCATTGTTTCCTCCCTTGGGGCAAATATGCACCTATTGAAAAATCCGTATCGTGCGATCTTCAGTCAAGTTCAATGCGACTATGCGCCAGTTCTTCCAGCTTCTTTTTGCTGTCTACGATTGTTTTGAGCGCGTTTGCATCTCCCAGCTGTATCTCACTTTTCTGCTTTTCATAAGACATCCTGCGGATATCATAAATGATATCGTGCAGAGCTTTCTCTTTTTCCTCCCTGGTTTCTATTCGAACCAGATTGGTGTTGAAAATCTCGGATACCTTGGACTGCTGCTCTTCATCATCTGGAAAAAGAGAGATGATTGTCGCAGCAAGAAATCTGCCGGCATCAAGACCTTCATACATTTTCTGAGCGACTTTACGGTATAGTTCATCAGTAAAATCGTCAGGGCTAATATATTTTTTTACTATTTTATATATATCAGGTTCATCAGCAATCCATGTGAGCAACACTCGTTGAGGCTTTAGGACATTCTCCATCGGATCCCTCTTTTTTTGATTCTGATTCACCTTAATATCTTGTTTTGGCTGCGTCCTGCCTATACCCTCTGAAGCTACAGATACTACAAGGTTCTTTAAATCATTGACCGGTATAGCAAGTTTGGCAGCTGTTGCCTGTATATAATTTTCTCTTTCAAGACTTTCCTGGAATTCACAAAGCCTTCTTGCAACGGCTCTGTAGTAAGCTGTTTTACCGGCAGGATCGGTCATATCAAAATCCCGTTCCATTATCCTTATCTCGAAAAAGAAGGTATTCTCGGCATCACGAAGTCTTCTTTCAAAAGCATCCCTGCCTTCGTTTTTGATGAATTCGTCTGGATCTTTATAAGGTTCAAGATTAAGAGCTTTGCCGCGAAGTCCGGCTTCTTTAAGGATCTGTATCGCACGAAGCTCTGCTTTGACTCCCGGTCCATCGCTATCATATGAAAGGATAACTTCAGGAGTATATCTTTTAATAAGCTGGGCCTGCTCTGCTGTAAAAGCGGTTCCAAGGGAAGCAACCGCCTCAGTAAAGCCTGCCTGATGCATGGCTATTACATCCATGTAGCCTTCGCACAAAATGAAACGCCCGGCTTTCGAATTCTTGGCAAAAGACAAACCGTAAAGATTTCTTCTTTTGTTGAAAATAGGCGTATCGTTGGTATTTACATATTTGGGTT
Organism: Butyrivibrio fibrisolvens; assembly: GCF_037113525.1. Taxonomy (NCBI): domain Bacteria; kingdom Bacillati; phylum Bacillota; class Clostridia; order Lachnospirales; family Lachnospiraceae; genus Butyrivibrio; species Butyrivibrio fibrisolvens. The sequence continues at coordinate 1,075,568 of NZ_CP146963.1, read as the reverse complement.
TGGCATCTCCAAGTACTCTTCCCCCAAAACCTATTACCCTGTTATTTATATCGAATATCGGAAACATGACTCTGTTCCAGAAAATGTCATGTGTGCCTCTTTTTTCATCATGTGCAGCAAGTCCTGCAAGGATCATGATCTCATCAGAATAGCCTTTTTTGCGAAGGTGATTGACAAGCATATTAGATCCGACAGGAGCATATCCAAGGCCAAATTTCTGCATCGTCTCACTGCTTAACATGCGGCCTTGAAAATAATCAGAGCCGGCCTTTCCGCCCTGACCACGAAGCTCATAAAAATAGAACTTTGCAGCTTCTTTATTTGCATCATAGATCAGCTGTCTTTTTGAGCGTTCTTTTCTGGCTTCTTCCGTATCATCTGCTGCCGATAGTGCTATTCCGGCCCTATCTGCAAGCTCTTTGACTGCTTCAGGAAACGTGAGACTATTATACCTTTGCAGGAAGCTGAATACATCTCCTCCTACGCCACAGCCAAAGCAATGATACATCTGCTTACTTTGTGATACTGAAAAAGAAGGTGATTTCTCATTATGAAAAGGACATAGTCCCATGTAGTTAGATCCCTTTTTTTCCAGATGGACATATTGCCCTATCACATCAACTATATCATTACGTGAGCGGATTTCTTCAATCAACTCGGGTGTGAACTGCATCCTCTTACCTCATGTCTAGACCATTGGGGACAAAAAAACTAATATACTGACCACGATTTTGGAATGAACAATTCTTCATAACGCGCAATGGCAAAACGATCAGTCATTGAGCTGACATAATCACAGGTAACCTTTTCGATAGGCTCTCCCTGTTCCAGAAGGTTCTTCAAATACCCTGGGAATCTGTCTTCGTGGTGCAGATAATAGTCATATAATGTTTTTACAAGATCAACCGCCTTGCCCTCTTCCCCTTTGGCAACGGGATTGGTATAGACTCTTGCAAACATGAACTTACGAAGTTCCAGCATTGCATTGTAGACATCATCTGACATTCTGATGTCATCTTTATCAGTGCTGTTTTCAACAATGTCATGGATAAAGGTATCCAGCCATTCTCCATTAGTCTTGCCTACGATCTTACTTATTTCTTCAGGTACGTCGTCAGGACTAAGTATGCCGCCTCTTATAGCATCATCCATATCGTGATGAATATAGGCGATCTTATCGGAAAGTCTTACTACTCTGCCTTCCAAAGTGGCAGGTGTAAGCTCCATTTCGTGATTTATGATTCCATCTCTGACTTCCCATGTCAGATTGAGACCTTTACCTTCTTTTTCAAGCATGGTAACAAGTCTAAGGCTCTGCTCATTGTGCCTGAATCCATAAGGGCTCACAGCATTTAAGGCTCTCTCGCCGGCATGGCCAAACGGAGTATGTCCAAGATCATGACCAAGCGCTATGGCTTCGCATAAATCTTCATTTAATCTAAGTGCTCTTGCAAGTGTACGCGCATTCTGCGCAACTTCCAGAGTATGGGTCATCCTGGTTCTGTAATGATCGCCGTCAGGAGTAAGGAAGACCTGTGTCTTATCCTTTAATCTTCTAAAAGACTTTGAATAAAGGATCCTGTCTCTGTCTCTTTGAAAGCACGGTCTGATATCACATAACTCTTCTTCTCTTTCACGTCCTTTTGATCTGCTGCTAAGGACTGCATAAGAACTTAAAGTCTGCTCTTCCCGCTTTTCAAGGTTTTCACGTATTTTCAAATAAACTCCATTCTGTGGAATCAGTCCAAAACGCTATGATCTGAGTTCCACTCATCAATACGCTGTTCATACTGATCATTAAACCATGAAACTGCCTGATCAAATCCATCTTCACTGAATTCGAACTCACATGATGTCATTTTGGATGGATCTGTCTGACCGTATGCGTATGGTTCAGGCCAAACAGTAGCCACAAGCTTTGCTTCGCCTCTTTGATCCACCGGAATAAAGATAACATTAGCAAGAGGGTCTCTTGCCAGTCTATATCTCATTCCTTTATAGCTTCCAAAAAAGGCTTCACCGTAATTATAGTGATTGAAGTTGAAAAAGGTGTGCTTTTGTATTGGTCTTACATCCTGAATATTGTCATCCATTATCCGTTTATCCTTAGATGTCTTTTTTACAGATCGAATTTACCGATATCCTTATGGTTGACAACGTAGTACACCTTATTGTCTTCAGGTTTAACATAAACCTGTACTTCCTGTATATCGGTCAATTTATGTCCGCTTGCAACATAATGTTCTCTTGCTTTTTCAAGAAGATCTGTTGTACGGACTTCTATATTTTTGTACTGAATATAAACTTCGTCTTTTTCATTCTTTTTCATGACCTGACGAGTTATATCATCGCTAACGAATTTTGCAGCTTTTCTGGCCTTTTCAGAACCTTCTTTAATGCCTTTAGCGGCTGGCTCTGCTGCCTTTTTAGCCTTCTTGATGTAGGGATCAGCTTTCTTCATTGTATCGTCTATGAATGGCTGTGCTTTAGATTTGATATTCTCTACATAAGGCTCTGCACTTTTACGTGCATTTTCAATCACCGGCTTGGTAGCATCCTTAATGTCATTTATCACAGGTTTAGCCTGTTCAGACAAGTCCTGAGCCACTTCGGTCAAGGAGTCTTTTATCTTCTTAATCTTGTCGCCTGTCTTATTCTCTGCCATAATCTCGCTCCTTTTAAACAAAATTCCGCCCTTATAAAACATACTGCAACAGATTAAGTATACCACATAATGTCAAACACTATGACTAGTTTTTTACTTTATTCAAAGACGTTTTTGTCTGACTGAACTACCTGTCCTGTAAATTCACATCTAACCGTAACGCGGCTTGCTCCGCCTATGGTACAGGTAAACACAGTAAGGTCCCAGTCTCCTTCGTCCATAGCTTCAACGTCATATGTATCAAGTATCTGAGTATTAGTAACCGTATAATAAAAGCTAAGGCCGTTAACATCAGTAACTATTATGGTATCGCCGCTTACAAGATTCTTGAGTCTTCCAAAATGTCTGTCATAGTTGTGGCCTGCAATTATAAGGTTGTTTTCATATACCGAACCTTTATAACGGCATGGGGATATCTTGGCATTAAGAGACGACCAGTCCCTTTGCACAGGAAGTTCAAGGTCCAGTGACGGAATGGAAACTACTGCGATAAAGCTTTGACCGTCCACGTCTATAGCAGGCATTTCGCCTTCACTTGGAACTTCTATCTTGTCTTCATAATCAGGAATCTGATCCTTGATTGAAGACATATATGAATCAGCAAGCTTTCCTGCTTCACTGTTCTCTATGTAGTTTCTTACCACAAAGGCCATTGCACCAATGATACATACAAGGCCAATTACCTTCATCACTTTTCCCTTTGTAATCTTCATAACAAAACCTCATTAACTAAGCAAAACAAAAAGGTCTCCAGATAAAAACAAGCGAGAAGAAAGCATCCCCGCTCCTTCCCGCTATATATTGTAAATGTTTTTTAAGTATTTATGTATGTCTTAGGCTTTTTTTCTGTCACTAATAAATCCTGCAGCAAAGAATCCGATTCCGATTAAAGCCAGTACAAATACCGGCCACCAAAGCTGACCTGTCTGAGGAAGTCTTGTTGCTCCCAAAACCTCAGGCGTATCATCTTCTGTAATGGCAAGTCTTACTGCACCAAGTACCTCTTCAACAGGATTATCAGGTGTAGTAGGCTCTTCCGGTGTTTCCGGAGGTGGTGTCTCATTGCCTGTATTAGTCATAGTATATACATTGCCGCTTATGCTATAGGTCACTGAGTATCCTGATGGTACTGTCTCGGATACAGTCCAGCTATGTCCCTCTCTATATGACCATGAATAATGCCAGTTATTGGATGCTGAAAGTATAACTGTCTCATACAGCTCTCCATCCAGATATATCTTAACTTCGATAGATGATGGACGTTCCATGTCATTATCTATCCAGTTCTTGTAGAGATTGTACTCAACCATACGAGGATTGAAGTAATATTCACACTTTGCAGTTACATCAACTACATATTCTTCTCCATTGTCATATACCCATGTATCTGTCTCAGGATCGATCGTAGGTATTGATGTAAAAAATGGTGTGAATGTGTAAGTACAATCATTGGAACTATCTTCAAGAGTATCACTTATTACCAGATAAATTCCAAGTTCCAGATTACTGATAGCTGCAATACCTTCAGAATCTGATGATCCATTAGCATCTTCTTTGGTGCCATTTGTATATATGTATGTCTTAACCGGATTAACAAGACTATTCCATGTATCTGCAGATGAGATGCTGTTTATATCAGTCGCTTTAACTTCAGCAATCTCAGCATAAGGCATCAGCCACTCAAATTCCCCCACCTCGTTAACTGAAGCTATGCGATAGAGATGAATGTTAACCCCTTTTATAGGTGTAGGATTATTAACATTATCTTCTGTTACATCGCATCTGTAAGATAATCTCAGTGTACCTTTTTTGGAAAGATCGATCCTGTTTCTGGCTTCTGAGATACTGGTCTTATCAGCGAATATAGCCATTATAATGAACAATGCCATTATTGACCTGATTATTCTTTTGATAACTTTGTACTTCTTTTCCATATAATCCCTCAAATCACTTAAACCTTTTTGATGTCCTTATCATAAATATAATAAATATGATCACAAGAATCGGTACAGCTATAAATACCGAAACAGTAAGTGTACTGTATGGTGTAGCATCAGCCGTAATTATGAGTCTTGCCTCTTCGTCATATTCAACTCTTTTTCCCCTTACAAGAAGACGATGTGTATTAACTCCGTAAGGTGTACATGTAACAAGTGTCACATAATCCTCTCCGTCATATACATACAGACCCTCTGTCTCGTTTGGAAGGACTATATTTATTGAATCAACTTCATACGCAAATACCTGATCCATGATATGTAAAAGGAATGTGTCTCCTTCTATCATCTGATCAAGGTTGGTCAAAAGCTCAGAAGATGGCAAACCTCTGTGCCCTGAAAGAACCGTATGAGTTGACAGCGTTCCTGTAGGAAAAGATGTTCCCGGAAGATGTCCTATACCAACTGAAAGGACTGTTTCTTCAACACCATGGTAAATTGGAAGATATACTCCGATGTTTTCTATTTCAAGATAACCAATAATACCTGTTCCTGTAGGATCTAAAATACTATTGTATTCCTTCATTTCTTCATCAGTAAGATTAAAATCCATTACACCTGATGCTATCTTTTCGTTGTAAGCTATCGCTGTGTCCCAGAAAGCTGAGTAATCTTCAGGTGTCAGGCTTTCCAATGCCACATTATAATCTGCTATAGCTTTGGACTGCTGCAAGCCATTGATGTAATTACTAACTGATGGATATAAAAAAATACATAATCCGACAATAAGAACTGCAGCGAAAAAAACTGTAGAAAAATGTTTTTTTATATTATTTATCATTCGCTACCTCTTTTGCCTAGTTCTCCACCACCCTGTGACAGGCAGTGGAGATAACGGATATAATCCGTTTGAATCAAATCACAAAACTGCTTAAATTATGCAGCTGTCTTTCTCTTTACGATGAATGCAGCTACTGCTGAAAGGATAAGTACTCCACCAACAAGGTAGAACATTGTTGTACCAACACCACCTGTTGAAGGAAGGTATGCGCCTGTTGTGTTTATTACATAAAGAACGTTATTATTTACAGAAACTTTACCGATCACAGCAGCATCATCTTCGCCGTATGTAGCTGTGAGAGTTCCAATAGCTGCGTGGCTTGTTTCATCTGTTACTGTTCCAGCGATAAAGATCTTGATATCATCTGTAAGCATGTTGTATCCAGCCTTAGCCTGTGTCTCACGAAGGTAGTAAACACCTGTGTCAAGACCTTTGATCTGGATTCTTCCTTCTTCAGAAGTAACAATATCCTCAGTAACATTATCGGCATTCTGATCAGCAGCTAAAGTGTAAACGCCCTCAGAATTCTTAACAACCTTAAGTACTGTCTCATGGTCGCCTGCAAGAAGGCTGAAGTGTGTATCATTAAGAGCCTGGCCATTGCCATCCTGCTTAACGATGTTAAGGTCATATGTATATGTGTATGTGCGGCTGTAGCTAGTCTTACCACCGTTACCAAATGAAACATATGTCTCATTCATATGACCAACATTAACTCCTGCATCTTCTGTGATATTAGCTGTATAAACAACTGTTACATAAACATTATCTGTAAGAGCTTCTGTATACTTTGCATCGAAAGAAACTGTGAATCCATTTCCTTCTGGTGCACAAACTGCGATGTTCTTAACTGCATCTGTAACATTGTTACCTGCAGCATCTTCTGCATAGTAAACTACTACATCAGCATTGTATTTAAGAGATGCATCCATAGTATCGTGAAGTACTACGTTTGTTGTCTTTGGAAGAATTGTAACCTTTGTCTTGAATGTTACTGTGTCACCAATCTGACCATCATTCCACTCGCCCCATCCATTGCTTTCGTCAATGCTGAAAGTCTCTGAAGCTTTTGAGTTCTCCTGAACCTTCTTCTCTGGAGCAGGTGTTGTAGAGTTCTTCTCTGCAACTGAAACAGAAGGTGATGTAAGACCTGTACTGTTGATAGCACCAAGAGAAGAATCAATTACATAGTAACCATAAGGAAGATCTGTAATTGTTGTAGTACCTTCTTTTGCAGTTACTGTTTTTGCAACAGTTAAGTTCTGGTGTGAAGCAATGTACTTAATGCTTCCTGTCTGGATAGCAAATTTAAGTGCTGTTGCATTTGACTCGTTAACGCCTGTTACATAGTAATCATTATCATACTTTGTGATAAAAGAGCTAAGGTTATACTCATCACTTGTAAAAAACTCAACCCATTCTGTTGTAACTTTATATGTACCCTGAGTATCTGCGAACTGGCCATCAGCATTAAGTGATTCATCAACAGCTGTGTACTCAAGTACTTCATATGCAGTATATGTTTCGCCTGCAGTTGTTCCTGTTATTGTAATGCTTCCCTTTGCGCCTTCAGCATTTGCTGTCATAGAACCTGTAGCTGTTACACTAAGAAGTGTAGCTGTCAGAATTCCTGTTAATAGTGCCTTGAATTTCTTCATTTCTTTCTCCTTTTCCCTGTTCCCCTGGCCTTCTCTAAAGTAAGACTTAACCCGGTGTCAGATAAATGTGTTTAATGATGTTTTTAGCTGTTTTTCTTTTTGCTTATTTCATAAATCGTGAACTTAAACACGATAATATGCCATAGTGTATCATTTGACCCATCGTACAAATACTCATATTTTTATAACATTTTGTATTTTTAAATTTGAGTCATGATTTTTTGCTTCTCTTCATAATGAAGAATGCAATTGCTGCAAGAACCAAAATTCCGCCAATAACTCGGAATATTGTGGTTCCGATGCCTCCTGTTGAAGGAAGGATATTATTCACAAGTGACATATTGGTAATTGTGATATTACCGTAATCATATGTATCTCCAAGAGTCATCGTATAATCAGGATTTGCCTGAGCTGTGGTTGTATTCCCATTTGCATCAACATATGTATATGTGACGCTATATAAGGAATAATAACTGTCATCCTCAGCAATTCTATACTGATAAACATTTCCGCTTGCATCAAATGGAGCAAGATCAGTAAATGTATAAACCCAGCCGTTTGTACTTGTAAGCTGAACTGTCTGAACCAGAGTCCATTCAGTCTCTTCCTGAGTTTTTCTGTACAGATTCAGATCAAGGTAAGTATGGTTTGCAGAATCATCTGCACCAGAAGAATCAAGCCATGTCTTCTGAACTGTAAGTTTTGCCAGTCTTGAGTTAACGATATTAACTGTAGTAAGACCGCTTCCAAGTACTACTGTATTACCTTCAACCGCTGTATCGTTTCCTTCGGCTGTTACAAAATAGCTTACGCTGTAGCCTTCAGGCGCACCATCGATCTTATCTCCTTCATTGGAATTAAGCTCGACAATCTTATAAGAAGCTCCTGGAACAAGACTTGAGATTATCTCATTTCCATTTCCGTCTTCGCCTGACTTATAAGCTGTAATTACTACATAACCGCCTACCTGTACAATGTTACGATCTTTAGTAGCTGTATACTTTGTTACATTTCCGTTTGCATCAACAGAATAACCGTATACCTTTAATGCTCTTCCTTCGGAGTCATATACGCGGAATGAGAACTCTGTTCCACTTGCAATAGTTCCTTCTATTCCTGCAGTCTTTACAACCTTGATAGCAGCGTATCCATTTACGAATACGATTCCATTCTGGTTATACGATGACTCGTAAGTAATAATGTAAGGATTAGATACAGGATTTGCTGTATTAAGTCCTGAATTAAGTCTTACAGAACACTTGGCAACTACTTCTCCTGATTCTGATGTATATGCAACATCAGCTCCCAGGTAGAAGAAGTCTTCTGTCTTAGTGATTGATTTATTATCTTTGTCGTTACTACTAAAGGCGCCAATATTTGCTCCATCAGGATAGTTAACCCAAGTAGAATACTCCTTTGAGAACGTTGTATACTGCTTGGATACAACTACTGTTGCATAGTAAACATTTGTATCGTAGATTACTCCGTTCGCACCTGACTGAACCTCTGTGATCTTGTATGTATAAGTTCCTTCATATACATAGCTGATATTTCCAAATGAAGCTTTAGCTGTATAAGATCCGTCTTCATTCTTTGTAGCTGCGCTGTTTCTTATAGATAAAACATATGTGTTATCACCGTTCAGTACTGCTGAAACTCCTTCGCCTGTTACTGAAGAAGCATCAGGCATTGGTACTGCTACAGAAGATACTGCTGTTCCATCTGAAAGAACTGTATTAGTAGCACTAACACCCTCGAGCTTGAATGAGAAAACCATGTCGTCTTCCCATGTTCCGCCGGAGAAGCTCTTTGTTATCTCAAGAGGCGCTGCAGGAGTTGAATAGTAGTTACAAACCTGAACTGTCTTGGTCTGTGAGTAATCATCTGTTACTGTAACTGACTGACCTACGTTATACAGATTATTAGGATTACCGCCGCTTACGTCTATTGAGAATACTTCTCTAAGATTCTCACCACCGGTTCCGTAGTAATTCATACCAGTATTAGCATCTGTAGTTACAGCATACTTAGTAACACGGCTAAGACCTGAATCTGTGATAGCGTAATAGTAGTTACCTACTACGTTATATCCAAGTGTAAGTCCATCTGCTACTTCATCTACAACATAAGTTCCTGTAGGAATATCTGAGATAGTCCACTGAGCGCTGTTGTTATAAGTAACATCATATTTATTGCCTGTCAGATTACCATATCTGTCATATTCAACAGCTCTGCCTTTTATAGTCCTGCCGTCGGCTTCATATGTAACATCTGTCTGACCAGATACAAATCCAGTGAATACTATATAAGTTTTATCAGACTGGTTTGTTAATCTGAAAGTAACCTGCTTCAGGAGGGCTGTCTTTGTCTTATCTCTTACAAAATCAGATCCGAAATCATTGACTACCATCTTGTGGATACGAAGTGTTCCTCCCTGTGGCTTGTCATTAGATGGAAGATCATGATTATGATAATGCCATTCATTTCCAGACTTGATGCTGTTTGCAACTACAACACCGGCATTTACTGCACCTGTTGAAACATCTGAATTAGGAGCTATAAATGTACCGCATGTATCAGATATAACAAGATTCTTAGCATTAATTACATTAAAGATAACTGCTGTTGTAAGCCAGTCCTTTGATGCATCAGTATTTGCAACATATGTTGAAGAACACTGTCCATTAAGATAGTATGTTCCAATCTTAAGATTTGATGATGTACAGTTCAGGATCAGATGCTGTCCTTCATTTAAATAAATACTGAGATTCTCATCATCAATATGAATGTTATCTCCGGTATAAGTAACTACATATGTTCCATCCGGAAGATTTCTAAGATCAATAGTTGTACCACCAAGGTCTCTATATCTTGCTTCAAAGGAACTGCCCAGTCCTTCATACTGCTCATAATATTTTTCAATGCCATCAATAATAGATGTAACATTTATATTAGAATTCTTTACAACGTTTGTTCCGTTTGCATTTGTAAACGTAAGATTTCCGTTGTTATATTTCGTAGTAGCACCATTTCCAAGATAGATAGTAGCAGGTGCCTGATGGAAATTTATGCTTTTTACATTTGTATTAAAGTCGCCAAAATAATTATTTCCACCGGCATTACTATAGTTTTCAGATGCTCCAATATCTTCTGAAGAAACAACATAGCCTGCCATTATATTGGATTCTGTATCGCCAGACCATGTATATGTATTTGTGACTACGCCGTAATCATATGCCTGTCCTAAAGACTTCTCGTAGTTATAATCAGAAACTGCAACAGCGTTAGCATATGCACCGTAATAACCTATTGTGATTGCATATACTGAAAAGCTTTCTGCTACGAATTCAACAATCTCATTAGCATCACTCTGTGCATCAGCTTCAACTGAATCTGCTGTTATTTCTTCTATAGTAATGTCATTTACTTCTGCTGATTCAGAAGCTTCAAGTGTTGTAGCTGCTGCTTCTTTTGCTTCATCTGAAAGAATCATGTGGGATACTTCGATATCCTCAACTGATGAAACTCCAATTTCTGAAAGCTGATTGTTCTTAAACTCGATAGTGATCTTTACTGAGCCTTCTGCAGGTTCGTACTCAACTTCTATTTCTTTTCCTGAGTCATCTTTTTCTGTAACTATAAAAGCAATATCATAAAGAAGAGTATTCTCACCTGTATGCTCGATTTTGTCTTCTTCTGCCTCAGCTTCTTCTGCATTATTTAATGCTTCTATATAAGAATCAAAGGCATCTCCTTCAGTAATTCTTGTTGCTCTAAGTTCTGCATTTTCAGGAATAGCATTTGAATTCTGTAAAACAGCAGTAACTATTACATTGTCGTCATCATATGTGAATTTGTAGGTATCTGAATCATTAGATACATATTCGAGTACTACAACAGTATCGTCTGTAAGATCTGTATATGTATCGCCGTCTGTTGTATATGCATAAGAATATGCTCCATCATCACTAAGTGCTGTTCTCTTAATATTCTTAATGACATTTCCGTCTATAGACGCATGAACATACGCATATTCAGAACTGTACTGCTTGTATGTGCTATATGTTTTGATAACCTTGCGAACCTTGGAAACAGGCGCGTTATCTGTATCATCAAGAACAAGAACATCATCTGTAAATGATGCAAGTTTCATATCTGTATAAGAAGAATCAATCTCTTCACCGAACTCATCTACTACAGACATTGTCACGTCAACTGCAACGCCTTTTTCTACATAAGTAATAACCAGCTTTGCATCTGATGTGATCTTGATCCAGTCGCTATCATCCTTAGTGTAATAATAGGTATAACGCTCTGTATCAGAAGTCTCTGAACTTGAATCAGCAGCTGAAGAATCTGATTTTGCTTTTGCCTTCTTTATAGCTTTAACTGACTCTCCGTTTAATGAATTAGATGCGTATTCATAGTAAACTTTATTACCATCACTATTATTAATAGAAAGATTTCCAAATAAAGAAGAATCTATTAAGGCTTCCCCATTTGAATCAAATGAAATATCATCAATATCCATATCAGAATATTTCTGATCTAATACATTTCCATCTTCATCAACTACAGAAACTGAAATATTTACTGCTACATAATCATCTTCTTTGATGTTTTCAGATGATGTTGCAGCTGTAGACGCATTAGCAGCCTCGTCTTCTACCTCTTCAACTTCTTCTGAAGATTCTAACGATGATGAATTATCAGAAGCATCTGCGTTCTCAAGATCAGATTCTTCTTCTGAATAATCCTCTTCTTTATAAGACTCTTCCTGCGCAGATCCTTCGGAACTATCGTTTTCAGCTTCCTGTGCTTCTCCATTTTCTCCCTCAGAAGCGTTTTCCTGGCTACCTGATTCGCTTTCAAGTACCATTCCCACTTCTTCAGCACCATCCTGGGTTGTAGCTGAAGCATCCTGATTCAAAGAGTATATCGTAGTAAGACCAACGAGTATTGCAAGTACAACAACAACAGAAATCCACCTTTGATAGCGTTTTCTCTTGCTCAAATACTCCCTTACACGATTTTCACCTTTTTTTTGCATCCTTGTTTTCCTCTTAATTTTACTTCCCTATAAAACTATGACTTTGACGTCAAACCGGCTCAAAAAGTTATTTTTGAGCGCAAAAAATACACCTACTACTAATCGCTGAATCTGATCAGTTATTAGTTATTATTCCGAAATTATCAAATGGGTAAATTCTGAATAGAACATGGCCAATAAGCTGTTCTTTAGAGATACATCCCACCTCGTCTTTACGACTATCTATAGATACACTTCTGTTATCCCCTAACACAAAATATCTACTTTCCGGAACCTGATATGGAAATTCTATATCAGTTGGCTCGAGGCTTTTCTCTGTAAGATATGGCTCATCCAAAACCACACCGTTTACAGTAACATTGCCTTCCGCATCTATATTGATCCAGTCTCCCGGAGATCCTATTACTCTTTTGATCAACACTTTGTTGTTATAGTAAAAGGCCACCAGCTGCCCGGGTTCAAACTTATCTGTTTTTACTGCAATTACTATCTGACCGGTTTCGAGTGTAGGATACATCGAATCACCGGAAATCTTACAAACTCTTATAAAAAAACTTGAAATAAGGACAGAAAAAGCTGCAACTGCTACAAGAATACCTATGGTCTTGCCAAAAGTCTTCTTGTATTCATCTTTACGCTGCTCGCGTTTTAATGCTTCACGAAGCTGCTGCGTAGTTGGCTTTACAAATTCTATTTCTTTTTCTTTAGTAGGCTTTTTGTTTTTCACTGATATAAATCATCCCTGCATATATCAAAACAATCAACATTACATATCTTCTGTCTTCTTAGTTCTGGTTGTCCTAGGCTTTGTAGTTATCTTAGCCTTTGTGGTCGTTTTTGCTTTTGTAGCTGTCTTTGAATTTGTATTAGTCTTTGAAGCTGTTTCTTTAGTGCTACCTGTTTTTACACTAGCAATAAGTTCAGGATGGTTATAAACATACTCAGCCTTTTTAAGAAGTTCAGCACATTTGCGCTTTGTTTCTTCTTCCATGGCTTTACATTTCTCAAGAGATTTCTTCTCTTGAAGTTCAATTCTGCTTTTGGCAGCCTTCATGTCATTCTGAAGATCCTGATACTCTGAATTGATCTGTCTTTTGATAAGTTCTACATACATATCTGCAGATTCCTGAGCAGCTTCCATTACATCGCTAAGCCTTATTGCAGCATCTGCAATGTTTCCGGAATTACTGATCTTATGAAGTGCTATATCGACTTCATCCTTCATAGTAGTCTTTTCACGTTCAAGACGAGCTTTAAGTCCTTCGATATCCTTATCAAATTTAGCCTGTTGCACAGCTCTTTGCTCTGCAAACTTCTGACGCATTTCATTTCGTTCTGTATCAAACTTATGCATCAGCTCTTCTCGCTCATCAGCAGCCTGCTGTAAAATAATTTCTTTTTCCTTATTAAACTGTTCCTGCATCTCATTTTCATGAGCAATTGCATTTTCAGCTTCTTCCGAAAACTTAAGCATCATTTCCAGAAGCTGGGCCCTGTTAAGCTTTTTCAGATCTAATTCTGCCATAATTATCACATTTCTTTTGCTTTTTGAATATTCACACTGTTTCTCTGATATATCATAATATAGTTAATGTCAATTAAAAACAATATGGATTTTAAACAAACAAAATACGAAATTACGTTATTTTTTATGGAAATGTTGTGATGTTAAAACAAATGATGTCGGCGGCGTATCCGATCCTGATGTACTTTAGAACAATTATGCTAACCCCAATCACACGCCGTAAAAGTGCACTTACACTTACTTCTCGATTATAGCACATGCCAGGAAAGTTTCCATAATAATTATCATCATAAAACGACAATTTTTTGAAATGAAAATTGGTCATTTTTTCAGTTTCCGCATCAATAGCGCGTCTTCGTTTTTCAAAAAGAGTCAAAAGCCTTTGTGATATATTCACAAAGCCAACTTCAAGTAAAAAACTTTCGCAAGCAGAAATATGCACAAAACAAAAAAGAGCATCGGAAAACCGATACTCTTTAGTGCGGAAGAAGGGACTTGAACCCTCACGATGTAACCATCACAAGATCCTTAGTCTTGCTCGTCTGCCAATTCCGACACTTCCGCAAACCTATATGCTATTCGTCGTACGTCCTACTAATAAGAAAACTTATTTATAAGACAGTGCAGGAAAAGGGACTTGAACCCTCATGATATTGCTATCACATGGACCTGAACCATGCGCGTCTGCCATTCCGCCATTCCTGCATGAAGCGTGTGCTCTACGCTTTAGTCCCTCGCGTTCTCTGCACGCGACATGTATTATATTATCCTTTCGCCTTCATTCTGTCAACACTTTTTTTAATTTATTTTCTAATTTTATCTACCTTCCCATTGAGCAATCGAGTAGGCTGACTCCTACTCGATTTCGCACACGAACATTCCGCACTTCGTGCTCCATGTTCTTACAACCGGCAAATGAATTTGTATGCAAGCATCCATTCGCTTGCCGGTCTTGTGCAACAAAAAAGGAATTGACACATTGAATCAATTCCTCTATCGTGCGGAAGAAGGGACTTGAACCCTCACGATGTAACCATCACAAGATCCTTAGTCTTGCTCGTCTGCCAATTCCGACACTTCCGCAAACCAATATTTGATTTCGTCTCGTGCTCGCTGCACGCGACTGTTATATCTTATCCTTTTGGTCTTATTATGTCAACACTTTTTTCGATATTTTTTTATAAATCGTTTTACCGTGCATGTATTGCCCTTATTGCATTTTATTGATCGGCAATAATACCCTTCAAAAGCTCTCTGTTGAAGCTATTATTCCTGCTTATCTCTTTATCTCTGTCACAATCCGTATCATGACTTACTTCGCCGCAAATATCTATACCCAATACTCTTTTTGACTCAAGTAGTCTTTTTACTATACTAATTAACGTCTCAGACTTCATAGTACCCTGATCCCAGTTTGTCATAAGCTGGTCAGGTGCAAGGACATCTTTATCTATAGATATATATATAGGAAGATCATCAGATAATTCATCCAGTAGTTTATCAGCTAAAGTTTTCTCTTTAGCTAAACTATTATTTAGCAAAGGTACATTTTCTTCAGTTAGATTTTCTTTTTCCAAAGCAGCTTCATCTTCATCGCAAAATGACATCAGTGTCACTTTCTTGCTATCGTTTACATCAATTTCTTCAAACAGCTTTCCATTTACTCCGGCAGCTATGACTTTTCTGACATGTGTGTTAGTATCCAGTACCTTTTTTACCCAGCTTCCGCAGGAAAGAATATCTCCGAACATTGAAGGTTTAAGATCAGGGTGATTATCAAAATAGATCAGATGAAAAAACTCTTTAATATAAGAAGTAAAAACATACGACATGTAATGATAATTGCCATTATCTATAAAATGAATGCCGTTTATTGGCGTATGTGCTTCTTCCATTCGTCTTCTTATCTCTTTTTCACCCTCTTCATCACACAGACAGTCTGTTCCAGGAATATTCCTGCATTCAATAAAGCGAGGATCATCTATATCTTTATAGAAATCCTCGCTTTCATATACACCTGTGAAGTTGAAGACTGTAACATCACATAAACTCTTCATCGTATCATTTACCCTCAGCATCAAGCTGTGACAGATGTGATATCGCATCCTTAGCAATGATGCATTCTGCAGTCTCTATCAAATGAAGCTCTTCAGGAGAATTAACGCTTAAAGCTTTGGCATATTCAATTCCTGCCTTACGAAGTTCATATACAACAGCTTCGCTATCAGTCTGAAGGCCCATCATCAGATAATACTTTTCATCTGATTTGTAAAGTCCGGAATCAACTATAGGCATCGCTGAAGCAATCTTAGAAAATCTTATTACACTGTCGAGATTCTCAAATACGCCCATATAACGCTGGTATTCAAGCGCAGGCTTTGAAATAACATTTAATTTCTGTATGTTCTCAAGAGCACTGATGAGCTTCTGGCCCTCCTCGCTTTCTTCAAGGTACATACGGCCAACCATGTTATTCATTCCTTCAACCAGTTTATTAAGAGCTTCACTCTTCTCCTGGCCTTTTTCAGCTTTTACAGCATCTATCTTATCCTGGGTAAGATAATCCAGGATTCCCTGAGCAATACCACGAAGACGGTCTGCTGAACTTTGAATATCATCATTATCCATCTTGACCGCATATATACGAACACTTCCATCTGCCATAATGTTCCTGCTCATCATCATAACTTCATTCTCAGGATCATATGCTAGCTGCTGCCCAACTTCCTGATTGAGCTGCGTGATGAAAGGAATGCTTTTCTCTTCTCCATGCAATAGAGCTTCAGGTGTAAGTCCGATCTCATGAAGTTCCTGAGCAGCAATACTGCACTGCACAGTTTTTTCACTAATTTTTATAATTACCATCCTGTCTCACTCCTCTCAATTAAGTATATTATATATCAAAAATTAGCACTGTCCACCCGAGAGTGCTAAAACTTTTATAAAATAATTTTTCAATTTTTCAAAATTGGGTGTTGCCATTCCAAAAACCATGTTATATAATAGCACTTGTGCCGGGGTGTAGCGCAGTTGGCTAGCGCGCTACTTTAGGGAAGTAGAGGTCGCAAGTTCAAGTCTTGTCACTCCGACTATTAAGGGATGTTGTTTACAACATTCCTTTTTTATTGCCCAAAATTAGAATTTAGATTTATTTAAAAACTCTGCATATACTCCTCACTTATGCTATCATTTTAATTACGTGAAATCACGACAGTTCAATGAGAATACCGGGGAGATCATATGTCTACCATACTTAATATAGGAATACTTGCCCACGTTGATGCCGGCAAGACAACTTTATCTGAAGCTCTTCTATTCGAGGCCGGAACCCTTAGATCTATTGGCCGCGTTGACCATGGAGATGCATTTCTTGATACCTTCGATCTTGAAAAAGAGCGCGGGATCACTATTTTTTCAAAGCAGGCAAGGCTTGAAGCTTTCGGCCGCAAGATAACACTGATGGATACGCCAGGGCACGTAGACTTCTCTCCTGAAACAGAGAGAACTCTCCAGGTTCTTGATGCTGCTATCCTCGTTATCAGCGCTTTGGACGGTGTTAATGCACATGTCAGAACTCTTTGGTCACTTCTTGATCACTACAATGTTCCAACTTTTATCTTTGTAAACAAGATGGACCAGCCGGGAAGCGATATGGAACAGATTGCCGCACATCTATGTGAGACGCTCGGAAGTTCCATAGTAAATATGACATCCGGAGCATCTGACCCATCTGTAAGCGAAAGCATAGCGGTATGTGATGACGATCTTTTAGACAGCTATTTAAACGGAAATCCAATAACTGATGCAGACATAACTTCACTTATTTCAAAAAGACTCCTTTTTCCATGTTACTTCGGAAGCGCTTTAAAAGGAGACGGAGTTCATGAATTTCTTGAAAACCTGTGTAAATATGCTCCTATAGGAACTTATCCGGAGGAGTTTGGAGCAAGGATCTACAAGATATCAAGAGATGATGATGGAACAAGACTTTCTTTTCTCAAGATAACAGGGGGCAGTCTATCCATACGAGATACCTTCGGGGAGGAAAAAATATCCCAGATAAGGCTCTACTCCGGAAGTAAATTCGAGCAGGTACAAACCGCTCAGGCAGGTACTATCTGCGCAATTGCAGGATTATCAGGTACAAGAGCCGGCGACGGACTTGGATTCGAAGCATCAAACCACGAAGAGCTTCTTGAGCCGATCCTAAACTGCAGGATCCTGCTTCCTGACGATGAGGATCCTTATAAGGTATGGCAGAACCTTCTTATCCTTCAGGAAGAAGAGCCTATGCTTAGTGTTTCAAGGGTGGAAGAAACTAATGACATATATGTACGTGTCATGGGTCAGGTTCAGATGGAAATTCTTAAAAGGCTCATGTTAGAGCGTTTCAATATGAGCATAGACTTCGGCCCCGGACGTATCATTTATAAAGAAACTATTGCTGCTCCCGTGGAAGGAGTAGGTCATTTCGAGCCTCTGCGCCACTATGCCGAGGTACACCTGATGCTGGAGCCCACAGGTCCTGGAACAGGTCTAACCTTTGAAGCTAACTGCCCTACCGATATACTGGCAAGGAACTGGCAGCGCCTTGTCCTGACTCACCTTGAAGAAAAGAAACACAAAGGCGTTCTGACAGGTTCCGAGATAACTGATATGAAGATTACTCTCATATCAGGCAAAGCACATTTAAAGCACACTGAGGGCGGCGACTTTAGAAAAGCAACCTACAGAGCTGTACGTCAGGGACTTATGATGGCCGATTCTGTACTCCTTGAGCCAGTGTACCGATATGAACTGATAGTTCCTCAGGATAACGTCGGAAGAGCCATGACTGATCTGTCACAGATGAACGCATCGGTCAGCGCTCCTGAAATTGAAAATGGCAAAACAGTTCTTAGAGGCACGATCCCCGCAGCATGCCTTGGTAGCTATGCAGAAGACGTAAGAAGCTACACTAGCGGAGAAGGATCTATTTCCTGTGTTCTCAAAGGCTATGCTCCATGCCATAATTCCGAAGAAGTAATAGCTGAGCGTATGTATGATCCTGAGCTTGATACGCATAACCCATGCGGATCCGTGTTCTGTTCTCACGGCGTTGGCACTGTTATTCCCTGGAATGAAGTCAGAAGCTATATGCACATCGATACAGGCTGGAGACCAGAAGGCGACGATACGCCTCTTCCAAGCGATATCGCTATGGAATATGACATGGACTCTCTTACAGCCTTCAAAGCCAGAACTTCTTCTGATCCAGGACCAGACACAAGATCTTTTTCCGAAAAAGAAAGAGACTACCGGGCAGGCCAGGATGAACTGATGGCGATCTTTGAAAAGACCTACGGTCCTATCAAAAACAGAAGTAATAATAACAATGATGATTCACCTCGTACCTACGGAGTTCCTGAAGATAAGCCAAAGGGAATATCCGATCCTAAGTATGATGAAAAAAGAGATGCCAAAGCACAAAGAAAAGCTGAAGGTTACAAAGAATATCTGCTTATCGATGGCTATAATGTTCTCTTTGCATCCAGCGATCTAAAAGCTCTTGCAGAACGTGATATCAATGCAGCAAGAGACAAGCTCATGGATATAGTATCCAATTTCCAGGGGTACAGGCGTGAGATCATGATACTTGTATTTGACGCTTATAAGGTTCATGGAGGCACCGAAAAAGTGCTTCGTTACCATAACCTTGATGTCATATATACAAAAGAAGCTGAAACCGCAGACCAGTACATAGAAAGAACATCACATGAGCTTTCAAAAAACTACAAGGTCACAGTTGCAACTTCTGATGGAATCGAACAGGTTATCATCCTTGGAGCAGGCGGTATCAGAATGCCCGCCAAAGAGTTCTGGGACGAAGTAAGAAATACAGAAAATCAGATAAGAGAACAGCATCTTGAAGTCAGTGATAGCAAGCTTCATAACTATGTTATTAAAGATACTGACTTACAAAATTAACCAATAAAAATCCCCTATGAATTGTATTTAGATACATCTGTTACAGAATAATATCTAAACATATTCATAGGGGATTTCTTATTTTGTAATGTATTCGACTTTATATGATCAGTCTTTGTACTCTTCAAGCTTCTCATTAAGAGCTGCGCAGATCTCATCTCCATCGATTCCGTGTACTGCACAAGCTTCGCCAAGAGTCTCCATCTGAGATGCAGGACAGAAAATACATTCCATTCCGCAGTCCATAAGGAATGATGCTGTAGAAGGGTGCTTTGCAATGATCTCGCCTACAAGCATATCTGTTGTAATGAGGTCTGCGCCTTCCTTTTTATCTTCCTGAGCTTCATCACTCATAGCCTTAGCAGCAGCCTCTGCTCCAGCCTTTTCAGCTTCTTCATTAACAGGAGCGTTTGCAAGCTCCTCTTCACTTCCAAATAAAATATCTCTTAAACTCATATTATAAAGCCTCCGTATATTCAATAACTATCATGTCAAGTTGAATTCTACATTATGAAAAATGATAAAGCAAGTATATTAAAGGCCTCTTCCATATTAATTTTCTATAAATATACCAGTTACACTTCCGAAATCACATAAAGCCTGCTGTCGCCAGTTCTGAGTATACCGATCTTATCTCCGTCCTGGTCAAATCCAATACCGCCAAACTTAGGACGAAGCCTTACTCCGGTATTATTCAAGATAGCACCTGTAGCGATCATGTCTTCTTTCTCATTCTGAACTTTGACCACTGAATTGGCAATATTATGAAGAATGCCATCCTGCTTAATATGTACCGGTGCAAACATATTAACAAGACTTCCCATAGCCTTAAGATCTATATCTACATACTTGTTTGTAAAATGATAGCTCTTAGAATCATCTAGGCCTTTAGTCCTGAATGTCACAACATCCCTGTTAGGTCTGCTCTCTTTTTGAAGCATGAATCCAATAGCCTGCTTTCTATCATCTGATACAGCCATGCATCTTCCGTCTTCCAGTCTGTAATAGTGTCCAAACTGAAGTGTATGCCTGTATTTCTTATAAAAATCAATCTGGTCCTTGATCTCTTTTCTCTCAGAAGAAGAAATATCGCAAAGATTAAGCTCATAACCAAAACAGCCAAAAGAAGCCACATCAAATCTGGTCTCAAGAGGCACTGTGTTAAGTGTCTGATGATTAGGTGCTGCTGATACATGCGCGCCTATAGCTGACTGAGGATATCCATAGCTATAGCCTCTTTGAATGCCAACTCTGCATATCGCATCAGTATCATCTGAGCCCCAGATCTGCGGGAAATATGACAATATACCAAGGTCAAATCTGTTACCGCCGGCTGAGCATCCCTCAAAGAGAATGTTAGGGAAGGCCTCGGTCAGTTCCTTCATTATGCGGTAAAGCCCAAGATAATAACGGTGCATGAACTCATCCTGTCTGTCTCCAGGAAGAGAAGCCGAATAATAATCAGAGAAAATACGGTTCATGTCCCACTTAACATAAGAGATATTACCTGAGGAAAAGACCTTCTTCATAGCATCTATTACATAGTCCTGAACTTCAGTCCTTGTAAAATCCAGGTTCATCTGATTTCTGCCCTTGGAATGCGCATGTCCCGGAACCTGAACAGCCCAGTCAGGATGTACCCTGTAAAGGTCACTATCTTCGTTGACCATCTCAGGCTCTACCCAGATACCAAACAGCATGCCAAGATCCTCTATTTTCTTGGAAAGTCCTTCCAATCCATTAGGAAGCTTATCCTTATTTACATACCAGTCGCCAAGAGAGCTCTTATCATCGTTACGCTTTCCAAACCAGCCATCGTCCATGACAAAAAGCTCTATGCCAAGTCCTGCTGCTTCCTTAGCAAGCTTTAAAAGACTTGACTCATTAAATTTGAAGTATGAAGCCTCCCAGCTATTAATTAGGATCGGACGATTCTTATCTCTCCAGGTTCCTCTTACAACATGCTTTCTGACAAAATCGTGCATATGTCTGCTCATACCATTTGCACCATGCATATCAAAAGTCATAACGCTTTCAGGAGATTCAAATCTCTCTCCCTTTTCAAGAGACCATCCAAATGTCGCAGGAGAAATTCCGCTTACAAAGCGGCTTTTATCATATCCATTTGAAGAAAGAGCTTCATAATGATTACCACTATAAATAAGGTTAAATCCATAGCAATAACCGTTATCTTCAGTAGTATCCTTACGAGAGATCATAACAAAAGGATTAGAACGGCTTCCGGACTCTCCGGCTGCCATTTCCTCTGACACACATCTTCCACCATCGCATACACTGTCTGTTCTGTGCATCTCATCAGCCCATCTTCCATGGAAAGATGTAAATACAAGACCGTTTTCATGGAAATCGATCTGGTTACTCATAATACGGTCTATATGAATCTTTTCATTCCCTGAAATAACAACAGCCCTTCTTGTAATGACATCGCACTCCGGATAAACGCTGTAGATCACTTCAAGCTTTGTACCGTACTCTTTATCTTTATAAGTTACTACAAGCTGACTTGCATGATCTACAGAAGATCCAACTGCTATATCTTCTTTATCCACATATGATCCCGGAAGTGACTCCGGTGCTTTGATCTCATTATTAAAAGAAGCTTTTTCAAATACAAAATCAGAAGTCTTTGAACCATTTTCATGGGTAATAAGGACAAAGGGATCTCTAATATCTCCTTTGCCAAAAGAACTTATTTCAAGAGGCAGATCCTCAAGCGCGATATTCGGATATTCATCGCTGTAGGAGATCATATTTCCGCCAGCCGCAGGATGCTTTTCGCTTAAACTATAGCAGATATTTTTAAGAAGCACGGAAGCTTCTTCACCTTCTGAGCCATCGCCAAAAGTAGAAGTCTTTAATAATGATTCATACTGCTTATCTGAAATCACAGAAGCTCCATAATGAAGGTGCTCCGGGTGTCCTGATGGAAGAATATTAAAAAGATAAGATGTGCCTTTAGTTTGGAGTAAAAAACATCCGTTTCTTTCAATGATCATAATTAGTCATCCTTTACGATATAAGTTTTTAAATTATAAGCTTTAAAATATATTAGTTTTTAGAACATATATTCTTTTAGAACATATATTCTTTTAGAACATATATTCTTTTAGAATATATAAGTTCTTGAATCAATGATCCAAGAACTTATATATAAGAATTATTATTTATTAAGACCGCTCATAAGTATATCGATCATATTATCAAGAGCGTTCTGATATTCCATGTTGTTCTTAATAAGAACATCCGAACTAAGGAATTTCTCTATAGTTGCCTCAAATATAATCTTAAGAGTCGGTATGGATATTGGTCTGATGCAACCTTCTTCGATTCCTTTTTCTATAAGAGAAATAGTCTCTTCCCAGTCATTTTCAAGTCTCTCATTGATCTTGGCATAAACAGTCGGATACTTGTCCTTAAGCTGGAACATCATTCTAAAATCAACATTCTGATAACTGTCAGGAAGAGCAATAAGAATCTTACTAACCTTCTGCGCAGTTGTAAGACCTGAATCGTTTAAAATTGCATGTTCACTCTCTTTTATGGAATTAAAGACATAATCAACCATGCTATCAAGCATCTCTTCCTTATCATGGTAGATCTTATAGATCGTCTTTTTACTCATGTGTAATTCTTTTGCAATGTCATCCATTGTGAATTTAAGGCCTTTAGCCTTGTATTCAACAATTACAGTCTCCAGTATCTTCTTCTGTGTTTCATCCATATCTCAATCTCCGATTTTTATTCTTTTTCGTTTCCACTTAGTTGCATCAAAACTGCCTTTGCAGCCTTTGGAAACTCTTACATTTTCCTTGGTTTCCATTTTATCATCACTTATCTTAAAATGGAATATAAAAAAGTAGCCAAAATTATATATAAAATTTTGGCTACTAATATTCGTACATACAAATAATGAGTTAGTATTATTTCAGAACTTCGCAAAGGTATTCAAATGTCCTTGCAGAAGATTCTACAGAAAGCTTCTCTGCAGTTGTGTGGACGCCTTCCATATCAGGTCCTATTGAGATGCAGTCAAGGCCTTCAAGCTTCTTGCCAAATAGTCCGCATTCAACACCTGCGTGAAGGGCTGAAATCTGAGGTTTACGTCCATACATTTTTTCAAAAACTTCCACCATATGCTCACGGAGCTTGGAATCCGGATTAAATGGCCATCCAGGATATGATGATGTGATTTCAGATCTTGCTCCGAATTCTGCAGTAATATACTCAAGTCTCTTAAGAAGGTTATCTTTACTACTATCAACACTACTTCTGACAGCATATTCCAAAGTTACTGTAGTATCTTTTGTAACTACTACTCCCAGATTAAGTGAAGTCTCTACAAGTCCCGGAACAGAAGCGCTCATAGCCTGAATACCATTAGGAAGAGACATTATAAGTCTGTATACTTTCTTCATTGATTCAGCATCAAAGCAGTCAAAGGTTCCTTTATTTTTCTTAGTTACAGTAAATTTAACACCCGGATCCTTGACAGAAAGTTCACCCTTAACAACTCCTTCTATCTCAGATACAGATCTTAAGACCTCTTCTTCACTGACTTCTTCTGAAACAACTACAGTTGCTTTTGAATTAACAGGAATAGCATTATCTGCTACGCCGCCATCGATGCTTACAAGTGAAAGGCATGAAACACAGTTCTGCTCTGACACATATGCAAGTATTCTTCCAAGAAGAACATTAGCATTTCCATACTCTTTGATGATCTCTGTACCTGAATGTCCTCCATGAAGTCCAGAAACCTCTATATCATAAGCTATGCCGCTTCTATGAACTTTAGTAATAGGAAGTCTTGCATAAAATCTTGCGCCACCGGCACATGATGTAAGAAGAACTCCTTCTGTCTCAGAGTCGATATTAATAAGCTTTCTTCCCTTTAAAGGAGAAAGATCTATAGCAAAAGCTCCATCCATACCAGTCTCTTCATTAGTTGTGATAACAACTTCAAGTCTGGGATGAGGAATAGTATCAGAATCAAGAAGAGCAAGGCAGTATGCAACTGCAATACCATCGTCACCACCAAGAGATGTTCCCTTAGCCCATATCTTCTTGCCATCTGTCTCCAGCTTAAGAGGCTCAGTTGTCATATCGATATCATAGTCTGCATCATGAACAGCTACCATATCCATATGTCCCTGAAGGATGACAGGCTCCTTATCCTCGTAACCCTTTGTTGCGTTACCGAAGATGATCACATTTCTAGCTTCATCCTGTATATATTCAAGATTTCTATCCTTAGCAAACTTTACAAGATAGTCACTGATCGCCTGAACGTTATTTGATCCATGAGGAATCTGTGATATCTCCTCAAAGAAATGAAATACTGATTTTGGCTCTAAATTATCTAAAGCACCCATTTTGAAATCCTCCTGATTACAATTTCAGATGATTATTCTACCACATATTAAAGCATCAAAAAAGACCTACGGTCCACATAAAGTGAACAGTAGGTCTTAATAATATCTATATATTATGCGATCTGCTTCTTAGCAACTTCTGTAAGAGTCTTGAATCCCTCTGCATCGTTAACTGCCATCTCAGCAAGCATCTTGCGGTTGATTTCAACACCAGCAAGCTTGAGACCGTGCATAAGAGTGCTGTAGCTCATTCCGTTAAGTCTAGCAGCTGCGTTGATACGAACAATCCAAAGTGATCTCATATCTCTCTTCTTCTGCTTACGACCTGCGAATGCGCTTGTAAGAGCTCTCATTACAGACTGTTTTGCAATTCTATACTGCTTGGAACGAGCTCCTCTGTAGCCCTTTGCAAGCTTTAATACTCTATTGTGTTTCTTCTTGGCATTTAATGCGCCTTTTACTCTTGCCATTGTAATTTCCTCCTAAATAATCTAAAAAAACTACGAACTGTCCTACTTTGAATTAAAGGTAAGGCAGGATCTTCTTCATTGTCTTAACAGATGTAGCATCTACAAGACCAGGCTGACGAAGATTTCTCTTTCTCTTTGTAGACTTCTTAGTCAGAATGTGACGCTTGTATGCCTTGTTTCTCATAAGCTTGCCTGTGCCTGTAACTTTAAAACGCTTGGCAGCTGCTCTGCTTGTTTTCATTTTGTGCTGCATAATAAAAATCCTCCTATTTCTTACGGTATCTGCATGTACTTTTTTATTTCTTCTCAGCTAAGAACATAACCATGCTTCTGCCTTCTGCCTTTGGCTGCTTCTCAACTACTGCGCAATCCTCAAGCTCTTTGGCAAAATCAATCAGAACATGAACGCTCGCTCCCATATGAGCCATCTCACGACCTCTAAAACGCATAGTTACTTTAACCCTATTGCCCTTTTCAAGGAATTTCCTTGCAGCATTGATCTTGGTATTAAGATCGTTAGTGTCGATGTTGGGAGAAATACGAATTTCTTTAATCTCAACAGTCTTCTGTTTCTTACGCGCTTCTTTAGCTTTGCGAAGCTGTTCATACTTGTACTTGCCGTAGTCAACAACTCGGCAAACAGGGGGTTTTGCATTTGGTGCGATCTTGACAAGATCAACTCCTGCTTCCTCTGCGACTTTGCGTGCATCCTGGATTGACATAACTCCAAGCTGCTCACCATCGAGTCCTATCACACGAACTTCCTTGTCTCTGATCTGTTCGTTAATAAATAAGTCGTTAATGGTTATTACCTCCGATTAAAATAAAAAAGTGGACACGCGAGACGCATCCACTTATAATCAAACCGTACAGACAAAAGAGTCTGTCTGAAGTTATAAACACCTGAAGCTGTAAGCCGCAGGGTGAGAGTGGATACTCTGCTTTGTTTCAAACATCAGTAGATTATCACGATAATCATTCATTGTCAATAGTTTTAGATAAAAAATATGGGAAATCCAATGAACAAAAATAACGACTCAAATTTTGATGTTAATCTCGAATACTATAAAATCTTCTATCACGTAGCCAAAAGCGGAGGAATAACAGCAGCTTCAAAAAGTTTAAGCTTATCCCAGCCGGCAGTAAGTCAGCAGATATCAGCTCTTGAAAAGCAGCTTGGCGTATCTTTATTTAAAAGAAACGGGCGAGGCATTGCACTAACTTCTGAAGGATCTCTTCTATATGAATATGTAAAAAGAGGTTATGAAGAGATCATCCAGGGCGAAAAGCGCCTGTCGCAGCTCCTTCACCTTGAAGCAGGCGAAGTCAGAGTCGGTGCCAGCGATATGACTCTACGCTTTTTCCTTCTTCCGTATCTTGAGAAGTTCCATCAGCTCTATCCCGGAATAAAAGTTACCGTAACCAATGGTCCTACTCCCGAAACGCTCAGATATCTTGAAGATGACCGTATAGATTTTGGCGTAGTATCATCTCCTTTTCCTGATTTTATTAATAAAGAAGATATCTGCTATACAGATGTACGAGAAATTCAGGACTGCTTCGTAGCCGGAAGATCTTTTATCCAGTACAAAAACCATATGATCGATCTGTCCGAACTTGGGAACCTTCCGCTTATCACTCTTGAAGGCAATACATCAAGTGGACGCTATGTCACAGAATTCCTTGAGCAAAATGATATTACTATCCATCCTGAGTTTGAGCTTGCAACAAGTGATATGATCGTCCAGTTTGCAGAAAGGTCTCTCGGCGTTGGAATGGTTGTTCGTGATTTTGCAAAAGAAGACCTGGATAACGGAAAGCTTTTCGAACTACGATTAAAACAAAGGATCCCGCCAAGGTACATCAGGCTTGTAACAAGCAATAAACGCCAGCAGTCACTGGCATCAGCCAAACTATTAGAGTTAATAAAGTCATAAGGGCGCATCTTAAAGCAAAATACCTTATAAAAATAGAAGACCTCACTCCCGAGGCCTTCTTTTTATCATTGCTTCTCTCTATCCCAAGTTCTTTTTATTATTCTCATATTCTCTTTATACCAAGTTCCTTAAGCTCATCCATCATCTGTTCAAGACTCTGATAATGGATTGCCTTAATTCCGGCATTCTTTGCACCTGCAACATTTTTCTCAGTATCATCGATAAATACGCATTTATCAGGAACAAGATCATATCTCTTTATAAGAAGCTCATATATTTCACGGTCAGGCTTAATAACATGGTCCTTGTAACTTAAGATTCCGCCATCAACATAGTCAAGAAAGACCATTTCATTTTTATTGTTATCTACAGCACTCTTAGAATAATTGGAAAGTACAAGAATCCTGTAGTGAGCCTTCTTAAGCCCCTCGATAAGAGGAATTGAAGTACTTCTGAGCTTGACTATTCCTGTAAAGTCATCAAAACCTTTATGAATATACTCTGCAAGCTCAGGGCTATTATCACAAAGCTTTCCAACAATCTCTTCGTGAGACATATTGCCGCGGTCAAACTCATTCCAGATATCGGTTCTTACTGTTGCATCACCGACCTTCTCAACAAGTTCTTCCGGAACGCCCTTATCTACAAGCATCTGTCTCCATGAGAAGTCCACAAGGACATTACCAATATCAAAAATGATAGTATCAATGTGGCCTGAAGGCTTGCGCGGATATGCATTGCCATACTTATCGTGATCCTGATCCGATGTCATCGCATCAAGAGATGCAATTGTATGTCTTCCTGTAAAAAGACCTATCACCCATATCATCAACCATATAAGAATAGTAACTCCAACGGTTCCGCCAACAGCTGTTATAAAAATCTCAAAAGAGTTAGCAGGGAAAAGAAATGCAAGAACAAGCAAAGCCACATACATTCCTACAAGTATAACTATTCCTATGATCGCTGCTATTCTCTTTGCAGTCCATTTACCGGTATTATTATTTTCGTTCACTGTATTTCCTCCTAAGGTCAAATATAAACCCTAAAAATTATATCACAAGAAAAAGATTTTGCCTTTAAAACTCTCTCGTCAGCAAGTAAGCACCTTACCAGTATAATAGTATAAAAAAATATCGTAGCCAATGATGTATATCAATAGCTACGATATTTTTCAAATACCATATATCCCGACATAGAAGTTCATCCATGAACTTCTATACATGTCGTAACTACATCCTGTAGTTCACCAATCTAAATATATACAAGACCCCAAATGATTATTTCTTGAGAGGACTCTCTCTGTAAATGATATCCTCACGTGCAGGTCCGTTAGAAACCATTGTGATCGGGAAGCCAAGCTGCTCTTCGATGAAGTTTACATACTTCTTGGCATTCTCAGGAAGCTCGTCAAAGTTTCTGATGCCACGGATATCGCACTTCCATCCAGGAAGAGTTACATATACAGGCTTAGCCTTCTTAAGTTCTCTTGTTACAGGGAACTCTGTTGTCTCCTTGCCATCGATCTCGTAAGCTACGCAAACCTTGATCTCATCAAGATATCCAAGATCATCAAGAACTGTAAATGCTACATCTGTAGCGCCCTGAAGTCTGCAGCCGTACTTAGATGCAACGCAGTCATACCATCCCATACGTCTTGGTCTTCCTGTTGTTGCGCCATACTCACCACCGTCACCGCCGTGGTTACGCATAAGCTCTGCCTCTTCGCCAAAGATTTCTGATACGAATTCGCCGGCACCAACTGCTGAACTGTATGCCTTTGTAACTGCTACGATCTCCTTGATCTCATAAGGAGCGATTCCTGCGCCAAGTGCGCCATAAGCTGCAAGTGTGTGTGAAGATGTAACCATAGGATAGATACCGTGATCAGGATCCTTCATAGTTCCAAGCTGTCCCTCAAGAAGGATTGTCTTGTTCTCTTTAAGTGCCTTATCAAGGTACTCAGAAACATTGCCGATATAAGGACGAACCTGCTCTCTCCAGTCAACGATCGTATTGAAAAGCTCTTCCTGATCAATCGGATCTGTATGATACAGGTGTACTAAAAGTGTATCTTTGATAGAAGCGATATTAGCTATCTTCTCCTTGATAACTTCGTCATCCTGGAAGAATTCATTGATCTGCCAACCTATCTTAGCAAACTTATCTGAATAGAAAGGTGCAATACCGGATCTTGTAGAACCAAAGCTCTTACCTGCAAGACGAGCCTCTTCAAGTGTATCAAAAAGAATATGATATGGCATCATGACCTGAACTCTGTCAGAGATCATGATCTGTGGCATCGGAACACCCTTTTCAGTAACTTCCTTAAGTTCTCTCATGAACTTAGGAATATCAAAAGCCATACCATTACCAATAATATTCATAATATTC
Organism: Butyrivibrio fibrisolvens; assembly: GCF_037113525.1. Classification (NCBI taxonomy): domain Bacteria; kingdom Bacillati; phylum Bacillota; class Clostridia; order Lachnospirales; family Lachnospiraceae; genus Butyrivibrio; species Butyrivibrio fibrisolvens. The sequence continues at coordinate 1,045,731 of NZ_CP146963.1, read as the reverse complement.
GGATGGAATACTCCAGACGGCATTGTGTGGAGAGCGAATTTACCATACTCATTTACAATAGTGTGACCAGCATTGGCACCGCCCTGAAAACGGATAACGACATCAGCGTTATCAGCCATCATATCTGTGATCTTACCTTTGCCTTCATCGCCCCAATTGGCTCCTACAACTGCCTTAACCATAATTATTATCCTCCTGAAATTGTTATCTCCAAATAACAAATAGATTTTAGTGACATAAGACATGAACCTGTCACCGTGATTACTATAAAACATTTTTGTCCATAAGTAAAATCAATATTATTTATATTACGCATAATCTGCGCTTATATATTTTGAAAATGGTCAATATCGAGCAAAATTTAGCCAAAATTAGCATTATATTTGATTGCAAGAGATATCTTTTTATATTAAAATATAATTGTTTGAAATATTTTAGTAATTTGTAAATCACTATGATAAAGATGACGGATTGCTCTATCTAACTTCCAAGTTCATCTGTGTTATCTTCAAACACAGATGTCATCATATGTATTGATCATAAACGACTATATCGAATTACTGTATAGGGGGTATCATGTTACATATCAAATCTCTTTCAGAGGGACTGGACCTGTTTAAAGCACTCGGATCAGACATCAGAGTCGAGATCGTCAAGATTCTCTTGGACAATAATGGAATGAATATGAATGAGCTTGCATCTCGTCTTAATATAACCAACGGCGCTCTTACAAGCCATATCAAAAAGCTCGAAGAATGCGGCGTAGTCACAGTTTCATCTGAAACCTCAGGACATGGCAATCAAAAAATATGCTCAGTACATCTTGATAAAATACTGATCGACCTTCAGGACGAAGCTAAGGATGAAAATGTATATACTACATCTATCAAAGTTGGTCTTTTTTCAGATTATGAAGTATATCCTACATGTGGTATCGCTTCCGGATCTCAGCTTATAGGCCAGGTTGATGATACAAGATACTTCTCACATCCCGACAGGTACCATGCAGATATCTTATGGTTCACAAAAGGTCATGTAGACTATGTGATTCCTAATTTCATTCCATTTTCACAGAAGATTGATGAGATCTGCATCTCAGCAGAGCTTTCATCAGAAGCACCTGGTGTCAACAACGTATGGCCATCTGATATTTACTTTTATCTAAACGATGTAAGTCTTGGCTACTGGACATCACCTGGAGACTTCGGGGATGTAAAAGGTATATTCACACCTGACTGGTGGTTCCCTAACTGGAATCAGTATGGTCTTCTGAAGATGCTGGTCATAAACCACAAAGGCACCTTCATAGATGGACTCCAGATCTCTGATGTGACCATCGACCGTTTCAATCTTACAAGTAAGAGTAACATCAAATTCCGTATGGAAGTTCCTGATACGGCAGAGCATGTTGGCGGTCTTACTATCTTCGGTAAGTCATTTGGTAATTACAATCAGGACATTGAAGTCAGGATGAGCTACAGTCCAATAGACTCAGAATAAAAAATGGTATTCACAATCGCACCTTCTTCGAAAAACATGTTCTATCTTTCGTGACATGAAGTCAAAATATTTTATAAACACCTGAATCATAAAGAATAAAAAATTATATCACTAAAAAGAAAAGATTCTTGAATTTAATTTTCAAGAATCTTTCTTTTAGTATGTTTTTGAGTTAGCACTAAAGTTTACGTCTTCCAATACTCTTTCTGATCTTAGCCAAAATATATATCACGCCACAAACTGCAGCAAAAAATGCAGATACGTAGAGCATGACGTCAATATTAAAATGAAGGTATGAAAGGCTTACAAAGCTTATAATAAGGAGCATGAGCATCATCCAGCCAAAGGCTATTGCTACCACAAAGACAAATCCCAGTATACCTTTTAAAAGGTTCAGAGGATTAAACTCATCTTCCTTGGCACGTCTATATGCAGCTTCTTCAGAATCCGTTTTAAGGATGTTTATCGCCTTTTGTTCGCTTAAAGCGTTTTTACTATTTCTATATTTCTTTTTCATTAATAACCTCATGTTACAATCAAAGCGAGTGACTAATGGTTCAAATTGGTGGAGCTAAAGACACCAATTAGGGTTTGAAAATGGAACATTTTCAATCTTCTACCATCCTAGATCCCCATACCGTAATCTGTGAATCCTTGCCAAGAGCAGTAAATGTCATAGTCTCTACGCTGCTGCCTTCTATATTCATAGAAACAGTAACTCCGCTATAAGTATCTTCGTTAAACGAAAGCTCAATATAAGGCGAACCATCTTCAAGGCTCCATGTTCCTTCAAGATCGCCTGTGATACTGCCGTCTTCATTAAGAGTGATAGTCTTTGGTTTATTATAGTCAAGATTCTTGTAATCAACCTCAAGATCATGAACTATAACTTCGTATTCTCCGGCTACTTCAGATATCTCATAGCCATCTTCCTTCAATGTCTCTCCATCCGTAGCATAAGGAGCTGCCACAAGCCATCCTTCCTTATTGACAAAAAGCTGATGGATCTTGACATAATGGCCTTCTGATCCGTTTGTAGTCCTTGTGTGGAATACAATATAAGCCTTGCCATCATCATCTACAAAAGCTGAGTTATGTCCCTGAGCAACCTGGCCTATAGACATGGTCTTCCACTTATATCCTCCGAAGAGTCTGACGCCAATACCTGTATTATAGTTAAAAGAATATGTATCATAGTAAGGCGTGTTTCCAAGTTCGTCAACATAGTCACCATCAGGCCTATCTGATCTGAACACTCTTATATTATAGCCGCCTGCAGCTTCAAGATTACCATATGAAATAAAAAGATAGTAATAGTCACCTATATGCTGTATATAGGAACCCTCTCCGGAAACATAGGCTCCGCCTGCTACTAAAGTCCCAAAATATGCATCGCTGTGATTTCCTGTCTCATAACTTACATTATAGTCTCTAAGTCCTGTCTCTTCATCAAGTTCCAGCATAAAGATACCACCTGACCAGGAACCATAACTCATCCAAAGATTGCCATCCTGGTCATAGAACACGCAGGGGTCTATACAATTAGGATACATATCTCCCCACTTCTTGTTGTCAACGCCGTATGTAACATAGCGTTCAGGAATAGTATCTGTACCAAGGACAACTCCTGCATCTGTCTGACTAAACGTATCTTCGTTAAAGCCGCCATATACAACAGATCCTGCATATTCATAAGGGCCGTAAACACTATCTCCTGTAAGAAGTACTATATTGGACTTCCAGTTATCTCCGTTAGCAGACAGATAGATACAGTATTTGCCCATAGTTTCATTATATATGATATCAGGAGCCCAGAGATATCCAAACCAGTCACCGTTTTCATCATCATTCCACTCTCTTATCTTTTCTATAGTTTCATCAGAAAGTGATGCTCTAAAATCTGCAGTCCTATCATCCCAGTCAAAAAGATCATCTGATGATGCACTGGTAATATGAGTTCCTACAATATAGTACTTACCATCTTCATCCTTGAATATAGACGGATCATGCACTGATACAGTACTTGCTGTTTTCTTATCATTGTTATCAAACTCTCTTACTACTTCTGTCATTTTCAAATTCAGGACGCAGCGAACTGTTGCTTCCTCTCCTTTATAAGTGATCATTACATAAGGTCTAATAGAAACATCCGTTGATGCCGATGCCAGATTAGGCGAAACGCTCTCGCCCTCTCCTCCAATCAAAGTCCCTTCTATGGTATAACTCTCTCCTGCTCTTAACATTGGAATTTCATCAGGCATAGAATCTTCTGATGCAGCCACAAGATTATCAGAATTGGTATACTGAAACTTCTTGCCGGAGATCGTATAGTCTGCGGTGTCATTACTTACAACAAGCGTATAATGAACTTCCTCTCCATCTTCATATGAAAGCTTATCTGTAGAAAGAGTTACACTTACACCGTCTTTAGACTCATAGTAAGTATTACCATTAAGCCCCTGCACCTTGTCACCAGCAACATCTCCCTGCCCCGAAGATGCCTCTCCAGCGTCGTTAACATCCAAAGACGATCCTTCCCCGCCGCTGCACCCATTAACTGCCATCATCACAATAAGCGAAAGCGCAGCAAACGTCCTGCTAATCTTTCGAAATCCACCCACCTTTGCACCCTTGATCGCACAATGATCATTATCCGAAACATTACCAATATCATTAAAACTTTTACTATCACTATACATAATCCAGCTCCATTAGTCTTATATTCGCATCATTTCTACATCTCGCCTAATATCTTAAATCCACTCTTTCTAATAAATACAAATCCATCCCTTATATACTCATTAGAAACCAACATCTTTCAGCCACTTCATTCTAATAGTACATTACTAAAACCACTTGGCCGGGCCAGTATCCACAAAATATTTACAGTGGGTAGGCAGTATATATTTTGGGGATACTGGTCTGTCCAAGTGGTTTTAGTAATGTACTATTCCGGGTGCAAATAGCACCCGGAATAAAATAACAGAAGGAGGAACTATTTATTTAGTTTCTACAGACATAATGTCTATGTAGCACTCTTCACATGTAAGGAGCATGTACATAGGATCGCCTGCAGCACATGTTGTAGTCCAGCTAGTCTTATTAGTGAACTTGTTGCCATTTCTGTCAACGATAACAGCATCTACAACTATAGAAGTACCATCTCTTGTGATAGTAAGAGTAACATCTGCATCCTTCATAGCATCAAGCCATGTAGCCCAGTCATCACCCCAGCTTGTCTCATAGGTTGCGTCACCGCCATCAATATCTACGCCCCAGCCATAAGCATCAGCACGAATAGCTGCATACTCAACATGATCAGCAGAGCCAACGCCTTCATCAGGATTAGGATTCTGATGAGTCTCTGTCTCTTCGTTAGTAAATACCATTACGTAGTTGTCCCAGTTGTTGACACCATCAGAATAGTTCTTGAAGTTAATAGTAGTTGTAGTACCATCAGCAATCTCGATAGGTGTTGACCAGTCTGTCCACCATGCATTTGTAAGATCTGTAGAACCTACAGAGTCTATAGCATCAGGATCTGCCACAACACTTATAGCATCCTCGATTGAGAGGATATCGATATAGCAAGCCTCGCCTGTAATTGCGAAGAAGCAGTCATCATCAGCTGTAATATCAGCAGGGAATGTAACATTGCAGGTATTAGCAGATCCAAGATAGTCAGTCTGAACAGCATTAACAGTAAGTTCAGAACCGCTTCTTGAGATTGTAAGCTCAACATCTGCTTCCATCATAACCTGCTGAAGCCATGTGCCCCAGTTGCCCCAGCTGTAGTTAAAGAGCGCAGCATCAATATCTCCGTCAGGAGTCCATCCAAATGCATCAGCTCTTACACATGCATATTCCTTGTGATCAGCTGATCCGGACTCATTAGGATCCTCGTGAGCAGGTGTCTTTTCGTTAGTAAAAAGAACTGTATAGTTATCATAGTTATTAACACCATCTGACCAGTTCTTAAGCTTAACGACCTTGGTCTCACCATCCTTAAGCTCTGTAAACTCTGACCAGTCACTCCACCATGCATTAGAAAAGTCTGTAGCACCAACGCTGTCAATAGCATTTTCATCTACTGTAAGTGTTACTTCGTGAGTAGGAGCATCATATGTGGAAGTAGCATCTCCGGCCTCATACAAAGCTTTGATCTGACCTGCGTCAAGTACATAGTCATATACATAGATCTCATCGAATGCGCCCTTCATGATAGCATCCCAGTAGTTGATACCAAGAAGGAAATCAAAGTTGTCAGACTCAGCCATAGTACCGCTTACAACATATGTAGGTCTTACATTGCCATCTGAATCATAGCCAACAAGCTCTTCTCCGTTAAAATAAAGATGTGCAACAATAAGTGTTCCATCCTCAGAAAGCTCAGAAGGATCAACTGTAAGAGTTATGTTGTTCCACTCGCCTACATGAGTATTGGCTTCATCCGGATACCAGTTAGGCCACTTGGCATCATCAAGCTGATCATAAGCCCATACGCAAGGGAATGCGCTTCCGTCAGGATTCCAGTCTGCCCATGTGAAGTTAACATAGTGCTGACCACCTGTAGCATCTCCGTGAATATCAGGACCATACTGAAGAGTTGGCATATAGTTAGCTGATCTTTCTGAATATACCCAGAAGGAAACAGAATACGTATCGCCGACGCCGTTAACATCAAGCTTAGCGCCCTTGCTTCCATCAACATAAAGGGCATTGCCACTTACACCGTTAACATAATTAACTGCATCATCTGTAGTCTGAACAATAGGTGTTGCCGCAGTATCCTGAATAGCTGCATGTACTCTTTCATCTTCTTCATCGAAAGAAAAATAATACTTGTAGTCATCAGGAATCTCAGTAGCTGCTGTGCCCTCTGTCGCCTGCTGCTCTTTACTTTCTTCCTTAGCAGTTTCCTGTGCAGATACTTCCTGCGCTGATGAATCTGTCTGACCTTGTGTATCACCACCAGAAGTTCCGCAGCCTGCAAGAAGAGATGATGTCATGAATACACCCATCATGACACTTAAAACTTTCTTCTTCATAAAACCCTCCTTATAATATAAAAATATAATTAAAGCCTTATTATCGGACATGTGGTACAGATTCTATCCATGAATCATTTCCATGGATCATATCCATTCCACATGTCTAAAAATAACCCATTTTTACTGAGCAAAAGAATCTACAACTGCCTGATATGCTGCAAGATCCTCTTCAGACAGAACATCATATCCGCTTGGTCCAAAGTAAGATATCATAGCTTCTGCATGGTAATAGTTGGCCTGACGTGTAGCTTCATCAGCATAGTCAGCAGCCTTGGCAGTACCTGCATCTACAAGATCATGTATACCGATTGAATTAAAGTACTGATCGCAGAAGTTCCAGTATCCTGCAATGCTGTACCAGCCATAAGCAACAGGTCTTGTGATTGATGCAAAATAATCATCCCAGTAATCAACGCTTCCATCTTCACTTGTAACTGTTGGGAACAGTGCTCTGTACCTGGTCCATACACCTTCATCAAGAGTCATAGGAACAGGCATATTGGCATGCTTAAGTGCAACGCCTGATTCATTAGTGATAGACTCATCTTCATAGATATCAAGACGAGCGTTCCAGCCATCAACGCCAAATGTCATGAATTTAAGAAGAAGATATGCTTCATAAGGATGTTCGCAGGATGTTGATACGCCGCCCATGTACATATTGGCGATAACATTGTGTTCCTTCTCATCAACAACATTAGGAGTTACATAAGGAACGATATCAAGTCCGTAGTAGTCCTGATATGACTGACCATCAATCTCTGTATTCCAGAGATTCTGATATGACCAGAAGCCTTCTGAGAATACTGCAACGTGTCCTGTTGCACCAAACCATGTTGACCAGTCACCTGACCAGTCTTCCATAGCCTGAGTGTTCTGCTGAGGAGCTACATATCCTCCAAGCTTAAGATCAGAGAACTGCTGCTCACCTGTAGCCCAGTATGAAAGATCAAAGTCTGTTCCATCAAAACCAAACTCTCCCTTAAGTGCTCTCTCTTCAGGTGAGCAGGCTGCAATACCGTAAAGTGAATCAAGTCTGTTGTAATAGCCAAGGCCGTAATACTTCATACCTGTTCTGTCATCTACTGTTGCATCCTTGATAAGCTGTATCATCTCATCCCATGTCCAGTCAGTACGAGGCATCTCAAGATTCAGCTTATTAATAACATTTCTGTCAATGAAAATAGCACTAGGCTGATACCATGCAGGTACCGCATATCTTACATCTGTATCGAACATACCTATACCATATTCATTAATAGTTGCCATAAGGTTGGCTGTCTCAGGATCATTGTTGTAATAATCTGTAATATCAGCCCAGTACATATTGGCAAGAGCTGTATCAGAGTCTGTACCTACAAATACATCCGGGAACTGACCTGCTGCAGCTGCTGCAGATAGGTCTGTTGACATATCACTGATGACCTTGGTCTCAACTGTGATATTAGGATATTTCTCCATAAACTTCTCAGCCAGAATGTTAATAGTAGTCTCATCTTCATAGTGCCAGTAAGTAAGAGTTATATTATCAGTAGTAACTCCTTCCTCCCCGGAACCCTGCGCTGTCTGACCGGAACCTGTATCTGCATTTGTTGAAGATCCACAGGCAGCTGTGCCAACCACCATTGCTGCGGCCAGTATGCTCGCAGCAGCTTTACTTAAATTCTTTTTCATATAGTCCCTCCTTTATTATCGTATCTGATGCCATACCCAATATTAGATCATTCCTAAGACCGGGAAGGCTAATACACATTTTGTGCTGACTAATTCCATAAAAATTACCACTACTAACCAAGTGATCTATCACCTGGTAAGGAGTCATTAAAGTCTTGATCAAAGATCATTCACCCGTAATACCCGCTCTATCGATACTCTCTACAAACTGCTTCTGTAATATCAGATACATGATAAGAAGCGGAATGATAGAAAGTGATGTTGCCGCCATACGAACCGACTCATTAAGGCTCGTTGCTGTTGATCCTACTGTAGCTTTAGAAGCAAAGGATGAATCGAAGTTCTTGAGCTGAACTACAAGATTAGTCCATATGCTGTTACCTGAAAGTCCCTGAACATACAGCTCAGTAAGATATGATTCATTCCAGTACCATACAAAAGAAAAAAGAACCACTGTTACAATTGCAGGTACAGCAGACGGAACTGCAATCCTGAAAAACCTCTTAAAATGACCCGCGCCGTCTATAGCCGCTGCCTCCATAAGTACCTTTGGAACCTGCTTAAAAAACTGATAGAATATCAGAATAAAAATAGGAGCATTAAGACCATTTCCAAGAAGAGCCGGCAGTGCAAAGGTCCATATAGTACCAAGGATACCCATGTTGTTGTACAGAACATAAGTTGGGATCATCGTAACCTGGTTAGGCAGGATATACGAAAAAATAAGTATCCCCATCATGATCTTCTTGCCCTTGAATTCATACCTTGCAAAACCGTAACCTACCATCATATCAACGAAGATATTGCAGGCAGTCGGAAGCCCCGCTATCAATATTCCTTTGAAAAAAGAAGCCCAGAAATCAAGCGATGTACCTGCATCTATATAGTTCTGAAGGTAGAAATGACTAGGAATCCATTTGACCGATGTATCCAAAAGATCATTCTGATCCATAAAGCTGGTACTTATCATATAGAAGATAGGATACAGATATACAAAACCTATACAGATAAGAAGTCCATATATGGCGATCATCTTGCCGGCTCCCTGCTTTTCTCTTGTTCCAAACATGAATCTGTGAAGCTTTTCTTTGGTAAAATAGCTCCTTAGATCTTTTTTAGTAATCGCCTGAGCCGTCATATGTTGTGAATTTTCCTTTTCTTTGGATTTTTTCCATCCTTGCTGCATTTCTTCTGCCCCTCCTTTCTATACGTTTTGCTTCTCTTTCTTCTTTCTTGAGCTGCTTTTGGTGTTTCTTCACAAGTCTGTCATAGTGATCTTTCTTAGATCCTAATAGCAGGAAGAAAAGAAGTGTTATAAGAGTAATAACAAGTGCATACATCCAGGCCATTGCTGATGCATATCCATAACCCTTTTCCTTGGTTCCTGAGAACATAGCATCTTTGATCATGGTAATAAGTTCATTTTGTTCATTGCCTGAAAGGAATATTACGGAGTATACCGAACATAACAAAATCATAGGTTTGATAGTAGGAAGAGTTATCTTCCAAAAACACTCCCATTCAGAGCCTCCGTCAATCTTGGCAGCTTCATACATAGAAGGATCGACCTTCTGAAGTGCTGACAGGAATATAAGAATCTGAACGCCTGAATACCACAAAGTCATGATCATATTGGAGAAGATCTCTCCTATTCCCTCTGCTGCCGATGCTGGAAGGACAGTCTCCATAGCCGATACGATAGCCTGTGTATCCATAGCAGGGATACTGGATGCTCCCTCGCTTACCAGAAGGTTCATAACAGGTCCCGATACTATAATGACCGGAAGGAAGAATATAAGTCTGAAGAACCCTCTTGCAACTATCTTGCCATTTAACATGATCGCGATCATAAGTGCGAATACTACTATGATCGGAACTTCTATGAGAGTCTGCCATATGTATGTCACAAGCTGCTGCGGAAATTCAGGATTCTCAAGCCATATCTGAGTAAAGTTACCTGTTCCCAAAAATGTGAACTTCATTCCGTTTGGCGTGATCCTAATGTTGTACCACATATAGTAAAAAGACTGTGCCAGCGGAATAAGAAGAAATGCCAGAACTCCCACGAGCCATGGTGCCACGAACAGATATCCCATCCTGGCTTCTCTTGATTCAAGCTTTCCAAGTTTTATCCTGGGCTTTTTTTCTTTTTTCCCAAAAATCTTCATTTACTCTGCTACCTCGTAAGACATAGTGTCAATCGTAATACCATCTACAGTCTGTGCTGTGTCACCGTAGTTAATATAGATCACTACACCGTTAGAATATGTAACCTTGGTTATATTGTTATCAAGAAGCTCGTGCCTTACTATAACAGCATCCTGCGTCTTGTCATGAAGCGCTTTGAACTCTGTATTGTAGCTTACGATAGTATCCTTATATGAACTGTATTCAGAAGAATAAATATCGCAGGAGTTAGTATTTATAAGCTCTGATGAACTTTCCTTAGTGATATAGAAGGAAGGGAATGAACCCGACTCAACCATCTTTAGGAAAAATTCTTTCTTATTAGCTTCAAAGTTCATGTACTGCGCATATACAGGCATGATTCCTGTCAGTACTATAGAAAGGAAAGGAACTTCCACATCTTCAAGAATGTAGCTTGAAGAATAAAGCGGCATATCAAGAAAAGCTCTGGTATCTGACCAGTAAGAAGCAATAGGTGTTTCCAGTACCAGCTCCGCTGAATCATATATAGTATCAAGCGTAGACTTATAAGATTCTGCCGTATCAAATCTTGTGTACTTATTGCCACTATATGTGTAGGTATACATCGTGTTAGTAATACCTGCTATTGCAAGATTATCAACACCGTTTTTGGTATATTCGGATAAGACATCATCCAGAACATCGCCTGCCCTTGAAGGAGTTACATACAGGAATGTATCGTATACATCTTTATAGGTCTCATACTCATAGCGCCTTTTATTGACCTTCTTGACTACGTTAAATGTTGCATTCTGCTCATCAGGATTGATCAAAAGCGCATCATCGTAAAGGTATATCTTGATTCCTTTTTCTTCTGACTCTTTGATAAGAGCTGTAAGATCCTTGGTTCCTCCTATCTTGCTGTCTGCCTTGTACTTAGTGATAGGAAGATCATACAAGCCTCCTGCCTGCCAGCCCTTGTAAACTGACATAAGCGTTGTAACACCGCTACTTTCAAGATCTTCATAGATATCCCTGATATCATCTGCAGTTGTCATAACTACAGCACTGGTGCCAATAAGCCATGACTCTCTCTCTGTTCCAAGGAAATCAATCCTTGTGTTATAGGACACATCCTGCTTGGTAACAAGTCCGTTATCAAGAAGATATTGTCTGTAGCTTGTAGCCATACCGCTATAATTTGCATCCTCTCCTGAGAGAAACTTGAACCTTACCTGAAGATCAGAATGGCTTCTGTCTGCTTCATATACATGAAGTGAACCTGAAGTAGAATTGTTACTGGTAGGCTGCGTGTAGAGCTTTCTTAAGATGAATCTTGCATATGACCTGTTATAATCAATGCTCACACCATTGGGCATAACATTGATATCAGCCCTCTGCGCACCATCTTCAACTATTCCAAGAAATGCTATCTGATCATCTGTATGAGCTATTCCAAATACAGGAGCTAGAATCTGCTGAGGATCTGATATAGTATTGTATCTGTCAAGAAGAAGGGTATTAACTTCCGATTCATCAAATCCAACATCCTCTCCATAAATAAGAGCCGAATATCCACTTGAAAACCTTCCCTCTTTGTCATCAAGATAAACAAGTGCTCCGTTACCATCAGGAATAAACATATATCCTTCTTTGTCATCAAGGTAGGAAGTTCCCATGTACTGATACATAGATACAGTTCCTATATAATAGGAATCTCCATCTTCTTTGATAGAATCTTCTGCAATCCTTGCTGTAAGTCCCTCATCTGTCAGAGATACCTCAAGTGTCACGCCAAGCTTATAAGTATTCCAGTAAAGAGTTGCCGTAAAGCCTGTATCTGTATATGTGATCTTCTTGTCCACATCATCATTGACAAGATCTGCCTGCTTGGTATCATCATTGGCACTTATCAAAGTCATAACAACTGCAGATCGCATAGCTCCGATCCATGTGGCATTGCACTTTTGATCATCATAAGTTGGATAGCTTTCAAGCCTTGCCCCTGTTGTCTTATCTTCTATGATGACAGAAAGGTCTTCTTCACTTACGTACAGATTATATCCTGAGCTTGATGCTACATATTTATGACCATCAAGCTCATCTTGAGCATATACAACGCTGATATTCTCTCCGCCCAGCATATACTCATATCGCTGAGCATAGGAGCCTGCACCAAGCGCCAGTGCAATTGATAAGGCTGCGCACGTACCTTTTTTTATAAATCCCAAAATCTTATCATCAGCCGCCAATGCGATACACCACCTCTCCTACAAGTGACTGCAGGAAGTCGAATACCTGCGACCACAATACATAGATAATAAATGCAAGAAGACATACAATTAGTATTGTAAAAACAGTAAGTCCTATGATCTTAAAGGTCTCACCAACTGTATAGTTGTTGATCTCTCTGATCGCTATAAATATAAGAACCAGGATCCAGCAGACCATACAAAAGCTTCCAAAGCTTACAAAAAACTCTTCGTTGTATGTAACAACATGGCTCAAAGCAAAGATAAAAGGCATGAAGACCAAAAACGGTGATGCTGAATAAATAAATGAGCAATATATAGCCTTGAACTTACCTTCACCGTCATTGATAGTACACATAAGATAATTGCATCCAACTATAAGAAACAGTCCCACAAGGATCATGATGATATCCGATGCAACATCGAACTGTCCCTCTCTTACTGTCTTGAACATGAATCCGCAGAAATACTTGTTAATGATATAGAACACGATCATAAGAGCAAGAAGTATATTAGAAGCAAGTACCGACACCTTGTTCTGACGCTTGATACCATAATTGCCATCAATTGGATGCCTCATGTAAAAGAAAATATATCGAAGCTGTGCTACAAGCTTTTGATTCTTTATCTTCTGTACAAAAGCTTTTGGTTTACTTAAAATATTCTTTTTATTGTCAAGGTATTTAATGATCTTATTAAGAACTATCAGTACAAGGATTATGACGATAACTGTTGACAGATTCTTCTTAAGCCATATATTTCTTATCTCCCAGAAAGAATCTGAGTACAGGTCATTATCTCTAGAGAGCTTAGCGTATTTGAGTGCTCCCTCATAATCTCCTTCTTTGTAAAGAGCCTTGCCCATTGCCATATTGGCATAGTCGAAGAGATTGTTCATCATAAGGACCTGTGACAGAGGCTCTTTACTCTCTTCATACCTTCCTTTTGAAAAAAGATATAAAGCTTCATGAAGATAATCAGTAAACTCTGTAGGTTCATAGACCTGAATCTGCGCCTTGTCAGAATCAAGGACATAGATTTTGTCATCGCTTCCTATCTGGATAGCTTCGGCTTTGGTAGAAAGGCCTATCCTCTGCTGACCATCATCCTTACCTCCAAACATGAAAAGTAGCTGACCTTCATTGTTGTACTCATATATAAAGCCCTGCTGAGACACTACAAAGAAGTTATCGTGATTACCAACGGCTATAGCTGCAGGAACCGTATCGCTCTTGCCAGGATCTGATATCATGTTTACGCCTGCTATATTAAGACGTTTTAAGGTATCATCACCTTCACCTCTTGTAACAGTATAGATAATGCCCTTTTCATCGATTGCCATGTTATCGGGAGTTGCAGGTATATTACCAACCATCTTGGCACGCTGGGCATCCGTAAGAAGCGCTCTCCATACGATAGTCCAGACAGATGCGCTTGTTGCATTGGTTCCGAAATATCCAAGGAAAGTTCCGTTATCAACAGGACTGATCTCAACTATACCATTAGTATTAGATTCACAGACGATATACATAGTACCTGATGAATTAACCACTATCTTAAGTGGAAGAAAGTCAAGAGCATCGCCGTACATGGCAACTTGCGGTCTTGTATAGGTGTGGATCAGTTCTCCATTTTCATCAAATACGAATATGGACTTGGCATCTCTGTCTGCAACATAGGTAATATGCTTGTCAGTAACATATATGCCCTTAGGTCCTACCAGAACCCCTTCTCCGAAAGTAGTCACAAGATTGCCATCAGCATCACCAACTACTACTCTCTTATTGCCGCTATCAAGAACATACATAGTTCCGTCATCAAGAAGAGTAAAATCTGTAGGAGTCATAAGAGATTCATCGCCTATCTTGGTGATGGTCTTATACGGAAGGTATGCTGTCTGCGTCTCTGTTACTGAATTGTATCCATCTACTGTATAAGTCTTATAGGGAGCGTCAGCATGGGCCGTTAATACATCTGCATTCCAGACAAGGCTGATCCCTATAAGCGCTATCCCGATCGATCTTTTCAGGATATTTTTAAAACTGCTTTTATTTTGCCTTTTTTCAGATATCTTTTTCACTTTCACGTCCTCTTTATGTTTTACTTAATACCGGATGTTGCCATTGTGTTCATGACGCTGTTCTGAAGGATACAGAAGAGGATCAGATTAGGCAAAAACATTATAAGAGATGCTGCAGCTGCAATACCCTGACCAGCTACAGTGTTGGTAGTAGTTGCGCTTGTAAGTGTATTCATATAAAATGCCAGCGACTTAAGTGAATCATCATTGATATAGTAGTTGGCATATTCGATATTGGTCCAAACCTGCTGGAATACAAGGATTGCCGCTGTTGCTATAGCCGGTTTTATAAGCGGGATGATGATGCTTGTATATATCCTCCACTCAGAAGCCCCGTCAAGATAAGCCGCTTCTATAAGAGAATCCGGCACCTGATCCACGAACCCTTTTACCAGGAACAGAGCTACGGGAACAGCTATAAGCGGAAGTATCTCTGCCAGATATGTATCTATGAGTCCAAGTTTATTAACGATAAGGTATCTTGGGATCATAACAGCTACAGCCACAAACATAAGAGCTATCTGGTTGATCTGCATCATCATTGTTCTTCCCTTAAACTTAAGCTTGGACAGGGCATATGCAGCCATTGTAGAAAAAAGAAGTGAGGCAAGAACTGATACGATTGTTATGAACACGCTGTTAAAGACATATTTGCTAAGCGGAATACTTGCACTTCTGGAAGCTTTGGCAAGCTTGGCAAAATTATCAAGCGTTGGATTAGTTGTAATAAACTTTGGCGGGAATGCGAACAACTCCTCCATAGGCTTAAAAGCATGGAATATGATGAAGATGATCGGAAGTCCCGTCAAAAGGATCATTGGAAGGATCATTATATAGATCTTGATCTGACCTTTTTCAAATTTGTCCGGATTGGTCCGGTGTCCTCTATAAGCAGCCATTTTATAACCTCATGTCGCGAGTGACTAATGGTTAGATATTGGCGGAGCTCGCAGCGCCAATAGTATTTTCTTAGTATATTTTTAATCTAAATAGTATTTACTCATCTGCGCTTCCGAATAATCTGTTAAAGAATACCGAGAAGGCCTGAACTATCAAAAGAAGTACTACAGATACTGCCGCAGCATAACCCATCTCGTATCTGATAAATCCATAGTCTTCTATGTGGTTTACGATAAGCTGAGCTCCATATCCTGGAGTAGGATTACCTGCAAGCATGGTGGATATAGTACCGTTCTGGAAGGCTCCAACTATCTGCATAACTGCTGCAAATAGCATCTGAGGCTTCATAGAAGGGATTGTCACATATATCATCTCCTGGAACCTATTCTTGACACCATCTATGGCTGCTGCCTCGTAGAGACTCTCATCTACATTCAAAAGACCTGCAAGAATTGACAGAAAGCCTATACCCATGCTGGACCAAAGGCCTATTATTATAACTATAGGAAGAAGGTACTGCGAGCTTGAAAGCCAGATGATAGGCTCATCTATAGCACCTATATCCATAAGCCATGAATTGATATAACCTGTCTGATCACCTGTGAACATGATCTTCCACAAAACAGCCATTGCTACACCTGTAGTCATACTGGGTGAATACAGTATCAGTGCAAATACTGTCCTTGGCCCTTTAGTCAGATTTGAAAGCGCCCATGCCAGAAGAAATGCAAGAGCATATCCTCCAAGGCCGACTATCAGAGCATATTTAACAGTGTTTGGAAGGACGTATTTCATAAATACATCATCAGCTGTTATCAGATTGATATAATTCAGAAAACCAACAACTTTAGGAGTCTGGATCGTATTAAAGTTTGTAAACGAAAGACCTATCGCTGTGACAACAGGTGCAAGTATGAAAATTATAAAAAGGATTGCATAAGGACCTGTAAACAGATAACCTGCTCTGTTTGAATGTGATCTGGCCCCTACCTTAGCTTTTGGCAAAAACATTTCTTTGTTTCCCCTTTTTCTGATAGAAATAACTACTTATCGCTCCATAATCTCTCTTACTTTTGAAATAGAAGGAGTTATGTACTCTTCAAGCACGTTGCCATCCGCATCTATATATCCGAATTCTTCAAGCTTCCTTCTAGTCTCTCTGTCAACAGATTTGACTGTTTCATCTATTTCAGATCTTACAGACTCACCGTTAACTACTACATCATTAAAAGCATTGGACAACTCTCGTTCCATCATGTAGCTTCCAAGAAGTCTTGGAGCTTCAAGGATATACTGAGCCTGCTCTAAGATCACATCCTTGTCATCTGTCGGATATGGAAGAAGCGTAAAAGCTTCAAGATTGGCTGTCGGCCAGATATACTCATCTCCGTATAGGATCTGGAGCCTTTGACCAAACTCTGCCTGAACCTGCGCGCTGGACCACCAATCCATAAACTCCCAGGCCTTTTGTTCTCTTTCCTCATCAGATGCAAACATAACTGTGCTCTCTGCTCCGCCCGACATATATCTGACAACTTCACCTGTGCTATCGTCAGTGATGCCTGGCACAAGAGCTATCTCCCATGAATTAGCTATCTCAGGAGCAGCATTCAATATAAGGTTGTAAGAGTTAAAGTCAGCTATACCAATTGGAAGGTCACCGTTTCTAAAATGCTGATAGAAATTAGGAACATCCACAGGAAGATCATATAAAGTGAAAAGCTCTGTAAGCTGTGTGAAGCCTTCAACCGATGTCTCAGAATCAAGCTCTATATCAAGAGCTGTATCTCCATATAGTGATCCGTCATTTTGGAATATAAGAGGAGTAGTTCCATGAAAGTTCCTCATAGCCAGCATCGCTGCTGTAGGATAATATACGTTAAGTCCTCTCATCTGAAGATCCGGCAGCATAGCTATAAGATCATCTATAGTATCAGGTGCCGAAAGTCCCAGTTTTTCCAAAACATCTGTTCTATAGAACATTACATAGAAATTCATAGTCTCCGGAAGGGAATAAAGTCCGTCTCCTACTACCGAAGGAACCAATAGACCGTCAGAATACCTTCCAAATACTTCCTTGTAATTATCAAACTGCGTCAGGTCTACCAAAGCTCCTCTTATAGCAAGATCAAAAGGTATCGAATAGTTGATACCTGTAGCTATATCCGGAGTATCACCTGATGCGTTGGACAAAATAAGCTTCTGCGCATCAGTCATGATGGAGAGATCGACTTCTATCCCTGTTGAAGCAGTGAACTCTTCATCTATCATCTTCTGCATGATCTCTACATACTGTCTGGGGCGGTTGACCCATACCTGTATATGAGACTCATCTGTATTACTTGCAGAGTAGCTCTGTCCAAAGAATGAATAGAAAAACCTCTCTGCACTCATCAAAAGTCCTTCAAAAAAGTTAAGGTCTGAAGGAAGCTTTGCATCATTTTGATATAGATATATCCTGTCTATCGCTATATCATTGTCATTCATTATGTCAACGAAGTTAGCTATCTGAGTATTTATGGAGTTGACGCTTGTAGACAGCTCATCTACCCTGTACACAAGCTCGTCAGGTTCATCTGCAAGACTCTGGAGCTGATCAGCTGCTATCAGAAGATATGAGAAAGCAGCAACATCTTCAGGGTCATCTGTCCCTACATAAACTGTAGCTTCAGAAGCGATAGCATTAAGATCATCAACCCAGCCCTGAAGCCTTGTCTGAAGATCAGGAATATATCTTGTAAGTTTAAGGTCACGATATTTGTCCTTGTTGGTACCTGCAACTTTGGTAACTTCAAGCGACAGATCGCTTATCTGTGACATGATCCTGTCAACTTCTTCGAGGGCGTATCTTATATTGTCTGCACTTATGGTAAGTGAAATGGTATGCTCACCCTCTTCAAGGTATACGCTAAGCGCATTACCGTCAGAATCTGTGAATGCTTTGGTGGTAAATTTCGTTGACTTAGTAAGCCAGTAAGACTGAAATGCTGTATTTGGAATCTCATCATCAATCCTGATATCAAGAAATACAGGAAAGTCATTTTTTTCAGACTGTCTGTAATTCATAGCAAGATTGTAATAACCGGCCTTATCTACGTTGAAACTGTATGTGATAGTCTGACCGGCTGTATTGAATGAATCCTCATCTACCAGATTGAGTACTTTCTGCTTAGCAGAAATAGGACTGATAGATGTATCAAATTCATAAGAAGAATGTATAGAAGAATCATTACGATAAGTAAAGTCTTCACCTTCTATAGTGATAAGGCCCTCGCCCTCTGCTGCCTTGGATCCTGTATATTCAGGAATCCTGACAGGTGCTTTTAAAGTAATATCTCCAAGGAGCATAGTGCCTTCCTTAACAGATATACCAAAAGTATGTTCACCTTTTGTAAGCTCTACAAGAAGTGGGCTTGAATATCTGTAACTGGAATCACCCAGCTCTTTGTGTTCCCATCTGACAAGCTTTTGAGGAAGTGCTACGATCTCATTGCCATAACGGTCGATGCTGGTAGTATCTTCTGATACCCAGGTAGTCTCAAGAATTATGCTCCTGGCCTCATAGAAAGGATAACTTCCATCAGCAGTAAACGCGATCTCAAGAGGCAGGATCGATTCATCATAAGACAGATAATCAAAACCTATCTCATAAAGTGCATCCTCAGGAACATCTACAGTTACTTCGATGTAATCAGAATGTGATACATCTGCGACGCTTCCATCTGTATAATCATGACTGTCAGTAGTAAGATATGAAGAATACTCTGTGCCAAGGACATCTTCCATCCTATAAACAATGTCTTCACCTTCATACTCAGATGACGTATAACCTTTACTTATAGTCGTATAATTAGTGGATAGACGCTCTATATCTTCATCTGTATCAGAAGATGCTTCACCGCCTTCCGATTCGCTACCCAGTTCTGCATCCTCAGCATCTGATACCATGGACGCAGCATCAGAAGCCTCCACTTCAGTAGCGTTTACAGATAAGGCATAAGTCTGCCCCATAAAAGATGTCAATACTACAAAAGCAGTTAAAAGACCCGATGTCTTTTTGATGTTGCTTTTAGAACTTCCCCTTAATAATGCCATTTTTTAACCTCATGTCGTGAGCAAATAAAGAACCGTTTTTACATTTTTCTAAAGTTTAGATTTTTATTAAATAATTCAGTTTTATAACTATATCAAGCTTACATCTCAGTTTTAGATTTTTCAATACAATTTCACTTTTATCTATATAGAAAACAAAGCCTTATTTTTGTGCAATTTTAGTGCTTGAAATCTATGGCTTTTTGTAATAAAAATCTAAGTTCATGTAAACAGGTCGATTTAGGAAGTATCCTCCCTTAAACCTGCTTACATGTGTTTTTTACTTTTTTAGCCTGATAATGTTTAATGACCAGGGTTTTAGAGATATATCAAGACAATCCCCATTAATGCTAAGATCATATGTCCTTGGAAGTATTGTCTCAGGTACATTCACATTAGGAACATCCTCCTGACCTTTATCAGCTTCCAGTACTATCACCTGTGCTTTGTGATACTTACAGATACTGCCATCTTCACAGGGACCGCTTCCTCCATGATCGAATGCTATATGCACGTCCCTAACTGTATCCGCAGGATTGACAAGCTTTAGATAGATATTCTCTGCATCTTTAGTTGCTGATGCAAATATATCCTTGTTATAACTTTCCAGCTTGTAGGCAATATCTCCAAGGACAGTGCCCACACCTTTACTGCCTGCTATCTCATATGAAGCCGTGATAGTTCTTCCATCATCGCCGCCATAGTTAACTCTTACGACCACTTCGCATCCGGCTCCTACTATCTCCATATGACAAGCTCTAAGATTGCCTGCATATGCACTTGATGAATAGTCCCCAAGAGTATATCCCTCTATGCCATCCTTGTAGACTTTGAGGCCTGTACCATTGCCTGCATCTCCTACGCAGTACTTCATAAGACTCATCCTCGTAGGATCAAAGTCTCCGGGAGCTGCTACAAGGCCGCATCCAACCTCTATTACAGCCATATCGTCAAGTTTTACTGCTCTTAATTCTATGCTGTAATCACTTAGATCCTCAGTATTTAAGCCAGTCTCAGCATCTGTAAAAACGAGATATTTAGTATCAGTACTTCCATCAAGTACAAGACCTTCGGGATATTCTTTGTGATAATAAACAGTTCCATCTATATTAGAAGTAACATTTATATTCAAAAACTTTACTCTTCCATTAGAAGCTGATATACAGAAACCTCCATGGGGCTTTAGTTCTGACATGTTACTTCCTGATAGCTTTTTTTCATCAAGTTTTAAAAGCTCTGTTCCAAGATTGGTCATGAAGAGTTTTTGCACAAAATATGTTGGAGTTCTATATACTCTCGTCTTGTCAAACCAGATGCAATCAGGAGTCCATCTATAAGTACCATCATTTGATATCTGATTGAAAAGGGGAGCCGTTGATGCCATCCTCACAACATCGCTGTTTCTCTCATATCCAACCATTGTAGCCGCTTCTGCTATGGCGCCCTTAAGGGTATTCTTATCAACAGATGCATACTCGCCTACAAAGACTTTGGGAGACTTTGCTTCATCTATAACCTTGTGCCCGTTTTCATCAAGTTTGTAGGCTCTTTGGTAATAGTTGTATCTGTCAATATTTTCAAGAAGGTACTCATTGGACCTGTAATAATGCTCATCGACGATGGTATCAAGGTAGTCGCCCTTATACTTGTACCAGTCAATCTTCTCTTCAAAAGACTTCTCACCATCTGTAAACATATATGAAGATACGCCCTTATGCCTGCCGCACAAAAACTGCCATCCTATCTTGTAGGCATCATCATCAGCCTGTGCTCCTGCAGTAGATACTATTGTCATGGGATATCCAGGATAATACTCATCCAGATGTTCTTTTATCTTATGGTAAAATATTTCGAAGTTAGCAAAAAACTCATCGCCCCAGTTCTCATTACCAACGCCAAGATAGTGAAGGCCAAATGGCTGTTCATGGCCCATCTTTTTCCTAATATCTGCCCATTTATTGTTTTCAAAGTCAGTACTTATAGCAAAATCAATAAGATCTGTAAAATTAGCTATATACTTATCTCTAAGCTTGCCACCTGCAGGATTTGCATAATCGCTTCTGGCCTGACACAAAACTCCGCAGGCCATAACAGGAAGTGGCTCAGCGCCTAAGTCTTCTGCCATCTGGAAATATTCCATATAACCAAGTCCCATGGTCATGTTGTAACCCCAGACATTGACATTCTCTTTTCTTATGGCAATATCTCCAATAGAATCCTTCCAATCATAGACATTGTCCCAGGTGTATGAGCCCTCTGATATACAACCTCCAGGGAATCTTATAAATGAAGGATGCATATCTGCAAGGCTCTTCATGATATCCCGTCTTAAGCGGTAATTGGGATTGCCATTAAAGTTATCATGAGCACTTACTGAGTCAGGCTCCGCTACTGCTCCCCATACATTCTCAGGGACAAGAGATACCATATCTACGCAACAGCCCTTGCTGATCCTTAATACAAGCTGTCCCATGAATGCGGGACTCTTCGATGTAGTATCAGCAATACCTTTATATGATATTTGTATCTTTCTGGTATATTTATCCCAAGTTCCTCCTGCCGGGATATCTATAATTGCAGCTGTAGATACATCTCTTCCCTTATCATCCTGAAGTACCACTTCTATAGCTGCACTATTCTCAGACTTGGCATATATAGAGAACTGATATATGCCTTTATCTTCAAATGCCATCGCATGCTCATGATTCTCGCTGCAATAGCCTCTGTTGATAATAGCGGCATCTTCTAAAGCCCTAATATAATGCGGATTATTATCATTGCTATATCCAAGGAAGCTGCTAACACCGCCTTTATCCAAAACTTCTATCTTATCAGTATCTCCAAACCAGTATTCAAGTGGTTTATAAGTTCTTCCACCTGACAGGCCGTTCTCAGTACTTGATGCATTATAGTTATTGAACGCAAAATTCTCAAAGCTTCTGTTCTGGACAAGTTCTGCATATATTCCACCATCTGCACTGTGATTGATATCTTCAAAAAACAGACCGAACAAGGTTCTGCTTATATCAAGCACCTTTTCATCTGTATGAACTACAAATTCATACGGAGCTGTACCTCTTGGAACAGCAACAGATCTAAAGCTTCTTGATATTCTCTCATTCCCTCTTGATAAAATAGCTGTAACATCAAGTCTTACAGGCTTATCTATAGACTTAAGATTTCCACAATCATCTATGATCCCTTGTGGCTTAATATCCCATCTTACTGATACCTTGTCCTGCATCAAAGATGGCTGGAGACTTATATGATCTGTTATCATATCTGCCGGTTTTTTCAAGAACTTATCTATTGCTATATCCAGAATCTTCTGGTCACTTAGCCTCTGGCACAGAAGATCTATAACCTCTTCCTGAGATAAGGACTTATTGTAGATCCTAAGATCAGATATGGCGCCTTCATAATATGGATCAACTTCAAATTGGGATCTTCCAATATAGTTATGATCAAACCTTCCTTCTGAAAGCATATCCATAAAACTTCTAAACTTCTTATAATTGCCACTTGATGTCTGACTTATGATTCCGTCTGCCGCAAGCTCACCATTAACATATAGCCTTGGGCCAGCACTTGAAGCTGTTCCGTTTTGTGTCGGAGTAATACTCATAACTACATGCGTCCACTCACCACTTGGTGCCTGTTTTCCTGCATCAGCAGGAAGATCAGAATCCGCATAGCATATGCCTCTAAGAGATCTGGTGAGAAACAGATACGGTCCCTTGTCGCTATGCCCGAAATCAAACACTCTCTCCCATCCGGCAGCCTTGCCACCAGGTTTTATCCATGCTGATATCGATAGACCTGTCATATCATCAGCCTTAGATAGAAGATCTTGTGGAAGTTCTAAATATGACGAGCCCTTCCCTTCTCCTCCTTGGAATACTGCTCCCATAAATCCGCATACCTTGCTAATATACGGTACATTATCCCCGCAAAGCTTTGCATGCTGACCATGTCCGGAAGCATCCTTGCCGGGATCATCCTCATCGTCAAATGGATACCAGGCTATCAGATTGCTATATTCTTCCTCTTTCATATGCTTATATATACCTTTGTCCATACTTTCTCCCATAAAGATCAGATTGTGTTGTCAAAAGAAAAAACAGGTGCTCCGTCATCACCCCACTTTATAGGCATCAGCATAGCGTGGCGATTGGGATTGTACAAAGGATCTCCCGTTATTTCAGATTCTGTGCGGGCATGATATACCATGATATCATTGCCATCTTCATCTACTGTGAATGAGTTATGACCAGGGCCGTATATCCCCCTTGATGCATCAGACTTAAGGACAGGATATCTGGACTTATCCCAGGATCTTGGATCCAGAAGGTCACTATCTTCATCAGCTGTAAGCATACCTATGCAGTAGGCTGTTCCTGTCTCACTTGATGAAAATGTCAGGAACAATCGTCCATTTCTCTTGATAACAGCAGGTCCCTCATCAACCCAGAATCCCACTCTCTCCCAGTCATAATCAGGTGTTGTCAAAAGCACCTGAACAGTCTTAAGTGTGTATGGATTCTCAAGCTGTGCTATATACAGATTCGATATCTGCTTGCCAACTCCAACCTTCTCAGCCCAGACATAGTACCAGCTTCCTTTGTTCTCAAAAACAGTTCCATCAAGGGAAAATGCCTTAAATGAGAACTCATCATCCTTGGCAGCTCTTGGTATACCTTTCTCTACCCACTTGTCATTAATAGGATCCGGCCCCTGACATTCAAGAACATAGGGACGAAGATGCCATTTATCCTCAGCATCGCCTGCTCCAAAGTAGATGTACCACTTGCCCATGACATAATGAAGTTCAGGTGCCCAAATATGATCACCCATAGGTCCGCTCTCATGCTTAGTCCAAATAGTAACTTCATCGGCGTCTTTTAGACCTTGCAATGTTCTCGATCTTCGGAGTGCAATCCTGTCATATGTAGGAATTGAAGCTGTGAAATAGTACCAACCATCATCTCCCTTGATCACATAAGGATCTGCCCTTTGAAGTATCCAGGGTTCATTAAATTTAAGTTCTGTCTCTTTCATGCTCATGCTCCTTACTATTACAATAGTTTTCGACTATTTTTGGGGTTGTGTAGATGATGCAGTATCACCAAAGGCATTACAGGGACGGGCAGTATATAGATCATTGCCATGCTGTTAATCGTTTCATAAATTCATGGCATGCTATCTGGAGTTTTCCATTCTAGGGTCCGAAACTCGCTTCGCTCAGACATGCGGACCCCGGGCAGAATGGAAATCTCCATCTATCATGCTCATGAATTTTATAAAACGATTAAAAAGCATGTCAATGATCTATATACTGCCCGTCCCTGTAATGTCTTTGGTGATACTGCATCGTCTAAGCGAATTGTACTTTTGGTCTCAAAGCTTTTGTGTCGTATAAATTACTTTACCATTTTCTAAATTATATTTGCCCAAACCGTTTTTGGCAAGCCAATTTTCATGAGTTTGCTCTAAAAATCACTCTATTTTTACATCTTTATCAATTATCACCAAATTACTTTAGCAAAAACTGTAACTATTTTATTCATGCATTTCAATTTAAAGCAAAAAAAGGCCAGCCATTTCACTATCTAGTGAAACGCTGACCTTCTTTGCCGGCAAAGGCAAAACTAAAAACCAAAGCTTACCACTTTTTTGGAGAGATACCAATCCGTCCAAGCGGTAAGCTTTATCTATTAAATATTATATTTAAAATTGGTAATAGCAATAATATCATTTTTCCGCGAGGCCTATATGTACCTCCGGAAGCTTCACGCCATCAAACGTTGATTTCTGCCGTGAGGCCGAGTTCTTCTTTGTTGGCGTCAAGGATAGGTGTAACTACCTCTGCAAGGAACTTCTCAACCTGATGAGCGCTGCAGCCCACGTACTTGGAAGGATCCATGGATTTCTGAAGATCCTCAAGTGACATATGGAATGCAGGATCGGCAGCGATAAGTTCAAGGAGGTTATTGTCCTTACCTTCAACTTTGACATTCTTGCCGGCTTCCATAGAAAGCTCTCTGATCCTCTCATGAAGCTCCTGGCGGTCTCCACCTGCCTTAACAGCATCCATCATGATATTCTCAGTAGCCATGAATGGAAGCTCAGACATAAGGCGCTTCTCAATAACCTTAGGATATACCACAAGGCCGTCTACAACGTTGAGACACAGATCCAGGATACCGTCTGTTGCAAGGAATCCTTCAGGAACTGAAAGTCTCTTATTGGCAGAATCGTCAAGTGTACGCTCGAACCACTGAGATACCTCTGTGATTGCAGGGTTAAGAGTATCTACCATGACATATCTTGCAAGAGAGCAGATACGCTCTGATCTCATAGGATTGCGCTTGTAAGCCATAGCTGATGATCCGATCTGGCTCTTCTCGAAAGGCTCTTCTACTTCCTTAAGATGCTGAAGAAGTCTTATATCCTGTGCCATCTTAGTAGCAGACTCAGCGATACCTGCAAGGACATTCACAACCTTGACATCAATCTTACGTGTATAGGTCTGACCTGAAACTGATACCCACTTATCAAATCCCATCTTCTCAGCGATCATGGGATCAAGCTTATCAACTTTAGAAAGGTCTCCTTCAAAAAGTTCGAGGAAAGATGCCTGTGTACCTGTAGTACCTTTGCATCCAAGGAGTCTCATATTATCGAGAACATAATCAAGATCTTCAAGATCATATGTAAAGTCCTGAAGCCACAGACAAGCTCTCTTACCTACTGTAGTAGGCTGTGCAGGCTGGAAATGTGTGAATCCAAGTGTAGGAAGGCTCTTATATTCATCAGCGAACTTAGACAGTTCTGCAATCACATTAACAAGCTTCTTACGAACAAGCTTTAAGCCTTCTGTCATTATGATAATGTCAGTGTTGTCACCAACGTAGCATGATGTAGCGCCAAGGTGGATTATAGGTTTAGCCTTAGGGCACTGAACACCAAAAGCATATACATGGCTCATAACATCATGACGAACTTCTTTCTCACGAGCCTTGGCAACATCATAATTGATGTCATCCACATGCTCTTTCATCTCATCTATCTGTTCCTGAGTAATACCAAGTCCCAGTTCCTTCTCTGTTTCTGCAAGTGCGATCCAGAGCCTTCTCCAGGTTCTGAACTTCTTATCCTGTGAAAAAATATACTGCATCTGAGGGCTTGCATAACGCTCAGATAATGGACTGGAATAACGATCCGTACTCATAACATCCTCCTGACCTTTGCTATAGATATACAAACTGATTCTATTTGGCATATGCATCAGACCAGTGCATTTTCTTTGTCACATCCTAATGCAATCGCCTTTACATTTATAGCAAATCTCAAAGAGATAATCAAGCATTTTTGAACAGTTGTTCAAATTTTATATTTTCTGAAGGCTTCCCACTTGTAAAATGTACACCGCCCATTGCGGATCAACTTGCAAGGGTAGTCAATAAAGCTTTTTCGTATCTTGAAGCTGTTATAATTCAAGGCATGATATCTAAATCTTTATATTCTGGGGTCCGAAACTCGCTTCGCTCAGACATGCGGACCCCAAGAAGAATATAAAGATTTATCTATCAAGCTCTTGAATTTAATAACAACTTCAAAATGATACGAAAAAGCTTTATTGACTACCCTTACAAGTTGATCCGCAATGGGCGGTGTACATTTTCCTACAGTTCCACTCCCTGGAATCTTGCTACCTGGTCAAGGATTTCGCTAGCATAGCGCGGATAGGTACGCGCCAGATCTTCTATCTCTTTCCTGGCTCCGCCTATGACCATCTCTCTGTTATAGTCCATACGTTTTCTAAGGGACTGTCGTTGAACGATAAGATTATGGCGCACCTCCACTTCCTCATTATGATTAATGAGTGCTTCCGGCTGATGTAGCCATATCTCAGGAGTTCTTACCTGAGCATTACGAAGCGCACGAAGAAGTTCCCTCTGGTCATCCGCAAGCTGTCTTTCAGCTTCTTCAAACTGGATCCTTTGCGCTCTTTCTTCATGATAGCGCTCTATCATAGACTGAAGCTGACTGCTTGATTCAACTCCATATTTAAGATACATATAATCAAGAAGATTTAAATTATTTACATACCTGACTTTTACAGTATTCTGAAGCTGTATAAGACGAGCCTTGGCAGCTCTTACCGCTTTTCTTTCCTGCATGCAGGAACCATGTCTCATGTATAACCCGACGATAGACAACGCAGAAACAAGAATTACCAGCATATATGCAAGTGCAACATCAAGCCTCATTACCATCTGAAGGCTTACAAGCACGATAAGAACAATAACAAGTGCCACTACCGTAAATATAGAAAGATTTCTATTAGTAACAAGTGCTTTATCTGCTTCCTGTTTCCTCACATCATAAGCCTGACGCTCATTATCAAGCCTTATAAGATCCTTTCTTATCTTCCTGTGATAATCTTCAGAATCCTTCATTTTCTTGATAATATCAGCTTCCTGACCCTGAAGTTTTTCAACACTCTCGTACTCCTTGTCAGTCATCTTGCCCTGACGCCTTAAATACTGCTGACGCTGTTCTTCATTCTCATAGATCTTTCTGGCATACTCATTGATCGTACTGCGCTCATCTTTTGGAAGCTCATTTAAAAGCTCCATATCATGAAGATAGCCGGTTACAGTCCTGTATTCATACTGAAGAGATTCTATCTGGCGGGTTCCCTCCTCCATCTGAGAAAGACAGTTTTGGACATAGCCCCTCCTTGAAGCGGCATCATCTATATTGACACCCTCCCTGGAATAAACTACCTTCTCCCAGTCTCCAACAGAATGCCTGTCACGGCGCATTCTCTCTCTTCCTGATTCTTCATCAGGATCTTTCTCTTCGTATTCGTATTCCTTAGAATCCTCTGAAAGCTCAAGTTCGTCATCATCTTTTTTAAAGCGAAATAAGTCCAACAATCCCATAGCTTCCCCATCCTTTCCAAAAGTAGAAAACTATAAAGAATCACTGATCCAAAGTCACAAGAAGTCATACTTTCAGCTACACATGTTCCTGTATTCTTCCTTCATACTATTAACGATCTCATTCATACCGTTTTTATAAGCAGTGTGATTACCTTCCGTTCTGTAAACAGAAAGAGTCGCAAGATGATGCTTATCATCTCCCGCATCATATATAAGCCCGGCATCGCTCATCTTCTTTTCAAGCTCCATAGAAAGAAGATATGCGTCTTTATTATCAGCCATATAATCGATATACTGCTTCTCTGTCATGCAGATCCTGACTGCATACATATATGACATCAGAGCACTCTTAGTATGAACAATGTCATATTCCTTTCTAAAGCACTCTGCCGCCTCCATGAAATAGAACTTCTTTGCAAAAATAACTCCCAGATTGTGATACACAATTGAAAGCTCCTGCAGTGCGCCCTCCGGAAGATTATCTTCCAGATACCTGTACTCTTCTTCAGCACTTGAAAGCTTACCCTGATCAAGAAACATACGGGCCTTGTTAAGCTTCTTATCGTACTGATCCATATGAGAGCTTTGCTCAAGAAGATTTCTGACTTCACTGATCTCTTTTTCCGTGTTATAACCCACATATCCAAGAATTGTCATAACAATCTCAGAAAGACCCGCTCCACCACTTTTCAAATTTGAAAGCATATCTGAAAGCGGCTGAAGGTGAAGCCTGTCCCTTATCCATACGATAAGGTCATCATCAAAATCCTCATCCTCCAAAATGAAAGCATTCATCGTGATGATATAGCACAATTCCTCAATGGTATACAGTTCTGTATCAAAGTGCTTCATGTAATACGGTGTATCTGATCTTGCACCGACACACATTTTGACATTGCTCATAAAAACTCCATCAAACAATATTTTCTATCTCTATATTTCTCTTGCACGAAACATCAAGGCTCCACGTAGTGCCACTTGATGGGAATATCTCTCCAAATCCCTGATCTTCAACATACACAGTAAGCACTTCTTCAGACTTCATCCTCAGATCGATCTTAAGCCTTGTTGTTCTCTCAGGGCGCTGCGGCATATCCTTAAGCTCCAAAAGTTCCTCATGCTGCGTCCCCTCAATTACCGAAGTCATGATAAGCTTAAGCCAGGGCTCTTTATCCAGGATCACACTTATTGATGCAGCCGCATCGTACCATGATATGCCTGCATCAAGGAGCGCATGATATACCTCCTTGCCCGACTTATCAACCACCATCCCAACATTGTAAAAAAGCTTGTCTTTTCTAAGGAACACATAATCTGAAGCAAAGTCGCTCGGACTTATCTTCTCTCTTGCAGCTATACTTGCACCTTTGGAAAAAAGATTATTCCCCAGAAATACCCTTCTGCCTGTACAAAGGAACTTAAGGCTCTTGTTCATCCACTGTGACCTGAATCCGTTACCAAGAAGATAAACTGAATTAACAACCATATTCTCCATCTGATGACGCAGAAGGAAAGAAAGCTGTTCATCCATCATATCGATCTTCTCCTGCGAAGCCGGAAGCTCCGGATCAGCAAGCGCCAGATCGTCATAATAAGAAGTATCAACACATGCCACTATAGGACTAAGCCCTCTGTTAAACCTAAGAAGATAGACATACATCCTGCCAAAATCATAGTTCAGAGCTATGGCACTCTGCCTCTTAAGATCATCCGGCTGATACAGCATATAGTAATAGAAACTTTCTTCATAGCTTTGGTAAAAAACGCTGCAGCCATCAAGGCCAAGCTTATCAACTACCATGGACAGAACTTCTATCATCTTGTCATCAAGGTCTCTTGCTGTAAAAACGATGGATTTTACAAGTTCCATCGACATTTCCATTGATAAAAGAGACAGACTTCTTTTTATAAAAAGAGCAAGAAGAGCCACAGGACTGTACTCAGCCCCATCCACCATGACAACAGCTCCGTTCCTCGCCTTTTCGACAAGACCGCTTATCTCGATATCTCCCTTTTCCTTGATCCTCGCAGAAGCTTCTTTGCCGTAGTACCAATTAGAAGTCCCCTTTTCTTTGGAAAGAACAGTAGGGATATTATAAAGCTCTGCTCCCGCAAGGACAGACAGAGTCTGCGGCATATCGCAATCCGATGACAGATAGGAAATCTGGCAAAAGGAATCCGAGAGATCATATCCAAGTACATAGCTTTTAGATTTTTTGGTGTCAAATATCATACCGGCTTAAAAAACTCCTCCACAAGGAATTTATTCCTATAATAATCTGAAACGAGCTTGAACTGGGCTTTATCATCGCTTAGGGCCTCAGACATCATCACATCATTGATAAGGCCATATATACCCTTTCTTGAACCTTCAGAAAAACTTTCATCCGCGATCGAAAGGATACCGCTTTCTGTCAGCTTTTGAGGTTTAATGTGACCATTTTCATCAAGTCTTTGCTCTGGTTCTTCCGTAATATAGTACTGAAGCTGCTCGCCGTAGAACAGAATAAATGACGCATCATATATTCCGTCATACATCTCCTTAAGATCTCGAACCTGGTATTCGCCTGAATCCTCGCCACCTGCCTCTGTTATGAGCATATAATGAACTCTGCATCTGATATGAGGTCTTGTATGATATTCAAGGATCATCCTGTCTGCAAATGTGTGCATCACAGATGAAAGGCTAGTATAGTTCTTAAAGAACTCAAAATACAGATCCTTTGACATAAGCGTTTTCAAAAATGCCTTGCAGATCTCATTATTTCTGGAAACACCCGTCTCTTTTTGTTCTGTACCAAAGCTCTTTGCTGCAATTTCTCTATCCATAGGATCAGCGTATGCGAAGAACTTAAGATAAGCCATCATAGCAACCAGCGGAAGCAAGGCTCCATTTTTATAAAGTGTTTCTATACGGCTGTAGATATAAGGTTCCGTCACCTTATCCCTTACCATGTAATCATAGGAACACTGCGCAATATAAGCCATCTCCAGATCAAGATATGTTCCCGTTCTTACATAGTTCCTGTAAATGTCAACGTGATCTCCAAGATAAGAACCCGTATACAGCATCTGAACAAGGATTCTTTCAATAAGATCTCTGTTCTCCATGCCATAGGATTCGGAAGCCTTGAACAGATCTCTCATCTCCCTGATCGTGCCCTGAAAACTATTGCACAGGAAAAGAAGTGTAGGCTCATCATACTTACCTAAGTGGAATGCATACCACGCGATCTCGGTAAGTACTATATCTCCATAATCCTTCTGTGCATCAAAAGCTCTTCCGCACAGACGCATTATTATCTTAGGATCAATATTGTAGCAGCCATAGCGCCTCAGCCACTTAACAGCCTTATCATACATACCTGTAAGAACCATAAGCTCAAGCATCTCACCACGCTGCCTCTGTGTAAGCTTCTCGGGCTCGATGATATTAAGGTATTCTGATAACTGCCTCATAAAATCATTCTCATAATAAAATCTTATGAGATCAGATCTGATCTCATAATAAAATCTTATGAGATCAGATCTGATCTGGGCACGAACATCTTCTCTTATAACATCAGAATCTGCCAGATCTCTGTATCTTGAGACATTTTCAAGTGTTATGGTATATGCACTTCTACCAAGCTCGCACAAAAACTGATCAAGGTTCTCTGTACCGCTCTGAATATACGGAGTTGTAAGAGAAATAAGATCTCTTGGATTCATCAGCTTGGTAATACTATAAGGAGCAGAAGCCGCATGACGGTCACCATTGGCATCAGCAAGAAGTATGGTATATTCACTTCCGTATAAGGGAAGATTGCATACTTTGCCTACAACATCATAGTGCATCTGGCTTCTACACTTATCATATATAACGATGACTTCTTTTATATCAGGATCTTCAACAACAATCCTGCATGTATAAAGAAGTGAAAGGAACTTCTGCGCATTCTGGGCATCGATCATCTGCGCTGTGACCACATGCTCATAGAGCCAGCCAAGCGCAGGGCTTATATGCTTTTTCTCAATCTCAGCAACAAGGAACTTTTCTATCTGGAACCTGTAGGATTCATAAAGTTCCGGATAGTCATCCATATGCTCGTATATATACCTGTAAAGAACAGCATTCTTAGTCCATGGAAGATTACTCTGATATGAAAAATACATCAGAACAACCCTTGGAATGTCATCAATAGCCTTTCCATCCTCATCTTCAGGAAGAGACATCATATAGTATTCGTATAGTCTTGTCAGACGAAGCTGCTTGGCGGCACCTTTTTTGTACCATGTATAGCTTTCCTTATCGCATCTTTCACCTTTCATAAGAAGAGAACAAAGAGAAAGAAGTGCCTCGTCACTTTCCTGACTTTCGTAGCTTGCTTTAAGTATCTTGTAAAGACGCTTATCGTAATTCCTTACATTGCCGGCAAGATATGTAACCTGCTCCATTACAGGGATTGTCAGTATTCCCTGATCTGCTGCAAACTCAAGCACAGATATAGTGAAATCATCTATTCGTAAAAAGAGCTCCGGCTTATTCTTAAGTATCGTAAATGCATCCATATATACGATCGGAGAATTGCATCCACGCTCATACTGCCCCTGAAGAAGCAGCCACTTATTCTGCGGATTAAGTGAATACTCATCAGAAACATAGCCAAGTATCCATGCAATACGCCAGTTATCAGGATGCCTTTTGAAAACCTCTTCGATCAGCTCTGTAGCCTTCTGGATATCAGACTCCTCTCTGCTGATAAGAGTCTGCAGATACAGATAATAACAGTAGGTCTGCTGACCATACTCTGTTCCAAGACGTGCAAGCCTGTCTATTTCAGGCATGATCTGTTCAAGAATATACTGTCCCTGTCCAAGTCTTCCTGCAGTGATCAAGAAATGAGCCCCATAAAGCTTAAACTCGATATCATCAGGATCTTCAGTGAACATACGGCTGATGAGCTTACCCGTATCAGCCATCCACTGCCTTGAAGATACTCTTCTTCCTCTGAACGCAAGATATGATCTTAACAGCTCATGTGTAAGACGCTTTTTCCTGATATAGCTTTTATGTTTTTCCTCATCATAATCAACAGTAGATACAGTAACAGGGATTTCGATATGTGTATACTCATTGTATATTTTTATACACCCATAGTTGTTTCCGCTGTGAAGGAGCTGTGGATCTATCCTAAAATGAAGATATGCCTTACTTCCAAGGAAATCATCATCAGTCAGATAGTTCTTTTCTCCGGAAAGATAATCTCCTTCATAATCCACCTTAAGGTGAGCATATCCCCAGCCACCCTTGGTCAGAATTATGCTTCTGTCTACGATCTCCTTAGGTGCCTCTTCTTCAAAGCTCTTAACATCACACTCTATAGTTACAGGGTGCTTCTTATTGATAGCCACAAGAAATTCGTCCATGTTGTGCTGAGACATATTTTCCTTGGCAAGTCCCCTGTAAAGGCTCTCATACTGGGCATCATTGCCCTTAAATATATAATGGAACTGATTAGAATAAAAAAGATGAAGCGCTTCATCCCATGATGATCTTGCGAGATTAGTAAAATGGAAAAGATTTCTAATATCTCCAAGACTGGAAGAAATTTTGGGCTGCTCAACTGTCACGCTAAAAGGAAGCATGTACTCCCCACGATTAGAGATGATCCTAAAATGCCCCTTAATAACATCTCCTCCGGAAAGGCCCTCACCACGAAAACGATAAGATACTTCGCTTTTTTCTCCCGAAAAAGAATCTGTCAGAACCTCCATTCGGATCTCAGTAGAAGAAACTGTTCCCTCTGACATCTTCTCGGAAGGTCCTGAAATGGTGAAGGATCCTTCTATCACTTCACCCTCTTGTATGTTAAGTTCGAGATGCGGAAAAGAAAATGAAAGCTCCCCTCTGTCATACTCGAACTGTCCTTTTAAAATCCGGTCAATACAATCTCTCAAGAATCCTGCCCCCGACTACGCATTTAATATTATTATGATACCACAAAAATCCCCGAAATACACATCTGTACGTATTTCGGGGATAATTCATTTAGTATATGTTTTTAATCTTCTTTGCCTTCTGTAAGAAGTACCATGATATCGTTTGAACGATTGATGAACTTGGTCATGTCCTCACCTGAAAGCGGTGCATTCTGAATTCTTGCAAGGTCATAAAGCTGTTCGCAGATCATCTTGTTGTTCTTAGCATCTTCATGCTCCATAACATACTTAACAAGCGCATGATTAGCATTAAGTACAAGAGTCTGACCTTCCTTGGACATATCAGGCATGCTGCCCATTCCGTTAAGCGCATACATCTTCATCATATCCTGCATACGACGGCTTTCTTCAGAAACTGTAAGGATTGCAGATACCTTCTTATCCTTGATCTTCTGGATCTTAACTGTAAGGGTATTGTTATCAACTGCCTTACGCATCTTGTCCTGAAGTTTAGTAGCTGCTTCCTCAAGCTCTTTTTCTGCCTTCTTGGAAGTCTTTGCTGTAAATGTATCTGTAAGATCAGCATCGATTCTCTGGAACTTGATATTCTCATTCTTCTGCTCGATTGACTGCATGAAAGGAGTATCAATGTTTGCATTAAGAATGAATGCTGTCATCTTATGAGCCTTGAACATGTTGATGTACTGGCTCTGCTGCTGTTCATCAGTTACGTAGTAGATAGTACGTGGCTCTTTGTTTTCAGCATCTTTGTCTGCATCTTCAGATTTCTTTTCCTCAGAAACAGTGTTGCCATTTTCATCAACAACATCAACGTCTACCTTGTTGCCATTCTCATCTGCAGCTTCTTCCTTTGCAGCCTCTTCTTCAGCTTCCTTGTTGATCTGAAGAGCTTCAGGAAGAGTTAAGTACTTGCCATCAAGATCCTTGAAGAGGATGAAATCATTGATCTTCTCAGCAAACTTGGCATCCTTAAGATAACCATATTTAATGAAAGGAGCTATATCATCCCAATACTTATCGTAGTTTTCTTTATCTGTCTTGCAAAGACCTGAAAGCTTGTCAGCAACCTTCTTAGAAATATAATCTGAGATCTTCTTAACGAATCCATCATTCTGAAGAGCTGATCTTGAAACGTTAAGAGGAAGATCAGGACAATCAATGACACCCTTAAGAAGCATCAGATAATCCGGAATTACTTCCTTGATGTTATCAGCGATAAATACCTGGTTGTTATAAAGCTTTATAACACCTTCAATGGATTCGAACTCCATGTTGATCTTAGGGAAGTAAAGAATACCCTTTAAGTTGAAAGGATAATCCATATTCAGGTGTATCCAGAACAAAGGCTCCTTGTAATCATTGAATGTCTTTCTATAGAACTCAAGATACTCGTCCTTAGTACAGTCATTAGGAGTCTTGGTCCAAAGAGGATGTATATCGTTAAGAAGCTGTGGACGACGGCGGATCTTGAATTTCTTCTCTTCAGGAGCGTTACCCTCATCCTTCTTATCCTCAGAAGCCTTAGCTTCTTCCTTAACTTCTTCGATAACAACATCGCTATCAAGCTTCTCTGACTCTTTAACGATCTCAGTACGATCTTCATCTACCTTTGAAAGATAGATCTCATACGGCATGAATGAGCAGTACTTCTGGATTACTTCTCTAGCCTTATACTCGTTACAGAACTCAAGACAATCATCTGAAAGGTGGAGAGTTATTGTTGTTCCTACGCCTTCCTTGCTGCCATCAGACATCTCGAACTCAGATGAGCCATCGCATGTCCAATGAACAGGTGTGCTTCCCTCTTTGTATGAAAGAGTATCAATATCAACTCTCTCAGATACCATAAATGTTGAATAGAAACCAAGACCGAAGTGACCGATGATCTGATCATCAGAAGCCTTATCCTTGTACTTTTCAAGGAATGCTGTTGCTCCTGAAAATGCAACCTGGTTGATGTACTCTTCTACTTCATCAGCCGTCATACCGATACCATTATCGGTAATTGTAACTGTCTTTTCTTTATCATTAAGAACAACATCTACTCTGGGTTTGAATCCTTTAGGGAGTTCGAAATCTCCCATTGCATCCATCTTTCTGACCTTAGTGATAGCGTCACAAGCATTGGAGATTACTTCACGATAAAAGATATCATGGTCTGAATACAACCATTTCTTGATGATCGGGAACATGTTCTCCGAATTAATACTTAAATTACCCTTTCTTCCTGCCATTCCTGGTGCCTCCTGAAAAAATATAGTGGCTCAAACTTCGGCTGAGTTGTGTGGAGGGAAGGTTGTGCCGGGCAGATGCTCCTGATATAATCCTCGATCTACCTTGCCTCTCGTCGTAGGGGCTTGACTCGTTCGCATTAAGGTTATGGGAACGGGGAGTTGTAGTACGATTCTACATACGATGCCCCTGGACACTCCTCGTACGGATAACGATCGAGGATTATATCAGGAGCATCTGCCCAAACTACGATATCGCCTCCACAATAAAGATTATAGAAGTTTGAGTTGATGTTTTTGCTAAATGTGACTTGAGCGAAATACTGAAATTTGCTCACTTAGTAATATTAATTCTCGGGTGACTAAAAGTCAATAAAAAATTAGCACTCAGTCATCGTGAGTGCTAATAAGTGTTATCAAATGCAGTATTTATACGAGATTTAGTAGTTCTTAAACTTTTATAAACTACTTACGAACATTATTATTTATCAATAAATGAAATCATAGGATGTTGTTAGTATCTGTTTGGAAGATCAGATAACTAATACAAAATATTATTCTTGTAATCTAACTATTTATGAAGATGTTTTATGTCTTAACCTGCCTATTACCTTCCATGGATAAATTACAAACTCAGGATATACCAGCTTTTCGAATATCCAGGCGGTGAGTATTGAACCAAGTGTTCCTGCGAGGAAGCCAAGGATTATGTGGATATGAATATTTCTGATCTTGAGCACGATCAGAAGTGTTCTGACACTTGCTGCGTATATCGTATGTAACAGATATACAGGAAAAGTATATTTAGATAGAAGTGTGATAGCTTTACTTTCAAATCCTGCAGCTTCGATAAACTTAAACAACATGCAAAGTCCAAGGCAGGCCATGGTTCCAAGGAAGATCGTCCATCCTGTGAAGGTTGCTCTGTATCCGTTTGAATATAGAGCACAGGCTAATCCTGTAAACAGGATAATAAGAACAAGAGATAATAATAGTATTCTCTTTTTAGGTGCAAGGTCAGCAAATCCAAGGCTTTGCATGGTCATGCCAAGTACAAACCAGAAGCCGTACTGGGCCATGGAATAGGGAACAAAGCATACTACAAATTTGGCTGAGAAAATATATAATACGGAGAATACTACAAGTATTACTGCTAGTATCTTTGGATTTTTTACGTTAGGAATAAAAAGGAACAAAAAGAACAGAGTGTATAAATACCAGTACTGAGCCAGTGCAGGCGATGCAAGAAGAAAGGTATAAAGGTGCCCTGTTCTGATATTTACAAGATCTACAAAGCTGCTCTTTAAAAGCCATGTTATAAGTGAAAAAACAAAGTATGGAACGCCCAAAGCAACGAGCTTATAGCCTATATTAGAAAGCCAGTCCTTAAAAGAACCGGCTTTTTGACTGCGTTCGTAGAGATAACCGCTGCAAAGGAAAAACAATTGTACATGAAAAAGGTATATAAACCATATAAAAAAGGCGTAGTTAAAAGTTCTATCAGCGCTAAGCACAAGTATCCCGGTGCGCTTAAGTCCCTGAAGCAAATGGCCCACAAGGATCAATGTACATGCCAGAACTTTTATGCAATCTACCCAGGTTTCCCTCTTACCCATGTCACCTAATCCTCAAAATACTTATTGTATATATCAAAAAAATCTTTGGTCGTAACTTC
Source organism: Butyrivibrio fibrisolvens (assembly GCF_037113525.1). Lineage (NCBI taxonomy): Bacteria > Bacillati > Bacillota > Clostridia > Lachnospirales > Lachnospiraceae > Butyrivibrio > Butyrivibrio fibrisolvens. The sequence goes on along the minus strand of NZ_CP146963.1, from coordinate 1,007,234 downwards.
CGGATCATCACAGAGTGTGATACTGTCCCAAAGCTGACTGTTGATCTCTCTGGTAAGACCCTTGGCAAACTCATCATACTCTTCTGCAAAGGCCTGACTTCTGCGTTCCTCTGCAATTCGAACTTTATTGAGTTCTGTTTCTTCTTTGTCAAAGGTTGTAACACACTTTATGAGCATGTAACCATCTTCTGTTTCTATTATATCTGAAATCTGGTCTGTTGACAGATTAAAAGCAACCGTCTCAAGATTTACATCAACTTCGCCTTTTCCAAAGGAAACAGTGCCTTCTTCAGCTTCATTGTAAGTCTCAACCATGCTTTCAAAAGATGCACCCTCATCAAGCTGTGCCTGAATTTCCTTCATTTTTGAGTAAACCTTGGCTTTACTATCTGTAGACATCTCGGTTCTGTTACCTGAATCATCCGTCTCGTAAGTCTTAAGAAGTATCTGCTGAACCGTAAGGGTTCTGGCTTCATCATCACTTACTTCAGGATTTATATCCCTGATAGTGTACTCATAAAGCTTACCTGCAAGTGCCTGTTCCTCATAAAGAGTCTGAATGGTATCGCAGGTCACATTGTCCATTGCTTTGATATCTGCTTCAGACAAAGATTCATAATACTCTTTTGCAGCATTCTGAGCAGCTTTTTTCTCAGAATCATCAAGCATTATGCCATTATGTTGTGCAAGAAGGACCATGGTCTTGATCTGGGCAAGGCGGGCAAGGCATGAAGTCTTAAGGCTCTCAGTAAGTCCCGGATCAGCGTCCCAGATACTGCCTCCAAGTGTACTCTGATATGAATTCTGAGTATTCACAAGGTATAGTTCAACCTCAGCAAGACTGCAGGAAATATCCTCGATACGAAAGACCTCATCCTCAGCAAAGCCTGTTGTAAGAACTACGCTGATACTGTCTTTGCCACCTTTAAAAGGATTGGCACACCCGCTTAAAGCAAGGCATGCCAATACACATATTACAACTGTATTTATTTTATTTTTGTGAGAAAAAAGCTTCTGCCAAAAAGTCATATTCTATAGTCTCAAATTAAATGATAGATTACTGCATTACCAGTTCTATGATTCAAATTCAAAAAATATACAAGTTATCAGTTTCCTTCTTTTGCTGCAAGAATGCTTCTGGCAACGCTTATACCGTTAGCACTGGCCTGCTGAAGGCCTCTTGTAACACCTGCGCCGTCACCGATTGCATGAAGTCCCTTAATGCTTGTCTCGAAGTTCTTATCAACGATAACCTTGTTGGAATAGAACTTAACTTCAACACCATACATAAGAGTCTCTTCTGAAGCGATACCGGGAGTAACCTTATCAAGTGCCTGGATCATCTCATCAAGATCCACCATGATTCTGTGAGGGAATACCAGGGAAAGGTCTCCAGGTACTGCATCCTTAAGTGTAGGAATCAGGTTATTTCTGCAAAGACGCTCATCTGTTGTACGTCTTCCACGCTTGAAATCGCCGTATGTCTGAACAAGGATCTTGCCGCCGCAGAGCATGTTTGAAAGCTGTGCGATCTGCTTACCATATTCAATAGGAGTATTGAAAGGCTTTGTGAAATTCTTGGATACAAGAAGAGCAAAGTTAGTATTGTTAGTCTTGTACTCCTGAGCCTTATATGCATGTCCGTTAACTACAGCAAGGTTGTTGTCATAGTACTCTGTAGCAACCTCACCTGAAGGATTAGTACAGAATGTACGAACCTTATCATCAAATGTAGGTGTGTGATAGATGAGCTTAGCTTCATACAGGTTCTCGTTAAGGAACTGCATTACTTCATCACGAACCTCTACTCTGACACCAACGTCAACTGTTCCAGGCTTAGTCTCGATACCAACTTCATGGCAAAGATCCTTGAACCAGTCAGCGCCGTCACGGCCAACAGCGATAACAACTCTGTCTGAGCAGAATGTCTCACCCTTTTCTGTAGTAACACTTGTAACCTGACCATTCTCGATACCAAGAGATGCTACAGGACTATTGAAAAGAAGATCTACGCCAACCTCTTCAAGGTGCTTCTGTAAAAGACCATAGATCTTATATCCCTCTTCTGTTCCAAGATGACGGATAGGGCATTCAACAAGCTTAAGGTTAGCGTTGATAGCCTTTCTTCTGATCTCACGGATCTCTGCTGCCTTGTCAACACCATATACGCTCTTGTCTGCACCGAATTTAAGATATATTTCATCAGACTCATGAATAAGCTTGGTAGCTTCATCATAGCCAAGAATATCAGGAAGAGTACCACCTACATCAGGTGAAAGAGATAATTTACCATCAGAGAATGCACCTGCACCTGCAAATCCTGTTGTAATAGAACAAGGCTGGCAATGAGCACAAACTCCGGTTACACGCTTAGGACACTGACGCTTTTCAATGCTGCGTCCTTTCTCTATAAGAAGAATCTTCATGTCGGGTCTTTTTTCTTTAAGCTCATAAGCGCAGAAAATTCCGCCAGGGCCTGCTCCGACAATGATAACGTCATAATTTTTTTCCATAATAAGAAATCTCCTATCTGCCTGATCATCGATATCTATATTTATAGCATCTGCCATGAATATCGTGATCATATAAATATCGCCCCCAAAGCCACAAAAAAGCACTTATATAATACCACAAAATGCTTCCCTGTGGGACTTATATAGCGTCAGGGCCGAGTTAATATACTACCTCAATTAGTAGTTTATGTCAAAACCTTATAACACCCACACATACACGCCTTTAAACAAATAGCAGTTTCTTTTTTAACCAATTTAAAATCATGTTAAAAAATATCAACCAAAGTGATTAAATATATCACTATATTATTTATTTTTATGTGCTAAGATAAGTTTTATCAAATTAATTATTATAAAAATAACATTACGTTCCGATGTATGTATAAGAAACATCAAGAAACAAGACTATAAACGCCTTAAAATAAATGTTTTTAGCATAGCCAGATTATGGAGGAGCAGTATTATTATGAAAAATTATCAGAAGTACCAGAAACAGTATTTCATGCCACCGACATGCACCTACGATTGGGTCAAAAAGGACTATCTCGATCATCCTCCAATCTGGTGCAGCGTAGATCTTCGCGATGGTAACCAGGCCCTGATAGAGCCCATGAGTCTTGAAGAAAAGCTTGAGTTCTTCACAATGCTCGTAAAGCTTGGCTTCAAGGAGATAGAGATCGGCTTCCCGGCAGCATCGGACACAGAGTTTGAATTCGCAAGAACTCTTATCGAGAAGAACATGATCCCTGAAGATGTTACTATTCAGGTTCTCACACAGGCAAGAGAGCATATCATACAGAAGACTTTCGAAGCTGTAAAAGGCGCTCCACGTGCTATCATCCACCTCTACAATTCAACATCTGTAGCTCAGCGTGAGCAGGTCTTCCATAAGGATAAGGATGAGATCATGAAGATCGCTGTTGAAGGCGCTAAGCTTCTTGATAAGCTCACCAAGGAAACTGAAGGCAACTTCTCTTTTGAATACTCTCCTGAGTCATTCCCGGGAACAGAAGTCGACTATGCCGTCGACGTATGTAATGCCGTACTTGACGTCTGGAAGCCAACTCCGGATCACAAGGTCATTATCAACATTCCTACAACAGTTGAAATTGCAATGCCTCATGTATTCGCAACTCAGGTTGAATATATTCATAAGAACCTCAAATATCGCGACAGCGTTACATTATCACTCCATCCTCACAACGACAGAGGAAGCGGTGTAAGTGATGCTGAACTTGGCATGCTTGCAGGCGCTGACCGTATCGAAGGTACACTCTTTGGTAACGGCGAACGTACAGGTAATGTCGATATCGTAACACTTGCTGTAAACATGTTTTCCCATGGTATTGATCCTCTTCTTGACTTCTCAAACATTCAGGAAGTGGGCGAAACCTATGAAAGACTTACAGGAATGCACATCCACGAGCGTACACCTTATGCCGGTGCTCTTGTATTCACCGCATTCTCAGGTTCTCACCAGGATGCTATCTCCAAGGGCTTTAACTGGCATACAGAAGGTAAGGACAATGGCTTCTGGACCGTTCCTTATCTTCCGATCGATCCTCAGGATCTTGGCAGAAAGTACGAAGGCGACGTTATCAGGATCAATTCCCAGTCAGGTAAGGGTGGCGTAAGCTTCATCCTTAAGACCAAATACGGCCTTACTATTCCTAAGGAAATGCAGCCTGATGTCAGCTACACAATGAAAGGCATCTCAGACAGAGAGCACGCAGAGCTTACACCTGAGCGTATCAAGGAAGAGTTCGATTCCAAATATGTCAGAGGCGCCGGCGTATTCCAGATCATTGAATGTCACTTCAAACAGGGCGAAGGCATCCTTGCAGAGATCACTATCCTTCATGGAGGAAAAGAGCATGTTATCGAAGCTTCAGGTAACGGTCGTCTCGATGCTGTAAGTAATGGCCTCAAGCAGTACTTTGATATAACCTACGAACTTTCAACCTACGAAGAGCACGCTCTTTCAAAGGGTTCATCTTCCAAGGCTATCGCATATGTTGGTATCACCAAGGATAACCAGACTTACTGGGGCGTAGGCAGCGATGAAGATATCATCCGTTCATCCATCAACGCTCTGTGCGTAGCAGTAAATCAGCTCGAACAGATCAAAGAACTCCTCAGCAACAAGGATGAGCGAATCAACGCTATCATCAACTATATCCAGGAGAACTTCCTCACAGTAACACTTGAAGATCTCTCCCATAAGTTCTATCTCTCAAAGCCATACCTTTCCAAATACATCAAGGAAAAGAGCGGCAAGACATTTGGTGAGAACTTGAAACAGGTAAGGCTTAAGAAAGCTTCTACACTGCTAAAGAACGGAAATATGAAAGTTGAACGAGTCGCAGAAGCATCCGGCTACCAGAACGTGGAACACTTCAACAGACTCTTTAAGAAAAAATACGGAATGACACCTGTACAGTATCGTACAAGTGCAAGAAACTAAAATTACCGTATACTGAAGACAGGCAGTTTATTAAGTATTTTAGCGCTCTTTCGAATGATATAAATTCAAGGCTTAATATCTAAAGTATTATATTCTGGGATTCAAACTCGCTTCGCTCAAACATGTGAATCCCAAACAGAATATAATACTTTATCTATCAAGCTCTTGAATTTTATATCCTTCTCAAAGAGCGCTAAAATACTTAATAAACTGCCTGTCTTATATATCATCTAATTTTGGTACTTCACCTAGTCAGAACTTTAAGTAGTTCTTCGCAGCCGGCGTAGGTTTCGTCATAGCAGGTCTGGAAATCTCTTGTGTACCAGGGATCTGCGATCTCGCCGCTATCGCCTGTGTAGCTCTTTAGAAGATGAACTTTGTGGCCTATATCGGGACCACAGATTCTTGCTATCTCTCTTACATTCTCATTATCGAATGCAATGATATAATCCCAGTTCCAGTACTCGTCGTGTTTAATTCTTCTTGCTCTTTTTTTGCTGCAGTTAATGCCATGATCTTCAAGAAGTTTCTTTACAGGCGGATATACATGATTGCCTATCTCTTCTGTACTGGTCGCAGCTGATTCTATGTGGATGTCAGCTTCAGTCCAGCCTTTTCTTGATGCGATATCGCGAAGAAGGTATTCGCCCATTGGTGAACGGCAGATGTTGCCGTGACATACGAAAAGAATATTTATCATAAATTTTGACTCCTTGTAATTCTTAGTTATTCCCTGGAATGCGCACCGTTGCGGGATAAAAATTGTGTTCATATATCATGGTGACAGAACTATAATATCACAGTTTGTGTAATAACTACGAATATCTGGGAAAATCATGGACATGAAAAGTAGTCAAAAAGTAGTAAGGCGGTTTTTGTGATTCAGAGATATTCTGATAGGATAATCCTGAATATACTTTTTAATGCCTTTACAAAAGAATCTACTTATAAGCTTCAAAAAACTTTTCTACTGACTCAGAATTATAGGTTGCTACTTTATCATTAACAACTGCCTGCAAGTAATGAACCATCCCATTATTCAGCGCAATCTGGATAAGTTTAATCTTTTTATTCAGAGGATTGTAATTTTTCACCTTAAGACTTACAATCTCATCTTTTGGTATAAAGAAGTATGAATCTTCTTTAATCGTTGCTTTCTTAAAGTTCATTGTCAAAATTGCAGCTGCTGGATCTTTGTTTTCAATATAGAATACACCTATTCCATTTGAAGTAACATTTAACATAAGTCCATAGTATGAATATAACATTCCCCCTACGAGACCACTATTTTTTGCTCCCTGCTTGTACGTTGCCAGAATAAGACCTTCCCCACATCCTTTTTCCTTGAATAATTCTTTAATTGTTTGTAAATCTGATACAGAAATCATGTTCTCTCCTAAAAAATTATTGAACGATGTTCACTTTTGTGATCCATACATTTGAATTACATCTTGCATCAGAAAAAAACTACAAAATATTGGATTTCCCTTGACACAAGTAGCAATATACGGTTTTGGATTATAACATGTTTAGACGACTATTTCCATAATCCTTTGATATTAGACTTCTTGTATTTTTCTCTTAAGTAATCTCCGCTGGTTACAAGGAAGCCTGAAGTTCCGCAAGCTGGGTCGCAGATAAAGTCCATAGGTTTCGGATCCATCATCTCCACCATCATACGGATGATGTGTCTCGGGGTTCTGAACTGGCCGTTAACGCCAGACTGAGCAATCTTAGAAAGAAGGTACTCATATACATCCCCACGAATATCGGTCTGGTGAAGTTCCTCCATCATGGAATATATCTCGTCCATAGCATCCACAATCTTGGAGAGCATCAAAGGAGTGTTCACGGCGTGTTAAATAATAACACTCATAATACTCATTGCCAACGTTAATTGCATCAAATTTGTTAAAATGATGCAATTAAGCAATTGATGATGTAATTAAATTCTGCCGTGACAGCCTTCCTTTAAACAACGTTATATCTAGTTGTCTTTTAATTGCTCCATAAGCTCCGGAATATCGTATTTAAGCGTTTCATACACAATCTCAAGATCCACATTTCCGTAATCATGTACTATCCGATTTCTAAGCCCCGACATTGCATCCCACGGAATTTTACTATTTTCAGCCTATACTCCAGTGATAGCTTCTTAGCATTTTCAGAAATCTGAATCATTCTAAAGAGCATTGAATCAAGAAGGACTTCGTTTTCATTTAGCCCCTGTAAATCTACATCCTTCATGTGAATTACTATAAATGCGATATCTTTTCAAGATAATAATGATCATTTTTTATATTATCCATAAATTCTAATTCCGTCCCTTAATATTTCATTCGTAAGTTCCAGATTATCTTTAAGCTGATCCAAATAAGGACATCTACTCTTTTATGCAATGTCGTTCTTAATTTCTCGACAAGGCCATAAAATTTCAGCCCCTTAACATCAGTTGAGATAAGAAAATCAAGATCGCTGGACTCGTTGGCTTTTCCTTTTGCATAAGAACCAAACAAAATGCAATAATTGACAGGATATTCATCAAATACTTCTTTACACTTGCCTATGATAAATTCCATATCTAAAATACCATGCTCTTCATCGATAGGATCTGTATCTAAAAGGTTACTCTGTAACAATCTCTCCGGTCCAGTCAATAATTCCACCAAATTCATATACATTGGTATAACCCATATCATATAATTTCTGCGCAGCTTCCTTACTTCGCCTTCCACTTCTGCAATATATAAGAATAATCTGATCCAGATCTGGCAATTCTGCAGGCGGTGTATCGATTATGCTCTCGTTCGGAATACATATAGCACCTGGGATGTGCCCTTCAGCAAACTCATCCAACCTTCTAACATCAACAACCACATGTCCATCATCAAGCTCCATCATAATTTTTGCTGTATCCTGATCAATCTGCGTATAGCTGTCAGAACTAATCTTTTCCGCAACAAATACGGATGTTGGCCCATCAGCGCCACCAGTACCAGCTTCTTCTGATCCGCTTAACAATCCACAACCTGCCAATACCATGATCATCATGAGCACTGCTACTACCAAATGTCTTTTCTTCACAAAAATCTCCTTAGTCATAATCACCACAACAACTGCCCCCACCTTGCAGACAACTCATCTATATCTTCAGGATCTGGTTCTTCTCCTTCACGCTTACTACACTCAAATTCATCAACTATGTTCTCGATCAGTACCATATCAAGGAACAGTTGCAGCTTAGAAAGCTCCTCGTCGGAAATATCTGTTTCGCTCCTGTATCCATCCAGCACCGTATCAAAATAGCCTTTCATTCCCGCCATACGTTTCTCTGGATCTGGCTCATTTTGAAACCATCCGGTTCCATGAATCCAAAGATTGGCAAGATCAAACATATACCAACAGTACATACAATTATCAAAATCAAATACTGTGATGTCTCCGGTATTCATGTCTATATGATAATTACCATCGCTAAAATCGAAGTGCACAAGCCCGTAAACCCGCTCGTTCACAGGGAGCCCATGGAACAATTCCAAGTGCTCTTTGATTTCTTTTTTCAGCTCTTCGTATTCATCAGGTATTAACTCATCGATATACTCACGATTGTATTTATCAAAGAACTCAAACCTTCTGTTAACGGGCTTGTATACCTTGGACAATCTGTGAATGGCACCAAGCGCTTTTCCAGTATTATAGAAGTACTCCTCAAGTGGTGCTCCATCTCTGTACCTGTATCCATTGTCAGAGATAAGCATTCCCTTGGCATAAGAAAACAGCATCACAAAATAGTCTTTTCCATCCTGTGAAAAAGATTCGACAAGTTTTCCGTTTATAGAAGGAATCACATCCACTACTGGCGCGCCGCCTTCTGCGAGATAGTGCACAAACTCTGCCTCAGCCAGATAGTCTTCTGCTTTTCTGCCTTCTGCACCCCCGATTCTCAATACATATTCAGGCTCGCCTCTTTTAACGCATATGTAAACAAGATTGCGGCCACCTTCATGTCCAGGGATTTGACTCAGTTCATGTTCTTTTAAGTCATACAGTTTCTTTGCATTATCTGTACCATCTTCATTTTTTGTACCAATGATAAAGGCCGGCTGTACACACATTGAATACGTCGGATTAACTGATTTTCTTTTCATATTCTAACTCTCCCCTAAACCGTGGTTGCATGATAGGGCTCATCCAATTCTAACAACGCTAGTCCCCACCTTCTCCTGAAAGCGAACATCATGCTCCACAAGCAGCATAGTAGGCTCGTATTGTAAGATCAGTTTTTCAATCTGCATCCTTGAAAAGACATCTATAAAATTCAAAGGTTCATCCCAGATATATAAATGTGCCGGCGTTATGAGGCTAGCCGCTATGAGAACCTTCTTTTTCTGAGCCCTCGTATCGTAGTCCCAGATCATATGCACTTATCAGAACTTCCTTATGGAATCTAAGAGGCTGTATCTTAAGATCAGTCACCGTCTCGATATCCTGTAGCAGTCCCTCTTTTTCCTCAATCTCTCGTTCAATACGTGTCTCATAAGATTTGACTCTGGTACGTTCACCAAAGCTAAGAGTTCCAAAAGGACGATAAAGACACTCTGAATCCATCTGAAGTTCATTCATCTGGACCAAAACCTGCCACAGCTCTATCTGCGGCTTCCACTTTTCAAGAAGGCTTACAGCATCCAGATTCAAATCAGAATCAGATATCTGATAGGGAAAATAATCAAAACGCATCCCTGCTCTTCCATATACTTGGTGCAGGCCTTAAAAGCCACAATGTTACTATGTATATCTGAAATTACGCCTATCTTCATTTACCTAAAAAAAACTCCCTTACCAAGTAATCATCTATCAGTCTATATCCCAAAACATAGTTATTTCTTCACTTTTTACAACAATATCAATTGTACTAGTAAAATTGCGGCTTTGTAAAGCACAGGTCCAAACTGGTATTAATAAAATATTCAAAACTGAACATTTTGGTAATACCAATTTAGAGAGTATATTGTTTGTTATAGCAAAGCGGTAAAGGAGTAAAGAATCTATGAAAGTCGCAGCAATAAACGATCTCTCCGGTTTTGGCAAGTGTTCTCTGGTCGCCGATATGACAGTTTTATCAGCAATGGGAATTCAGTGTTGTCCCATACCAACTGCCGTACTTAGTGCTCAAACAGGTTATCCGTCCTATTACAGCAAGGATCTGACAGGCATCATCCCTGAATACACCATTCAGTGGAAAAAGCAGGAAGAAACCTTTGATGGGATCATCACAGGATTCATGATGAGCAGTCTCCAGGCCCAAAACTCTCTTGAGTTTATAAAACAGTTCAAGACCAAAGACACGACAGTACTTGTGGATCCAGTAATGGGCGATGATGGAAGGACCTACAAAAACTACTCAGATGACCTTCTTCATACCATACGAAAGATGACCAAAGCTGCGGATATCATTACTCCAAATCTGACAGAGCTTATACTCCTTGCAGATGAAAACCCTGAAACAATAATGAACCTTAGAGGCGACAGGTTAATAAGTGAAGTCTTCCAGCTATCCATGGCGGTCGGAGGCGATCTCGGAAAGACAGTTGCCGTAACCGGTATTCCCATGGAAGAAAACGGGGAAGTCGGAAATTTCATTTTGGAAAAAGGCGTAAGCAGGATCATTTCTTCCAAGAGTAACGGCGTTCATTATTCCGGGACGGGGGATCTTTTTGCAGCAGCATTTCTTGGCACTTATATTTCCGGAAAAAATGCTTTTGAAGCTGCTGATAATGCAAGCAGATTTATTTACGCTTCTGTTATGGATACACCTATAGGAACATCGCCAAACTGCGGTGTTGAATACGAAAAGAATCTAAAGATGCTAATTAAGTAGATAAAAAAGTGAGGAGCCATTATGAAAAAGAAAGACAGCAAGATCTACAACATAACACTAACAGGAATATTCGCAGCACTTATCACTATTTTCACAGCATACATCGGCCATATTCCGGTGGGAGCAAATGGAGGCTATGTCCACTTCGGTGATGGACTTATATACCTTGCAGCAGCTATACTGCCTGCGCCCTATGCAATGGCCGCAGGTGCAATAGGCGGAGGCCTTGCAGATCTTCTGACTGCACCGGCATGGGCGATCGCCACTATCATCATCAAAGCACTTTTGGTAATCCCCTTTACAAACAAAGGATCAACTATACTAAATAAAAGAAATTATATTGCACCAGTAATAGCATATTTCATTTCACATACAGGCTATTTTATTGCTGAAGCAGTCATGTTTGGATTAAAAACAGCGCTTCTTTCAGGACTTACAGGAGGTCTGGTACAATCCGGTGGAAGTATGGTATTCTTCCTGCTTCTGGGACAGGCTCTGGACAGGATCAGTTTCAAGTCAAAGGTGGAGGTCGCACATGGCTGATATTATCTACACTTACAAAGACAGCGTATATGCCAATATCACTAACAAGTGCAATTGCAGATGTACTTTTTGCATAAGATTTGTAAAAGACGGAGTCGGCGATGCAGATACATTATGGCATCAGGTGAATCCGTCCAAAGAAGAAGTTATTGATGCAATTAAAAATTTTGATTTTACAGGATATAAAGAACTTGTATTCTGCGGCTATGGCGAACCAACCTGTCAGCTGGATATCCTACTTGATGCCGCTAACTATGCCAGGAAGGAAAAAGGCCTTAAGATAAGGCTCAACACTAATGGACAGGGTTCTGCAGAAAATGGCCGTGACATAGTTCCGGAGCTTTCCAAAGTAATCGACAGCGTCTCAGTAAGCCTTAATGCCCCTTCGAAAAAAGAATACGAAGAGGTCACAAGGCCAATTCTCTCTAATGGTTTTGAAAACATGGTTGAGTTCACCAAAAGGTGCAGGGAAGTTATTGGTGATGTCAGATGGTCTATTGTCGATGTCCTTCCTCAAGAAGAAAAGGACAGATGCATCGCTTTATCCAAAGAACACAATATCCCACTTAGGATCAGAAAGTTTAGCAGCAACTAAAAACAAATGAAGTTATAGATCAGTCTCTTCGGAAAGTACTAGGTTAGCCGCTTCAACGTCATTACCTGCATTAAATTCTCTGAATGGAACAGGGCCATATGCAGTTCCATGAGTGCCTATCCAGATGACAGCTTTCACTCAAGATCAGTATACTCAAGTCCAATCTGATTTCTGACTGTATCCAATATATGCATGACGTCTGATGTTGCCTTAAGTGGAACCATTCTGCTTTCAGTAAGGCCCCCGCGAATCTCGTCAGCAACTGTATCAAACTCAGGCAGATATCCTATGCTTTCGCCTTCGCCTTTATATTTTTCTTTATGAAAAAGGCCACTCTTTAATACTGCTTCCGTTCCATAGTGATAATTATCAGCCATATTCCATTTCTTCAAGATCAACTTCTGTGTTTACTACCGTTTCTTCCAAATTTGCATCAAAAAAGCACCCTACATCATGCAGAGTGCTAATAGTATCGCTATAATCCTCGTTAGAATCTATAAGTCTCAATCAATCTTCCTATATATTCCAAGTCTATTATTCAATATCTATATTCCATGGCGTGCCATCAGAGTTATTAAACGTATCAATTACCTTACGTTCCCTAAGGTAATCCGGAATATCTGCCATGGTACCTTCGTATATAGTTATCATGCCATCGCCTCTGACTGTATCTTCTTTTCCCAATTTTATATGCATCTTATCAGCTTTATACCAATATTTATCAATTATCTCTCCTAGTGTCATGTCTTAGTTCCTTCTTAATGCATAATATGCTAGCAAATCTCTGTACCGTTTTCTGTTTTTCTGACCAGTCTTAAATAATCGTTTTCAGGATCTGTCAAAGCATTATCCAAAACATATAATGCTTCAAGGTTCTTTTTCATATTGGTCCAATCCATGTCTTATATCCTCTGCAAACTATTTATTAAAAGGTACCTCTGCTTTATTTATGTGTTCTAAATACTGGATTGGTACACTTTTGGTTAACCAGACTCCGTTCTTAGAAATATAAAATTTGAATCCGTCTTCATGCATTTTCAATGCGTTTACTTTGTATATGACCGGCTTTCCATGTCTCTGTCCTACTTTAGTCGCGGTATCTATATCCACAGATAAATGCACATACAACCTGCTCTTCGGAATCAAGCCTTCTTTATCAATTGATTGAACATATTTTTCCCCGGTTCCATGGAACAAAATTTCTGGTGGGATACGTTCTTCCAATTCTACATCCACCGGAATGGAATGCCCCTGATTTGCTCTGATAAGCGTTCTATCATCGTTAAAAGAATACCTTTGCTTATTGTCTGTTCTGACAATTTCCTCAAGAGTCTCCATATCAAACGGAGTTGTTTTATTTATGCCTGCAATCAATTCATCAACACCTGCCCAGCCGTGTTCATCTAAAGATATTCCTATTGACTCTGGTTTATGTCGAAGAATAAGGGCTATAAACTTACTAATCTCATTGTTACTCATACTTTTTTGTTCCTTCTTTCGGTAATCCTACTATATCAGTAATTACTTAATTCACCTTTTTCGATAAATGCAGCTCAGCATCATCTTTATAGCCCAATTTATCATATACAGATTGCGCAGTAATGTTTTCTTTTCCTGTCAAAAGTTCAAATTTATGAAGAGCAAAATGTTCACTGCAATACTCCTACGCATAAGCAATCATCGCACTTGCTATTCCCTGCTTTCTATACTCAGGCCTGACATAGACTTCCGTTAATTCCGGCATATACTCATCATAACAAAATAATTTTTTTAACTGAACGCATGCAAATCCAGCCAAAAAATCATTTTCTTGCGAAACAATAACTACTTCGTACATCTCATATCACTCTTCCATAGAACAAAAGAAAATATAACTGAAAATGATAATTCTGAACCAGGCTGATTCAGTTTTGACCCATGTATTTCTGAAGCAACCTGCTTCAGTTTTATATTTTCTGTGTCAATATGGGATTCCATGCCCGAAATCAGTACTGAAGCAGTCATTGTACTCGTAGTTGAAAACTGGTATTCATATGAGGCACTTTTGATGCTTTTCTCACATTTTTATGAAAAAGCAGCTATCTTCAACAGATAACCGCCGATAATCACATATTTATATGCCAAGTATGGTAAATAGCCCATATTCCTTTAATACAGGCTTTGCCCATTCATCTATCTCAGCGTAAAAATCCTTAGTATCTTGATCACATTCTGCTATCAGCTTCCCCATTTCTTCCCAAGAGACCTTTGTTACGGCGGTTGCATTATACATATCATATGTCGGAATTATAAGATTAATAGTTTTTTGAAGCTTAGGGTACTTATTGAATGTATCATCATGGATGTACAAAGAATCATCACTCCAGAATTCTAAAGAATCAGAATCCCATTCACCTTTATATAATTCATGATAGCATGTTCCATGCCTTTCACTGTTTAGTACACAAAATCTCATATCAGTCTTCATTTCGGGAATTCCTACTCTTTACAACGTTCCATATACCTATACACATGAGGGGCTTCGCCTAAAGCAATGACATGTTCCGGCATTTCTTTCGCTATAAAACCAAGTCTCTGGTATAAGGAAATAGCCTTATCATTGTCCGGGTGTGGATCAACCCACACTACTTCTGCACCATTTTTAAAGGCTTCTTCGATTGCATGTGATATGGCCTTCGTTGCAATTCCGCGTCCTCTTGCAAATTTTAGCAATTTAATATCAAGAGAAGCGCTGTGATGATCCTCGTCAATTCTATACTGCGTTTCACCACAATACTTTCCATCTTCAAAAATAGAATAATGATTCTCCTTAGGCTTCGATGTGCGAAATCTATCGAGCCACTCCTGAATGGATTCTTCTGTTTCATGTAACCCATCTGGAAATCCAATGTATTTCATAACATCTCCATCAGCCCAGAGCTCCTGTATATTTTTTATATCTTCTGTTGTCGATTCCTTAATTGTGATCATCTACGTTACTCCTCAAATTCCATGTCATGAAAACCATGTATAGTCAGTATTTCACTTCTCTAACCATACTTTATTCATCCCCTCTTAACAATTTCATAAAACCCGTTCTTGGTTTATGATTTAAATCCTTTACTCAGCATTCTTTTCTTAAATGCTCTGATTTTTGATCCATAGCGGCTGGATAGCAGAAGCCCTGCAAACAACATGCCTACCGCCATCCCCTGCATAACAGAACATATATTTCTAACCACTTCATTTTCCATATAAATTGCAGTATCTGAAAGCAGCATATATGCTACCAAAAGCAGCATGCCAATCGCATTACAAATACGTATTCTTTTATTGCATCTTTCATTCTCTGTATTGGTGTAATCTACTGCCTGTATTACTGTATCTTTCATTTCTTTATTCATATCCTCGCTTTTCCTTTCTCCATTGAGAATCTCTCTCAGATCAACTTCGTAATAGTCGGAGATTTCTATCAGAAGATCTATGTCCGGCATATTATTTCCGTTTTCCCATCGAGAAACTGTTCTGCTTGAGACTCCAAAATGTTCTGCAAGCTGTTCCTGGGTAAGATTTTTTCCCTTGCGAAGCTCTTTTAAAAAGCTCCCGATCTTTTGCTGATCCATAACAATTTTTTCCTCCTTCTGAAAAAATCCTATCAATTATGCCCTTGTGTGAACATGACATAAAGCGAGAGAAATGCCATTTTCACAACCAGACACAGTATGTCTATGCCACTATCCGATACTATTTTATTGAACATATGCAAGTACTACCACTATACCACAACCGCAGATAAAATAGCGTTTTTCTACATGTGATACTTTTGTGATAGTTCGAAGAGTATGATTAGATCAGAACATAAGACAAGGGCAGCCACGGTAGCGATGCTTTACTAAGGCCAAGCTCAAGGTCAGAAGGGTGACATCCACAGCAAAGGCGATTCATTTTCACCAAAGCCAAGGGATGAAACGAAGAAAAAGCCGGCGATGACCGGCTTTTTCTTCGTTTATTGTTATATTCAAATGGTTACTTTGAAACCACAAAAATCGAAAGAAACTTGCTGTTCAAGGATTTTGAGAATCCTGTGACTGCTGAGTCTGCTCTAATGGCTGACCAGTAGCAGGATCAAACTTAGCTCCAGGATTTACAGAAGGCTGTACTGGTTTCTGAGCCGGCTGTCCAATTGGTGTAGGAGCTGGAACTTTGTAAATGTCCGCAGTAATCTGACCTGGTATCTTATTGTTGATCTCAATAATATTTCTTAGCTGAAGAATTGCAACCATTAAAAGTTCATATATAATTCTGCAAATGATAGGTCCAATTATTATTGTAAGAATACCTGGAAGAAAATTCGACTCGAAGCCATTTTCTGTGAACATTATAAAAAAGCCAATAAAAATACATGCAGTAGTGGCAAAAACAAATAAAAATCTTACTATAAGTTCAACTATAAGGTATCTCATAAGGAAATAATCCCTTATAGTCTTTAAAAAGCCAGTAAACTGTCCTTCCTTATTTACCGGTAAAATGATTGCGCAAATTAAAATTGTTACAACCAGTGCTATCACCGCTCCGATAATCATAGCTGTATTGATGTCCATATGTAATCTCCTTTCAATTTTTTTTATTTTATTATAAACGTTATTTCGTTCTCTAACAATCGTTCATCTGTTTGAATGATTGTTTCATTATCTGCACAAAAAATGTACGTACATATCAAAAATTGCCCCTATGATAACAGTAAAATAAAGCCTTAAATCAGAATCAGAAAGAAAGGTCGTAGATGCTTACACCTGCGATGAAAACGGCGTAAACATGTGGCAGTGGCTCAGCGAGCAGCATAGATAATTTATTTAGAGAAAAAAGGTGTCTGCCTCTGTAGTTCATATAGTGACAGACACCTTTATATTCTTTTATCACTAATTCTTCTACTTATATTTTTGGTGTAAAAGCATGTTATTTTGTAAAAAGCTCCAACTTAGCAATAAAATCTTCCAGTATATATCTGGAATCAACATCCTTATAAATCCTAATCTTCCGATTATCAGGGCACTCCTTAGAAGAGGTATCATCTTCAATATGCGGTGCACTGGCAATCTCAAACCTTCCGCATCCGGGATTGATGGCAAGAGCAATAGCCGGTGAATCTCCAAGAGACCAGCTTTCACCCTGAGTCCATCCTGCTCCTTCTGAATTATTGTAATTCACAAGATTGGTAAAAAGATGTTCTCCTATCTTTCCACAAGGAGCTATCCTTCGCTCTATCTCTGCAATTCCGATGTTAATAGTTGTGTACACATAAGAAGGCACAAGCCAAAGATCTGTCTCTTCTTCAAGTACGAGATTAGCTGCCTCAACGTCATTACCTGCATTGAACTCTCTAAATGGAACAGGACCATAATTAGTTCCATGTGTACCTATCCATATGATAGTCATGCGGCTAAGTATCTTAGGCTCAGTCTTTATCGCCATTGCAACATTTGTAATAGCCCCCTGACAAAGGACAAATAAAGGCTTTTCATCTTCCTTCATTGCTTCATCTATTATGAACTTAGCAGCTTCTGAAACCTCACTATCCTGCGACAATGGCCCCTTTTGTCCGTGGTAAGCAGGAACATCCAGATCCATCGCTTCTAAAATAGTCCTTATCTCATCAAAGCTCTTTTCCATCGAATCACAAACAGCAAAGTGCTCAGCGCAGAATCCCTTAACGATAAGCTTGGGGCTAAGCAGCGCATGGACTATCGCAAATGGATCGTCCGCTTCACATGCTGCATCAGTGTCAACTATCACTCTTATTTTCTTGTAATCAGGTATATCAAACATATAATTCTCCCCCTGTTTTAAATATCAGTGTATTTTTGGATATTTTTTTAAATATCCTCACAACCATACTATTTAATTGATATACAATTGATTTACACAGCTGTCAAGGCCAGATTTTATCTGAATAGTCTTTATATAATATTATCCATTATTCATCTCTCCAGAAACAATATAGAACTATTCTATTACCACTTTTCCCTCTAAAACTCTGTCATCTCAAGTTATTACCAATAACCACGCTCGCCATATGTGCACTTTGCTATATTTCCCACTATTTATCTACTTTTTATTGACATATCAAGCAGTATTTTTATATGATTTAGGAGTACTATCTTTAGGGGTTGGAGCTTTATCACAAAATCTTATGAATACAAACCCGTCCGGGTATGTAAAATACACAGAAGGAGACAAAAGTATGAAAGGTTTTGCAATGCTCAAAATCGGCGAAGTAGGCTGGATTGAAAAAGAACGTCCTGCATGTGGACCTCTTGATGCCATCTGTAAGCCTCTTGCTATCGCCATCTGTACTTCCGATGTACACACAGTATGGGAAGGTGCTGTAGGTGATCGCCACAACATGATCCTTGGACATGAAGGATGTGCAGAAGTTGTAGAAGTTGGTTCTCTGGTTAAGGATTTCAAACCTGGTGATAAGGTTCTTGTTCCTGCTATTACTCCTGACTGGAATTCCCTCGAGGCTCAGAGCGGATATTCAATGCATTCAGGTGGAATGCTTGCAGGCTGGAAGTTCTCTAACTTCAAAGATGGTCTTGATTCTGAATACTTCCATGTTAACGATGCAGATGGTAACCTTGCTCACATGCCCGAAGGAATGAGTCTTGAAGATGCTTGTATGCTTTCTGATATGGTTCCTACAGGATTCCACGGCGTAGAGCTTGCTGATATCCAGTTCGGTGATACGGTTCTTGTTATCGGTATCGGACCTGTTGGTCTTATGTCAGTTGCAGGTGCACACATGCGTGGTGCATCCCGTATCCTTGCAGTTGGAACACGTCCTAAGTGCGTAGAGATTGCTAAGAAATACGGCGCAGATGAATTCATCAGCTACAAGAACGGCTCTATCGAAGATCAGGTAATGGCTCTTACTGATGGTAAGGGTGTTGACCGCGTTGTTATCGCTGGTGGTACAGTTGAAACCTTCGAGTCAGCTGTTAAGTCTCTTAAACCAGGCGGAAAGATCGGTAACGTTAACTACCTTGGAAGCGGCGATTACATTACAATTCCTCGTGTTGAATGGGGTGTTGGAATGGGTCACAAGCAGATAAACGGTGGTCTGATGCCGGGCGGACGTCTTCGTATGGAGAAGCTTGGTTCACTCGTATCTTCAGGCAAGCTCGATGTAAGCATGCTTTCTACACATGTATTCCACGGTTGGGAGCATATTCCGGAAGCACTTCAGCTTATGAAGGACAAGCCTGCTGATCTCATCAAGCCAGTTGTTATTCTTGATAATACCCCATAAAACTGAGCGCATTTTAAAATCAAAGGAGCGGTCACTTACGGCCGCTCCTTATATATTTATACAATTGAATTATTAGAAAAAAGATACTTCAGATAATCACCCAATAAAATTTTCAGATTGGAACTACGCAGCATGAACATTCTTTTAGTATCCGGATTTTTAGGTGCCGGCAAAACTACTTTTATAAAAGAGCTTATAAAAAGAACAGGTACCAACCCTGTAATCCTTGAAAATGAATACGGTGACAACAGCATCGATGCTCAGGAGCTTCAAAATACAAGTTCCGGCAAGAACAAACTTGAAATCCTCGAATTCATGGAAGGCTGCGTGTGCTGTACTATGAAGGACAGCTTCGTTAATTCTGTCCTTACTGTCTTTTCCAGCCTTTCACCTGAATATCTTATTATAGAACCCACAGGAGTAGGACGCCTCAGTAACATCATCAAAAATATAGAGCCCCTGCTTCATGATAATATCACCCTGCTTAAACCCATCGTCGTCGTTACGCCTCGCAGCTACAGGCAGAACATTGCTGAATGGGAAGAACTCTACAAGGATCAGATCATCAATGCAGATACTGTGGTTTTTTCTAAAGGAGAAAACGAATCACCTGATGTTCTAAGCGAAACTGAGTCTGCCATAAGAGCCATCAATCCAAATGCTGATATCATCAAAGACCATTACAGCGGTCAGGATGATGAGTGGTGGAGATCTATTCTGGCGCTTCCTGCACCAGATACTAATGCTATAGAAACTGATACTGATTCAAGAAACATATCGCAGCTAACACTGGATAACGTAAGACTTTCTAATCTCTCCGAACTTATAACTCTGTTAGAAGACTGCCTTCACGGCGAACTTGGACATATTGTGAGAGCAAAAGGCACACTTACAGTCGGAAACGAAAATATACGTTTTGACCTTGCTGACAGGATGTATTCGATCACAGACTCTTCTCTGGATAAGAGCCAGTGCGTTTTCATCGGAGAACTATTGGATACTACCAAGATCCGCAGCCGGATGGGATGTCTATTAAATCCCAAACCTGTCTCTCTGACCAGAGCTTATGTAAACCGCCTTGTTGAATCTCCTGCAAGCTAAAATCCAAGAACCCCTTTGAAATATTCATTTATCATTTCATTTCCGGCTACTATAAAGTATGACTTTTGGAACGAAGTGACAAAAAGTCATACCAAAAAAGAAACACGCCCAAACGCGTGTTTCTTAAATATTATTTTCACTTAGTATTAGCCAGCTCTGCACACTTTCCTTTAAACTCATCTACAGGCACAGGAGCTGAAAACAGGTATCCCTGCAGATAGTCGCACCCGATCCTTTGCATCTCATCAGCCATTTCCTTAGTTTCAATTCCTTCGGCAGTAATCGTAAATCCCATATTTTTAAATGTCTGAACCATATTAGGAAGAAGACTGTCAGGATTGCTGCAATAATCCCTTACGATAGCCATATCTATTTTGACATTTATAAATGGTATCTGTTTCAGCCTGTCAAGATTTGAATATCCTTTTCCATAATCATCAAGAACAAACTTAAATCCGCGTTCTTTCATGATCTGAATCTGACGGAACAATACCATCTGGTCTACCATTGCTTCTTCTGTTATTTCAAGGTGGATGAGCCCTACATCTATTCCGCTTTCTTCCACGATCGAATTATATTTCTCTGCAAGACCATAGTTCATAAACTGCATTGGAGACAGGTTTACATTGATCCATGTGATGCCCATTTTTTCGATATCATTATCAATAATATACTTACAGGTTTTCTTAAGAACCTGCTCTCCCATCTGGTTTATGGCACCATTCTGCTCAGCAACAGGGATAAATTCTCCGGGCATTATCCTATTGCCATCTTTGTCTTTGATCCTGGCAAGAGCCTCTGCTCCAACTATCTTACGTGTATCTGCTCTTACGATTGGCTGAAGATAAACTTCAGTAAGTTCATTTTCTATAACCCATTTAAGTGTCTTTCTTATATACATCTCCCGTTCATTTTGCTCTATCTCAGAATCCTGAACATAATATACTGCTCCCGGCACAGGTTTAGCCTTGTCCCTTAATACTGCAAGGACCGCATCAAGTCTCTTTTCCGGAGACTCAATTGTCATCTCTTTAGCTGTCTGAACAAAATCCAGTTCTAAATACATCTCAGTTTCTTTAAGAATCCAAGGTTCTTTAAATCTACTGTTGATATCATTAATGATCCTGGCACTATCAATATCTCCCGCCCCTACAAGAATAAATCGTCCCTCTCTGTGATAGAAGGAAATCAGGTCTTTGAATGTATTTCTAAGATACTGCCCTATAAGATTAAGAGCTTTATCCATCTCAACTCCCCCGTACACGCCTCGCATCTCCGTGTAATTATGGATTCCAAATGCGATATAACGGTGGTCCTTGTATGACCTTATCTCATCAACATAGTACCTAAGGGCATTAGTATTAAATGCACTATACTTGAGGTTGTAGAAGAAATCCGGATTAGTAAAGGATAAATAGATAATAATAAGAGCTATAAGGCAAAATGTGTCCAGTAAAAGAAGAGTCGGGAACGTTTTTCTTAAAACTATTCCAAGTGCAAGTGTCATGTTATAGCCAATAGCACCTGCAAAAACAGTCTTATTCAA
This sequence comes from Butyrivibrio fibrisolvens, assembly GCF_037113525.1. Taxonomy (NCBI): domain Bacteria; kingdom Bacillati; phylum Bacillota; class Clostridia; order Lachnospirales; family Lachnospiraceae; genus Butyrivibrio; species Butyrivibrio fibrisolvens. The sequence continues at coordinate 985,306 of NZ_CP146963.1, read as the reverse complement.
TAGTTTTTTTCTTTTTATGATAACCATAACAAGTGAAATGCAGACATAAAAGCCAATACACGAATAAACGACATAGTCATATAAAGGTCCCGCTCTGTATCCCTCTTCTGTAATAGCATAAATAAGATTTGTAAACCTGCTCGAAACAGTTATTACTAGTGCAATAACCACAGGAATAATACTCAACAATTGCAGCTTATTTTGGAAAAAATGATGTGCCTTTAAGATGTATGATGTCAGTACGTAGAAAAGATATGACCTGATAAAAAAGGTTATAAAATACAGATCATTTAGAAAATATAATTGCCCTACTGTGAAATCAGCATATCTTTCATCTGCCATACTGGATATCATATCCATAATCATAACTATACCCTCAACCAGGATAAGCTGAAGATATACTCTATTCATTCCTATATTGATCCTTGGTATATACAAACAATATGACGCAAATACTATCAATATAAGAAAACTTGGAAATATATAGCTATAATTCCACATAGTTTTATTCTCTCTATAAATCCTCAAAACGTAGAAAAGATAACCTTACTTAATATTTATCGGACTGATAGCAGAAAAATAAAACAATTATATTTAATTAAAAGATAATATTAATTTAAAAAGCCCTCCTTACAGAAATCTCAGTAAAGAGGGCTTTTTATCATGAATTATTCAACTGTAACTGACTTAGCAAGGTTTCTAGGCTGATCCGGATCGTTACCCTTTCCAACTGATGTGTAATAAGCAAGAATCTGGAGTACTACAACTGATTCAAATACAGAAAGCTCATCTATTACCTCAGGTATGCTGACATGAACATCACAAACAGTATTATCTGTGATCTCCTTATCCTTACTGATGAGGATTACATAAGCTCCTCTTGCCTTAACCTCTCTGATATTAGAAACAACTTTGCTGTAAACAGACTGCTGTGTAGCAATAGCTATTACAGGAGTTCCTTCTGTGATAAGAGAGATTGTACCATGTTTAAGTTCACCTGCAGCATAAGCTTCAGCGTGAATATAGCTGATCTCTTTGAGCTTAAGAGCACCTTCCATAGAAAGAGTATAGTCAAGACCTCTTCCGATGAAGAAAGCATCTTCTGCATTAACCATACGGTTAGCCTGAACTGAAATCTTCTCTTCAAGCTTAAGAACTTCTTCGATCATTGAAGGAACGTTCTTAAGACCTGAGATGAATTCTCTGATCTCAGACTCAGAAGCCTTACCTGTTACAAGGCCAAGCTTGCATCCTACAAGGTACATAGCAGCAACCTGAACTGAATATGCCTTAGTTGATGCAACTGCAATTTCAGGACCTGCATGTGTATAAAGAACATGTCCACTCTCACGTGCAATTGTTGAACCCTTAACGTTAACAATAGCAAGTGTTCTCTGTGTATACTTCTTAGCAAGACGAAGAGCTTCAAGTGTATCGATTGTCTCACCTGACTGTGATACAACGATCACGAGTGTGTTCTCGTCAATAGTAGGTCTTTCATATCTGAACTCAGATGCGATAGCAACTGTTACAGGTATTCCAAACTTATTCTGGATAAGTGTACGTCCTACATTACCTGCATACATAGCTGTTCCGCAGGCGATAACTGTGATATCGTGAACGCCCTCAAACAGAGAATCCGGAATATTGTCATCCTCAAAGTTAGGAAGAAGATCCTTCACACGAGGATTGATAGTATCTGCAAGTGCTCTTGGCTGCTCATGGATCTCTTTGATCATGTAATGAGGATAGCCGTCCTTCTGAGCTGTTGATACATCCCAGTCAACTGTAAGATACTCAGGCTCTACTGTCTTACCTTCAAGGTCCTCTAGAGTAATACCCTCATCCTTAAGTGTAAGGATATGATACTCAGGAACAACAAAATAGCTGTTTGAGAACTCGATGAATGCTGTAAGGTCAGATGCGATAAAAGAACCTTCGCCATCAGTGTGAGCTGCAACAAGCGGGCTTACATTACGAACTGCGTATACTTCACCCGGATGACCCTTGAACATGATACAGAAGGCAAAAGAACCTTTGAGCTCTTTAACTGCTGCTCTTATAGCTGCCTTAGGATCACCTGAATAGTTCAGGCTGATAACTGCTGCCGCAACCTCAGTATCTGTATCGGATTTAAGCTTTCCTTTAAGATCATACTTCTTGATAAGCTCGTGATAGTTCTCAATGATTCCGTTATGGAGAAGAGTAACATCACCAAACTTATGAGGATGAGCATTGGCATTAGTTACGCCGCCGTGAGTAGCCCATCTTGTATGACCGATACCTGTAACTGAGTTATTCTCATCATCGCAGATAGCTCTAAGGTCGTTAACCTTACCTGCAGTCTTTCTTATGGATATATGATTTCCATTATCCTTGAAAAAAGCTATTCCTGCACTATCATAACCACGGTACTCAAGTCTCTGAAGTCCATCAAGAAGGATGTCCTGAGCAGGCTTATGACCTGTAAATCCAATAATTCCACACATATATATAAATTCCTTTCATGTCAATGTTCATATAAACCTGCATGACAGCAGTTGATTTGTTGCCGGATCATTCCGGTATTTACAACTGCCTAACGCATTCATGCATACGTCCGGGCATCCGCCGAATATTTTCGATAAACCCGAATCCTCGTTAACCGCTCTCTATGGCGGTACATGGCGCTAAAGTTTCTAAACTTTTCGAAATTTAAGTCCTCCCAAACTTAAACTAAGTCATCTTACCATATTTCATTACCAAACACAAGAAAGAGGACAATTGTAAACTTTTATTATTCTTTAATAGTTGACAATTGTCTTTGCCAGGTTTACTATCTATACGAACCGCATAAATTAAGGAGGACATCATTGTCATGAAAAAGTTTACAGTTAAGCAGATCGTTTTATGCGCTATGTTCGCAGCTTTATGCTGTGCCACAGCACCCATTTCAATTCCGCTCCCAAGTGGAGTTCCTGTTACACTTCAGACAGCAGCTATATTTCTTACAGCACTTCTTTTAGGACCTTTGTATGGATTTATTTCAGTGCTCGTATATGTGCTTTTGGGAGCAGTAGGGCTTCCGGTATTTGCAGGACTTTCTGGCGGCCTTGGCTCTCTTGCCGGCATGTCTGGTGGATTCATCATGTCATGGCCATTTGCAACAGTGCTCGCTGGCTTTATATACTTCAAATTTGGAAGAAACAGCACAGGCTTCAAAAAGTATACTGTCATGGTAATAGCTATGTTGCTTGGAAGTGTTGTCATTTACACTATAGGTCTTGCACAGTTCATGTTCCTTACAGGTATGAACCTTACGGCATCGATCATGGCCTGTATGGTACCTTTCATCCCAGGCGACTTACTTAAGATGGCGCTTGTAGCGATAATTACACCAGCTCTTGAGAGAGCGTTGAAAATCATATATTCATCAGAGCCCGTATCTGCCAAAGCTTCTTAAAACACAAGCCCCAATAAAAAACACTCTATGCCATTAGTCTTTTCTAAGGCATAGAGTGTTTTATGATTTATGTTTCAACTTCCTGATCAACATTTACAACCACAGCCGGAAGGTATTTCTGCCGCTCTCTTTCAATGACGCTGTTAATCCATTCTTTATCAGCCATGTTCTTAGCCATATCTGCCACTTCAGATTCATTAGCAAACTCATCGAATATATTCTGCTTAGTTTCAAGAAGCCTTACCATATCTTCATCAATTGAATCAGAACAAAGCAAATGGTATACAAGTACGTTTCTCACCTGGCCCATTCGGTATACTCTTGATATAGCCTGAGTTTCAAGAGAAGGCTTGATCTGGGGCTCACAGAATATGACAACACTTGCAGCCTGTATGTTAAGACCTGTACCGCCTGCAAGCACCTGGCTTACAAGCACGCTTCCTGCCTTGCTTTGCGAGAAATTATCGACAATATTCTGACGCTCTGCTATGGAAGTAGCTCCAGTTATCTTGAACACATCCCTGTCACCAAGAAGGCTACATACTTTATTAAGAGTATCAAGGAAGTAGGAAAAGACGATTACTTTTCTTCCATCATCTCTAACCATGTCACACAGTTCTAAAAGTCTCATAGCTTTGGCAGAATGCTTTATATCATCCTGAAGCCATGAAACTCTTCTCATGGACATAAAGCTTCCTTCTATTACTTCATTGACATAAGCTGCCTTATCTTCTGCTGTCATCTCACACCACTGAGGCTTATCTTCCATTTCAGGAAGTTCCTGAAGTACGTCTTCTCTTACTCGTCTAAGATATACAGGTGCTATGACTGTTTTAAATTCATCAGACTGATTCATGAAGGCATATTTTTTTACATCCTTAATGATCTCATCCTGTCTTAAGATGCCGATAAGATTGCACATCTCATCTACCTTATTTTCAAGAGGTGTTCCTGTCATAAGAAGTGTTCTCTTGGCCTTTGCCTTAACTTCAACAAGATACTGAGTTCTCTTGGCTTCTGGATTCTTGATATAGTGAGCTTCATCGACCACCATCATCTCTATGACAGTATCTTTACTTATATTTTCTGCAAGTTCATCAAGCGATTCGTAGTTGGTAACAGCAACTCCGCCATCTTTCTCCCAGTCCAAAATATCTATCTTACCTCTTGAAGCGTGAAGAAGATGAGCCTTTAACTTACTGTGTTTTTCCACTTCCCTGCACCAGTTGATAAGTACGCTGGCAGGACATACTACAAGAAAATGAGCATCAGGCACCTTTGCAGCAATTGATGCCATGGCAGCTATAGCCATGATTGTCTTACCAAGACCCATCTCATCTCCAAGAAGCGCATTCTCCTGATGGAGTGCATACTTGGCTCCAAATGTCTGATACTGTCTAAGTGACACATTCAGAAGCGTTGTATCAAGCTCCTGCTCTTCTATCTCCTGCGCAAGATATGAAGGAAGGTCCTTGTAGACAGAGCTAAGCTTAACAGATGATACATTAAGACTGTCTAAAAGGGCATAAAACGGAGCACTATTATTTAAAAACTCCCTCTTTGCATCAGCAAGAGATATAAGTCTTAACGTCTCATACTGATTTATTAAAACCGTTGCGCGATTTGGATAGTTATCATTATTAACTGCAAGAAGAGTCTCGAACCCTTCAACTGTAGATGCTTTTGTTTTATTTGTTGAAAAGAGCCATCTTAAAGAATTTCTTATTTTGATATCATTTAAGGCTTTCTCGATATGCCCATGATATCTCGCATTCATAACGGCAACATCTTTGTATACAGGAGCTTTCTTCATATATTTAAAAAGCTCGAATACAAGATTCCAGTTCTCTGCATCTTTAGAATCTGCATCTATTCTTATAGACGTAGTCTCCGCCATAGTGCGCGCAAACATATCTATAGTCTGCCTGATAGCACTTGCCTGAGCCTGCCCGATACCATTTATCATAGAAAGAGCTGCTTCAGACCTGCCCTCAAGCTGAGACAGATTCGTAAATCCTGCCTTTTCAAGAACGGCTACCCTGATACCGGCCTTGGCATTTGCAAGTTCGCTCACAGGGATAGATGCAAGCCCGCCCTTAGCCAGCTTTACCTTAAGCGCAACTGCTGCCGCATTAATAGAATTCCTTGCAACAGCGTCTTCCTGTTCTATCGCACAAAGCCTTCTGTCAATTGTAGACATCGTCCGTATATTGTTATTCAAAAGCCCAAAATCAGGCTTGTAGATATTTATATTATCCATATGATTTTTATACTTTCTTTAAATACCACCTAGACAATGATATTCATTCATAATGGTCAATCATTATTTTTTGCTCAAAATATCATATATAGTTTATATCATTATTTCAATACAAATATTCTTTTTATCGCTAATTAAGCAGCTCCAGCAGATCGTCCCTTGACAGTGTTGCACTTGAGATTCCGTCACTTTCAAGGATACTCTCTGCAAGCGCTCTCTTTTTTTCCTGCATCTCCACGATCTTATCTTCAATAGTTCCGTGAGCTATAAGCTTAAATACTGTCACCACCTTGCGCTGCCCGATCCTGTGTGCTCTGTCTGTTGCCTGATTCTGAACCGCGAGATTCCACCATGGATCATAATGTATGACAACATCTGCACCTGTCAGATTAAGACCTGTTCCGCCTGCCTTAAGTGATATAAGGAAAACAGGTGTAGAATCTGCGTTAAACGAATTAACAAGCTCTATCCTCTTTTCCTTGGGAGTAGCTCCTGTTATCTCGTAGAAAGGAATTCCCGCTTTTTCAAGGCGCTTTTTGAGTATCTCTAGCATAGATACAAACTGTGAAAAGACAAGTGCCTTGTGTTCACCTTCTATTACCTGCTCGATCATATCCATGAATACATCTGTCTTGCAGCTTCCCTTGTTATAATCTTCAAAGCAAAGGGCCGGATCGCAGCATATCTGACGAAGCCTTGTAAGTTCAGCAAGGATCTCGATCTTATTTTTCTTAAACTCATCGTCAGACTGCTTTTCAAGACGCATCTTCATCTTAACAACCTGAGCATCATAGAGGTTCTTCTGGTCTTCATCCATTCTTGCATATCGGATCTCTTCAAGCTTATCAGGAAGATCCTTTAAGACGTCAGATTTTTTTCTCCTTAGGATGAAAGGAGTGACCATGGCGCGAAGCCTTTCCATAGGAGCCTCTTCTTCAAAGCGCATTACAGGTATCTCGAATTCCGACCTGAACTGATCATAGCCGTACAAAAGTCCCGGCATGAGATAATCGAATATGCTCCAGAGTTCTGAAAGCCTGTTCTCTATCGGTGTACCCGTAAGAGCAAAGCGCCTATCTGCATTTATGAGCTTGACGCTCTTGGCTGCCTGAGACAGATGGTTCTTGATATACTGGGCTTCATCTATTATCTCCATGGCAAAAGAATGACTTTCATACTCAGCGATATCACGCTTTAGAAGGTCATAGGATGTAACCGCAACGTCAAAGCCCTCAATATTTAAAATAATATCCTCACGCTCTTTTTTACTGCCTGTTATAAGGACATAGTTAATAGAGGGAGCAAACCTGTGTAGCTCTTCTCCCCAGTTATAAACAAGTGACGCCGGAACCACTATGAGTGATGGTTTTCCTGTATTTTCATAATAAGACTCAAGAAGCGCTATCGTCTGCAGCGTCTTACCAAGTCCCATCTCATCTGCAAGAATTCCGCCAAAGCCGTATTTAGAAAGCGTCCGTAGCCACCTGTATCCATCTCTTTGATACTTACGAAGGTGACCGTTTATACCTTCCGGAAGATCAAACTCCGCATCAGAGATAGTCTTAAATTCCTGAATGAGCTTCTTGAAACGTCTGTCCCTGTGCTCATAGATTCCGCTCTGATCTTCCAGCATCTTATCAAGGTACAAAGCCCTGTAGGCAGGAAGCTGCATCTTGCCATCTACAAATGACTTAAGATTTATATGCATGTCATCAAGAAGGCGGGCTAGATTCTCCACCTCCTCGCTCTCAGCAGATACATACTCACCGCTTTTAAGACGGTAATATTTCTTCTTCCTCCTGTAGGAATTAAGAAGCTCCATCAGTTCGTCAGGATCCATATCCTGAGCGCTTATCTCAAGGTCTAGCAGATTAGATTCAAGCGAAACTCCTACCTTGAATCCAGGATTTCTCTTAATGCTTATAGACATGAAGCTGTCCGTATGTCTGACATCACCAAATGCCTGAAGTTCATCAAGTCCGTGTGACAGAAGTTCATAAATAAGATCTTCATGCTCATCTTCCTTGCAGGTAAATAGACCTGCATCAAAGTCAGAGGAAGGAAAGTATCTTTTTAGTATAGTCGTTACATCACCTTCTGATATCAGATCTCTAAAGCCGTCATCAGAAGTAACCGGCAATACAAGATTTCTCTCAAGACTGTCGTAACTTACTAAAGCCTTACACGTAACAAGGCCGTTCTCCCTGTCAAGGAAGAATGAAAAGCCAGCCTGCGGCAATATATACTGTTCAAGATAGTCTGCATCTTCAAATGTCACACTTGCGTGCTCTCTTAGCCATGGCAGCGTATCATAATAAAACCTTGTAAGAGAACGAAGACCTATCCTGAAATCGAATCTTCCCTCAGTACTTATCTCTGTGAAGGGCCTAAGCACCTGAATATCATCTGCATTTATCCTGTTGAACTTATCGTTTTTGATAAAATAGGCAAAGCGTCTTCCATGAAATATCACCGGCATCCTGCCTGATACATGTATTCCAAGACATCTACCATGCGCATCTGTCATGTTCTGAATATAGACGCTGGCACCTATAGGCTCATCTGAGAAGTAGAGCCTCTTCACATCACTTCCTGTAAGACGAAAAAGGCCTGCCGCCGATACTACACTTCCCTTACAAAGATCATAAAACTCATCAAGATAAGATCCAAACAAGCTTATCTCATCTTTGACGTTAACCTGGCTCTCTCCCGGTATAAATCCATATCTGTATATTTCAGGTACATAGAAGCTGCTTTCTTTTAGGAATCCTTCAATAAATTCAAACATTTTAAGCCCGTGTTCAGAAAGAGCCTGCCTTGACAGAAGAAATTCATTCCTGCCGAGCTTCATGTACGAATTCGTTGTCACAGCATTATATAATTCATTGATGCGCTGAACCTTGTACTTCTTACTTCCACCAAGTCTGAAGGACACACAGATATTGTCACCATTAAGAGATACAACCGGCTCAAGATCAAGCTTTTCATTAGCTGCATTTACAGGAGCACCTACACCCGGAGCCGCCATGACCCTATATTCTCTCGACAGCTGCCTCATAAGATTTTCGCCGCTTCTATCAGTTGCATCAACAACAGAATACTCTTTTTCCAGATAATCCTTCAAAAGGTATAGTATAGCAGCCTGATGCTCGCATATAGGGCTTTCTATCTTGCGCCTTCCAAAGCGGTTTTTGATTATAGTCTTCTCACATCCAAGAACGTAACAATTCCCTTTGACAAAAAAGTCAGGGCCAACCGAAACCGAAGTCTGAAAATATGAATCCTTAAGGCGGCCTGAGGCTGTGCAGATTTTATCCCCGATATTTGCAGGATGCTCTTCTTCATAATCAAACATGCCGTTGTATTCGCTAAGTTTAATATCCGAGATATTGATCCGGGACGTCCTTGCATAGACAACGCCCTTTTGCCATATATCTTCACTTATATGCGCATTCTTTAAAATCCTTGAATAACGAAAATACCTGTATGAAGCTATATCTTTTAGAAGGTCTCCTGTTTCTTTCGTATCATCTTCATATTGAACAAAGCCTTGGGTATCAACATAAAAGCCCTCTCCGCCAAGCCTTTCTTTTTCATCAAGTTCCTCTATATCAGCCTCATCTATAGAACTTTCTGTCTTAAGAGCCTGAGTTGATACCTCTTTAGAAATTTTCTCTTCTACAAGATACATAAGGGCAGCTTCATGCTTACAGTGCTTACCTTCAGCCGCATAAGGGCAGGTACAGCTAAGTCTGTCCACCCTCATAAAATCAGCAGAAAGAGCCGCAAAGGTCATATAGTGCCTTCCGCCCGATCCTGTTACTTCGGCAGAAAAAAAGCTCCCTTTTTGCATAAAGTTTTTTACTCTGCCCTGTCTATAATAATCCATTCCTCTTGACCTGATAGTCTGATTGAACTCAGGTCGCCAGTCTATAAGTATTTTCTTGGCCATTACAAAAAGCTCCCTTTCATCATGGCAAAACTAAACGAAGTTCAATTTAGTGACATAAACCACCAAACCTTATCCTTTTAGTATAGCATGATAAAGGGAGCTTTTTCTTAAAAGGGGCTGCTTAAATTTCTAATCGGGTATTTTTTATACCGCCATAGAATCTTTTTTATCAGGAAAAATTTATTACGCTGCCATAGCGTCTTTTTTCTCAAGATGCTTTCTTAAAACAACGTTGCCAAGGTAAACTCCTGCAAAAGAAAGGGCAAATACGATAGCTGCGCCTACAAGTCCCATAAAGCCTGATGTAAATTTGATCATCTCATCCATAGCTTCGGGCGTCTGGCCTCTTGAGATCCATTCTGTTCTATAGCTCTCAAGGAAGAACCATGAAGGAACAATAGCGCCAAGTGCCTGACCCACGTGGAATATTCCGGAAGCAGCTGCAACCTTCCATACAGGAACATTATTACTTCCTGATGCAATAAGATCAGCAATAACAGCACCTATCATTGAAGTAATGAGCCATGGCAGATATCCTGCTCCGATGATTGCAAAGAGCAGCATACTTATTGCCTGCATGATAGTGAACTGTCCGAACTTTCCAACCTTTCTTGAAAGGAACAGAAAAACCGATCCCGTTAAGAATCCGCACACACCGGAACTTATGGAGTGACCAAATGCGCCAAATACCATTACTACTGTACCGGCTACCATATAGATCACAAGGTATAACGCTGTAAGAAGCGCTATCATAACAACATCTTTAATCTTTAACTTTCTCATTGAACTTATCCTCCTGCATTTTTTTGAATATGTTATTTAATCTGGGCAAGGTACTCTCATCCAGCTTAAAATCCTCTGTTATAGTGCCATCTTCAAGGAATATGATCCTGTTTGCGATGTGCCTTATAAACTCGTAGTCATGGGAGATAACAAGAATCCCGGCTTTATCCTTAAGCTTTAATATCTCTTCAGACACGCTTTTCATAGAGTAAACATCCAGCCCGCTTGTGGGCTCGTCAAAGACTATGACATCCCTGTCGCAGAGCATAGCCATAGCTATCTGAAGCCTTTGCTTCTGACCGCCGCTAAGATCAAAGGGGTGCTTATGCCTGTAAGGAAGAAGTCCCAGATAATCAAGGCATTTTTTGATCTCACCAATATCATTCCTGACTATACTAAGTTCATTAATTACAGATGTTCCAAAGAGCTGATAATCTGGATCCTGCATTATGAAAAAAGGAATGTTCCTTATCTTAACTTTGCCCGAATCAGGCTTTATGCTCTCGCACATAGCCTTGGCAAGCGTGGTCTTACCCGCCCCGTTATTACCAACTAGAACCGTTATTTCACCCTTACAGAGCTTTAGATTTATGTTGTGAAGGATATTTTTATAACTCACATTTTTAAGATCTGCCACAATCTCATCTTTGGAACAGTCCTTTGCAAAAGGCATATCTATGGAAAAGATATCAAAGCTTCTTGTATCATAATTGCCTTTTTTAAACTCCTCTTCGCTCTCGCAGACTTTGAGCTTTCCGTGATCCATAAAAAGAACCTTGTCTATGATTCCATTAAGATAATAAAATCTGTGATCTGCGACAATGACAGTATAGCCTTCCTTTTTTAGCCTTTCGATTATCCTTCCAAGCTTCATGGCATTGCCATAATCAAGATTTGCAGATGGCTCATCAAAAAGGAGGACCTTTTGCTTCATAGCAGTTGCAGACGCAAGGGCAATAAGCTGCCTCTCACCACTTGATAAGGTATAGATATTGCGGTCAAGAAGCCCTTCAAGGCCAAACTCTTCCTTAAGCTCTCTTAGCCTTGTAAGCATCTCTTCCTTGCTATATCCATAGTTTTCCATTGGAAAGACAAGCTCTGCCGTTGTATTATCCGTAAAAAACTGTGACCTTGGATTCTGGAAGACAGAGCCTATCGCCTTATTAAGCTGGTACATCTTCACATCGGAATAGTCTTTTCCTTCTATGGACAAAGAACCTGACATTTCTCCTTCTGTAACCGCCGGAATAAGACCGTTAAGGCACTTTAAAAGAGTAGACTTACCGCTTCCGCTATTACCTGTCAGAAGAACTACCATCCCCGAGTCTATGGAAAAACTAATGTCAGATATCCCTTCAACAGACTCCTGGTAATTAAAATTAAGCTCTTTTGCCATGATCACATTTTCTGCCATACAAAACCTCCAACAAGTCCAAGGACAAATACAAACAGTACAAGATAGTCAGCTATAGTGATCTTCTCTTCGTAAAAAGAGCTTCTTCTGACAGGAGCGTCTATTCCCTTTACAAGGCCAGCTGATGTGACCTCCTCTGCAAGCGCCGCACATCTGAAAAGCTGTGGTGCTATGAAGTACTGAAAACTCTTTACTGGTCTTCTCCATGTAAACTTAATGCCTCTAAGCCTCATGGATTCTAAGATGTATCCAAATTCTCTTTTGAAGGTTGGAATATACTTCATAGTTATAGTCACAGCAACGACAAGTATCCTCGGTATTCTCATAGCTTCCAGCGCAGAAAGAAGCTGGGCTGAATTATATTTACTGATCAGGAGCGCTGCCAGAGAAACACAGGGAACAGACTGGGCTATGACTATGAAAAAAAGTCCTATGAATTTTAAATCATCTGATCTTAGTGTTACGACATATATTCCTATCAGGACAAAGTACACGATAAAAAGTGCTGCAACCCTCTTATACCTTCCCATCAAGGCAAGGAGCGATGCTGCAAATATAAGCAGAAAAATCTGAAGATATTTACCGCTTAGGAATATATACATACTTGGAGCAATGATATTTATTATGATCAGAACAATCGGATTTATATTTAATGATCTCATCTTTACCTCTATTGGAGCTTACAACGACAATTCCTGGAGTTTGAATACATTTTTCGAACTCATAACTCTATATCAACAGTAAACTTTGATTAACCCTCAGCCTTTATGTTAGCTTTCGCTAACCTCCATATAAAAGTTAAAGCACCACTACTTCCTTTGTCAATAAATAATGGTGCTTTAAAACAATAACTTTTATCAATTAGCGCGATGACACATATTATTTTCAGATGGTATCTATACTTTTTCCTAGATAGTATCTATACCTTTCATATAGAAATCAACCATCATAGTAATATACTCTTTAGCATCCTTTAAACTGTAACCTCTTATAAGCGGAAGAAAAAGATTGTCATAGAAAGCGTAGGAGATCTGCCTTACAAACAACTCTACAACATCCATTTCGTTTTTTACACTGATCCTGCCATCTGATATAACCTCTTTTACCCTGCTTGTATCAGCATCTGCCAGGTCTTTCATAAAATGCTCATACCTTGTACCTGAAGATTTGGTCAAAAGAAGAATAAACTCATCCCTATGTTTATAGGCATATTCTATGTATCGCAGATAAAAATCCACCGGAGTCCTTCCCTGTTCACTTTTGCCACTGTAATAGTATTCCTTGTCTTCCCAGAACATAGCCTTAAACTCAAGGACTACAGGTTCTACTACTTTGCAAAAAAGGTCCTCTTTATTTTCAAATCTTGTGTAGATGGCTCTGGGACTTGTTGCAGCCTTTGAGGCTATTTCTTTGATCGAAGCTCCTTCAAAGCCCTTAGCCATAAATTCCTCTTTGGCCACATTAAGGAGCCTTTCCGAAACTCCTATTATTCGTTTTGGCATATACTATCCTTCCGCGCACTGATCTGTAACTTTATGATATCCGTCACTATACCAGTTTCTTTCTGATATCATTCACGTCATGATATCATTTTCTTTTCTGACATCGTTTCCTTTATGATATCAGTTTCTCTCTGGTATTGCTGCATCTTTTTGTAAGTCTCGCAGTTTGCCATAAGGTCAGAATGCCCTCCGCAGCCAACTATCTTTCCTTCATCAAGTACCACGATCTTATCGCACTTCTCAATAGTCCTGAGTCTGTGGGCTATCATGATGACTGTTTTGTTTCGTGTGAGCCTTTCAAGAGCTATCTGAATGCTGGTTTCTGTTTCAGGATCAAGGGATGCCGTACTTTCATCCAGAAGAACTATTGGAGCATCTTTAAGAAATGCTCTTGCTATTGATAATCTCTGCCTTTCTCCTCCTGAAAGCGTATGACCATTTTCTCCTATAACAGCATCAAAGCCGCCCGGGATCTTGTCTATAAAACTCATACACTGGGCATCTTCAGCAGCTTTCATTACCTGCTGCCTTGTGGCGTTTTTGTTTCCTACAAGAATATTATTATAGATCGTATCATGGAAAAGAGTAACATCCTGGAATACAATGGAAAAATATTTAAAGAGTTCCTCCGGTTCTACAGTTGATACATCAGTACCACCAACAGTTATCCTGCCGCTGTCAATATCCCAGAATCTTGCTGCAAGCTTTGCTATAGTACTTTTTCCGGAACCTGAAGGCCCTACAAGTGCGGTATACTCTCCCTGCTTTGCAACAAAAGATACATCCTTAAGCACTTCTTCATCATCATATGAAAAACGGACATTCTTAAACTCAACATCGAAGGCTTTAATATCAGTATCTTTACTTCCGCTCATTTCGGGATATTCCATAATTTCTTTTATTCTTCCCGCTGCAACAGTTGATGCGATAAGAGCTCCTACTGTTTCCAGTGCCTGGGATAAGGGTTCATAAACTCTTACTGACATCAGGAGAAAGAGCAAAAATACAAATGGTGTTATCTCTCCTTTAGAAAGCATTTTTGCGCCGCAGATAACAACAAAACCAATCCCAAGTCTCATAACGTTATAAGACACAGAAACGCACATACCGGCAAGAAACTCAAACAAAAGAAGTCTTGGGACGATCCTGTTTATCCTATAATCCATTTTCTTTTGATATTCGTGCATGGTATCAGAAGCTCTTAAACTCTTGATATTTTCAAGAAATTCCTGAACCGACTCTGATACGTCAAGCTTTAGTATCCTGTTTTTGGCATTGGTCTTACCTGATACAGCATTGCTTAAACTCATAGTTATAACAGCCAGTGGAAGGCAGCTCAATAGGCAAAGGGCCAGCTTAACATTTATAAAAAGAAGTGCAATTATAAGGATGATACCTGAAGCTATTCCTGCTACTGTCTCAGCTACAGAATTGGTTATGGCTCTCTCGATAGTTCCGATATCATCCATGACAGTTGATGTAAGGTCACTTAAGTCTCTTTTAGACAGATAGCTCTCAGGAAGTTTTCTAAGCTTATCTGCAACGCTCATACGAAGGTGACAGTTTTCTTTACCCGCTGCAAGATATTTGACCTTGTACATCTTCTTATATGATAAAAATGATAAAACAACAATAAGTATAGATGCTGCCAAGTATAAAACAAGTGAACTTGTCTCATTTTTTCGGCCTGTATAGACCATAAGCATCTCATATAAAGCGCAAAAAATCGGCAAAACAGAAAGGGTTGTAACAAGCTCAAATATAGTCAGCCATAAGGACGCTCTGTATACTTCCTTTTGACCTTTATCAGTCAGATAATATAGTTTCTTAAGCATTTACGGCCTCCCTTCTTTCAAACTTCCAGTTTACAGCCTTTTCATATTCATCCGTCATTTTCTTATATATGCCATTCATAATCATAAGCTCTCTATGAGTTCCCGACTCAGCAATCTTTCCATTATCTATAACGCAGATCTTATCCGCATTTCTTACAGTCTGCATACGATGAGCGATCATAATGACCGTTTTGTCTGCAAGAAGCTTTTCGAGTGCTTTTCTTATAAGATATTCATTTTCTGCATCCGCAAAGGCTGTAGCTTCGTCAAGGATTACTATAGGTGCATCCTTAAGAATTGCTCTGGCAATAGCAATTCTCTGAATCTCTCCTCCGGAAAAATAAGTTCCTTTTGAGCCATACACAGTATCGATCCCATCAGGTAGTCTTTCAAGGATATCATCACACTGGGCAAGGTGAAGGGCTCTTAATATTTCATCTTTCGTAGCATCAGGCTTATATAAGGCTACGTTTTGAGCCAAAGTTGTTTTAAGTAGTGTACTTTCCTGAAATACAACGCTCATCAGACTATCAATAGACTTTTTGGAAAGTTCTTTAAGTTCGCAGCCGCCAATCTTTATAGCCCCTTCTTCTACATCCCAGAATCTTGCTATAAGATTAGCTATAGTACTCTTTCCACTTCCGGACATGCCGACAAATGCAACAGTACTCTTTTCCGGAATCTCAAGGTTAACACCGTCTATTACAACAGGTGTATCTTTTGAATATCTAAAAGTAAGATCACGGATACTTATATCAAAGTTTTCAGGCTCAAGACTTCCGGCAAAGCTCTGACTCTTTTCATTAAATACCTTTTCCAAAGCTTCCATAGCTTCATCAACTATTATTGACTCGGATGAGTTACTCATAATACGCTTAAGAAGTGTAACTGCAAGCGGGATCATTGAAGCAAAAAAGATAAAATCAAGGATCACACTCTTTGAATCAGTACTTGTCTTAAACATATATAAAGCCGCAGGAATAAGCGTAACAAAAATGCTGTTAATAGCAGTGTTATAAGAGCTGTCCGCATTCATCATGGATATAGCAAACTTATAGACAAAATCTGCAAAGTTTGTTACTGCATCCTTGTATCTTTTAAAAGAATCTGCGCTCTGCCCGAAGGTTTTCATGACAGGAATGCCTCTGACATATTCTACGCAGGCATCGGACATATCTGCTGATGCCTTCTGATACTTACGGACAAAGTCACTTCCCCCTCCCATCATGATAGATACCAAAAGAATAAAACCTATGACAACAGGTATAATGCATGCTATCGCCATCATTGCATTGTACTTAAACATATAAATAGCAAAAAATACCGGAAGTGCAATGGACTGGGCTGTATTAGGGATCTGATGCGCAATAAGAGTTTCTGCTGCATCAGTATTCTTCTCAACAAGTTTTCGCAGGACTCCACTTGGATGCGTATCAAAATATCCAAGCGGAAGGCTTCCTATATGCCTAAGCAGCCTCTTTTTAAGTCTTGCTGCCGTATTAAATGCCGTAATGTGTGAAAAAAGAAGTGCAAGTCCGTAAAGACCATAGGCTCCCGTTACGCAAAACAAAATATGCTTACCCATATCTATAAGATACAGAGTATCTACGCCTCCTGAATCTTCTATGTGGATTATGACTTCCCTGGCTGCATTATAAATATAGCCGTAAGCTCTGAGACTTACATATGCGCCTACTGCAGCGACAATAATACTAAGGATCATTGTGATCTTAAAGGCTCCCATCTCCTTGAACAAAAGCCCCATATGACTTTTCTTTTTCCCTTTCATTTTCGCTCCTTTATTGTTAGCTATTGCTAATTGAAACGCCGTTTCAATGTCAGATTATAGGCGTCCCCAAAAGCCGCGTCAATACTACATGTTGATAAAAATAATCAATAATGATCTGAGAATGAAATACTGATATTTTGAAACATGAGGATACGCATCGTTTTTTTAAAAGAACCCATAAACAAAGACCTGTTATCATCCGATATATTCTCTGAGTTATAAATGTTTGTACGTTTATGTCCAAAGCATGGCTCAGGAGGTGGAAATGGCCGTTAAAGAAAAGAAAGCGAAAACAGGAAAGATCCGCAACAAACTCTTATTATTCATTGTTCCTTCCGTTGCTATAACTGTTATCGTTCTTATAACAGTTACAACGATCCTATCCAGAAGCAGTATGATCTCAAGCGCCAAGAACGAGCTCAATTCTTCGATCACCAATCAGGGTGACAATATTGAAGCCTGGCTTGCTGAAAACCTGGAGTTCTTCTCGACAGCCAAAAAGACGATAGAAGCCACAAAACCAGATGACAGTGAACTTCAGACCATGCTTGACGGATGGTACGGAGTAAACAGTAATTCTGTTGATGGATTGTATATCGCAAGTGCTACAGGTGAAACCTTCAAGGCATCCCAGTCTGAAATGGATCTGTCAGATCCTCTATCAGAAACCTGGTACAAAGAGGGTATCACCCGTGTAAATATGGCTTATGGAAGTGCCTACAAAAATGCCGATGGAACGCATGTAATAAGTGCTTCCGGTATTCTTGATGATGGCAGCGATACTATCAGAGTTGTATCAGCTGATGTAACTCTTGATAAGATCAGTATCATCGTTAATTCCGGTGTCAAGATGAAGAATGCAAGTTCTTTCCTGGTTGACAGGACAGATAATACTATCCTTGCCCACAGAGACTTTTCTCTTGTTTCTACTACTCTTTCATCATCAAGTTCTGACACACTTCTTTCAGGTGTTGCTGATAAGATAAATGATCAGGATTATTCAGAGACCACGATTGGAAAATACATGGTTGACTTTACTGAAATATCCGGGACCACCTGGGTTCTTGTATCCTATATAGAGACAGATGTCATCCTTGCAGATGTTAACCGTATAGTTAATCTGTCCATAATAATCGGACTTATAAGTGTTGTTTTCATAACTGCTATCATTCTTCTTACTATAAACAGGACTGTAGCACCTCTTTCAGAAATATCAAAAAACATAATCGCAATGTCAGGAGGCGATTTCACTATTGATGTAGAAGCAAAAAGTAATGATGAGATTGGTCTTATGGGCGATCAGATCAATGACTTTGTTAAGAGCATGAGAAAAATGCTCCATTCGATCAGCGATGAATCAGATAAATTAAAAACCGAGTCAGATAATTCAGATGCTGTATCCAAGACCATGTATGATGCATCACAGTCCCAGTCAGAAGCCATGAAGCAGCTTAATGAAACTGTGGATCAGCTGGCTTCAGCGGTTAATGATATTGCTCAAAATGCCACTACTCTTGCAACTGTTGTTGCTGATACCAGAGACAACAGCCATAAAGCAGAAAGCAGCATGAATGATACTGTAGACATTTCCAAGAAGGGTCGAACTGATATGGAACAGCTTAGTAAAGCCATGTCAGGAATATCAGATTCCAATGCCAAACTTATGGATTCTATAGCAAGAGTTGATACAGCTTCAAATGAGATCACCAACATCGTAAGTCTTATAGGTGAAATTGCAGAAGAAACCAACCTTCTTTCTCTTAATGCATCCATAGAAGCTGCAAGAGCAGGTGAAGCCGGTAAGGGTTTTGCCGTTGTTGCTATGGAGATTGCCAAGCTGGCGCAGACTTCTGCCGAAAGCGCTACTAACATAGGAACTCTTATCAATGAAGTTCATAACCTGATCCAGGAAGTTGTAGGTCAGGCCAATGAAAGTGCTACAAGTATTGATCAGAACAGCGTACTTATCGAAAAAGCTGTATCAACCTTTGACAGCATTTATGAAAACATTCAGACTTCCAACGATCTTATAAGAGAGATGATCACTGATGTAGAAAAGGTTGATGATGTTGCAACCAACGTAGCAGCTATCGCCGAGGAACAGGCAGCAAGTGCAGATGAGATTCTTGCAACTTCTCAGAACATGGTTGATCAGGCAGATAATATCACCAAGAGCTCACAGGATGTTGCCAATAATGCACATGAACTTGCTGGTACGTCAGATACACTTACATCTTATGTACAGCAGTTTAAGATTTGAGGAGGTGGTATTGTGAAAAGATCAGCTATCAATTTTGTTATAAAAATAGTTTCATTACTTCTTATAAGTATCTTGGTAACAGGCTCTTTAGTAAGTTGTGGCAACAAATCATCAAGCTCCGGTTCATCCTCTGGAACTGTAAAAGTCCTGTTCATAATGACAGACTTTGATACCTTCAGGCAAAAGCTCTCTGACGCAGTTATTGCTCAGGGCAAGAGCCAGGGTGTAGATATAACACTAGTAGAATCCGGATATTCAGTTGAAGATCAGGTTAACCTGGTATCATCCGCTAAATCGCAAGGGTATGATGCGATCATCTTAAGACTTGCCGATGCCAATACTGCCCTTCAGATGAATACCGCTTCCAACGGACTTCCAATAATATATCTAAACAGCGAACCTTCTGAAGAGTATCTGGATAGTAATACCAATATATTCGTAGGTTCTGCAGAGACAGTAGCCGGACAGTATCAGGCTGAATATGTTATGAAGAAGCTCAATAAAAAATCCATGAACATCATCATCTTCGAAGGTGAGCAGGGACATTCCGGAACAATAGGAAGAACCAATGGTGTCAGGAACACACTTGCAAGTAATGGTGTTGATGCCAATATAGTATTCATGGACTATGCCAACTGGAGCGCAGACGGCGCTATAAGCAAGTTTGATATATTCATGAAGACAGGTCAGAGCGTTGATGCCATCTTCTGTAACAACGATAATATGGCTCTTGGTGCCATCGAAGCTATGAAAACATATGGCCTTGATTATAATACTATCCCTGTATGCGGCGTTGATGCTCTTGAAGAAGCCTGCGTTTCCATAAAAGCCGGAGAAATGGCATTTACTGTACTTCAGGATGCTGATGCACAGGCTGCCAAAGCTGTAGAAGCAGCAAAAGTTCTTAGCGGAGGTGGTACTATCGATAGTATCGAAGGAGCTTCAGAAGATGGTAAATATATCTGGGTTCCGTTCCTGCCAGTAGATTCAAGTAATGTTAATGACTACCTGTAAAGTCGTATATCAGCTTAGGACTATTCGAATTTATTAGTAAAGTCAGATTCACGATTTTCAAATCATGTATTTATCATAAAAGGCGGACCACCCAAAGTGATCCGCCTTAGTTATTGATTATATACTAATAATTTAAATACTAAAGACTCCCCATAATTCTTTCGTCTTCATTTTGTTATCATCAATCCTTCTTGCTGATACCAGCAGTCTTTATGATGTACTTAACACTTGTCTTAGTATCGTCTTTAGCACCGCCATATGATGAAGAATCATTTGCTGCATCTGCTATAGCACTGAGTCTTTCGTTAAGTTCTTCAAGGTCTCCGTCGAATACTTCTGCGATCTTAGAGATACCTTCTTCATCGAATTTTACAAGACCATCAGCAAGTTCTTTTGCTCCATCCATAAGCTTGACAGCTCCGTCGTTAAGATCGCATGCACCGTCGCTAAGATCTGATGCTCCGTCATTAAGAGCTATAGCTCCGTCATAGAGTGTTACAGCACCATCGTTAAGCTTTACTGAACCATCTGAAAGAGTCTGAACACCGTTATCAAGTTCAGCTGCTCCGCTTGCAAGTTCTCCTGCACCGGCGTCAAGCTGATTAGCGCCATCTGCAAGTGTTCCTGCTCCCTGATCAAGCTTAGTAGCACCATCTGCAAGTGTTCCTGCTCCGTTATTAAGTTCATTTGCACCATTTGCAAGTGTTCCGGCACCGTTATCAAGTGTCTGAGCTCCTGTTGCAAGGGTTGAAGCACCTGCTGCCAGCTGGCTGCTACCATTTGTAAGAGTGCTGTTATTGGAAACAAGAAGCTGTGCTCCTGCGTTGAGCTTATCTGCGCCATCAACAAGCTGGTTAATACCAGTTACAAGAGCTGTCATGCTTGAAGCTGTTGTAGTTGATGAAGCTTCTACTGCAGCCTTCATAGTACCAAGGCCTGTTGAAAGTGTCTCAAGACCGCCCTTTAATGAAAGAAGGCTGTCTACTGTTGATGCAGCATTTGTAAGAGCCATATACTTTGTATAATATTCTACATAATGCTTATAGTTGTCACCCTGCTGAATCTGAGCAATCTTAGTTGCTGCATCTTCTCCTGAAAGAAGTCTTATCTCTGTATCAAGTGTCTTATTTGAAGCCTGGTCTGATACTGCCTGCTCATCACCTGCCGGAGCTCCTTCATCACCTGATGATGGATCTTCAGTATCATCACCCTGTGGCTCAGCTGTATCATCTGGTGTACCATCATTATCTTCAGGCTGTTCTTCATCTTCAAGACCATCAGACAGATCATCATCCGAATCAGATGTACTTGTAGCATTAGTTCTAAGCTGATCAGCTTCTTCCTGTACCTTAGCCTTTCCATCTGCAAATCCTTCTTCATATCCTTCTTCCTTGCCCTGATCCTTACCATCAGAAAGACCTGCACTATAAAGTTCCTGGCAGTAAGCATTGAAGTATGACTGATATGCTGTCTGACATGCTGATGCACTGGTTGTAAGAGCTGCACCAAGTCCTGAGTAATCTCCCGTATATCCTATAGAATTTGCTATTGCAGCAAGCTTTTGATCAATAGCAGCTATAAGCTGCTTATCTACGGAATCCTTAGCTGTTCCAAGTGATGTTGCAAGTGTTGTAAGTGAAGCTGCGCTATCTCCTGATCCTGCTACTGACTGCTGAAGCTGTTTAAGTCCTGCATCAAGCTGAGCTATTCCTGTAGCAAGGTCTGAAGCACCATTTGTATATGATGTGATACCTGTATTTAAACTGCTTGCACCTTCTGATAAAGTACTAGCACCTGCTGATAACTGATCAGCTCCTGCCTTAAGGTCTCCTGCTCCTGTTGCAAGCTTGTCTGTTCCTTCTTTAAGTGAACCTGCGCCTGTTGCAAGCTGGCTTGTTCCGTCCTTAAGAGTTCCAGCTCCTGTTGCAAGCTGGCTTGTTCCATCTTTAAGTGAATTTGCGCCATTAAGAAGAGCTGATGAACCTTCCTTAAGCTTAACAACTCCTTCTACAAGATCAGCTGTACCACCCTGAAGTTCAAGAACACCATTTGCAAGAGCTTTTGTACCATCAAGAAGTTCAATACTTCCATCGTAAAGCTGGCTTGTTCCATCCTGAAGAGTTACTGTTCCGTCGTAAAGTTCTCCTGATCCATCAACAAGCTTTGTTGTTCCATCTGTAAGCTCGTCTACTTTTTCTTCTGCATCATCAATATCAAGTGAATCTGTAAGATTTCCAAATCCAAGATCTGAAAGGGCATTACCTGATGCATAAGTCATTGTCATATCAAGCTTGAAGTCTGTAACATCTGCTGTGATCTCTACATAATCAGGAATATCAAGATCTTCGCCTGTCTTATCTGTAAGCTCGTCAAGATCTTCATCATCAATTCCAAGAGACTCTTTAAGTCCTGGAAGAGCTACGCCCATTACTACATAGTTATTGCCTTCTGAGATAACCTTACCATTTGTAACCTCAACATTGGAGAAGCGCTCTGTATCAAGCATTGCGCCGGATATCATTGCATAAGGTGTATAGATCTCTGTTTCCTTACCGCCAATAGTTACAGTCTTAACATCATTGTTCTTATAATCGAATCTGATAGTTACTTTACCACTCTTACCTGCGATATCTTCAGGAGACATCTCCTGTCCATCAAGATAATATGTGATCTTAACTTCTACAGGAACTGCCTTGTCAGATTTACCCTGATAATATACGTCAGAACCGTCTGTATCCCATGTGATCGTTCCGTCTGCATTTTCTGTATAAGTTCCGTTTCCCTTTACATTCTTTACATCAGAAAGATCTGTTGCATCATTAAGCTCTTTAGTTCCTTCTGCATTTTTGAGCCATTCACTGACTACTACTTCATTAGGTGCGCCGGTTGCATCTGTCATTACATATACTGTTTCTTCCTTGTCAGATGCTGTACTTGCTCCAAATGCACTTGAATTCATTGTGTTTTCAAGAGTTTCCTCTTCTTCTGCTTCTCTTGCAGTATCCTGTGCAGTGCCTTTGTCTGCTGCCTCTTTAGTTGTTGCTACTCCGCAAGCCATAGTTGTAAATGCAAGTATTGTTGCTACCATAAGTGCTCTTGTACGCACGAGATATTTCTTTATCATATACTTGTCCTCCTGGAAAGATTAAATCTTTACTGTTTTAATAGTTCTTTTTACTAGGTTGTTTTGTTACTATCACTGACCAGACCTTTTAAAATATCCGATCTATTGTTTACCTTTTGTATATATCAGCCTTTACGCTGTTATGCTCTCACTGCCGGCCTTGATCTTACGTCTTTTCTTATCAGCTTCTCTTGCATCCTTAAATCCAAAGCTTGTACGTACGATAATTGGATCAAAGATCATGTACATCGCAGGAAGTACCAGAATAACTACGCACATACTGATGATCGCGCCTCTTGCCATCAGCATACACAGAGCACCGATCATATCTATTGATGAGATAAGACCAACTCCGAATGTTGCTGAGAAGAAACTAAGAGCACTGACAATGATTGATTTCATACTTGTAGAAAGAGCTATATGAGTAGCTTCTCTCTTGCTATTGCCATTATTTCTTTCACGGCAGTATCTTGTTGTCATAAGGATCGCATAATCAACTGTTGATCCAAGCTGTATAGTTCCGATTACTACTGATGCGATAAACGGAAGTACTGATCCTGTGTAGTAAGGAATTCCCATGTTGATGAAAATAGCGAACTCGATAACTGCAACAAGGATAAATGGAAGTGAGAATGACTTAAGTACAAACAGGATAATGGCAAATACAGCGCCGATTGAAACCCAGTTAACTACGTTAAAGTCATGGTTTGTAATAGTAATAAGGTCCTTGGTACAAGGTGCTTCACCTACGACCATTGCATTTGGATCATATGATTTAACTATCTTGTTGACTTCTTCTATCTGAGCATTTACTTCATCAGATGCGGTGTTGTAAATACTTGTTATGATGATCAGCTTATAGTCATCACTCTGAATCTCTGATCTAAGATCATTCGGGATCATATCCTGAGGGATCATTCCGCCTACAGCTGAGTCAAGTCCTATAGCTGCATCAACGCCGTCAACCTGAGCTATCTCATCATTCATCATAGTGATGTCAGTAGATGACATATTGGCATCTACAAGAAGCATATAGGTTGTACTTGTATCAAAGTTCTCATCAAGCTCTTTGGCTGCCTGAGTACTTGGAAGTGATGCTGGAAGTGTCTTGGCAAGGTCATAATAAACTTTGGTGTTGCTATTTCCATATACTGCAAAAGGAAGAAGTACAAGGAAGATAATTGCAAACAGTCTGTAATGATCTGAGATCCAGTTAGGAATCTTCTCCATTTCAGGAAGAAGCGGTTTATGTTTGGACTTCTCGATCAGCTTGTCAAATACAAGTATCATCGAAGGAAGAACTGTTATACAGCAGATAACTCCGAAGATAACGCCCTTAGCCATTACAACGCCAAGGTCAAGACCTATAGTAAAGCTCATGAAGCAAAGCGCTATGAATCCGGCAATTGTTGTAATCGAGCTACCAATAACTGATGTGAATGTTGCTTCGATCGCGTGTGCCATCGCTGCATTCTTTTCATGTCCCTTATCAAGTTCTTCCTGGTATGAATGCCACAGGAATATTGAATAGTCCAGTGTTACGCCCAGCTGAAGTACCGCTGCAAGTGACTTGGTGATAAAGGATATCTCACCGAACATAATGTTCGAACCAAGGTTATATACGATCGCCATTCCTATTGATAATAAGAAGAAAATAGGAATGAGGTAGGAATCCATTGTAAGTGAAAGTACTATTACAGCAAGGATTACAGCTATCATTACGTATACAGGAGTTTCTTTTTCTGCAAGATCCTTAGTATCAGTAACGATTCCGCTCATACCTGCAAGGAAGCACTTTTCATTGGCTACCTTTCTGATCTGTCTGATGGCATCCATTGTTCCATCGCTTGATGTTGTCTCATCAAATATGATGAACATCATGGTCGCGTCATCAGAATTAAAAGCTTCATATAATTTATCAGGAAGCATCTCCATAGGAACTGACAGATCCATGAAGCTGTCGTACCAGATGACCTTCTTAACATGATCGATCTCTTCGACTTTGCTCTTTAAATCTGCAACATCCTTCTCTTCCATACCTTCTACTATGAAAAGAGAATAGGCTCCTGTTCCAAATTCATTTTCAAGAATGTCCTGTCCCTGCATTGTTTCAATTTCTTTTGGCAGATAGGACAAAATATCATAGTTGACCCTGGTGTTGATATAACCAAATGCTGACGGGATCAACAGAAACACAGCTACTGCAAGTATTACAAAACGCAGTTTTACGATTCCTTTTGATATCGTTTTCATAATTCCTCCATCCTTTTCAGTCATCATTAACCTCATGTCGCGAGTGAAAGATTTTAAACTTTCACACTAATGACCGCTGGTCATTTTCTTCATAATATGGTATACTCCTAAAATGACCGATGGTCAATTGGTTTTTTGCAAATTTATTTTTTGTTTATAAATATTGGGTTTTTCCTCAGATTTAGAGATGTCAAAATCAAATAATATCTTTTTTATGATGTAAAACAAGTACCATCCTGGACCATTATTGCTTTAAGGTTTATGACTCAGACACATAAAAATAATCGACTTCAGTATTAATATGCTATTATTAAATTGCTATTGAAATCTTTTTTCGTTAATATATAATGAGTCATTTTCCCTGACTGCTTAAATCAGAATTTCAGAAGTACCTGTTTTATAAGACATTTAGAAAACAATCCATCAGAACAGATTAGATTTTCAGAGGATATTATGAGTAAAATTGAAAGTAACAAACAAAAGAAAAGAGATTCTCTTCTCAATGCATCATTTGATTTCTTTATGACCAAGGGCCTTGAGAAGACCTCCATATCTGACATCATCGAAAAGGCCGGCGTTGCAAAGGGTACTTTCTACCTTTACTTCAAGGACAAATATGATATAAGAAACAAGCTCGTAATCCATAAGTCAGCACAGCTTTTCAGTTCTGCTTATGAAGCACTTCAGGAAGCAGGCCTTGATAATATTCAGGACAAGATCATATTCGTCGTTGATCATATCATCGAGGAGTTATCGGATAATAAGGCGCTTCTTACTTTCCTTCACAAAGATTTGACCTGGGGTATATTCAGACGAGTACTTGATCCTCACTCACCTTTTGCTGAAGAGATCAACGTCGGAGGCATTTACAAAAAGCTTCTTGAGCAGTCCGGAGTTGTCTTTGTAGAGCCTGACATAATGCTGTTTATGATAATCGAGCTTGCAGGTGCAACTTCCTATAGCGCCATTGTAGATGGAATCCCATGTTCTATCGAAGATCTTAAGCCATACCTCTACCGCTCTATCAAGGATATAATCAATGCTCATATTCAGGATTAATTTCCAGCCATCAGGCATCTGCCTGGTGGCTTTTTAGTTTATTTTTATTTAAGGGTCTTATGATGTATTCAGAAAGTATTAAACACAGCTCATACAGAAAGAAGGGCCCATGTCAAACACTAATTATACCGAACCTATAGATATCGAATATGTAGAAAACTCTACTCCACTACAATCTTCAAAAATCAACACTGATCATTATAATGATACAGCCTTTTCAAATAACAGCTCATACATTATCAATAAAATCCAAAAGCAGATAGAATGCCTTGATATGGAACTATATTCCTTCGGCTTTACATTTGAAGATATCTCTCAAACTTCACCGCATAAGAAAAAAGACAAATATGCCTGTGCCGATATGATAAGAACCATCATAGATGATAGAGCGATGATGAGGACTATGCTTCAAAAAGGTTATCTTCCTATAAGGCTTCTTTCAAAAAAAACGAATAGATCGCCAAAACTCATTGCCTCTTTTGAAGGATATGTTGTGATGGCATCGCTTATATTGACCGGTAATTACCCTGACCTGAAGCCATATTTCGATTATGTTCTTTATGATGAGTTATAGGGAGGATATTATAAAATGAGAGGACTGGTTCTTTTCTCAAAAAATAACAAAACAATAGTTCTTACAGACGAAGGTACTGTAATAAAGATAAATGGCAATTATGAAGTTGGTAAAAGGATAAATATAAAGAATCATGGAAATGATAATACTCTATTAAAAAAAATCTCAATTGCACTTGGGACGATTACTATCCTTATGCTATTAGTAATTTGCGGTCTATACGTAATAGGAAAAAATAACAGCTCTGGTGATGTATCTGCAGCCGATTCATCCTATGCATATTTGTCAGAAAGCAGCGAAGAATCAAATGAGTCTGAAAGCTCTTCTGAAGCAAATACTGATTCAGAATCTGCAGATAGTGCATCTGAAGGATCTTCATCCGATAATATGCAACCTGATTCAGAAAATGAACAGATTCCTGACGGACAAGAGCAAAACGGCCAGGAGCCAAATGATCAGACTCCTGGCGAAGCGCCTCCAAACGGACAATCACCCGACGGTCAAGGTCCAAATGGACAAGCTCCGGATGGACAAGCACCCGATGGCCAGGCTCCAAATGGACAGGCTCCTGAAGGTGAAACACCAAGCGACCAGTAATGAAAATCCATATCCATAAACTCCGGAATAGTAAATCCGGGTGAACTACTCCGACTTATAGAAGTCGGAGCTTCCTGTTTCAACCACTACTGCATTGGCTACGAATATACGCAACTCAACGTCTTACACAATGTCCACAGGCGTATAAGTTAGGGCTATTCCATCCCTACTATATATTTAGTTTTATGCTACTACAAAAGATTCGTTTAGTATTCGCAATCCTTCACGTAAGATGTTGATAGCGGCGTTCTGGTCGCGGCTTATTGTAAGACCACAATCACATTTCATTGTACGGATTGTGAGATTTTTCATCTCAGGATGTATCTTCCCACAACAATGGCATATCTGTGATGATGGGAACCACTTATCTACTTTTACAAGATATTTGTTTCTTTCTGATAATTTATATTCAAGCATCGACAGAAACATACCATATCCGTTATCAAGAGTAGCTTTGCCGTTACCAAAACCTTTATTTGACATAGATTTCATGTTCAGAGATTCTACACATACAATATCGTACAAATTGGCTATCTTTGTAGATATTTGATGCAGGTTATCAAGTCTCTGATTTGATATGTGTCTATGGATTTTATTTAATTTACGGAGCTGCTTTATATAATTATTGGACTTAATTTCATGTTTCCTAGAGCCTTGCATACGTGATAGTTTGCGTTGAGCTTTTGCAAGCTTATCGTGGCTCTCACGGTAGTATTTATGGTTAGTCCCAACGTTACCATTATTATCTACGTACAGACCATCAGAAGCATAGTCCAAACCGATAGCATTGGTTGTGTCTGCTACATAGGTATTTATAGTATCTGCAATCTCAAACAATACAGAAATATAGAACTTCCCATCAGATTCCTGTGATACAGTAGCTGATTTGATAATCCAGTTATCATCAGGTTTACGATGGATAATAGCTTTTACATGACCTATTTTAGGGAGTCTAATGCTATTATCAGTAATGTCAACGGTGCCGTGCTGATTGTTTGTAGTGTATGATTTACGTGTATGCTTAGCTGATTTGAATTTAGGAAATCCATTATTCTTCTTACGGGATTTGCTAAAACAGTTACGGAATGCTTCCTGTAAGTCCATCTGTTTATTAGCAAGAGCAAGGCTATCCACTTCTCTGAGATATGGATAATCCTTTTTGTATTTGGCGGGTGTTACAGTAACAAACTTACCTGTAGACTTGTAGCTCTCAATTTTATCGGAAAGCATGAGGTTATAGACCTTGCGGCAACAACCGAAGGTCTTGGCAAACATAACACTTTGTTCAGTTGTAGGATATGCTCTATACTTAATGGCTCTGTTTGTCATCTTTCTTACCTTGAGATTGTATATACTGCTTGATAATGTCTACGGTAGCACCGCCAGTGGTCAGCAGACAAAAACTCTGTGACCAGAACATCTCTTTCCAAAGAGATTTACGTATCTGAGGAAACTCTTTCTTGATAAGTCTGCTGCTTGCAGATTTATACGCATTGATAAATTTACTTATCTCGGTGTTGGGGTGTCCTCGGAACAGGATGTGAACATGGTCAATGTCGTGATTCCATTCTTCTAACGTAATGTTATATGTAGGAGCAATCTTCTCAAATATCTCTTTGAGACGGCTTGAGATTTTGTCATTTATCACCTTGTTGCGGTACTTTACACACATGATAAGGTGATAATGCAACATGAATACTGAATGATTATTATTATCTAATTTCATACTATTTACAACCTTTATTATGTATAAGACTGAATTGTGATTAGATTATAATATTATCAGATACTAAAGTCAAGAAACGCCGTGTTTATCGCGATTCATCCCACCACCTATAGAGGTGGGGGATTTCTTGCTCACGGCGTGTTAAAATATAAAAATCCGTGTATCTAACAATTTAATCAGATACACGGATTTATTATTATGGTTATTTAGTTTTTCAGTCTTTCTTCTCTATTTTTTTAGTAGAGTCTTTCTTGCTTGTGATCTTCTTTGTTTCTTTCTTGGCTGTTGTCAGTTTTTTGGATTCCTTCTTAGCTGTTGTCAGCTTCTTGGTCTCTTTCTTGGTTGTAGTAAGCTTTGCTGTATCCTTCTTGGTTGTAGCAAGCTTGTGGTTAGAAAGAATGTTCTCAAGTGAAGCTGCCTTTGATACATCACCTTCAATTCTTATATCATTAAGAACACTCTTAAGAGAACTTCCACCATCAAGAAGCTTTAAGATGGAATCTGCATTTCCGCGTACACGGAAATCGTTATCATAGTATTCATAAGGCTCAACCTGAACTTTACCATCTGAAAGTTCTACATAGAATGCGCCTTCACCATCGCCTTCAACATCAAATTCTATGGCAAGGTGATCATGAATCTTTGATGCATCAAGTACTGAGACTTTTTTCTTAGCTGTCTTTACCACTTCAGAATATTTCATAATACGTCCTCCCTTTCTTCGTCAGGTCCCCGGGCATCAGCTGCTGTCGCAGATGTGTCCTTAGTACTCTGAACTTAATTCAATTTTTAAAACAATGATTTTAAAGACAGTATATCACGTTTTTGCGTATATGTAGAGTTTTTCAATAATTTTATTTCAAATAATAATAGATCTATGAATTCAGAATCCTGTAATTCTGCCATTTCCGCTAAAGTTTTATTCAGGAAATAATATCTTTTTTGCATTTCATGTGCCGATTTTTGCCACTTACCTCTAGTAACGAGACAAACTCTGTAGCATGTTATATCATCATATCATCAAGAGGATGCATCCATTGAAAACGAAAGGAGAACGGCGCAAATGAAAGTAACCGTTGACATCTCAAGTGAATATAAGGAGCCTTACGCTGTGATCCATACAGACAAGATTACTGAGGAGATACAAAGAATAATCGATAACTTCCAGGTTAATGAAGCTCCCATAACAGCTCTGCAGAACGAAGAGGACATGATAGTCCTGCAACCTAATGAAATATATATGATAAGAGTCGAAAGCGGTGACACCATGATCTACGGAGCCAAAAATAAATACCGTTCAAGAAAAAGGCTCTATGAGCTTGGTGCACAGCTCGGGACGCAATTCATGCAAATATCCAAATCCACTCTTATAAACCTGTCTTATATGGACAGCATCGAACCAGGATTTAGCGGAACTCTTCTATTAAAACTCAAAAACGGAAGTAGCGACTACGTATCAAGAACATATCTACCTGCATTTAAAAAATATCTCGGATTATAACAGGAGGAGAAGCAATGAATAACACATTAAAAGATGTTTTAAAAAGTATAGTTATCAGTATCGGAATGGCACTTACAATCTTTAGTCTCGTATGCATTATATTTGATATCGCATACGGCGGAAATTTCAACCTTGAAGGCTATCGTATGACAAAGATGATCATAGGCGCCATGATAGTAGGTCTTGGATTTGGTGTTCCAACTATCGTCTACAAGAACGATTCACTCCCAATGCCTATCAAATTCATTATCCACATGGGAATAGGCTGTGTGATATATACTGTCGTAGCCTTCTCAGTAGGCTGGATCGGAGGTTCTGCCTCTATCGCACAAGGACTTGTGATCGCAGCTATGCAACTTGCAGTCGCATTCATCATATGGCTGGGTTTCATGTACCACTACAGATCAGAAGCCAAGAAGATGAATGATAAAATCCAGCAGATGAAATAAAAGTTCACCCATATAAACTACCAGCCCTATGAACAATTTTCTAATATATGAAGTTGCAAGAAAAAATGCTGCTACACAAATTGTGTAGCAGCATTTTTATTCTTTGATCAATCAGCTTTCTGAAGCTTCCAGATGTCTCTGTTGTACTCCATGATAGTACGATCTGATGAGAAGAATCCAGCCTTAGCGATATTTACAAGCATCATGTGCTTCCACTTATTACGATCTTCATAGTCTGCAAAGATTCTGTCCTTTGCTTCGATATAGGATTCAAGATCGATAAGGGTCATGAACCAGTCTTTATTAAGGAGCTCGTTATAAAGTCTTGTAAGGTTCTCTTTCTTACCAACCTTAAGGCACTGCTTGCTTACAATGAAATCTACAGCCTCTTTGATAACCGGGCTCTTCTCGTAGTACTTCTTAGATACATAATCAGCCTTCTTGTAGTGCCCTATTACTGTATCTGAATCTATACCAAAAATATAGATGTTGTCATCACCAACAAGATCATGGATCTCAACGTTAGCACCGTCATCTGTACCAAGAGTTACAGCACCGTTGAGCATGAACTTCATGTTAGATGTTCCTGAAGCTTCCTTACTTGCAAGAGAGATCTGCTCTGATACATCTGCTGCAGGGATAAGGTGCTCAGCGTATGTTACGTTGTAGTTCTCAACGAATATAACCTTCATGTATGGGCTTACGTCAGGATCATTGTTAACGATCTCCTGCAGGCACAGAAGAAGGTGGATGATATCTTTAGCGATTACATAAGCAGGTGCTGCCTTAGCTCCAAAGATGAATGTAAGAGGACGAACAGGCTTCTTACCACTCTTGATCTCAAGGTACTTATGAATGATATACAGAGCATTCATCTGCTGACGCTTGTACTCGTGGAGACGCTTAACCTGGATATCATAGATAGATGTAGGATCAACCTTAACACCTTCATGCTTCTCAAGGTAAGCAGCAAGTTCTTTTTTCTTCTCCTGCTTGATGCTGTCTAAGCGATCAAGGAATCCCTCATCGTTCTCATGCTCAAGGAGCTCTTCGAGACGTGTAGCATCCTTCTTGTATCCATCGCCGATAGTATCTGCGATAAGATCAGCGAGAGGGTGGTTACATGAAAGGAGCCATCTTCTGAATGTGATTCCGTTAGTCTTATTGTTGAACTTCTCAGGATAAAGCTTGTAGAAGTCATTAAGCTCTGTATTCTTAAGAATGTCTGTATGGATAGCAGCAACACCATTTACTGAGAAACCGTAATGAATGTCGATGAAAGCCATGTGAACTTTCTTTTCCTTATCAATGATCTGAACCTTGCTGTTCTTAACCTTAGCTCTGATTCTCTTATCAAGCTCCTTGATGTAAGGAACAAGCTGAGGAACAACCTTCTCAAGATAAGAAAGTGGCCATGTCTCAAGAGCTTCTGCAAGAATAGTGTGGTTAGTATATGCACATGTCTTGGATACTACATCAATAGCATCATCCATAGAGAATGCCTTCTCTTCTACAAGGATTCTGATAAGCTCAGGGATGATCATTGTAGGATGTGTATCGTTGATCTGGATAACAGCATGATCGTAAAGCTTATGAAGATCATACTGACGCTCCTTCATCTCATGAAGAATGAGCTGAGCTGCGTTACTTACAAGGAAATATTCCTGGTAAATTCTAAGGAGGTTACCAGCTTCATCTGAATCATCAGGATACAGGAAAAGAGTAAGGTTCTTTTCAATCTTGGTCTTATCAAAATTGATACCTTTCTTAACAAGCTTCTCATCAACTGTCTCGATATCGAACAGACGAAGCTTGTTGATACCTGAATCATAGCCAGTTACATAGAGATTATAAAGTCTTGATACAACCTTCTTGTCACCAAAGTTAACATCAAAAGTTGTGTCTGTCTTCTCAAGCCATGACTTATTCTCCTGCCAAGCGTCCTTCTCAGCATTCTGAAGATTCTTATCAAATACCTGTTTGAAAAGACCATAGTGATAGTTAAGACCGATACCTTCACCAGGAAGCTTAAGTGTAGCTATAGAATCAAGGAAGCATGCAGCAAGACGACCAAGTCCGCCGTTACCAAGTGATGGTTCTGGTTCATACTCTTCTATATCTGCAAGTTTCTTGCCATTCTTACGAAGGATCTGATTAACCTTGTCATAAACGCGAAGGTTGATAAGGTTATTAGAAAGAAGCTTACCAATAAGGAACTCCATAGAGATGTAGTAAATCTTCTTCTCACCTACTATAGGCTCAGCTACGCGCATAAGCTCATTAGTAACATCTAAAAGCACGTAGTATGCCTCTTTGTCTGTACAGTCTGCAAATGTCTTATCAAACTGTCTTTCTGCACTTCTCTCCATCTGCTCTTCAAGATTGAGAACAAGAATATCACGCTGCATGTTTGTTGACATAAATAACTCCTTTCCCATATAGGAACTTAAATCACCGGCAACAGCCGATATAATAGTTTTTCATATAAAGAGAAAACGTTTTCTGTTTCCACGATATTACCTTAGCACAAGAAAACGTTTTCCGCAAGTCATTTTTATCTTATTTATTTTTCTTTGTTATCAGTTCATATGCTTCCTGCGGTCTATGTCCGAAAACTCAAGTACTTATCATTGATCTAACTAACTGATCAACTTTTTATCATCTGATAATTTCTTCATATTTAAGCCTTACCAGTTCATGAGGCATCGTAACTCTTATACCTTCTTCTCCATCAAGAAGCTTTTGCATTTCTTCTACCGCCCTTGAAGATATTGCTGCAAAGTTCTGTCTAACTGTATTCATCTGTTTTCCGACATATCCCATAAGCACAATACCGTCAAAGCCGCATACTGGTCTGAAAATATCCATATCTATTAGAGCTTTCATAGCTCCTATTGCCATAAGATCTGACGCACAGACAACGCAGTCTTTATTTTTACCATATTTAAGTGTAATATTTCTTGCCTGAAGTTCTGAGAAATTACCGTTCCTTATAAGTACCTGAAGTCCCAGCTCTTCCTTAAGCTGCTTGATGCCTTCAAGACGGGCATCTGTTACATAGCCGTCTCTTGTACCTGCAATATATAAAACTTTCCTGCAATTATTTTCCTTAATGGTCTTCTTGGCTACATCATACTGGGCTTTGGCCTGGTTGACGCTGACACAGGAAGTCGTTGCACCAATATAAGGCACGTCTATTACTACAGTTTTAAATGTGTCATTTTCTATAAGCTGTCTTAAGACCTTATCTTCTTTAGACATTCCATATATTATTATGCCCTTGATACTTTGAGACACAAAATATCTGGTCATCTCATCCAAAGTCATATTTTCAACCATGCTAAAGAAAATGGTGATGACATCAAGCTGAAGTTCTCTGGCTTTACTTATCGCTCCTGATATGTACTGCATATCGATCTCATCGATAGCCTGGGTTTCTACATTAAGCTTAATAAGAAGAGCAACTCTTCCGGAATTTTTAGACGATAATGTAGCAGCAACAGTATTAGGAACAAAGCCAAGCCTCTTTACTACTTCCATGACTCTTAGCTTGGTGTCTTCACTGACATTAGGATAATTATTCAGTACCTTTGATACTGTAGATATGGCAACGCCTGCCTCTTTGGCAACATCTTTTATGGATACCACTTTCGCACCTTCCTGTAAAAAACGTTTTCTTTTAGTCTCATTATAGTTTACCACACATCTATAAGTTATCAAAACTTGCCTTTTTTAACATAACCCTGTCATATAACAGATAATTTCCTCACTATATTTTACGTATTTATTACAAAAAAGTTTTCGTAAACGTCGTTTTAAGAACCAGTTTCTTTCTCTCAGCAAAAGCAAAGTAAGCGTTTTCAATAAATTTTCGAAGTATACTTATTGTATATTTTTATTACAATATAGCAACATTTAACTTGTCTAAATATTACAGATATGTTAATCTTTGATTGCTCGAGTGAAATAATTTCGAAATTATTTACAACATTAAATTACTTTAGAGGGGAAAATTATAATGAAAAGAAGAGCAGCAATATTAAGCATTATGCTGGCTGCAGGAGTTTGTGCAACGCCAGCATATACTGCAAACGCAGCACCACATATACATCCGTACAACGGAGTAGAAGCTGAAACAAATTTTGGCTCCAGCGGAGTTGAGGTAATTACCGAAGCTGACGGAAGAAAAGTTGTTTCAAGCATTGAAAAAGACGATTATTTCACAGTTAAGACCTGTGACTTCTCATCAGGTCTTGCTTCTATTACTATCACAGCAAAATGTGATGGTATGGGTGTAATCGATGTTAGAAAGGGTGATTCAACTGGTGAATCACTTGGTAATATCAAATTAAAGAATACAAATGGAGAATATCAGACATTCACAGCAACTTTAAAAGATCTTGTTGGTGATAACGAGACAATAACATTCGTTGGTGCTGTAGGAAATGTATCTATCGATAATTGGATCGCAACACCTTCAATAACAGATCCAGGACAGCCTGATCAGCCAGATCCAGGTCAGCCGGATCCAGGTCAGCCTGACCAGCCTACTACTCCTGTAGATATCTATGCAGGTGTTGAAGCTGAAAATGTTGAGTCCAGCAACGCTACTGTTAATACAGCAGACGGTGTTACATATCAGACAATCAACGCTGGTGGTTATGTTGTAGTTAAGGGCGTTGACTTTACAAACGGTATCAGCGGAGTATTTGCAAATGCTCAGGCTTCTAAACCTAAGACTTCTATTGCCATCTACGTTGACAGCCTTGATGGTGCTCCAATTGCAACCATTACTGTTACAAGCAGAAGTTTCAAAGATGTTGCTACTAAGATCAATAATGACCTTTCAGGTACACACGACATCTACCTTGTAGCTGTTGGTAACCCTGTTGACCTTAATTCCTTCAAGGTAATGGCTAATCCTAACCACACACCTGATCAGCCAGATCCAGGACAGCCTGACCAGCCTGATCCAGGTCAGCCCGATCAGCCGGATCCAGGTCAGCCTGACCAGCCTACTACTCCTGTAGATATCTATGCAGGTGTTGAAGCTGAAAATGTTGAAGCAAATAGTGCTACTGTTAATACAGCAGACGGCGTTACATATCAGACAATCAATGCCGGTGGTTATGTTGTAGTTAAGGGCGTTGACTTTACAAACGGTATCAGCGGAGTATTTGCAAATGCTCAGGCTTCCAAGCCTAAGACTTCAATCGCTGTATACATTGACAGCCTTGATAGTGCTCCTATCGCAACTATCACTGTAACTAGCAGATCTTTCAAGGATGTAGCTGCTAAGATCAGCAGTGATCTCTCAGGTACACACGACATCTACCTTGTAGCTGTTGGTAACCCTGTTGACCTTGATTCCTTCAAGGTAATGGCTAATCCTAACCACACACCTGATCAGCCAGATCCGGGCCAGCCTGATCAGCCAGACCCAGGACAGCCCGATCAGCCGGATCCATGTCAGCCAGACCAGCCAGATCCAGGTCAGCCCGATCAGCCAGATCCAGGCCAGCCTGATCAGCCAATAGTAGAAGGCAAGGATGTATCTTATACAATCAATAGCTGGGGAACAGGCTACCTTGTAAACTTCAAGGTAACAAACAACACAGGCGCTGCAGTAAGCGGTTGGACAGTAAAGGTAAGAAAAGACCAGGTTAATATCGATTCCAGCTGGTGTGTAAACATCAAAGAAGAAGGTGACTACTATGTGATCACTCCTCTTGAATGGAATACAAACCTTGCACCTGGACAGTCAGTTGAGTTCGGTATCATCGGTACAGGCAGCATCGGTACTTCAATCGAAGTGACTGTACAATAGTACATACGTCCCTCAAAAAAGGAGGCTGAAGAATTATTCTTCAGCCTCCTATATATTTACCACTTAATTATTTATTTTTAGTAACACTCTTGATCGCAAGAAGCACAAATACCATAGCCGCTATACTAACAGGAAGTGTGATAAGCCAGTTACGTACAAATCCGGCAAGGATATAGCAAAATACTGATACCACTGCAACTGTGATAGCATAAGGAAGCTGAGTTGATACATGCTTGATATGCTCGCACTGTCCGCCTGCAGATGCCATGATAGTTGTATCAGATATCGGAGAACAATGGTCACCGCAAACAGCTCCTGCCATACATGCAGAAATTGAAATGATCATAAGCTCATTGTTGATATCACTATGGAATGCACTTACAACGATCGGGATCAGCATACCAAATGTTCCCCATGAAGTTCCTGTAGCAAACGCAAGGAAAGCTCCTATTACAAAAACAAATGCAGGTAATACTCCCATTACCATTCCATTCTCAGCAACCTGTTCAACAAGACCGCCAACATATTCAGCTGCACCAAGTGAATCTGTCATAGCCTTAAGAGTCCATGCAAGAGTAAGGATAAGGATAGCAGGTACCATACTCTTAAAGCCTTCAGGAATTGCATTCATACATTCATTAAAATCAAGAACTCTGGTCGCAAGATAGAAAACAATAGTAATAAAAAGAGCAACCATAGATCCAAAAACAAGTCCTGTAGAAGCATCAGAATTTGAAAACGCTGTTACAAATCCTTCTCCGTCAAAAAAACCGCCTGTATAGATCATTCCAACGATGCAGCAGATAATAAGTGCAAATATCGGAAGAACAAGGTGGATAACTCTACCCTTTTGTGAAACAGGAGGATTAGGCTGATCCTCGGCACCTGTAAGACTTGAATGTTTACGGCTTCCGTCAGGATGATCGCTTATACCGCACTGAATCTCTGCCTGAGCCATTTTTCCATAGTCAAAATTGCCTACGGAGATAGTGATCATCATTACAAATGTAAGGAATGCATAAAAGTTATATGGAATCGCACGAATAAAAAGTTCAAGACCATTAGCACCTTCTACGAATCCTGTTACAGCTGCTGCCCATGAGGATATAGGAGCAATGATACAGATAGGAGCTGCTGTTGCATCGATAAGATATGCAAGTTTTTCTCTTGATACCTTGTGCTTATCAGTTACAGGACGCATTACAGAACCAACTGTAAGACAGTTAAAATAGTCATCGATAAAAATAAGCGTTCCAAGTGCTATTGTCGCAAGTTGAGCACCAAGTCTTGTTTTTACATGAGTACTTGCCCATCTTCCAAAGGCAGCTGAACCGCCGGCCCTGTTCATTAACATGACAATGCTTCCAAGTACCACAAGGAAAATAAGAATACCAACATTCCAGGGATCAGAAAGCTGTTTTATCATGCCATCTACAAAAATATGATTCATGGCACCTACAGGATTAAAACCGGCGAATAATAGTCCTCCTGTGATGATTCCGATCATAAGTGATGAATAAACTTCTTTGGTTATAAGAGCAAGTAAGATAGCAATTATCGGCGGAAGAAGCGCCCATAGTGAATTAGTAAAATCAATCATTTTGGTCCTCCCCTGATTTTTTATAAAATTATTGTTTATAATTATTCACGTCGATTAAGTATAACACAAAACCTCCCAAGCAGATTAAAGATTTTTTCTTATCTACTTAGGAGGTTTTTTCACAAGCTAGCACTTTTTTAATACATATAATAGAATTCCCTATATCAGGAATCTATAAATCCTGATACATACTTATGCATACAAGCTTTTCTTTTATCAGCCCGCTCCGCCATCTTCATAATATATGACCATGTCGAAGTGTTCATCAAGGAACTCTCTTTCTTCATCACCAAATTCGCAGTCTGTGAAGGTAATATAATCAGGTTCTGCATAAAGGCTGAACAGATCGCCTTCATTACCTTCAAATTTACAATTGGTAAAATAGATATATCCGATATTATAACCGTTTTCAATAAGAGTATATTCTCTGTTATCTATAAAATCACAATCGTAGAAGCATATATCTGATGAATCATCAAACAGTTCTACTATTCCGTAAGTACAATCATGTATGCAGGAATCATAGAGATATACACCATTGCTGGCCATACACATCAGTCCATATGCTCCGCATCCATACAGATCAAGATTATTACCTGTTATTCCGTTTGAATTCATTACTGCAAGAACATTCGCCGAGCAATCACCTTTCTTGGCATCATGTCCAATGATAAGGTTATTAAGCGTTATATTACTGCACTGATCTAGTACAAATACATCATAGAATGCGCTCTTAATAACTATCTCAGGTCTGTCATCAGGATCTTCGCCCTCGATGGTCATATTGTAAACATTACATACTCCATACTCGCCCCACCATGATGTATATCCCCAATACTCGTTATCTACATCAGGATTATCCTCAAGTACGTAATCAGAGATATCATATTTGCCACTTTCAAGAATGATATGAGTGTTAGGAGCAATAGCATTTACAAGTTCTTCAGGTGTAGATACATGGATCTCTTCCTGCTCTTCATTTTCAGGTGTTTCATCCTCATATATATACAGCTTACCTTCATAGGTATCATCTATAACTTCTGTATATTCAACCTTGTCCTCTACATTACCTGTTGTATCTTCAATATAATCCGGATTCAGATAGTCCTTAAGATCATCAACAGGAATAGTTATATCATAGAAATTATCATTATCCATAATGGAATAGGATCCAAAATGGATTACTAACTCATCTCCAACTATACAGCATGGAAGATAGTCATAATCAACCATGGAAGTTATATAGTCAAGAGCGATCGGGATGCCCTCTTCATTAGTTTCATTTATAAGATCCTTTTCTCTTGGATATGTAGCTACAACCGTATCATACAGTACCTGAGCCAGTCCTTCTTTTTCGGCAAAAAAGGCATCAGACCAGATTCTCTTACCTGTGTTTATATCATAATTAACATAATAATAGTATGGATCATAATCTTCTGTATAAGACCAGTCATAATCTTCTTCAAACTTGGCTGTAAAAACCTTGTCATCAAGTCTTAAAACCTCAGCTTCGATATCATAATGATAAGAAGCTTCATCTTCTCCGGGCGCTCCATATCCAAAGGTCTTAATATCCTCAACAGCAGATTCTCCAATGCTATCACTAAAAGTAGTCATAGCAGCCCAAAACTTTGGATAATCCATCATGAAATCTTCATTTACTATGATCTCGGGGTAAGATCCTGTCGATGTAAGATTTTCATTATCCTCAAATTCTGCAGTTACCTTATGGCTGGCAATTGTAACCGCCTTCTGTGTGCCTTTACCTGACCCTGTGGGAGTTTGATCATCTTCCAGGTCAGTGCCTTCTGTAGCTGCGTTATTTTCTTCTTCATCTTCATCATCGTCTTCATCTTCGTCTTCAATGTCTTCGTCTTCATCATCCAAAGAACTATTGAAAGAACCACATGCAGAAAGAGCAAGCGTCAGACTCATAAGAACAGGCATAAAAAATCTTCTTCTCATAATACCTCCTACTATTATTATCTAGGCAGAACACTGGATGATTATCCTACAATATATATAATACAATAGATATAATAAAATGTGTTCAAAATTCCGATAATTAATGTTGTTTACACCATTATTTTTAAATCAGTTTCCACTTTTTTTGATGATCTGTATATAAGGAGGTCTTATGACTTTACTTGCTATGATCATAACCATCGTAAGTATAGGACTAATTGCAGCAGGCCTTATTCTTAACGAATGGACATCCGGTAACAAGACTTTACTTGCCAGAAAAAGCGCAAGACGTCATCAAAGATGGCGCATTATCCTCAAAAAATATGAAAATAGTGATGGAACTGTTCCTTCCGGACTTCTTCGCCTTTTTCTAAATCCTGAAAGCCTTGCTGCTTTTGCAGATGTATCCTTTGAATCTGTGGAGTATCTTTCTTCTGCTTTCTGTATCTTATACAAAAACGAACGTGCTTTATGTTCACTATTTGGCGGTGCATCAGACGATCTCAAGAGCTTTTTTGCCTACACTTTATCAACCTTCCAGATAACGGACAAGGAGCATAACTCTTACTTTGCAAAGACAATGCTCACCTATCTTAGCAAAGATTCAGTATATCTGCGCCAGAATGCCCTTCTGGCAATTTACAGCTTTGGTAACGAATCGCTTGTGATCGATGCTTTTCATATGATCAAAAAGAACAGCTTCTATCACAACGAAAGATTACTTGCTGACGGACTTCTGACATTTACAGGCGACAAAGTTCTGCTTGCAAGATGCCTTATGAATGTTTTTGACAGTTTTGATAAACATGTAAAGATCGCAATCATCAATTTCATGAGGTATGAAGGAATTCATGATCATGATGAAAAATTTATGGCTATTGCCTCAGATACTGAAGAAGATATCGATCTTAGATGTGCTTCCATAAGACTTTTTGCCAAAAAGCCCGGACTCAAGACAAGCAGAAAACTTATCTGCATAGTAGAAGAATCCTTTGATTCAGATGTCTGGGAGCCTGCTTCTGTAGCTGCTTCTGCTATCGGAGATTATGATGATCATGATGACAACAAGGAAGCCATAGAGTGCCTTTTGAAAGCAATACATTCAAAGTGGTGGTATGTGCGTATCAACAGTTCCAAGTCACTTTCAAAACTCAGGATTAGTCAGGGCCAGTTAAAGATACTAAAAGAAACCGGCGATGCATATGCAATGGAAGAACTAAGCTACGCCATGGATGAACTTCAGGCTGCACTTGATAATATCTAAAAGACTTTTGGAACATAATGACAGATATCAAGACTTTAGGAACGAAGCGACAAACTATCGAAAGAAGGGATAAAGACTATGCAAATAGCAATGCTCATTGTGTCAGTAATAGTACTTATCTTTGCAATTTCATTTTTCAGAACGTCTCTAAAAAGCTATCTTCCCATACGCTTAGAGCGCCAAAAACAACTACTGCATAAAAGACTTGATCATGATTTCTTTTTCCCGATCACTGTAATAGTTGATTCGGATGATTATCCATTTTCTTATATAAACAATGTTCTGACTCAGGACTACAAACTCTTTGAAGTCATCATGACTGATTCTTCAGGCGATAAGGATAAACTCGCTCGCCTGATCAAGCACTATGCCTTAAAAGAAGATAACAACAGACCTGTCAGATATTATAAAGATTGTATTCACCCGGATAAGATCTATAAGGGGCGTGAAGGAAATATTCCTCTTACCCTTTTAGTTTTGAACCCTGAAAATATCACTGATACCGAATCTTCCAATCCGCTTATTGCAGCCGGAATCGCAGCTTCAAGAATGCCCTATATTTCTTTTTCCAAAAACGGGTCAAAAAAAATCATCCCCGGCACCTGCCTTAGAAATATGGCAAGATGCGTACTCGAGGATGATAATATTTCAGAAGTTAGCCTCTATGGTATGGTTTTATATAATAAGGCAAAATACATAGAAGGCATTGATTCTAACGCGGTTAACGAGACATAAGCTCATATTCATCTACAAGATCCGAATGATCAGTCCAGCCAATATAATAAGCATCAAGCTCAGATATCTCATTCGTTATCGCGCTATAAACCGGAATCCATGTTATGGCTTCATATGTAGTGTACATTATATCGTTGGGATAATCCGACTCGATTATCTCTATCTCTTCTTCTGAAAGACCTATATCTTCGTCTTCCAGATAAAGATCTATTGCACTAAACTGGTGCATCATTTCGTGTGCAAACGCTGCAGGAGTCTCTTCCTCTCCATTACTGTGCATGAACATATATGAAAATTCATATACGCTGTCCAGAGCATAACCCGCATAATAACAGGTAGTACAGGATACCTCGTCTATCGACTTGTCAGTGTTGATATATACCATGATAGCTACACTGTCAGCATTATATCTTTCCTGCAGTGCACCAACATCAATATTATTCTCAATAAAGTACCAGATCTCGCAGTCAGCATTGTAATAATCTTTTACAGAATCCGACTCTATAGAAAAAGAATACCCAAGATCTTCATCTTCATAGAAATCATAAATAAGATTAAGCTCCTGCCCCCACTTGGAAGCTTCGTCCATAAGGAATTGGCAAGCTATATCAAGATACCTGACAGTATGAGCAAAAGTCCTGCTATCTTCCTGACTGTCAGTCCATGAATAATTAGCATCATCAACATAAAGAGATATTACCGGAATGTTCCCTGTCAGAGTATTACCGCTTCCGTTATCCCCTATAAATACTCCAGTTCCGCCAGTTGACTCGTATGCTTCATAATACTCTTCGTCTTCTTCGTCAGTATCTGGATCACCATCTTCCTCATCTTCATCTTCAGCCTCTAATTCGTCTTCATCGTAGTAATCATCTTCATCCCATACATTGAATTCATCGTCATCCCAGTTCTCCCAGCTCTCCCACTCCTCAAGCCATGAATCCCTGTCTTCATCTGTACGAGCCGAGTAATATACCTCATCCTCTGAATTATCCGAATCATCAACATCTTCTTCATAAATATATTCAGCATCATCTCGCATATCAATAAGATATCCACATCCCTGCAAGGACATGGCAAGACTTATCGAAAGCATCAAAGCTGCTGCCCTATGAAATGACCCGAATAATCTACGCCTCATGAATAGTTAATCCCTTCACCAACCTGCAAATGTTTATTGCTTTCCGAACTCAGACTACCCAGTTACTTTGAAAAGTTAGTATCACTGTCATTATAAAATGCCTAGTAAAAAAGGTCAAAAACCATTATTTCAGCTCCTCGCAAAAGCACCACGCTATCATGCCTTGGAGGCCGGGCGCTGTTCATAAAAGGTTTTAGAATCTTACAATTGGTCGGCAATATTCAAGAGGCTTTTGAAAAAGGCCAAAGAATTCTGTTCACGGCTCAGCATGTTTGAGGGGGCAGAGCCCCCGAGTTTCTGAGCCGTAGAATTCTTTGACCTTTTTTGAAAGTCCTTGAATATCCGACCTATTGTGATTCTAAAACCTTTTATGAACAGCGCCCGGCCTCCAAGGCATGATAGCGGGCCACTTTGCGACAGCCCTTATTCAAGTTCCAGGCTTCCGGATGCGATGCACTTTCCGGATTTTCTGTCGAAGAGAAGAATTCCGTCGCCGGATACTGTGATATTGTGCTTTGCTCCTATCTGGAACAGCTTCGATCCAAATACCACGCCTGTAAGAAGGAAGTTCCCTACTGCAATCTTGATAGTAGATTCCATACCTGTCGGCATGACACCGTACAGCTCTCCTTCTATACCACCTTCACCCTCATCAAGCTCGATAAATTCAGGTCTTATTCCGATAACGAAGTCTTCATTTGTGATCACAGGCTCTTCGTCAAGAGAATCGTCCTTTTCTTCAACAAGACTTATGTGATAACGGAAGCTCTCATCCTTATTGTTCTTTTCTACATACTTCTTGTCTTTTTTCTTAAGTTCAAGCTCTGCATCAGCCTTTGCCTTAGCAGCATCCCTG
Source organism: Butyrivibrio fibrisolvens (assembly GCF_037113525.1). NCBI lineage: Bacteria > Bacillati > Bacillota > Clostridia > Lachnospirales > Lachnospiraceae > Butyrivibrio > Butyrivibrio fibrisolvens. Next base: position 940,384 of record NZ_CP146963.1, on the reverse strand, counting down.
TCTTCAAACCACTTACCTAGATCAAGTGCTTCTGATGGCTTAAATACTGCCTTGTGATTTCCAAGAACGTTTAATGAAAGCTCACCACCAGCTTCCTGAACACCCTTTGCTTCCACAAAGTTCATGGACGGATTACCAACAAAGTCTGCTACAAATAAGTTTTCAGGTCTGTTATATACAGAAAGTGGTGCTGCATACTGCTGAAGTACGCCGTTATTGATAAGGCATATCCTGGTGGCAAGAGTCATAGCTTCCATCTGATCATGTGTTACGTATACGAATGTACTTCCAGTTTCAAGGTGAAGACGCTGAAGCTCATATCTCATCTCAAGACGAAGCTTAGCATCAAGGTTTGATAATGGCTCGTCCATAAAAAGAACCTGAGGCTCGGGAGCAAGTGTTCTTGCGATAGCAACTCTTTGCTGCTGACCACCTGAAAGTTCAGCAGGGTATCTGTTCATGAACATTCCGATCTTAACAATCCTTGAAACCCTTCTTACAGCAAGATCGATTTCCTCTTTTGTAAGAGATCTTACAGTTTCAACTGCCTGACCGCCCTTTAATATCTCGCACTTATCAGAAAGTGTTTCACCTTTTGCTTCATGTGCTTTTACGATGTCTTCAAACTCTTTTTCAAGTACGGCGCGCTTATCGTCTGCGTCAGACTTAGTGTCTACTGTCTCCATGACACCAAGTGAGTAAAACTCCTTAGCGCTATACATAGACATTGAATAGGTATCGATAAGTTTAAGGTATACCTTTTCTATATCCACCTTACCGTCCTTGTTGCGGCTTTCTTCATAGATATCTTTAAGTTCTTTAGGGTGCTTTAAAGCTTCTATCTTGGTCTTTAATTTAAGAGCCTTAATATCTACAAGTGGCATCTTTTCTTTAATGTTTGTAAGACCAAAAGAAATATTCTGGTATACTGTCATGTTGGGCCACAGAGCATAGTTCTGGAAGAGGAATCCGACTTTACGCTTATTGGGCGGAACATTGATTCCCTTTTCGCTATCGAATACTACTCTGTCGCCTATTTTGATCTGTCCTGATGTTGGTGTTTCAAGTCCTGCGATCATACGAAGGGTTGTTGTCTTACCACATCCGGATGGACCAAGAAGTGTTATAAAGGCATTATCTTCTATATCAAGATTCAGATTATCTACTGCGTAGAAATTCCCGTATCTTTTGGTTATATTTGTAAGTTTAATTTCAGGCATATTCTATCTCCTCCTAATCTCATGCCATATATGGAATATGCAGCTAAATTTAGTTCTTGCAGGATCATTACCATGCGCAGATATACTTTTCCACTTTAAATCTAGGATAATGATCAACGACTAAGAGCAATCGAACTTAGCCGCCGATACCGGAATCAAGGCTTGCTCCGGTGAGCTTATTGACAACTGTGTTGAAGACGAGGATAAGTACTATAAGTATCAGGTTGATAGCACTTGAGAATGCGTAAAGTCCCATCTCGTCAAAGTAGTCCAGAGTTGTCGACAGGATAAATCCTTGTGTACAAAGAAGAAGGAAGAGTGATAATTCACGAAGACATGTCATAAATGGAAGCATATATCCGCTGATTATCGATGACTTCTGGATAGGAATGATGATCCTTGTCATTCTCTTGATCCATGGAATATCCTGAATGATAGCAGCTTCTTCTATCTCCCCTGATAGCTGAAGCATTGAGTTAAGGGCAGCCCTGGATGCAAATGGTATATACTTTACAACACCTGCGATTATAAGAAGTGTATAGGTATTGAAAAGATTTATCTTGCCATTTGAAAAAAGGATGAAGAATGCTGCGCCTACTGCAAGTGATGGCATAAGGTACGGAAGGAAAGCCATGTTGTTAACGTAGGAAGCCCACTTACTTCTTCTATTCTTGGATACAGCATATCCGATGAGTGTTCCTATAGTACCTGCGATAAGAGCACAGCATATAGCAACAAGAAGGGTTCCTGAGAGTGCTCTTCTTATAAGTTCATTAAAAAGAATTCCCTTCTGACCATAGAGTGCGCTTGCGTTATTATCATTAGTAAGCCACCATTTGGTCGTAAGATTAGAGAAGTCTCCTGTGTACAGGAAGCTGTAATCTCCAGGGTTTGGAAGGAATGTTTCAAGTGTGAACATTACGATCGGGAATATTGATGTAAAGAAAGTTACGATGATAAGGATTATACCAATAATATACTTTCCTGCTTTTCCCAGATTGATCTTGGATATCTGACCTGACTTACCGCTGACTGTTGTGTAGCTCTTACGGCTCTTAAGGCTCATCTGGTTGATTCCAAGGATCATGATTCCGAAGATCATCATGATGATCGCAAGTATAGAAGCTTCTCCCGTGTATTTGGAATTCATTGATACGTACTTGGTTGAAAGTGTTGTAAGACCAAGGTAGTGTGGTACAGGATAGCTTCCCATTGCAGATCCGAATACCAGAAGTATCGTTGAAAGAATTGCCGGTTTTACCATTGGAAGAGTGATTCTGAACATGATCTTCCACTTTGGAGTATCAAGAATAGTTGCAGCCTCTTCAAGGTTGGCATCCATATTTCTGAATATGCCGCCTATCATGATGTAGGCAAAGGGTGCATAGTGAAGGCCCAGTACCACTGCTGAAGGGAAGAGTCCCTGGCACCACCAAAGAGGCATTGCGATATGTGTAAGTGTTACTAAAAGTCCATTTGATGTACCTGTAACTGAATTTGAATTAAAAAGGTTCTGCCATACAACAGCCAGAGTCCACTGGGGCATTATGTATGGAAAAATAAATATAGAACTGATATACTTCTTGAATTTAAGATTTGTTCTTGTTACTAAAAATGCTGTAAGTCCGCCGAAAATAATTGCGATAAGACATGTAAGAACTGCAAGAAGTACTGTGTTTAAAATAGGCATCCACAGGTTTGTCTTTGCAAGTCTTGATGTGAAAAGATCCGTATAGTTGGCAGCAGAATAACCTTCTGCCTTACCTGTCAGGTACTGATCGATAGTACCCGGATGGATCTTGAATGTATCCTGAACTATTGCCACGATCGGAGCAACTGTTGTATATGTAAGTGTCAGTCCGAATAAGAGCAATATCACATTTTGAGGCTTACCAAAATATGTTTTCAGGCGGTTTAAAAAAATGGCTTTTTTCATATTTGTCCTCTTTTTATTTTTCACCTTTAAGGTAATCAGTGCGCCGCCCTTCACTTAAGGAAAGACAGCACACTGACATATTTTACCTTTTATATTTTTATGATCGTATTGCTATATTATTCAGATTCTTCACCTGTATACTTATCAAGTGTCTCGATCCAGCTACCTACTGTAAATGCTACAGATGCGCAGTACTGAGGATCTTCTACTACGAGCTGGCCTTCGCCTACCCACCATTCTTTGCCACGGTCATCCTTTGCAGGGAACTCATCTTCGCCTGCTTCGTTGTATCCGCCCTTGGAATGCTCATATGTAGTCTCGATAGCCTTAGCAACTTCAGGGTTGGATGAATATCCGCCCATGTCCTTGCCCCATGCTGAGAAGCCGTCTTCTGTACATGTCATGTACGCGATGAATGCGCATGCTGTCCATGGAAGCGGGCTGTTATCTGTTACGAAGAGATAATGGCAATATCCGTATCCGCCGATTCCTGTATATCCATCCTGATATGCAGCGATATTGATGTTGTTAACTGATACGCCTGATGACTCTTCTACAGAACGAAGCTTTGAATAAACAAGAAGTCCTGACTGGTCTGTAGCAGAATCTGTAACGAGTGTCTGGCAGATAGGTCCGTCATCTGTCTGAGCGTTATAAGCACCTACAAAGAGCTTAATGTATGCAAGAGCATATGCACCGTTAGCGCCAAGTCCGAAGAGCTCTGCATCTTCTTTTTCAGAATCGATTGTAGGCTGGAAATAAGCCTGTTCATCTGCTGGAAGAGCATCAAATGCATCCTTGAGATACTGAGCATATGTATCTTCTGTGAGCATGTACAGGAAGTTCTTACCAACTATTTCAGAATCAATATCCATGAAAAGAGGGTGTGAACCTTCTGCTACGAAATCCCAGCAGTTATCATAGGTCTTATCACCTGTTGTGTTGTACATGAAAACTTTGTTGAGAAGCTGAAGTTCAAGATAGCCGTTATAAGCATCAGGTGTTGTACCATTAGCCTGTGCCCAGTCAAGAGGAATGAATGTATCAAGGATTCCTGTCTGAACCATCTTGGACTCGATCTGGTTACCATCCTGGATAAGGGTCATTGCGAATGTGCCCTCTTCCTTAAGTGAATCAGCCTGAAGCTGTTCGAAGATCTTGTTGTTCTTGGGCTGCTGCCAGTCGAACTCAAGTGTGTAGGAAGGATCGATAGACTGAAGATACTCAATGAAAAGAGGAAGAGCTGTCTTGCCACGGCTTGAGTTACCAACGCCGTAGAATGTTGCACCGTTACTCTCTTCGATAGCTTTCTTGGCAAGTTCTTCCAATGTCATGGTCTGGGCCTCAGCTATGATTTTCTGAGTTTCAGTCATGTTTGCAGGATCAACTGTCTGTGTTCCTGCATCTGTTTGTGTCTGTGTTGCTGTCTGGTTATCAGTTCCCTGTGCAGAACCCCCTGTGGTACCTGCATCTGTACCAGAACCGCAGCCTGCAAGTGAAGTTGCAAGAAGGCTGAACGTCATAACAGCAGATAAAAGTTTCTTTTTCATAGTTTTTTGTCCTCCTTATATACCCATTAGAATTTTTCCCTCTGAAAATAATTGTAGTAAACCTTATTTCGATAATGAACGGGACAAAACTGCAAAATATTTAGAAATCCTGCTAAACTTTGCAAACCCTTACAAATCAAGGAAAAATCGCTATATAATATAAATATGAAAAAGGGGAAATTCCATTTATCCAAAAAGGTATCCGTAGCGATCCTCATAATTATCGCTTTGATCTTTGCTCTTATTCTGGGTATAGATATTCCACAAAAAGCTGATAAAGCAGACAACGTGTATAGTTTATCTGAAGAAAATAAACTAATAGTATACACTGCGCATAAGCCGGAAATCTACGAGCCTATCATTCAGGAGTTCGAAGAAGAGACCGGCATATGGGTTGAAGTTGTAAGCGGCGGAACAAGCCAGATGCTTGAGCTCATAGCAAGTGAAGATGATGGTAAAAAGGCTGATATCATGTTTGGGGGCGGTGTTGATTCACTTGACAGTTACAGCTCTTATTTTGAACCTTATGTATCAAAGAATGCATCAAACCTTGATACTTCCTATGCATCAGCTACAAATTCCTATACTGTATTTTCTTCTCTTCCAACAGTCTTTATCTACAATACAAAACTCATAAATTATAATGAGCGTCCACAAAGCTGGGCTATGCTTTTATCTGGTTCTTATAAGGGCGAGATAGCTTTTGCTGATCCATGCACATCGGGATCTTCGTATACAGCTATGATGACCATGCTTCAGGTCCTTACTTTAGATGATAAAAACGACGATGATACCCTTAGCCTGTTTATGGATAATCTTGGAGGAGATGTTCTTGATTCATCAACTGATGTTGTAACAGAAGTTATAGCCGGAAGAAAAACTGTCGGTATTACTACAGAAGAAGTTGCCCGCAAGAATATCGCAAACGGCGCGAGTATAGAAATGATATACCCAGAAGACGGTACTGCTGCCCTTCCTGATGGATGCGCCATTGTAAAAGGTGCTGCCCATCTTGATAATGCCAAAGCCTTCATAGACTTTGTATCCGGCAGACAGGTTCAGTTATATCTATCTGAATATCAGTTTAGAAGAAGTGTAAGAACAGACACCAATTCATCTTCCGATATCAACGTGATCATCTACGACATAGACAAGGCTACTGCATATAGATCAGATATCCTTGATAAATGGAATACTCTTAGAGATTCTTTTGAAGGAGGGAACTAAATGATCAGAAAATCCTTCAAAAGAGAACTCCTGTCAGCCTTTATACTTGTTGCTATCCTGCCGCTTCTGATATCAGGTATTTTCCTTATCAGGGCATTCAGGGCCAGGATATCGCAAAACTATGAAAAGCTTGCCCTAAGCCAGATACAGGCTGCATCATCTGAGCTCGATTCAAAGCTCAGTATGTTCAAATATGACATGACCGCACTTGCAAATGATGAAGTCATCCTCGAAATGCTTGGAAAGAACACTCCTCTTACAGGCAGCAGATCTTACAGAAGGCTTTTTACTCTGACTACAGATCTGCGCGACTATGGCGATTTTACCGTGTATGACGTGGATGGTAATTCTCTTATAAGTACTTCATCAGACAATGCGCTTACGAGCATGCCAACCTACTTTGGAATACTTAAAGAGGTAAGCGACAGTCATACTATCGCCATAAGAAAGACTCAGGACTACGAAGATCCAAGCCTTATCCAGATCGCATGCGCTGTCATGCAAAATGGATCCTGCATAGGATATATAGTTGCAAGCCTGGATACTGACAATATTTCTGCCATCTTATCCAGCACTACAGACTCATCACTGGAAATCGTAATACTTGATAAATACTGGGATCAGGTCTACTCAAATGAAAGAGCAAAAAACGATAATGTGGCATGGGAAGTCCGTAATAGAAGATTAAATAATCTTGATATCTCGCAGCCAACAGATCACGGAATCTTTTTTATCAGGGATATTGGAGATACAGAGCTTTCAATCGTCCTTGGCAAAGAAAACATCTTCACTCCTGATGTCACTAAGACTATGGCAAGAGTCATGCTCCTTATGGCTGCTGTCAGCATGTTCCTGTGCCTTATTGTTGCTGAAGCCATGAGTGCATACCTTACTCTTCCCATAAGAAAGCTTTCAAAGGCCATGAAAAAGGCTGAGAGCGGTGACCTGAGTGCAAGGGTAGATACTAACCGTCAGGACGAGCTGGGCCAGCTTGGAAGAAACTACAACAAGATGGCAGGGGAGCTTCAAAACTATATGGAGCTTGAGATCCAGAAACAAAAAGAGCTGGATGAGCGTACCATAGCCATGATGCAGGCTCAGCTCAATCCTCACTTTTTGTATAACACCCTTGATACCATGAAATGGACTGCCAAAACTAAAGGCGTTCCTGAAATCGCAACTCTGTCTTCAAGCCTTGCCATAATTTTAAGAATGGCTATATCGGGTAAGAAATTTGTAAAGCTTGAAGATGAGATAAGCCTTGTTAACTACTATATCACTATTCAAAAGATCAGATTTTCAGGCAATTTTTCTTTTGACATTGAGGTGCCTTTAGAACTTGAAGACTGCATAGTTCCAAAGCTTATACTTCAGCCTGTCGTTGAAAATGCAATCGTTCACGGGCTTAGAGATATGGCAGGCGGACAGGTATTTGTAAACATATATGATAATAACGGGGTATTAACAATTGAAGTTTCTGATGACGGGGTTGGCATCGCAGACGAAGAAATAAAGCGTATAGAAGAAAGAAATCACAAGCAGGAAGAAGGCCATCTTGGCCTTTACAATGTGGATACTATCATACGACTTTACTACGGCGATGATTATGGCATCAGGGCAAAAAGGCTTCCTGAAGGGGGCAGCATGATAACTGTAACTCTTCCTGTCAAAAGAAGCTGATATAAAAATTCATGGGGATAGATATGCTTAGTGTACTGATAGTAGATGATGAAAAACTTGTAAGAACGGGCCTTGTTCTTGGAATTGACTGGGCGGCTCTTGGATGTTGCGTTGTTGCTGAAAGTAGCGACGGGCAGCAGGGTTTTGATAATGCAATGAAATATAAGCCTGATCTTATCATATGTGATATCAGGATGCCCAAAATGGATGGTATCGAAATGGTCACAAAACTTAGAAGTGAAGGAAATAACGCCTATACTATATTCCTTACAGCTTACTCGGATTTTGCCTATGCTCAGCAGGCCATTAAACTTGGGGCTTCTGACTACATCCTAAAGCCCTTCAAGGACGGAGAACTCGAAAGTGCCGTTCTTAAGATCAGGGACAAGATAGACAAGGATTACACTAATAATTCAGAGCTTAGAAAGAACTCAATCTTAAATGACGAAGCTATAAAAAAAGATTCTGTCAGCAAATATGTATCAGATGCTCTTTACTATATTGAAAAAAATTATGGAAATACTAATATAAGTGTAAAACTCATTTCAGATAGTCTGGGGCTTTCTGAAAGCCATTTAAGCCATATGTTCAAGAAAGAGACTGATTATACCATAAATGCATATATCACCAGATACCGGATAAGAGCAGCCATAAATATGCTGCAAAGCGGGAATTATAAAGTATACGAAGTTGCTGAGAAGGTCGGATATAAGGATATAACCTATTTCTCAACGATCTTTAAAAAGATAACCGGCATGTCTCCAAGTGACTTCGGTGCTTAAAAAGCAAAAAATGCTTTAAACTAAATGTTTGCAGGTGGTTACAGATAGTTGTATGATTAATAGTATCATGATGCCAAAATATACGGACAGAAATAAGTTAGCCATTTACATACTTCTTGCCGTTATAACAGCTTTTGGATTGCTCTATACATTTATTCCAGGATCCTTCCCTTCTAAATATGAAAAAGACATCATAGCGTTGACTGATGGGTGGAGTATTACTTATAACGGCGAGTCCAAAAATGATATCTCCTTATCAGAAGCAGATATTCCTGTAGCAGATACTGGTGATACCTTTATTTTGGTGCACTCTCTTTCAGATTACAGAATAAAGTCTGCATGCCTTCAGATAAAGGCTGTTCATGCAACTTTTCAGGTCTATCTGGACGATGAGCTTATATATGATTTCGCTTCTAATCTTTACAAAGAACATCGCATGCTTCCCATGGGATATGTTTATGTCCCTCTCCCTGATACCTACCCCGGCAAGACACTTACGATCTATTATACTGCAGGACAGGATACCGCCTTCTCAGGCTTTGATACGATCTATTTAGGCCTTCGCAAGGATTTTCTTAGTAAGCGCTCGGATGAAATGAGACTGCAGTTCTACATAGGCATTTTCCTTTGCAGCCTTGGCATCACATTCTGTGCCATAACTCCATATCTTATCTTTAACAAAACTGATTATAAAAGAGTTTTCCTTGGATCACTCATCTCCTTTGTACTTGGAGTCTATATACTGGCAACCGCCAATATTTTTAATTATTTCACTTCAAGGATGATAGTTAATACGATTTTGGAATATGCTTCTTTCTACCTGGTTCCTGCAGTACTTTGCGCCTATGTCGCCGTTATCTTCCCGCAAAAGTTCCTGCGCAAAGTATTCAAATACATGGCTATCGTAGATATAGCTGCATATGCTTACTGTATAATCACTCATTTTGCGCACATAGCTCTTTTCTCAACTCACACGATGCTATTCCATGTACTTATATTTATACAGGCACCTCTTGCGCTTGCCTGTGCTATATATCTTTTGTATACAAACAGAAATAAAAAAAGAAATGATCCGGATGTAGTATCCTTCCAGATTCTGCTTATAGGCCTTAGCATCTTTCTAATATGCGGCCTTGTTGAGATCGGCTTTTATAACTTCATGAAATTTGGATCTGCCAGAGGAGAAGCTTCACTAAGCCTCAGTCTTCTTACCTGCGGTTCCCTTGTGTTTGTATTATTCATCTTTATCGGATACTTCGAATACCAGATCTATTCTATCGAATCAGCTAACAGACAGAAGTTCCTTATGGGCCTTGCATATTACGATCCTCTGACAGGGCTTTCCAACAGGGCAAGATGCCAGGAAGAGATGATCACTGCTGATAATGACAATAAGGACTTTGTCATCATATCCATAGACCTTGATAATCTAAAGCAGGTCAATGACGTTTATGGTCATGATTCCGGTGATAATTACCTTAAGCTTTTTGCAGGTCTTTTAGGCAGTTCTTTTAGATCCTCAGACATCACAGGACGTATGGGCGGCGATGAATTCATAGTTATCCTTTATAACCAGAACGCTGCAGATGCAGATGCCAGAATAATGGAACTGCAGGAGAAATTTTCAAAAGCTCATTTTGGCCTTCCCGGACCAACATATGGATTTTCATATGGAATTGCGTCAAGCACAGAATTCCCCGGACATAGCGCCGAGAAAATATATACTATTGCCGACATAAGAATGTATGAAATGAAAAGAAAACGGCATGAGGATTCAGGTGTTTAAGGAGTATATCAAAACTATATGCTATATAAGAATGTACACGTTTTGTTGTGGTTCATTTTAATACTGTTTTCTGCCCTCTTTATCTCAGAGCTCGTTCTTCATAGCGAGAATTCTGCGCCTATAATAAATGAAAATCGTCTGTATGTTACTCTTAACGATACCTACAGAGGCAGATCTGAGGCAGAACATATCAATGCTTTTACAGATGATCACACTTTCAATCAGGGTGACACCGTAATAGTATCTTTTAAGCTGACTGGTGAAAAGTATGATTTCCCGACGCTCCTTCTTGCAACACAGTTTGTTGGTTATACAGTCTATCTCGATGGAAAACCCATCTACGAAAGAAGAGTTGAAGAAGCAATGCATGGAGGCTTTCTTCCAAAGGATGTAAATCTTATTCCTCTTCCCTCTACAGGCTATGAAGGAAAGAAGATCGACATATACCTGACTGTGTCCCAAAGCGGCTCCAAAACAATCATTTACACTCCGCATTTTGGAAATTTTGATGACCTTGTAAGAGAATATATAAGAAACAGAGCTGTATCCGTATTCCTTGGCACCTTCATGTGTATGTTTGGCGTAGTTTATTTCCTCATATCACTTTTCTTCGCAGTGAGGATCAGGGGCCTTGCAAGTCATATTAGATCTGCTCTCTTATGTGTATTCGGCGGAGCCTGGATACTGACATCCCAGAGGATCAATTTCATATTCATGACCAACACCAGAAGACCAGCTCAATACGAGTACGCCCTTTTACATCTCTCACTCCCTATACTTCTTCTTTTGTACTGCACAGTATGCCATATTCATAATAATAAGATTGCGATAGGCTCTACTTTAGGCATCATCTTTGTTGAGATAGTGTTTGGAATATGCCATTTTACAAGGATAAAATACATCAATAACTTTAGCAGGCCTTTTGCTGTTATCTACGCTTTAAGTGTTACAAGCTACATTATCTATTCATTCTTCTATCTAAAACGAAGAAAAGCTTCTGTATACGACAAGGTACAGCTCTTTGGTCTTGATACGCTATCTTTTTGCCTCATAATCGGAGCTGTTTTCTTTTTCAGAGATACTAGCGAAGCAAGGTTTTTTAATAATGCCGCCTCTATTTTCATAGGTCTTGGAGGTATCATATTTGTTGCTTCCCGTCTAATGACATTTATGGTTACCTTATCCAATGCTGATCCTATGAAAAAAAAGGAGATTGCTCTGTCTTCTCTTGCCTACATGGATTCTCTTACAGGCCTTCCTAACAGGACTTTCTGTGATAAGGAGACTATGCAGCTTGATGAGACAGATAAAGATTACCTTATCATTTCTTTGGATCTAAACGGTTTAAAAGAGGTTAATGATACTAAGGGGCATAAGGCCGGAGATGAGCTTTTGCAGAATTTCAGCCATGTACTTAACGTATGCTTTTCTGATCCCTTCTTCAGGGGCAGAACAGGCGGTGATGAATTTGTAGTAATTCATAAAGACGTTCCTGATGATATTGATCTGGACGATCACATCACCCATATGAACACTCTTCTTGATGCCAAGGAAAGGGAAACAGGATTTGACCACAGCGTAGCTTACGGCTACTGCTACAGGCATGAGCTTTCCAAGGATGCAACAGCACATGAAGTATACATGAAAGCTGATGAGCGCATGTACGAGCTTAAAAGAAAGCAGCATGAGGAACATCGGAAAAAGGCTTCTAAATAAAAACAGATTCACTTAGCCCGGTCTTACCGGGCTTTTTTAATTCATGTTTTTACCACAAGACGAAAGCATGAAAAAAAGCACCACCTACTGAATATATCAAATAGACGGTGCTTTCAATGAGACACGAGGGAATCGAACCCTCGACAACTTGATTAAAAGTCAAGTGCTCTACCAACTGAGCTAGTATCTCATATATTATATTAAACTTTAAAGTATAATATCGAGCTGGGCTAACCAGATTCGAACTGGTGAATGCAGCAGTCAAAGTGCTGTGCCTTACCGCTTGGCGATAGCCCATTATTAGGTACCCTAGCGATTAAATGGCTCTCTCGCTGTCGCAACAGTCTTACGGGAAGACTTCGAATCTAATCATAGTTCAGGGTGGCTAGTGGGACTCGAACCCACGGTCTCCAGAACCACAATCTGGCGCGCTAACCAACTGCGCCATAGCCACCATGTTTCATGCAAACAGTGGAGTTTTTGCATGAAAAAGTGTGTCCGAAGGGATTCGAACCCCCGACCCACGGCTTAGAAGGCCGTTGCTCTATCCAGCTGAGCTACGGGCACACGCTGCATAAGACTAAAAAGTTATATGCAAGAGCAGGTGATGGGAATCGAACCCACCTATCCAGCTTGGAAGGCTGGTGTTCTACCAATGAACTACACCTGCTTGGTAAAACTTTGCGTTACAACTCTGTTGAACGAGTCGGGGTGACAGGATTCGAACCTGCGGCCTCCTGGTCCCAAACCAGGCGCTCTAGCCAAACTGAGCCACACCCCGAAATGATGTTCGGTGGAAACTCATCAGCGCCGCAACGCAAGAGCTATTATATATCAGTTTTTCAAAACTTGTCAACACACTTTTTGAAAAAATTTTAACTCGTTCAATTATGAACATTATATCGCATTTAATTAAGATTTGCGACACCGTTTTTTCTGCGGTGATTGACACATATGCAGGCGATAATATACAATACTTTCTATGCGGATATGGCGGAATTGGCAGACGCGCAGGATTTAGGTTCCTGTACCGTAAGGTGTAAGGGTTCAAGTCCCTCTATCCGCACTTCAGTATCAAGCTGTTTTAAAGGCACTGTCTTTTTTGGGGACAGTGCCTTTTCTATTTTTGTGATCTATCAATTTTTTCTGATGATATGTCTTTTTTGACAATCTATCTTTATGAAGACCTGATCTTTAAACAGATCGTTTATTTATTCAGATATTTTCTTAAGCTCAGCCGAAAGCTGTTTTTCCATATCCCTTAAAGCCTGTCCTCTGTGGCTTATGGAATTCTTTTCTTCAGGTGATATCTGGGCAGATGTTTTTCCAAACTGTGGCAGGAAGAATATAGGGTCATATCCAAAACCGTTCTCACCGGCTATCTCGTGCCCTATGATGCCTTCCATTGTTTTTACGGATGTAAGTACCTTTTCGTCAGGTAAAACGGCTGAGACGGCGCATACGAAGCGTGCAGTGCGCTTTTCATCCGGGATACCCTTAAGTCTTTCGATTATCTTTGCATTTTTTTCCGGATAAGGAGTGTCCTTACCCATGTAGCGGGCTGAATAGATTCCTGGCTCGCCGCCAAGAGCATCAATCTCAAGTCCTGAGTCATCAGCAAGTACGATAGAGTCTGTATCACCCTTTTTGCGAAGGGCTTTAGCTATAGAAGATGCCTTGATAACAGAATTTTCTGCAAATGTTGTACCGTTTTCTTCTATATCTTCAAATACACCGGCTTCTTTCATAGATACTATTTCAAGGCCAAGGTGTCCCATTATCTGCCTTATCTCACGCAGTTTGTCATTGTTGCCTGTAGCGAATACGATTCTCATAGTAATAAGTCTCCTGGTTGTTTTTTATGAGTTTGAATATTATTCAAACTCATTTATCCATATCAGCATAGGCATACATAACAGCTTTGTAAAGACCTGTTACTATATGATCCTGGTAGCTGTAATCTGCAGATGCCTCTGAGACGCCGTCAGACACCGCAGGAGCCTTCGGAACGGTCACAAGAACGGATGGGGCGTCAAGAACTTTCATAAGCTCATAGGGGCGCTCAGACAGGGATAAAGCCTGTATGCTGTCTGTGTGTCCCGTGCCTGCTATCTCATAAGATATATCTGCAAGCACCTGCCTTGCAAAATCATCATTTCCATAATCTCTCAGATACAATGCATCGTTAAAATACACATTTGTATCTGCCCCGCAGTCTATGCATATGACAAGATCGGGGCTAAGCTCGCGGATAAAAACTTTTTTATCTACAAGCTCCATTTCACTAGAATCAGTCCTTGACAGATAGGCTTTAATTCCGTCTTTTTCAAGTCTGTCTTTAAGAGCAAGTGCTTCATAGAGCGATATATCATCAGCCATATCCCCGGCATTTACCTTATCGCTTAAAATAGGATCTATGACTATTATCCTGTCATACATCTCATGAGGGTTCACAAAAGAAACGGTCAGTGTTCCGTTATCAAGTGTGCTTGTATATTCATATATGTCATCAAGCTGGAACTCAAGACTGGATGTGCCGTCGCTTTGCGGGACACAAAGACATCCTGTGACATTTGGTGAAGCCTTGATCGTAGAATCTTTAGTATAGAATCCGTCTCCATCTGCCACTTTTATAATGAGCTGGCATGTCGTCACACGATTTTCGATAGTTATATCTTCTGATTTAGTGCCCTGAGGAAGGGAGAACTTTATACTGTCTCCCTCCTTAGACAAAGACATCTTAAACGCTTTATCTAAAAGCGCATACTGTTTACTAACAGTCGCAGCTTCTGTTACCTGCATCTTATCTTCAAGTACAACGCTTCTTGTACTTAAATATGCGATCATAAAAGAAAGCGTGATAACAGAAAAAAGTACAGCCACTACTGCAGTTTTTTTCATAAGAGCTGCATAAAGCTTATCACGTCTTTCTTTCTGCCATATGGCAAGCTCCCCCGCCCCAAGCTCAGTGTCTTTTTCCATGTCCTCAGTCATTTGTTCTATCCTTTCTGCGTGGAGGTTTAGCCCCCATGTACTGGTAGAAATATGTCTTAAGCATTCCGTTATAGATCTTGCGGTTCTTGTCAGCCTTTTTGCCTATTGCATCCTGCGCTTCCTCGAAGGAAGTGATCATGTACATGGACCAGTCGTCAAGAGCTTTGTAACGCTGGCCGAGGGTGCGATAGAGGCTGTAAAGATTAGATTTATCGCCAATTCTTTCACCGTATGGCGGGTTTGTAATGATAAATCCGTATTTCTTTCTGTGAGAAAGATCTGCCACGTCTCTTGTCTGGAAATGGATAAGGTCGCCAACACCTGCCTTATCTGCATTTATTCTTGCTATCTCGATAACAGAAGGGTCGATATCGTATCCCTGGATGTCTGTAACCACGTTAAGATCAACCTCTTCCTCGCACTCCTGCCTTACATCAGCCCAGTTCTTTGGTGTGATAAGGTGTGTCCACTTTTCTGCGTTAAAAGATCTGTGAACGCCGGGAGCGATGTTTGCTGCTATCATGGCTGCTTCGATCGGTATAGTACCTGATCCGCAGAAGGGATCGATAAGAATTCTGTCTGCATGCCATGGAGTAAGCATTATGAGGGCTGCTGCCAGATTTTCTGCAATAGGAGCCTGGGATTCGAGTCTTCTGTAACCTCTTTTATGAAGAGATACACCTGTAGAATCAAGAGCTACTGTAACTTCATCCTTATAAAGAAATACTCTTATAGGGAACTCTTCGCCATCTTCCGGGAATATGGAAGTGTTACAAGCTTCCTTCATGCCCTCGACCATGGCTTTTTTCATAACTCTTTGAATATCACTTGGGGAAAAGAGTGCGCTCTTGACTGTAGAAGCCTTGGTAACCCAGAACTTTCCATCCTTTGGAATAAATTCATCAAGAGGAAGTGCCTTGGTTCCCTGAAATAGTTCCTCGTAGGTTGTTGCTGTAAAAGATCCTATCTTGATCAGGACTCTTTCTGCTGTTCGCAGGCATATATTGGCTCTGCATACTGCATCAGCATCTCCCTGAAAAGACACTCTTCCGTCTGCAACCTCTGTTATGTCATATCCAAGGTCTATGATCTCTCTTTTTAATACTGCCTCAAGTCCCATGTGACAAGGGGCTACCAGTTCATAATACTTCATAAAAATATGGTTCCTTTAAATTTCAAAATTTGCTAAATCATTGCATATACACTAGTTATTTTAACATACCATCCCCCAATGGCATAGAGGCTGTAAAGAGGCACAAAGAAGGGGCCTCGCCCAGATGACCATCTAAAGCGAAAGCCCCATTTTGAACCCAACTACATTACAATGCAATGAACTTTTGAGTTGTTTCGTTAAGCTGTTCTGTAACCTCTGTATTTTTGTTCATCTCGTTAGAGATCTTCTTGATACCTGCTACGATCTCGTTCGAATTCTTAGCGCTCATATTAATAGCTATAGAGCTTTCCTGAACAGAATTTGTAATTGTATCTACTGACTCGACCATACCATGCATGATCTCATCAAGGCCGTCTGCTCTTTCATTAAATCCTGAAAGAAGATCATTCATGACTTCTGCCGTGTGACCATACTTCTCACCAGTGTCTACAAATTCATCGTAGTCGCCAAGAACCGTACCGTTTATGAAATCCAGAACTTCCTGAGCATTAGATGCAAGTGTCTTAACTGCCTGGGTAACATCTGCTGCTATTTCCTGAATAGTTGCTGCTGTCTGGCGCGAATTAGCTGCAAGTGAACTTATCTCATCAGCAACAACTGCAAAGCCTTTTCCAGCTTCACCTGCTCTTGCTGCCTCAATAGATGCGTTAAGAGCAAGGAGATTAGTCTGACTGGCAATATCAAGAATATCATTTGTAAGATCGCTGATCTGACCAACCTTTTCTGAATCCTTAACAGAACGTTCCAGAGTTTCTGACAAGACTGACATTCTTCCGTCAACATCCGTTTTCTTGTTATTAACTCTTACCTTGAGTTCATCAGCATCTTTCTTGATCTCATTGGCTGTCTCACTTCCCTTTTGAGCCTGATCAGTAATTCTCTGGGCAGCCTGCTTGACATCTTCTACGTGATTATTAATGGATTCAATAATGCCAACTACCGATTCCATATTGGCTGAAAGTTCTTCAAGTGCAGCCGATGAATCAGTAACATTCTCATCTGCGATAACCAGCTGAGAACGAACCTCTTCTGTACTTTGTGTAAGTACAACTGATCCGTCCTTAACTTCTTTCATGATCCCCTGAAGTGTAGCAATAAAATGATTAATACCATTTTTGATATATATAAGTTCTGATTTTGTCTTAGTATTTATACGTGCTGTAAGATCTCCTTCTCCTTTTTCGATCTTATCGATAAGGGCGTTGACTTCAGCACTGATAGAACTTATTTTCTTAACAATACTTGTATAAGAGATAATAAAGTTGGCAATTATCAGAAGTAGGATTATAACTATACCAATAACTGCGATTATTCTTCCCTGAGCAAGAAGTTCGTTCATCATAGTCTTGGTGCTTGATGCATTATCATGAATCGCCTGATCCAGAACCTTGGTAGAATGAATGATCGCAACCTTCTGGATCTCAGCCTTATCAAAAAGTATCTTGTAAGCATTGGTCTGATCATCGGCATCACGCTTTTCAATGGCTTTATCAATGTATTCGCACATCTTGGAATATTGTGACTGTATTTCTGTCATCTGTGCCTGGGCAGACTCGTTATTATAGGATTGAAAGTCACTGTCAAGATCGCTTATATCCTGTTCGATCGCAGCCTTTGCAACAGACAGCTGGGGAAGGAGTGCTTCCTGTGTCTCGGTTGATGTTGCTGCAACATAGCCTGTAACCTGATCATAATAAGACATTATGTCTGTTTTCAGATTCGCTTCATGCTCAGTAAGTGACATCATGGAGTCAAACATATCCACACTGCTTGTAGTAGATGTGTTCATTGCATTCATGATCAGTATCATGACAACTAAAAAGGCGATAAGCATGCCAATGTTTAAGACTGTGATCTTGAATACAATCGAATGAATTCCACTAACTTTTACGGAGTCTTGATTATTCTTTGCCATGTCAGTACCCCCTTTCTTATTGTCTTGAATAGTAATCAGCAATAACGCTGTTTACCTGTTTTTTAAATCCGTCCGCATCCACCTCACCTTTGGCAAAATGATAAAAGCAGTAGCAAAGACCGTCTTCGCTGTTACCGGTTCCTTCCGGAAGCTGCATCCAGTGCCAGTTAGATGTCTTATCAGCACTTATATATTCTGATATTGTCTGTGCAAAAGGATCTGAAGCAACATATTTGCAGTCTGTAAACGGACTTACAAATCCCGCGCCTTCTACAAGGATTTTTTGTCCTCCATCTTCTGAGCACCACTGAAGGAATGCCAGAGCTTCTTCAGAATTTCCTTCTTTTGTAACAGCCCACCACTGTGGTGCAGATGTAAGGATCGTATCCATTCCTTCCTGGAAAGCGTAAGGTACCATTCCAACTTTAAAGCTGCCTGCAGCTTCATAGTCAGATGCATAATCTCCAACAAGAGATGCTCCAATCCAGGATCCTTGCGTTATAAATGCATATTTACCTGCTGCAAAATTACTAACCTGCTGATCATAGGTTCCATCTGTCAAAAGGGCCGGATCGGAATATTCATTAAAAAGGCCTATCATTTCAGCATAGTCTGAAAATCTTCCGTCATCCACCTTGCTATTATTAGCCAGTCCATCGAGATAAGTAGTATCATCTCTAGCAAGACCTGAATCTATATAAGCACCAAATATATGGTTGCCTGCAGACCATCCAAGGTTCTCTGGTTCTGCACAGTATCCTATTACTGCAGTTATACCAAGAGAGCCCTTCTTTGCATCGATTGTTTCAAAAGCCTCTTTAAGTGCGTCAGGTCCTGTTATAGAAGCAGGATCAATTCCGCACTTACTAAGGATATCTGCATTATAAGCAAGGCCGATAGCTTCAGTTGTATATGGAAAACCTATTGTTCCATAAGTAGCATCGGTATAAGCTGCACTTGTTCTACCCGTCCATTCCTGATCGCTCATATCGACCAGAAGGCCTTCCCAGTTTCCAAAACCTGATGCCTCGCAGGCTATGATATCCGGCATCTGATCTGACAGATAATATCCTTTCATAGTTGCCGAAGCATCTACTCCTGCCGGCACAGCTATTATTTTTACTTCAACACCGGTTTCTTTGGTGTATGCAGCAGCAAGCTTCTCTATCTGTTCATTAACTTCACTCTTAACATTAATCAGTGAAATAGATTTAGAGGTTTCTTCTACAGCATTTTCTTCGGCTGTCTTTTGACATCCTGCAAGCGCCAGGCACACAAGCAAAGCCGAAAACAATAGTGCACAATATTTTTTCATAAAAGGCCCTCCGATTATTTAGAAACGCTTTAAAACCGTATAAAAAAAGCATTGGAAACAAGTGTGAAAACACACTATATATATCGAATCTTTTTCAAAAAATTGAACGCCTTAAAAAAAATGAACGCCTTTAAAAAAACAGTTTTTTATTAGATGAGTCACGTTAAAAAAGCTCTGAATGCTTCAAAGAGCATCCAGAGCCTGATATATATAAAACCCACTTACGATTTAATTAATTTTGCCTACTGTGCCACCAGGAAAGATCTGGCCGTCTACAGTCACCTGCTCTATCACCGTAGTACGTGGTGAATCGATAAGAGAAATAAGGCGCTGTGCTGCAAGACGTCCAAGTGTCTCCGTATCCTGATGAAGCGTTGTAAGCGGAGGATGCATGCGCATCGCGATCGGAATTCCATCGAATCCGGCAACTGAAACGTCAACTCCGGGCTGTAATCCCATCATGTGAATTGCACCAATTCCGCCGATCGCGGCAAAATCATCCGGATAAAGAATACATGTTGGCGGATCTTTAAGTTTTAAAAGCTGTTCCGTGCAGGCAAAAGCCTTTGATGTATTACGATAATCTCCTTCAAGGACATATTCTTCAGGAACATCTATGCCAAAGCTTTCACAAGTTTTATAAAAACTGGAAAGACGGCTCTGTGTAACTGATGAATATGCACCGTGAACGTATGCGATCTTCCTGTGTCCCTGCGAAATGCAATAGGTCACCAGATCTTTCATTCCTTTTATGTTGTTGGACATAATTGCAATTCGATTATCAAACACATGGTCGATGGTAACGACAGGGATATTACCTCTTATCAGTTCTTCTACTTTAGGATCGTAGAAATTGACGCAGGCAATAACGACGCCATCGAATCCCCTGTACTGTACATGCTCAAGATAACTTCTGGTCTGCTGTCCATCTGCCTGGCTGTTGATAAACGTTATATCGTAGCCTGAAGCTTCTGCACATCTCTTGAATGAATCAAGCACATGAGCAAAATAGTCATGTGTAAGACCTGACATTGCATCATCAACAAACAGAACCCCTAAATTATATGATCTGCTTGTCTTCAGGGCTTTAGCAGCTGCATTAGGGAAATATCCCATATCAGCAGCTATAAATTTTATCTTCTGCTTAGTTTCTTCACTTATATCGCCCCGATCGTTTAATGCCTTTGAAACGGTCGCTATAGAAACACCGCAAGCATCAGAAATATCCTTCATTGAAACCTTTTGACTCATAACCACCTCAAAAATAGATAAAACCCATTACTTAATCGTTTTCGTTTTTTTAATTATAATCAGTTTTGTGAATGTTTTCAATTTCTTTTTTATATATGCTTAGTTTTCGGTAAAATTGCCAAAAACTTTAATTTTTTATGTTGAATATTTCGGTTCAGTGTTCTTGAATTCCAAACCCATCTCACTTATAATGAAAAAGTATCTTAAACGTTTTCGAAGCAAAAATATCGCGAATGTTGTACGATTTTTAGTAATTTTCGTACGCATTACGCGCCAAAAGAAGAGGGGGTCCTATGAAATTCGGGCATTTTGACGATGACGCCAGAGAATATGTCATCACCACTCCTAAAACTCCACTTCCGTGGATAAATTATTTAGGAAACCAGGAGTTCTTTTCTCTAATATCAAATACTTGCGGCGGATATTCCTTCTGCAAGGATGCAAAGCTCCTGCGCATCACACGTTACCGTTACAACAATATTCCATATGACAACAACGGTAAATATTTCTACATCAAAGATGGCAACACCATCTGGAATCCCGGCTGGCAGCCAACAAAGACAGCTCTTGATGAGTATGAGTGCCGTCACGGCCTTGGATATTCAAAATTCAAGGGTGTAAAGAACGGAGTTGAGGCTAATGTTCTTACTTTCGTTCCTATGAATGACAGATGCGAAATATCACGTATCAAAGTTAAGAATACCACATCATTAACCAAAGAGCTAAAGCTTTTTTCTTATGTAGAGTGGTGTTTATGGAATGCAGATGATGATGAAAGAAACTTCCAGAGAAATCTCTCAACAGGTGAAGTTGAAGTAATCGGATCTTCTATCTTCCATAAGACAGAGTACAGAGAAAGACGTAATCACTTCGCTGTATATTCTGTAAACACAGAAGTTGACGGTTTTGATACATCAAGAGAAAGCTTCCTTGGACCTTACAACGGCAATGATACACCAGACGTTGTAACAGAAGGTAAGTGCACAAACTCAGTTGCAAGCGGCTGGTCTCCAGTTGCTGTACACCAGCTCAACGTAACACTTGAACCAGGTGAAGAGAAGAGCTTCGTATTCGTACTTGGTTATATCGAGAACGATGAAAACGATAAGTGGGAAGCTCCTAATGTTATCAAGAAGGATCTTGCATGGGAGATGCTTGATCGTTATAAGACAGATGAGCAGGTTGACAAGGCTTTTGCTGTTCTTTGCGATTACTGGACCAATCTCCTTTCCAAGTATCATGTTAAGAGTTCAAACGATAAGGTTGACCGTATGGTTAACATCTGGAACCAGTATCAGTGCATGGTAACATTCAATATGTCACGTTCTGCTTCCTACTACGAATCCGGTATCGGCCGTGGAATGGGATTCAGAGATTCATGTCAGGATCTTCTTGGATTCGTTCATCTTATTCCGGACAGAGCAAGAGCACGTATCATTGATATCGCTTCTACTCAGTTCGAAGATGGTAGCGCATATCACCAGTATCAGCCACTTACAAAGAAAGGTAATGCTGATATAGGTTCTGGATTCAATGATGATCCGCTCTGGCTCATCGCTGGTACAAGCGCATATATTCGTGAAACAGGTGATGATTCGATCCTTGATGAGATGGTTCCTTTCGATAACGACGAAAGCAAGGCTACTCCTCTTATGAATCACCTTAAGAGATCTTTTGATTACATCGTTAATCACAAAGGACCTCACAAGCTTCCTCTTATCGGACGTGCCGACTGGAATGACTGTCTGAATCTTAACTGCTTCTCAGCTCATCCGGGTGAGTCTTTCCAGACTTTCGGACCTTCAGAAGGACCTGTTGCTGAATCTGTATTCATCGCAGGTATGTTCGTTAAGTATGGTGAAGAGTACGCTCAGCTTTGTGATCTCAAGGGCGATGCAAAAGAAGCTGAGTACGCTAGAGCCCAGGTTCAGGAAATGTACGATGCAGTCCTTAAGGACGGCTGGGACGGCGAATGGTTCATCAGAGCTTATGACGCTTATTCACACAAAGTTGGTTCCAAAGAATGTGAAGAAGGTCAGATCTTCATCGAGCCTCAGGGCTTCTGCGTACTTGCAGGAATCGGTGTTAAGGAAGGCCTTGCACAGAAAGCTATGGAATCTGTTAAAGAAAAACTCGATACCAAGTATGGTATCATGATCCTCCAGCCGGCATATACCAAGTATCACTTAGAGCTTGGTGAAGTTAGCTCATATCCGCCGGGATATAAAGAAAACGCAGGCATCTTCTGCCACAACAATCCTTGGGTATCTATCGCCGAGACAGTTCTTGGTGATGGTGACAGAGCATTTGAGATCTACAAGAAGACTTGTCCTGCTTACATCGAAGATATAAGCGAGATCCACTGCACAGAGCCTTATGTATACTCTCAGATGGTTGCAGGTAAAGATGCTAAGTTCTTCGGCCAGGGCAAAAACTCATGGCTCACAGGAACAGCAGCTTGGACATTCACAGATATCAGCCAGTATATACTTGGTGTTTATCCTACACTTAATGGTCTTCAGATCAATCCTTGTGTACCTGATGGTTTCGGTGATTTCGATCTCGACAGAACCTACAGAGGTGTTAACTATCACATCCACGTAAGCAATCCTTCAAATGTTCAGAAGGGCGTATCTTCTATGACAGTTGATGGTAAGGCTGTAGAAGGAAATGTAATTCCATTCGATAGCTCAGCTAAGGATGTAACAGTAAATGTAGTAATGGGTTAAAAGAACAGAAGCAAGTAATGTTTCTTTAATACTCCTCCTATGTAAGGGCCCGGCACATATGTGCCGGGCCTCTTATTACTTACATAGAAATGCGTACGCTAAAAGCCCCCGGATGATTTCTCATCCGAGGGCTTTTATTAGGTTTTAGGTATTCTTTTATTTACTAAGAGGACTAAACTAATTAGTTAGCTGCCTTCCAAGCTTCATACTGCTTCTGAGCTTCTGCAAGAACTTCCTGGTAACCAGCTTCGTCAAGCTTCTGCTGGTACTCAGCGATAACGTCTGCAACATCTGCTGAACCGTAAGCACCCATCTCAAGAGACTGACCATACTCTGTGAAGAGGTTTACGCAAGCTGAATACTGAGCGTCTACTGAGCTGTGATCGAAACGGAAGCCGTTAGCAACTGTTCCTGATGCACCGTTGTTGAATGTGTCGTAAAGATCAACCTTATCTGAAGGCTCACCAAGCTCAAGTGTAACAGCCTTAACAGATGTTGACTCCCATGGGCTGTGGTTGTATGTAGCTGTTCCAGATGTTCTGTCTACAACGCCGTCTGTGATTACATAGTCAGTACCTTCGATACCGTATGTGTAAAGGTTAGCAATTGTCTCATCTGTGTAGAGATATCCAAGGAAATCTACACAAGCTTTTGCAACATCAGGTGTGCAAGTAGCTGCTACTGCGAAGCAAGAACCAAGAGTTGTTGTTGAACGGCCCCAGTTCTCTGTAACCTGTGCGAAGTGCTCTTCCTGGTTACCATCACGGCCTTCAGACTCTTCGTTGTTAGGAACTGCTGTCCACCAGTTAAAGAGCCAATCCTGTGTCTGAGATGTCTGTGTTGTAACTACGCCACCGATCTCATCGTCAACGTTGATATAACCCTTCTCGCCCCATTCAGCAACAAGTGTGCAGTACTCAAGGTACTCAGGTGTCTGAATTGTGTTAACGAGTTCGTTTGTCTCCTGATCAACACCGATCTGTGACATAAGTGAGTTGTCTACGAAATCGAACTTATCAAGATAGAATCTGTAGAACATAGGTGTGTTAGCAAAGATGAATGGATACTTAATGCCAGCATCAAGTGCTTCATCCATGTATGGCTCAAGAGCTTTAAGACGAGCATATGTATCTTTCTCACCTTCAATAGCCTTAGCGATTGCTTCTGGATCTTCACCTATTGCTTCTACGTTAGAATCAAGCATCTTGATCATGTAGCCTTCAGCACCTTCTTTGTATACAGGTACGAAGTAATCTTTTCCGTCATAACGTGCTGACTCCCAGAACCATTCAGGCATTGAATCCCAAAGCTTTGTTCCAGGAAGAAGATCTGTAAGGTCATAAGCTGCGTTTGCATTGTAAAGATCGTTTGTACCGATTGTTGACCACCAGTTAGCTGTCCAAAGAAGGTCAACTTCCTTACCAGCAAGTGCCATGTTAGCCTTGTCGCCGTACTCACCGTTCATGATATCGTGGATATCAACTGTGTATGTAGCGCCAAGCTCTGCAAGACGAGCGTTGATAGCATCTTCAACTGCCTGAACTTCAGCTTCATCTACAGATCCTGTGTTATATGTAGCTCTGTAAATTCTAATCACTGTTCCATCGCTTGTACTACTTGTCTGTGAAGCGCCGTCAGCCTGTGTTGAATTTCCTTCAACAGCCCCACCATTTGATTCTGAGCTACTGCATCCAGCAAGCATAGCTGTTGCCATTGTTGCTGAGAATATGCAAGCTAAAGCTCTCTTTGTTAATTCATTTCTTCTCATAAGAACCTCCCTCTTATATTAGAATGATTTTATTATATTCAGGGACTATCCCCTAAACATCTTTCTAAGATTAACCCTTTACCGAACCTACTGTCAGACCCTTTACGAAATACTTCTGGAAGAAAGGATATGCAATGATTACAGGTCCAATAACTACGATAACTGTTGCCATTGTTGATGAATACTTTGGTATTGAACCGCCCATAGCCTGTAGTACAGCTGCCGGAATGTTCTTGTTATTGAGCATTGTTTCAATTGACTTCTGAATATTGATAAGCAGAAGCTGCAAGGGCTTTTTAGAATTACTTTCAATGTACAGGTAAGCATTCTGCCAGTCATTCCAATATGCAGTAGCCATCATGAAACCTACAGCTGCAAGTGATGGTTTCATAAGAGGAAGAGTGATCTGGAAGAAAGTTCTGTACTCTCCTGCTCCATCGATTCGTGCAGCATCCATGAGCTCTTCAGGAATACTGTTAGCAATGTATGTTCTTAAAATGATTACGTTCATTGTTGTTACACACAGTGGAAGGATCAGAAGAAGTAAGCTGTCCTTAAGGTGATACTGTGATGTAAAGATAATGTAGTTAGAAAGCTGACCGCCGTTGAAAAGCATCGGTATAAGAAGATATACGGACAGAATCTTTCTAAGTGCGAAATCCGGTCTTGAAAGTGAGTAAGCGAACATACTCATTATAAGAAGACCAACAAGCGTACCTGCAAGTGTTATGAAAATTGTAATTCCATATGATGTACGGAGCTGTTCACCATATCTGAGCACCGCATCCATACCTGAAAAAGAAAATGTTTTAGGAAGATATGTAAAACCTGTTGTCTCAATTTCTTTTTCAGAAGTAAATGCTGAAATAATAACAAGTAAAATTGGTAATGCGCAAAATGCTGTATATAAGAATAACAGTAAGAATAATATGTACTGCCCGATTCCGGGCTTACTTGCGCTCTTTAATGTCTTAGCCTTAGCCATTTCTATCCTCCCCTTCTAATTAGAACAATGAATTCTCAGGTGCAATCTTCTTAACTGTTCCGTTAGCCAAAAGCATGAGCAGAAGTCCTACTATAGACTGGAAGAATGTTGTTGCAGCTGTAAATCCGAAGTTTGAATTCTTCATGATCGCATTAAGTACATAGGAGTCAATAACCTGTGTTGTTTCATAAAGAATACCTGTATTTCTGGTTACCTGATAGAAAAGACCTGTGTCAGAGTGCATGATACCACCAACTGACAGAAGAAGCATTACTGTGATCATAGGAATCAGTGAAGGAAGTGTTACGTGCTTGATCTGCTGCCACTTACTTGCTCCATCGATTGAAGCTGCTTCATATAAGGAAGTGTCGATACCTGCTAGAACTGACATATAAAGAACTGATCCGTAACCAACACCGTTCCAAATCTTAACTATTGTCAAAATGTATGGCCAATACTCAGCACTTCTATAGAAAGGAATCTTACCACCAAGCATGTTGTTGATGATACCTGTACCTGAGCTCAAGTAAGCCATTACGATGAACTGTACTGCTGCGTATGATACGAATACAGGGATGATCATGATTGTCTGCATTGTCTTACCAACTCTCTTGAATGCGAACTGGTC
This sequence comes from Butyrivibrio fibrisolvens, assembly GCF_037113525.1. Classification (NCBI taxonomy): domain Bacteria; kingdom Bacillati; phylum Bacillota; class Clostridia; order Lachnospirales; family Lachnospiraceae; genus Butyrivibrio; species Butyrivibrio fibrisolvens. The sequence continues at coordinate 913,728 of NZ_CP146963.1, read as the reverse complement.
GATCGCGATGGCAAGAACAACATTGAGGAACTGTCCAAGTGCTGTAAATACTACATAGTACAAAAGTGTATTTCTTGTGATTCTGATGAAATCATTCTTGGACTGAATAAGGAACTTAAAGTTATCAATTCCATTCCATGGGCTGAACCAGATTCCCTTTGTATAATCATAGGATTTGAAGGCAAGAACAAGACCTGCCATAGGAACATAGTTAAAGAAAAATAATACAAGTACTGCCGGAAGTGCAAGAACCAAATATGCATGATGCTTGAAGACGTTATGCCAGAAGCCATCGTTTTTGCCAGACAGTTCGGCGGTTTTAGGTTTAGAACTCATTTCATAATCCCCCCTCGTTTTGATTGAAACATAGATGCAATTTCCGAAAACCCTTTTTCGATTTTTACTTAATCGTTTTCGTAATTTAAATATACATCACATTACCTAGAATTGCAATACATTTTTTACACTTAATAGGCAATTTACTTGATTTTTACTGAAAATCGTCCTCATTTTTTGTGCTATATGACGAGTTATCGATATTTAGTTAATTAATGTTTTGAAAGTCTTGTTTAGTGCGCTATAGACGTATTTTCGTTATATTTTTTCAAAAACCGCGCCAGTACTGGGATTAGCGAACGAAAAATTCAGGAATTGTTGCGAAAACCATGCGTAAACGTTTTCGCTTTTTCTAAAGTATTTTAAAGAAAAGCAAAATAAAAGCAGATTTCCGAAGAAATCTGCTTTTCAAATGTGAGTGACAAGATTCGAACTCGCGACCTTCTGGTCCGTAGCCAGACGCTCTATCCAGCTGAGCTACACTCACATATTTAGTTGATCGCGTCAGCAACTGCATCAGCAACGGATATTATATTAGTATAAATAGATTCTTTTGTCAAGAAAAAATCCAAGTTTTTTTATAAATCGTTTTTGTGTAAATATATAGTTTTTTGAACGTAGATAGGCAAAGATCTGATTTATATTGTTTTAGTACAAAGCGGTCTTAAAATGCTTACTCTTCAATCGTCATCATCTTCGTAATAGTCGTCGTCTTCGCCGTGGAGTGCCTTATTCTCTTCTGCCTCTTTCATCTTAGTCTTGATGAAAGCGTTATTCATCTCCAGTTTGGCCTGTCTGAAGCAGTTAATGAGCTTAGGATTAAAAACTCCACATTCTCCGTTAACGATCATTCCAAATGCCTTATCCATTGAATACGCTGCCTTATATACTCTTTCGCTTATAAGGGCATCATAGATATCTGCAAGGCCTGTTAGCTGTGAAGCTATAGAGATCTCTTCACCTTTGAGCCCATCAGGATATCCATTGCCGTCATACTTCTCATGATGGTGCCTGCATATATCATAACTGTAATCATAATAATCCTTATCCTGTATATCAGCGAGCATTCTGATAATATCACAGCCTCTTGTAGTATGTGACTTGATGACTTCAAATTCATCTCTTGTAAGTCTTCCGGGTTTCAGGAGTATTGTATCAGGGATAGTGATCTTACCTATATCATGCATGGCAGAGGCATCAGCCATAACGCCAATCTGATATTCTGTAAGTCCATACTCAGGATACATATTCAATACATATTTACCAAGGATAGAAACAAAATCATGAATACGTCTTAAATGATATCCGGATTCAAGGTTACGGAATTCAACGATCGTACAGATTTTCTCAATTATCATGGAATTGTTCTTCTTGAGCACTTCCTGCTGTTTCTGAAGCTGCTGAAACTGGGCACGAAGAAGTCTTGTCTGAGTATTAAGCTGATCTTCAAGATGCTTTTTGGACAAAAGCAGTTCTATAGAGCGGCCAACCTTCTGCTTAACTATAACTGAATCAAAAGGCTTACATATTACATCTGCAACGCCTTGTTCGTAGCATTTACGCTCTGTTTCACTTGATGTGTCACTTGTTATCATTATTACAGGTATCTTGTCTATAAGCTTTACTTTGCCAATTTCCACAAGCACGGCAAAGCCATCCATCTCGGGCATGTTTATGTCCAGAAGGATAGCACTCAGAAATGCTCTGCTCTTAACAATCAGATCTATTGCATTCTTACCGTTATCCGCTTCAAGGATAGTGTACTCATCCTTAAAGATCTCTTTTAGAACGTCGCGATTGATCTCAGAGTCATCTACTATAAGAATTGTTGACTTACTTCCTGTATTCTCTTCAGCCATACGATTACCTGCACTATATTTTGACCATAATTATTTTTGATAGATAATACCGCCTTTTTCTTCCCTTGTAGAAGATATCTGTAACTGCTTACCATCAATAATAAGCAGCACTCCTGCATACACAATACTTCTTGCTTTGATGCTGGCACCTCTTACCTTTTCCATCTGGTTATTTATATCCTGCATCTTTTCTTCAAATCCAATAAGTTCTTTTTCCTTGGTGCTCACAGCCATATTGATCTTGATCTTCCATTGAAGCTGTTCTCGTGAGTTTGTATTTGCTGTAACAACTCGCTTTTGTTCCTTATATAATGTTTCAAGTTCCAGCTTGGTCTTATCAATAGCTCTATTTATGTTGTTGTAATTATTCAGTAGTTCAGCAGTCACACCAACTCTTACAATGGTCTTTATATCGCTGTCACTTCCTAATTTAGCAGCATTGACACCCATCTGAGTTGTGACATCACCGCCTATTATCGCTCCTTCTTCTCCAAAGACCATAATGCTGCCTTTTACATCCGCTTCGCAATAGACTATTCCATTGCAATATATGGATTTACCGGCAGTTATAGTAAGATTTTGAAGATATCTGGCATAAATATTTCCGCCTGCCTTGATACTTGCTTTTCTCTCAAGTCCATTGCATCCGCTTCTAAGGACAATATCACCATCAGCCTCTATAGTCGCGCCTTCTACATACCCATCTATAATAACGTCACCCTGTGCCTTTATCACAGATTTAGAAGGAACTTCTCCTTTGACCCATACTGTACCGACAAAGTCTATGTTGAGAACCTTTTTCTTTTCATCGACTATCATAAGAGGGCTTATAATCATCTCGCCGTCTGTAAATCTTACGCCACCCGAAACAGTTGCACAGTACGTCTTATGATCAGGCATGACCATAAAGCCTCTGCCCTTGATAATAGGCATATCACGTCCGTTTTTGCCTGGAAGTGTTGTGTTCTTTACTGTCTTGCCGTCTGATCCATGAATAGCCTGGTGATATACAGCCAGCTTCTCACCGACTGAAACAGTCGAGAAATACTTAACGTTATCAAAATTAGCAGATCCGTCTTTCTCAAACTCAATATCTGTCGGAACCTTTCTGTCAAAAAAGAATTCGTAGTAGCCATCTTTACCGAAGGTAGGACCATAACCTTCTGCAATAAGCATTTTTTCCTCATACTTCTCGTTATCTATCATATCTCTAATAACATCTTTCTTAATGCCAAAGGTTATACTGGCTTTATTAAGAAGCTCGAGGATAAATTCCAGAGTGTACTTGCCATCATTTTTGATCCTTGGAAGGGTCAGATATGCTTTAAGACTGTCAGGTGTCACCTGAAGGAAGTGTCTCTTCTGCTTCTCAGTTCCGTCAAAGGTCTTGTATTTACCGGAGCCGACAATACTATCTTCAGCTATATGGCCGCCTCTTCTTTCTATATCATCATCAACTGAGAGAAATACAGTTTTCGAAGCGCCGGCTTCTTCACCTTTTTGAAGCCTAAGCCTTATAGTTTTCATATCACTTGCAGAATTGATCATACTGGAATACTTGGATACATCTATGCCGGCTTCCAGTCCTTTTCTGATCTCATGCATCTGGCGAGGCTGATACAGTGGTTTTGCATATACACTTACATCAACGCGACTTTCAAGCCCCCTCCTTATCTCTCTCATCTGATGCCAGTTAAATTCATGATCTGCATATATAGAGACATCAAGGCCTTCCAGAAGACCTTTTCGTATCTCTCTAAGGTTCTCACCTCTCATTTCTACATTAAGGTATTTATCAAAATCATCCAGGTGCTCTTCTCTTGCTTTTATGATCTGTTCAAGCTGATCTTCATCATATCCTTGTTCAACATAATCAGATATATCGATCTGGCGTATATGAGCTTCTTTCATCTGTCTAAGGACTCCAACAGAATTAGAACTGATGTCCTTAGTGGTTAAAGAAAGTCCCGATTTCAGACACTCTCTGCACGCGCTCATCTTAATAGAAGGGATATTAGCTTTGGCGTAAGTCGATATATCAACATTATCAATAAGGCCCTGCCTTATCTCCTCCATCTGTGAAGCATCAAATGCTGGATCCTTATAAAAGATCACAGGAAGTCCAGCTTCAAGTCCAAGCCTTATCTGGCGCATCTGCTCACCGAGATATTCTTTTTTAGCATATTCAGAGGTTTTAATGCCGCTAAATATTCCCTGTCTTATCTCTGATACCTGTGAAAGATCATAACCATCTTTCCTGTACTGAGTCATATCTATATTCTGCTCCATTTCAAGACGCAGCTCTTCCATAAGCATCCATGGTATGGAGGAATTCATATATCTGGAGACATCAATTCCTGCTTCAAGGCCTTTGCGCACTTCAACAAGCTGGTTGTAATCCAGCTTCTTACTTTTTATCTTATCCAGATCTCCGCCGGCCTTTTTGCAAAGCTCAAGTTCTTTGTCATATTCTATGGCCTGGGCCTGTTCAAGAGCATTCTGCGCTGCAAGTGCGTTTTCATCCATGATATCCAAAGGTGAAGTACCACTACTGCCAGACGTCTCCTGCTCATCCAAAAAGGCATTACCGGCATCCGGATCGTTCTTATAGAACTCTTCAGTTGTAAGGTCTATTGGCAGTCTCTCTTTTTCCATTGTGGCCTCTCTGGCTTGAATGGTACGGATCAGGGCAAGCTCCCCGGCTTTTGGAGATGGGGTTGTGTCGGAAGATTCCGCTTAAATAATCCTCGAGCTACCTTGCCACTCGTCATAGGGGCTGGGGCTGTTCGCATCATATATATCGAAAACGTAAAGTATTAGTACGTTTTAACATACGATGCCCCTGAACATTCCTCGTACGGATAACGCTCGAGGATTATTTAAGTGGAATCTTCCAAATACACGTCATCGTATTCCCAAAAGAACTGGGAAGTTTGTGTTAGGTGTAGCTTTTTTAGCAATCATCAAAGAACTGATTTTTGAAAAAGCAAAAATATGAATATTCATACTCTCAGCTATATTCTTATATCGGCTTTTTATAAAGTTTTATTAAGAAGTGGAAAGCTTAAGAATATAGCCTTGAAAAAAGCGCTACTCTTAATGTTTTTAAATAAAATAAAAAGCTTCTAACAGTAGTTTTTGATAACTATCTGCCAGAAGCTTATATTTTTATTATTTCTTATACTTATCAAACATCTCTTTAATAGACTTGTCGTATGGGGCTCTAAGAACACCATATTCTGTGACTATGCCGGTGATGAGGGAGTTATCCGTAACGTCAAAGGCCGGATTATAAACCTTTACGCCCTCAGGAGCCATGCGCTTTTCGTACCACATTTCGGTGACTTCTTCCGGTTTCCTTTGTTCGATGACTATGTCGTCGCCTGTAGCTGTGTTCATGTCGATGGTAGATGTAGGTGCGCATACATAGAATGGAATTCCGTAGTGCTTAGCAACTGTTGCTACAACGCTTGTGCCGATCTTGTTGGCAGCATCGCCGTTGGCTGCTACCCTGTCGCATCCGACAAAGATAGCCTGAACTTTACCTGTTTTCATGATGGAAGCTGACATGTTGTCGCAGATAACTGTTGTATCTATGCCTGCTGAATGAAGCTCGTAGGCTGTAAGGCGGGCGCCTTGTAAAAGAGGCCTTGTCTCATCACAGTAGACGTGGAAATTGTAGCCTTTTTCATGTCCGAGGTAGATGGGAGCTGTGGCTGTTCCATATTTACAGGTTGCAAGCTGGCCGGCGTTACAATGGGTAAGGATTCCGTCGCCTTTTTTTACAAGGGTAAGCCCGTTCTCACCGATCCTTCTGCAGACATCTATATCTTCTGCTTTGATGGTCTCAGATTCATCGTGCATTACTTTGATGGCTGCACTAAGGTCAAAAGATCTGCCTGACTTCTTTTCATCATCAATGAAGTCCTTTACTTTCTTTTTCATTCTTTCAAGCGCCCAGGAGAGGTTGACTGCTGTGGGGCGTGAGCTGTTGAGATAATCGGCATTTTTATTAAGTTCTTCAAGGAATTCTTCTTCAGTCTGTGCTTTAGAGTGCTTCATAAGAAGGTATATTCCAAATCCTGCGCACACGCCGATTGCAGGAGCGCCTCTTACCTGAAGAAGGTAGATGGCATTCCAAATCTCTTCGCCTGTTTTCAGGTCTATAAGCTTGGTTTCGCCAGGAAGGAGCGTCTGGTCGATGATGACTATGGCATCACGCTCATCCACAAGGGCTACTGTTTCGTAATCAAGTATACTTTTCATATCCTTTTTCCTTTATAGATAATATTTTGATACATAGATGTATTTCTATGTACTATCACAGGATGTGATTTGTACATGTTATGTACCTTATTCTTAGAGGTTATACAGCCTTGTATATTTATCTTCAAGATAGTCAAGATAATAGTTTACATCAAAAGGCTTGCCTGTAGCCTTGATCATGATCTCATCTGCGTTATATCTGCAGCCATACTTATGAATGTGATCGCGAAGCCATCCTTCGATCTCAACATATCTGCCATCTCTAAGGTAGGAGTCAACATCAATATCTTTTCTCATAGCATCCATAAACTGAGCTGCAAAGGCTGATCCGAGTGCATAGGTCGGGAAGTAGCCAAAGGAAGCATCTGACCAGTGTACATCCTGAAGAATACCATCTCTTGCACAGTCAGGTCTAATTCCAAGGTACTCTTCATATTTGTCAGCCCAGGTCTTATCAAGGCCTTCAGTTGAGATTGTGCCGTCGAAAAGTCCTTTTTCTATCTCATATCTGATAAGGATATGCATAGGGTATGTAAGTTCATCGGCTTCTGTACGGACAAGTGACGGAACGCTTACGTTGACTGCCTTTATAAAGTCGTCAAGGCTGGCGTTTTCTAAAAGCTGTGGGAAGCATTCTTTAAGTTTGTCGTAGTTCTTTTCCCAGAAAGCTCTTGTCCTTCCAAGATAGTTCTCGCAAAGTCTTGACTGGGACTCGTGCATGCCGCTTGATACGCCGTTAGAGAGGATCATTCCGTCGTATTTAGGGTCGATATTGTGCTCGTACCAGGCGTGGCCGCACTCGTGAATAGTTGAGAATACGGCGGATATCATGTTGTCTTCAAGGTATTTGGTCGTGGTACGGCAGTCATTCTCGCATACCCAGTCTGTGAATGGGTGCTCTGACTCGTTCTGATATCCCCAGCTCTTGTCATAGCCAAGATATTCAAGGAGATGGTCCATGAACCTTTTCTGGGAGTCTATATCGCATTTTTTGTAAAGGAAAGAGTCATCTATCTTCTGGGCGCTTGTAACCTTCTTGATAAGGGGAACAAGGCGCTCTTTAAGAGCATTAAAGAAGGCGTCGTACTTTTCTCTGTTCATTCCGGGTTCGAAATCATCAAGCATCTGATCATAGATCGGCATGTCCTTGCCGCGATACTCGTAGAGCTTCTTGCTGCCTTCTATAACCTTTTTAAGGTATGGCTCAAAGATGGAGTAATCATCAGCCTCTTTGGCCCTTCTCCAGTTATTGAAGGACTCATTAGTGAGCTTCTGCCAGCTTACAAACTCATCTTTGGGAATGCAGACGGTTTTGAGCATGTCATCATAATAAAGCTGGGCAGCCTTCTTGATATCAGGATCTATAGAATCGTCTTCCTTAAGAGTCTTCATGATCTCCATCATCTGAGGATCTGTTTCTATGGAAAAGAGCTCTCCGCTCAAAAAAGCAGCTCTTTCATCTCTGTAATCTTCACCTGCAGTAGGGGCTATTGTCTGCTTGTCAAAACCGATAAGGGCAAGAGCCATGTGGTATGCAGAGCATTTGAAGACCCAGTCTTTGTACTTTTCTATCATTTCGTTAGTTGTCATTATTTATTACCTTTCTTTTGGAAAAAATGTGATGTCGCAGATTATAGGTTTATTTAATAAATCCATTGATACAAGTGTAAAAATGCTTTTAATACATAAAAAAAATCTGCGAGATAAATATTCGATATAAAACATTATAACAGGGTTATGACATTTATTGCCTTTATAATTTATGAAGTCATGGGTCCTAATACCAGATGTGATAACGCACATTGCTATCTAAACAGGATAATAGATTTTTATTCATTATCATCATAAAATCCATTTACCATATTCCAAAACTCCTGAGCGACCTTAGACAGGTCTCTTCCTGCACTTTTTACGAGTACATAACCTGCTGATACATCCGGGTTAACTATACGCTTAACCACGACTCCGCCGTTTACATATTTAGCCGCCGACGCCGGATAGATGGCTATTCCGACGCCTTTAGCAGTAAGCTCATAGGCATTAAGCATGTGTGCTATCCTGCAGACAATCTTGGGCTCACAACCAAGGGGAGCAAACCAGTTCTCTATCTCTTTTCTTCTGGATCTTCTTGATGGGATTATGAGCTCGTAAGGCGCAAGCTTTTTAAGTTCAATGCTGTCGCTCTTATCTTCTGAGAGGGGATGATCCTCAGGAATTATAGCAACCCAGGGCTCAGAACATATAAGGCGGCCATCAAGACCTTCTTCATCATATGGAAGAGTAATTACCCCGACTTCATTTAGTCCTGAAATAACCCTTTTTATAACATCATCTGAGTTTCCATTCCAAACCTCGTATTCAACAAGAGGATATTTTTCCTTGAAATGGTATATCCAGTCAGCCATAAGCTCAGGCGCATGTCCCTCTACTGTGGCAAGATATAGACGCCCTGTAAGGCCATCGCGCATATTGCTGATGTCCTCTATAGACTGGTCTGAAAGCTGCTTGATCCTTCGTGCATATTGAAGGAAACGCTCGCCGGATTCTGTCAGGGCAAGGCCTCTTGCCTTCCTTGTAAAAAGCTGCGCGCCAAGTTCATCCTCAAGATCTCTGATCTGGCGGCTAAGGGGCGGCTGAGCTATGCAGAGCTTCTCGGAAGCCTTGGTAAAGCTGCCTTCTTCTACTACTGTAAGGAAATATCTGATGTGCCTAAGTTCCATAATTCCTCCTATACCTTTTGAGTATATCTCTACTATCATTATATGTATTATACAATAGCTGAACAAGGTGTTATCATAAAATCGTAAAGAAGATAATGTGTAGCTGTTCAGGAATCATCAATGATCTGGCCATGATACTACACAAGTAAACGAATAGATATAATCTTTTGAAGGAGGTATTTACCATGAAAAAATTCTTTGAAATGCTGGAAGAAATCCTTGAAGAAATCTACGATTTGGACAGAAATGCAGTTTGATCATACTTAAGATTTGTTGTAACAACGTATGTCATAGATAAGTAAAGAATAATTAGTCCTCTAAGGCCAGTGGTATCATTGATACTACTACTATCTTAGAGGACTATTTTATGTTGATAAATCTTTTCTTTAATGCTAACTTTATACGTTTGATTCTTACTAATATCATGAGGTAGGTGTCAAAAGATCCTTTTGACACCTTATGACTAACGGATTGTTCCGTTTCTTCGAAACTCTCACAATCCTAAAACATTCGCAAATCCGCACTACGTGCTACTTTGCTCATGTTTTGCGGGTCATAAATTCATATTCGATTTCGAGCAAGCTCGAATCGAAATGACTTTTGACCCTTACGTCATATCATAATTCTATTTGTTAAACGTAGAAGCCGGCGGTGCGTAATCGCACCGCCGACTCCTTTTGTGAGAGAATTACTTATTCATAAATCTCTGATCATTTAATTACTGTTCTTCCTTCTTTCTGTTTGTCATCATGATTGTTATTATTGCGCCTGCACAGATCATGATAAGAAGGACTCTTACAGGTATCTGACTCTCGTCGCCTGTCTGTCTTGTTCTGCTTTCACCAAGTACTGCTGGTTCTTCAGGAACAAGTTCTTCAACTTCTCTTGTTGCACCAAGTACTGCAGGTGTTGCTACAGGAGCTGCTGCTGCTGGAGTAGTTGTAGGAACGATGGTTGTAGGAGGTGTCGGAGGTACTGGAGGTGGTGTAGGAGGAGGTGTAGGTCCTCCAGGAGGTGTTACTGTAAGTGTTCCATATACTAAGCGGAATACGTAGTTACCATACTCTATTACCTGATCATAATCTCCATCATTCTTTGCATGTCTTGTGCCGGTATAAATACTTGCTGTCTCATCTGATTCATCTGCTGGCGCTGGAACTATAGGCTCTTGTTGTTCCGGTTCTTCCTCTTCAACGATAATTGTGTCGCCGTTTATAGCTATTGTAAATACGTTATCAGATGATCCAACTTCAGTCTGTGATCCTGTTACATCCCATGTGAGCACTCCGTCTCTTTCATAGAATGTTCCATCCATTGATACACTAGGTTCTGTTAATGCTGTTCCATCAGCTACCTTTGTTGCACTGCCGGATGTAAGTGTTACATATGCAGGTGTAATAGTAAGTGCTGCATCTTCAGGAAGAATTACTGTAAAGGAACCTGTCATATCAGCTTCTTCTTCGCCATTAGCTATTACTACTGAGTACGTTCCATCAATTGCTACAGGATAGGTATTAACATCTGTTCCTGTTCCGCCTGAAAGTGTCAGTCCTGTTAATGTAAATACTTGCTTTCCGACTTTGATCGTGAATCCAGCATCTGCCTTTTCAACTGTAACAGATTCATCTTGTGGCGTAAGAGTGAATGTATCAATAATTGTATGCTCTTCAGCATCATACATTACTGTATCACTCTCATCATCAGCTATAAGATCAACCAATAGTGTTACCGGAACAAGTTTGTAGTAGAAGAAGATCTCCTGATCATCAGCACTCTGTTCGAAGGATACTGTCTGAGGACTTTCACTTACAAGTTCATAATCCTCTATCTCTTCTGCTGTCTCTTCATATACTTTACCAAATACTGCGTCGTCAACGGTCTTATCATCTGCAAGTGATATTGTAGTGCCTTCCAGATAATAATGAACTACGTACTTAAGATTCTTGTCTCTTGTGTAGTAAAGCTTAAGTACAAGTTCCTCATCCGCTGTGATCTCTCCGCTTAATACTGTTCCGTCTACTGTAGCATCAAATGTGAATCCAGTGTATGTCTTTGGTTCTGCTGTTGCGGTATCTCCGGTTATTCCTTCAAGCTCTTCTGTTTCCTTAAGTTCGAAGCCTTCTTCTCCAAGCTTCTCAAGATAGTGTTCTACCTTGTATGGTGTATCTGTATTTCTTGTGTAGTAGAGCTTAAGTACAAGTTCCTCATCCGCTGTGATCTCTCCGCTAAGCTTTGTTCCTTCTACTGTTTCATCAAATGTGAATCCAGCGTATGTCTTTGGTTCTGCTGTTGCGGTATCTCCGGTTATTCCTTCAAGCTCTTCTGTTTCCTTAAGTTCGAAGCCTTCTTCTCCAAGCTTCTCAAGATAGTGTTCTACCTTGTATGGTGTATCTGTATTTCTTGTGTAGTAGAGCTTAAGTACAAGTTCCTCATCCGCTGTGATCTCTCCGCTAAGCTTTGTTCCTTCTACTGTTTCATCAAATGTGAATCCAGCGTATGTCTTTGGTTCTGCTGTTGCGGTATCTCCGGTTATTCCTTCAAGCTCTTCTGTTTCCTTAAGTTCGAAGCCTTCTTCTCCAAGCTTCTCAAGATAGTGTTCTACCTTGTATGGTGTATCTGTATTTCTTGTGTAGTAGAGCTTAAGTACAAGTTCCTCATCCGCTGTGATCTCTCCGCTAAGCTTTGTTCCTTCTACTGTTTCATCAAATGTGAATCCAGCGTATGTCTTTGGTTCTGCTGTTGCGGTATCTCCGGTTATTCCTTCAAGCTCTTCTGTTTCCTTAAGTTCGAAGCCTTCTTCTCCAAGCTTCTCAAGATAGTGTTCTACCTTGTATGGTGTATCTGTATTTCTTGTGTAGTAGAGCTTAAGTACAAGTTCCTCATCCGCTGTGATCTCTCCGCTAAGCTTTGTTCCTTCTACTGTTTCATCAAATGTGAATCCAGCGTATGTCTTTGGTTCTGCTGTTGCGGTATCTCCGGTTATTCCTTCAAGCTCTTCTGTTTCCTTAAGTTCGAAGCCTTCTTCTCCAAGCTTCTCAAGATAGTGTTCTACCTTGTATGGTGTATCTGTATTTCTTGTGTAGTAGAGCTTAAGTACAAGTTCCTCATCCGCTGTGATCTCTCCGCTAAGCTTTGTTCCTTCTACTGTTTCATCAAATGTGAATCCAGCGTATGTCTTTGGTTCTGCTGTTGCGGTATTTCCGGTTATTCCTTCAAGCTCTTCTGTTTCCTTAAGTTCGAAGCCTTCTTCTCCAAGCTTCTCAAGATAGTGTTCTACCTTGTATGGTGTATTTGTATTTCTTGTGTAGTAGAGCTTAAGTACAAGTTCCTCATCCGCTGTGATCTCTCCGCTAAGCTTTGTTCCTTCTACTGTTTCATCAAATGTGAATCCAGCGTATGTCTTTGGTTCTGCTGTTGCGGTATCTCCGGTTATTCCTTCAAGCTCTTCTGTTTCCTTAAGTTCGAAGCCTTCTTCTCCAAGCTTCTCAAGATAGTGTTCTACCTTGTATGGTGTATTTGTATTTCTTGTGTAGTAGAGCTTAAGTACAAGTTCCTCATCTGCTGTGATCTCTCCGCTAAGCTTTGTTCCTTCTACTGTTTCATCAAATGTGAATCCAGCGTATGTCTTTGGTTCTGCTGTTGCGGTATCTCCGGTTATTCCTTCAAGCTCTTCTGTTTCCTTAAGTTCGAAGCCTTCTTCTCCAAGCTTCTCAAGATAGTGTTCTACCTTGTATGGTGTATTTGTATTTCTTGTGTAGTAGAGCTTAAGTACAAGTTCCTCATCTGCTGTGATCTCTCCGCTAAGCTTTGTTCCTTCTACTGTTTCATCAAATGTGAATCCAGCGTATGTCTTTGGTTCTGCTGTTGCGGTATCTCCGGTTATTCCTTCAAGCTCTTCTGTTTCCTTAAGTTCGAAGCCTTCTTCTCCAAGCTTCTCAAGATAGTGTTCTACCTTGTATGGTGTATTTGTATTTCTTGTGTAGTAGAGCTTAAGTACAAGTTCCTCATCCGCTGTGATCTCTCCGCTAAGCTTTGTTCCTTCTACTGTTTCATCAAATGTGAATCCAGCGTATGTCTTTGGTTCTGCTGTTGCGGTATCTCCGGTTATTCCTTCAAGCTCTTCTGTTTCCTTAAGTTCGAAGCCTTCTTCTCCAAGCTTCTCAAGATAGTGTTCTACCTTGTATGGTGTATCTGTATTTCTTGTGTAGTAGAGCTTAAGTACAAGTTCCTCATCTGCTGTGATCTCTCCGCTAAGCTTTGTTCCTTCTACTGTTTCATCAAATGTGAATCCAGCGTATGTCTTTGGTTCTGCTGTTGCGGTATCTCCGGTTATTCCTTCAAGCTCTTCTGTTTCCTTAAGTTCGAAGCCTTCTTCTCCGAGTTTCTCAAGATAGTGTTCTACCTTGTATGGTGTATCTTGATTTGCTGTAAATGATCCAACAAATACTACATCTCTTGCAGGCATTACGAACTTGTTATTTTCATCAATAACAACTGCTTCACCTGTGCCTTCTTCTACCCATCCAGAGAATGTATAGCCCTGAAGTGTTGCAGCTGCCTTTAATGTAAGTTCTGTTCCAACTACAATATGTTCGTCTTTAGAAACAATATACTCTCCACTTACATTAGTTGCCGCAGGATTAGCTCCGCTATATTCTTTATCATACTTATAAGTTAATGTGTATTCAGGTATTTTTTCCCATACTGCGAAGAGTGCCTGATATGGCATTACTTCATCTGCAAATACTTCAGTAACTTCTTCTGTAAAAGCACTGTCTAAATAATATGCACCGTCATGATAGTAAATGTAGATATTGCTATCATTGAGTGACTGTGTATAGTTGCTTGGAGTCTTCATGAATGCTGTAGCTGCTGTAGCATCATCACCCATATTAACTTTTGCCCAGCCCTTGAAGATGAATCCTTCACGTGTTGGTGCAGCCTGGATAGCAACTTCATCATTTACAATAAGTGGTGTGCCATCGGCTCTCTTTTCATCTTTATGGAAAGCTTCAGTTCCATCATTCTTGAACCAAGGAATGAATGTTGGAGTAGGCTCGCCTAGTGCTTTATATTTTGCACGAAGTTGAATAGTATACTTAGCAGATTTAATCTTAGTTGTTGGGTTACCGTTTTCATCTACTTCGTACTCTTTATCTGTTACATGAGCATTTCCAACAAGTACATCATATTTCTGTCCAGGATAGATCTTAGAGTCTTCAACATCTACATATTTATTACTCTGCTCATCCCATTTCTGCATTATCCAGTAATCAAACTGATAACCGGTAGTTGATGGTGTTATTGCTGTAGCTGCTACTGCCTGTGCCTTATCTACATAACGTCTACCATCAACAGCAGTCTGAGTACTTGTAATGTTTGTATCTGTATCTAATGAGCTATAGATTACATCTATACCATTAGAACCTTCAGTAACAGATCTCCACTTACCATAGAGATTGAATTCTTTAGTAATCCAAGGTCTGTCTGCATCAGAGTTAAATGCTTTCTCAGGATCTACAATATTTCCATATTTGTCCATCTCATCGGTCATGTGAGTAGACTTATCATATGTTTCAGTTACAGTAGTTTCATTAAGCTTAAATCCTTCTGCTGTAAACATATGATTACAACCAGAATCTGTATACCATCCTAAGAAAATATACCCTGTTCTTGTACCTGTAGGAACACTAATAGTACCGTCATAAGATACACGGAAGTTCATTGCCTGGCTATCAGAACCCCAGTCAAGAGTTGGATCATCTTCAGCGTTCGGATGAAGGAATACACGGTACTGAATCTGACGCCACTTAGCATAAACAACAATACCGTCCAAAGGCATCTTGGTAAATTTATACTCCTGTGTACATGCGACATCCATGTACCATCCTTCAAATACATATGCATTATATGTAGGAGTAAAGCAATTTTCTTCGCCTACGTTATATGAGGACAAATCTGCCTCATAGGAAAGACTATCATCACTATGAAGATATCCTCTGTTTGCCTCACTTATAGGATTTCCATTACCATCTACATATGCACCATCCATATAGGTAATGGTATACTTATCTCTTGTGTAATAGAAATAAAGCTTATTTTTAGTTCCAGTGTATGTACTATTAAGACTGACAGTTATTCCATTTCGAGGATCTGAATCCCAATATATATTCTGACCCGCGCTTAAATTAACAATAGTATCATTATCCTTGGCTATTGCCTCTTGCGTGAATCCTTTCAGATTCCAGAAGTCATCATTGTAATATACTATATTAAAGTCATTCTTCAGCTCGGTATAAAGAACATATTCTTTACCATTAAAGGTTCTTGTATTTGTTGCTCCCTCTGGAGCTTCAATATAATAATAGAAGTATCTATCCGGATTATCAGTATGTGTAAGTGTAAATATAATATCCTCAGCCGGCATTCTTTCCATACGGGTAATACGAGCTGTGTATGTTGAAGATCCAGATGGATCCCAAGATGTTGTATTGTTTGTCTCCGGATAATTTACATTATCATCTCCTTTAAATGACCAAATATCGCTAATATCCTGGTCGTACAGTCTGGTAACGGTATGAATAGTAACATATCTGTTTCCACTTCTTTTCCGGAATGTAAATGTATACGCATTTCTATTATATTTTACATTTACAACTGCATTACCTTCAGGTGTAATTTCGACATTCTGATCATAGCTAGCGAGAGCGAATCCTTTATATTGGTAATTAGTTCCATTTATACGTGCATAAAGGTTTTTACCAGAGCCCTGTTCTTGAACTGTATTTACAGTTGTTCCAGTTCTACCTGTAAGATTTATTGCTTCTACAAAATCATATCCTTCAGCAGTTATATCCTGTTTCCAGATTATAACTGTGTAACTAGAAGTATCTGCCGGAATCCAACTTGCATAAATTGTAGTTCTTTCACTAATTGTGCTTCCAAATGTAAACTGTCCGGTTGTTACAGTAGAATCAGCAGCATGTGCATCAGCATTCGCTTTGGAATCATACCATCCACCAAAGGTATATCCCAAACGTGTCATTGGTAAACTAGGAGCTGATGTCACTTCATTAGTTTTAAGGAATACAGGTGCGTTATAAGTTCCACCTTTACCATTTTCATCAAATACAAGCCAATGGCCTTCTGGAGCATTAACACCAAATACAACCTCACCAGTTATAGTGATCTTGTCATTAACGTTAAATATATCACCAGGTCTATATGAATAATCATTGTCATTCTTTTTTGTAATGTTACCTTCACCAGAAAGTACAAACCATCCCTGGAAATCATGTTCGTCATCATATGGAGTATAGCCCAGAGTGATCTTATACTCGAGACCATCACCAGCCTCATCTGCTCTAACATCAACTGTATCCTGTTTAAGAACAGCTGAATCTTCATCATAGAATGTAACTTTGTACTGCTTGATCAGCATAGCATAATATGTAACAGAAGTCTGGCCATCTATTACTGTATTCCATGCATAATTTTTAACAGCAGTACGTACATCTGCTATAGAAAGGCCTTCTGTTTCTACAGTATAATCAGGATCTGTATACCATCCACCGAAGTTAACTCCTTCAGGTAATGTACCAACGCCAGGATCATACAGGACGAGATTCATATCGTCAGCTTCTTTGACCTTAATTGTTGCTATTGTTGTATCGCCGTTAACAAAGTTAACTACTAATCTGCTGTTCTTATCATGTATACCTGTTACTACTGCGTATACTGAGAAATCAGATGAACTGAACTCAGCCTTATTACCTGTAATGTTTGCACCAACAACAGAAGCATTACCACTATCATCAACGTGAACAACCTGTGCTTCATTTGCACTTGCTATTTCACCTGTTGTAAGTGTTACGCTTATAGGTACGCTTGGCTCAATTTCCTGTCCGTTATATATAAATGTAATATCAACAGCGATAACTTTTTCTACTGTGTAGTCTTCGCCGTTCTGATCTTCAGCTGCTTTTGTTGCAGCACTTATTGTGCCGGCATCTGATGCCTCTGTAACTACAGCTGTTGTTCCCTGAGGGAATGCACCTTCAGGAGCATCTATACGAACATAGATTCCATTTGCATTCTTATGGAATGTAACTGCTGGCATTTCTACTTTTTCAAATACTGCTATAAAAGTAGCATCCTTTGTCACATCCTTAGGAACGAACTTAGCTTCTTCAGAAACTACAGTTCCTTCACTATCTTTCCAACCTATGAATGAATATCCATCATCTGCTGTTGCAGTTGCGCCTTCAAATTTAGCGTCGTCTGCTCCGATATCAACTTGTTCATTTTCCTTGGAAACTTTACCGCCTTCAGTTGCTTTGTAAGTAACTGTTACGATCTTAGCTCCTGCTACTTCTTCATCTTCTTCTTTTTCGAATGTAGCTGTAAATGTTGCGTCTTCTTTTATATTAGAAGGAACGAATGTTTCTTCTTCTGATACAATATTGCCATCAGCATCTTCCCAGCCTACGAATTTGTATCCGTCATCAGCTGTTGCTGTAGCACCTTCAAATGCAGCTTCGTCATCGTTCACATTGACTGCTTCAGTCTCTGTTGATACTCTTCCGCCTTCAGCTGCTTTATATGTAACTGTTACTATCTTTTCTTCTACTACTTCTTCAGGTTCTTCTACTTCTTCGGGTTCTTCTGGTTCTTCAACTTCTTCAGGCTCTGTTACGATTTCTTCAAATACTGCTGTGAATGTTCTTGATTCTAAAAGTCCATCAGGAATAAATGTAGGATCTTCAGAGATCACATTGTCATCTGAATTCTTCCAGCATTTGAATGTGTAGCCTTCATCTGCTACTGCAACTGTTCCTACATATACAACTATCTCAGCGTCAAGATTTACGATTTCATTAAAAGAGTCAACGTACTCATCGTCGCCCTTGTAAACCTTACCACCTTCTGTTGTGGTGTAGGTAATTGTGATTATGTTGCCAGCTTCTTCAGGAGCTGCTTCTTCAGTTGCTTCTCCTATAGCTGCTTCAACCTCTTCCTCTCCTGTTCCTTCAACAGGTTCTGCCTCAGGATCAACTTCAGGATCATCTGCAGATTCTTCTGCGGGCTGCTCAGCCGGCTGTGCTTCAGGCTCTGATGCAGGCTCTTCTGCGGGCTGTGCTTCAGGCTCTGATGCAGGCTCTTCTACAGGCTGCTCTTCAGGCTGCGCTGCAGGTTCTTCATTTGCAGGTTCTGCTGCTGGCTCAACAGAAGTTTCAACAGGTGGAATATCTTCTGCGCCATCAGCGTAGGTTACTATGGATGCAAAATCACTAGCGAATGTAGTCAGCACTAATGCCACAGTAAGCATCCATGCTAGTATCCTTGACTTTGTTCTTCTCATAAGCAATCCCTCTCACTTAGACCAAGTTAACGGTTACCCTGCGGTAATTTTTAAATAGGGTTCTTTTCCTCCTTGTCGTCCTCAACGCTTTTCATTCCTTTGGGTATTAAAAAGCCCTGTGTCTCAAAGCGAGAGTTATTGCACAGTACGGCATTCTCGTTCCAAGACACAGGGCTCAATGGTGCGGGCGTTCCCTGAGTAAAAATTACCAATATGAAGTTATATTTATCTCAATAACACTATAACGCTAGGTATACGGCATTGCAACAGACATTGCTCGAAATAGCGATATCATGTTATGAAATAACGTAGTTTGAATACACGGTCAAACGTATATTTTGGAGGCACAAAAATCCACCGTAACTCCAATCTCATTACATGATGATCTTGTCTATTAGGTGGATTTTTGATTTGGGGTATCTTTACTTATTATTCTTTTCTTTTTTCTTCTCTGCGATCAAGATGCCTGACAATATAGCCGCGCAGCTGATAATTATTAATATTCTTATTAATATAGTACTTTCATCTCCTGTTGCCCTTCTTCTCTCACCAAGTACTGCCGGCTCTTCCTGAGGTGTAACAACTTCTCTTGTTGCTCCTAAAACCTGCGGAGTTTCTGCTACCGGTGTAGTTGTCGTTGTATATGTCGGAGTTGAAGGCGGTGTGGTCGGAGGTGTTGGCGGAGTTGGTGGTGGCGGAGGCGGCGTCACTGACGAATATGTATTAGTAAAGTTTGCTCCGCTTCCGTCCGCATTAAGTCCACTAATTGTTGCTATCAGCTGCCTGGTACTCATGTCATACGACACGGTGACAGTCACGTTATAAACTCTGGTATCATAGGTTACACCTGTAAGGCTTCCTATTACCTCGCTGATAGTATACTTATGATCTCCAACATCACTGTGATCTTCACCAAGTAAGTATCTGATCTCTGAAAAGGCAAATGCTCCGGATGCGCTATTAGTTACTGTCTCAAGCACCCTGCCGTCTTTGTCTTTAAGTTCAAAAGAGAATTCGCCTGCTGCAAGTGTTCTTCCTGTAAGAGTCTTTGTTCCTGAGAATTTAACTGATGTTTCACCCTCAAACTCTTCTTCATATACATTGTTGAATTCTGCTATAAGAGCAAGGTTAAAATTCGAGTCAAACTCTGAAAGGCTCTTGCCTCGTTCAAAGTAGAATATCTTAAGGGTATGAACTTTGCCGTCTTTCCATGTGGATCCATATACTTCGCTTAGATTAGAGGTAGTAATATTAACCTTTGAACCACTGTTTTTATTAGAAAACTCATAGTACTGAATTTCGCCTGTTCTGAAGTTGAGCGTTGCTCCAACTTTGTCATGAACGCCGCCCAGATCTATAACGAGCTTTCCATCTATGAATACCCAGACATCATCATCGCCTTCAAATTCATAGATCATGTCGGTTGTGGAGTTAGGATTGTCTTCAGTATAGACAAATCCTGTTTCAGGTATAACGAATGCTGCCTCTGTAACAACGCTGAAGTGATAATTGTGACTATCACTTGTTTCTTTTTGACCATTTCCATCAAAAGGATAAAACGCAGGATTTACATATTCATAGGATTCAGCATCCCCGATCTTGTATAGGATGACATTTTCTCTTTTATCAACAACTCCTTCAGATGCATCAGTAAAGAGATATTCAAGGCTTTCACTGGAACCTGTTACAGTTTCATTAAGTACCGGATATCCGTTGACAAGTTCCGGTTTTATAATTCCTGTTGCTCTCTTATCTTTACTACTGTCATCTCCTGTATACTTGTTATATCCTGATGCCTTCTTTTGGGTACTGCCTTCGTAATAGTTTGTTCCGTCTGAGAACTTAAATGCGTGGTTATTATTGATCGTAGGTGCATAGTAATCATAGAGGTTTACGATTACAGGCGGAAGTGTATCATTCTTGACATATGCAGGGTTAGCTACAAGCAATTCTCTGTCATCTATATATTCCGAAACATATATTCTTAATATATAGAAATTCTCATCATAAGTAATATGAGGATCTTTATCTACAGGTATGTCTTCCGTGATCTTGAAATAGTATGTATCCGGTGTGTCAAAAGAAAGTGTTGGGAATGTTACAAGTCCGTTGGCGTCATTTGGTACGCCGCTTTCCTTAAAATACAGAGGATCACTTTCTCCGTAAGGATTTCCATATTCATCTGTCCTTACGATAGTAAAAGTAAAATCGCCACTTGCAAGTTCTCTGCCTGATCCTGTAAGGATCTTGTATGCCTTGGGAGTGTACTCTGCAGGCTTGTAATTAGGATTAGTCGGGCGAGTAGATACTATTGTATATGTTGAAAAGTGCTGTGCATCAAAGCTTATATCTGTTGTATTGTTTTTAGGATCACTTACTTTTGTAAGTTCAAGAACCTCCTTTTCTGAACTGTCAGTGGTTGTTGACTCATTCGGTTCAAGAGATTCGCTTGATTCTGTATTTTCGTTTGAACTTTCATTTTCACTAATTACTGCATCTTCATTTGATTCTGTATTTTCACTTTTTTCTGAATCTGCTTTATTTTCGTCCGTATGTTTCAGGGCACTTGTTTCTACATAATATGCTGTAAGATATGTATCTTCTCCGGCACTTTCTTTATCTATGACATTTGAAAAAGTAATTGTTACAGTGCCGCCTACCGGCTGTATTTCGCCTTCGACTTTATCGTTGGTGATGGTTATATCAAATGTATAAGTCCCATTCAAAGCAGTATTATCGGCTGTTTTGTCATCAGACTTTATAGGTATACTATTAGAATTTTTTTCCTCTTTTTCATTATCAATATCTTCTGTAACATTTTTAGCTAATTCATTGACTTGTTCTTCTACATTTTGATCTGCTTTAGCTACGTTCAGAACGGATCCATCCGGTATTACTCCTACTTCTGCATAAGCGGTTATTGTAATGCCATCAACAGTCACTTCCCAGTCAAATGCTTCATTATAAGTGAGTCCCTCTTCACTTACCTGAGTAAAATTCGCATAGAATGTTGCTTCGTTATTCTCTTCAGCTATTGTCTTAAGCAGTGTTACATCAGGTATAAATTCTGCATCTTCGCTTATTATCTGCTCATCATATGTCCAGTTAGCAAATGTGTAACCTTCATCAGCAACTGCTGTGGCTCCGATGATCGTTATTTCTTCAGCTTCAAGATCTACTACTTCTTTTACCAAATCTGTAGTATCCAAGTCGCTGCTAAGTTTACCGCCACTATTGGCAATGTAACTTAATTTGAAACCTGCAACATCATCGATTTCACTTTTTTCATTTTCAGCATCTTGATCTTCTTTACCATCACTATCTGCTTCTGCATCAGGATTGGTAGCATCTTCTAAGTCATCTGTATCAGAATCTGCATTTTCTGATTCTTCTTTATCTGATGTATTTGTACCTTCTCCAGCAGATACAGCGCTTTCGCCATTCTGATCATTTTCATTATTATCTGCATCAGCGAAATCATCGGAATCTTGTAAAGAATCATTTGTTTCATCAGATGTGCTTTCATTTGAGTCACCACCATTGGAAAAGCCATCATCATTCCCGTTTTCAGTTGTGTTTTCTTCCTGGATAATATTAGATGTGTCATCTGCTTCGTCATTTTCAGCAAATGTCACGAAGCTACTGCTCCCAAGAGTATGGAAAAGAACCGCAGCAGCCATAGTTCCGGAAAATAAGGTCTTAACAAATCTTTTACTCATTCTACCCCTCTCTTCCATAAAAAAAGAACAATGGCAGCTGATTTAATGTTTACCCGACACGCTAATCCAGCCTTTTTAAATGGATTCCCTTTAGTATCAATCACAAAAAGATCGTAAAGAACATTTTCAAGCGCACAATAGGCGCGTATTTCCGATATTGCGTTTATCTAAATATGCGTTCCAGTCTGGTTTCCCGAATTCCAAGCCTTGCATATATTGATTATATTATCACTTTTCAGATTAGAATGAAATAGTTTGGCGTTAAATAATCATAATATTACGTATATTTACACACTTTTTAACAACTTTGTTATTATTATAATATATACTGATTATATGTTTTATCGTTATTAAATATATATAAAAAGCCATACAAAAGCTTCGAGTAGCTATGCGCATCAAGCTTTGTATGGTTTTAAATATTATTGGTATATCTCTTATCTTATTTTTTTTGTTATTTCAGTAATACGTCATTCTGAATTTTCGTTATTTCGTTATATCAGCATACTCGCCATTATCTGCTTTTAACAGATCGTCAGGAGATAGTTCCAGCTGTGAACCGATACGGCCGCCACTAATATAAATAGTCTCCTGGTCTTTGGCCTGTATTGCAACTTTAGTCACATAGCTCTTTTTCATACCGATAGAGGTTGTGCCGCCTCTTATATATCCTGTGACTTTATTGATGTCCTTAACTGGTATCATCTCAACATTCTTGACGCCAACCGCTTTTGCGCACTTTTTGAAATCTAATTCTTCTGCTATGGGCAGAACGAATACATAATAGTTATGGTCAGCTCCTACAGTTACAAGAGTCTTAAAAACTTTCTCGTGGGGAAGTCCCAGTGAATCTGCTATCTGCACCCCATCAACGAATTCTTTGCATTCATATTCATGATGCTTGTATGGAATCTTCATTGTATCAAGGATACGCATCGCGTTTGTTTTTACTTCTTTTTTACCCATTGCCTAACTCCTTATACCAGTAAACTCCCTAGATCATCTTACGATCCGGGTATTGTTATTTATCGTCATCCCTAGCATTTTACCCCTTTTCATGGCAAATGTTAAGTTCACTGGTAATTACACATGTCTTGTCAGGTGTAAAATATTATTTTTACATATGTCTTGACTTATTTTACAGGTAGTAGTATCATCACTCAAAAGATAAAAAATTTCAAACTAGTAAAACTAATTTGGCAATCACTATTCAACCAATCATAGGTTTTCACGTATATGTGAAGACCATCAGGAGGAGTTTATGGATACAATATCTCAGGAAATAAGGGCACTGGCTAAGGAAAAAGATGCTGTAATTCTCGCCCACTACTATGTTGACGGCGCTGTACAGGATGTTGCTGATTATGTTGGCGACTCATTCTACCTTGCAAAGGTTGCAAAATCTGATCCGCACAAGACTATAGTTTTCTGCGGCGTTACATTTATGGGACAGTCTGCTAACATCTTAAGCCCTGACAAAACAGTACTTATGCCTGATCTTGGCGCTGTATGTCCTATGGCTCTTATGGTAGATGCGGACAAGATCAAACAGATGCGCGAAGAATATGAAGATCTTGCTGTTGTCTGCTATATCAATTCTATGGCTGAGATCAAAGCTCTTTCAGATGTGTGTGTTACAAGTTCAAACGCACTTAAGATCGTAAGATCTCTTCCTAACAAGAATATCTTTTTTATCCCGGATGGAAATCTCGGACGTTTCGTTAAGGAAGAGTGCCCTGATAAGAACGTTATCTTAAATCCAGGCTACTGCCATGTTCACACTTCTATCACGGCCAAAGATGTTGAGATCGCATTTAGAGAGCATGAAAACGCTGAAATCCTGGTTCATCCTGAATGTACTCAGGAAGTGTGCGAGCTTGCAGACTTTACAGGCTCAACCAAAGAGATCATCGAATATGCTGCAGCTTCAAATGCAGAAGAGTTCATCGTCTGCACTGAGTCAGGAGTTCTTCACGAACTTAAGAAAAAAGCTCCCGGCAAGAATTTCTACTTCATTGGTGCTAAGCAGGTATGCCCTAACATGAAGAAAGTTACTTTGGAAAAAGTACGTAACTGTCTGTTGAACGGTACAGGCTCTATCACAGTATCTGATGAGCTTAGAGAAGCTGCTGACAAGCCACTTGAAAGAATGCTTGAGCTGGGTAATGCTAAGGAGGCTCCTGTCCTTGTATAGGAGGAAAATTATGAATAGCGCAAATAGTCTAAAAACTGATGTTGTTATAGTCGGAAGCGGCGTTGCTGGCCTATATGCTGCAATGAACCTTCCTAAAAGCCTTAATATCACGTTAATATCTAAGGGCGACGTCACAGAGTGTGATTCATACCTTGCCCAGGGCGGCATATGTATGCTCAGGGATGAAGACGACTATGATTCCTATTTTAAAGACACAATGAAGGCAGGTCACTATGAAAATGATCCTGATTCTGTAGACCAGATGATCAGACAGTCTCAAAGTGTCATAGAGGATCTTATAGCTATTGGAACAGACTTTGAGAGAAATCCAGATGGAAGCCTTGATTTTACAAGGGAAGGGGCTCATTCTAACAAAAGGATCCTCTTCCACGAGGATATAACAGGTCAGGAGATCACATCAAAACTTCTTGATGCTGTACGAAAGCTTCCTAACGTTAAGATCTATGATCATGTTACAATGATCGATCTTATCACAAAGAAAAATGGTAAGCTCCATGATTCAAGCTGCCACGGCGTAGTATGTACAGTGCCTTCTGACAGTAAATTAGGGCAAGAATACGGCATGGCTGACACTGACATGGGCGAAAAGATAATATATATAGAAAGCTTTTATACCATCCTTGCCTGCGGCGGTATCGGAGGTCTGTTTGAACATAGTACAAACTACCCTCTTCTTACAGGCGATGCTCTTGCCATATGCCTTAAGCACGGCATAAAGCTTGAAAACCCTGATTATATTCAGATCCATCCGACTACTTTGTATACAGATCATACTTCTGAATACGTAGAACATTTTGATGGAAGTAAGACCAAAAGAAATACAGTAAATGTGCTGAGCGATCGCTCTTTTCTCATATCAGAGTCTGTAAGAGGCGAGGGCGGAATCCTTTTAAATAAAAAAGGCGAGCGCTTTACTGACGAGCTTCAGCCAAGAGATATCGTAAGCGGTGCAATATTTGAAGTTATGGAAGATGAAGGCACTAAACATGTATGGCTTTCGATGGAACATATTCCGGAGGATGAAATCAGAAATCACTTCAAGCATATATATGAACATTGCCTAGAAGAAGGATACGACCCAACCAAAGAGCCTATTCCCGTTGTGCCTGCCCAGCACTATTTTATGGGCGGTATAAAAGTTGACCTCAACGGTCAAACTTCTATGAGACACCTTTTTGCTGCAGGTGAAACCTGCTGTAACGGCGTTCATGGAAAGAACAGACTAGCCAGCAACTCTCTTTTGGAAAGTCTTGTATGGGCTAAGAAAGCCGCATTACTTATAGGCAAAAAATACGATATGCGTATCGTAAAAACTTCTGACACGGCTACAGATCAGCCTTCAGATATAAATATGACACCAGTGTCACCCGAATGGACTAATACTATGACTCTTGGAGTCAATAATAAAAAGCTTGTTTTAGCTGAAATTGAAAGGATGAAAAAATATCATGAGCATCATAAACCAAAGCAGTACAGCACACCTTGCACCAGTAACAATGAGACTTCAGGCAGACGACCTGATCCTGTCAGCGCTTAAAGAGGATATCACTTCTGAAGATGTATCAACAAACGCGGTTATGCCTGAGAGTGTTCCGGGTACAGTTGATCTTATAGCAAAGCAGGACGGTGTTATTGCCGGCCTTTCTGTATACGAAAGAGTATTCACACTCCTTGATCCTGATACTAAGGCAAGCTTTTCTGTCAAAGACGGAGATCACGTTACAAGTGGTCAGAAGATCGGAACTGTTGAGGGTGATATCCGAGTACTTCTTTCCGGAGAACGTGTTGCTCTTAACTATCTGCAGCGTATGAGCGGAATTGCAACCTATACTGCAAATGTAGTAGAATTGCTTAAGGGATCAAAGATCAAGCTTCTCGATACCCGTAAGACTACCCCTAACATGAGAATATTCGAAAAGTACGCTGTTACAGTTGGCGGCGGTCATAACCACAGATATAACTTATCTGATGGTGTACTGCTTAAGGATAACCATATCGGTGCAGCAGGAAGCGTAACAAAGGCTATAGAGATGGCCAGAGACTATGCTCCTTTTGTCAGAAAGATCGAAGTTGAAGTTGAGAACCTTGATATGGTCAAAGAAGCTGTCGAAGCAGGTGCTGATATCATCATGCTCGACAATATGTCTCATGAAGATATGGAGACCGCTATGAAGATCATAGACGGCAAAGCCGAGGTCGAAGTATCCGGTAATGTTACAAAAGAAAATATTAAAAAGCTTGCAGATCTTGGAGTAGATTACATTTCAAGTGGTGCACTTACACATTCATCACCTATCCTTGATCTTTCCATGAAAAATCTGCATCCTGTAGACTAAGTTGAGATAGAGGAAAAATATGCGATTATCAGGTGAAGAAAGAAGAAATAACATACTTGAGATTCTGGCTGCTGCTTCCGAACCTATATCCGGAAGTAAGCTATCCAAAGAGCTTGGCGTAAGCAGACAGGTTATCGTAACTGACATAGCTCTTATCAAAGCTACTCATCCTGATCTTGTCGCTACTAACTCCGGCTATATCCTAATGCACGCTTCTAACACAAGACGTGTATACAAGGTAAGACATACCAATGAACAGATTGAGGATGAGCTTTCTGCGATCGTAGATCTTGGAGGAAGTGTCCAAAACGTATATGTTGAACATAAGGTTTATGGTACTATCACAGCTCCACTGCAGATAAGTTCAAAACGTGATATCCAGAACTACCTTCGTGACATGCGTAGCGGCGTCTCCTCTCCTCTTTCTACCATTACAGACGGATACCACTATCATCTTATTGAGGCTCGTTCTGAGGCTATTCTGGACGAGATAGAAGAAGCGCTTGATAAGAAAGGGTATCTTATTGAAACACAGAAGGCTCCGGTAATATATGAGCCTAAATATTATTCTAATATTTAAAGTCTATAAAGTAATGCTTAGGCAGTATGAGCTGTTTAAGCATTATTTTTTTAATTTCTTTTTTAATTTCTTTTTTATATTTCTGATTTTTTCTTATTAGTTTTTATTTAAAAATATCTTTTCAGATTATAAAAAAGAAAGCTTCCCACTATTTAGCGGAAAGCTCTCTTAATAAACTTTTTTATAAATCTTTTAGCTTGGCTATACTAATCAGGAATTAAGCCTGTGTCTTAGCTGCCTGAGCGTCTTTGATCTGCTTTGTAAGTTCAGGAACGATCTTGTTAAGGTCTCCTACTACGCCGTAGTCTGCTACGTCGAAGATAGGTGCGTTCTCGTCCTTGTTGATAGCAATGATGATATCAGACTCTTCCATACCTGCTACGTGCTGGATGGCACCTGAAATACCGATTGCGAAGTAAACGTGAGGACGAACTGTCTGACCAGTCTGACCAACCTGAAGTTCCTTTGGCTTCCAGCCGTTATCTACAACTGCACGTGAGCAGGAAACTGTTCCGCCAAGTGCCTCTGCAAGATCTTCAAGAATCTGGAAGTTCTCTGGGCTGCCTACGCCACGTCCGCCAGATACAAGAATCTTAGCGTCAGCGATGTTAGCAACGTTAGCCTTCTCCTTAACGATCTTAAGGATCTCTGTGTAGCAGTTGTTCTCTTCGAATCCAGGATTGAATTTAACAATTTCTGCCTTAGCTCC
This sequence comes from Butyrivibrio fibrisolvens, assembly GCF_037113525.1. Taxonomy (NCBI): domain Bacteria; kingdom Bacillati; phylum Bacillota; class Clostridia; order Lachnospirales; family Lachnospiraceae; genus Butyrivibrio; species Butyrivibrio fibrisolvens. The sequence goes on along the minus strand of NZ_CP146963.1, from coordinate 885,627 downwards.
CTTGTTAGGAGCGATCTTCTGCATAACGCCAGGACGAACTGTAGCCATCTGAGGACGGAAGTTCGGGCAAGCGATTGTAGCGATTGTGTTTCCACCGAATGCAGGACGAGTCATAAGAAGCTGCTGATGCTTCTGCTCCTGTCCAGGCATAGGGTTAAGAGGGAAATCACCAATCTCAAGCTGTGTACAGTCAGCTGTAAGACCTGTGTGTACACGTGATGATACACGAGGACCAAGGTCACGGCCGATTGCTGTAGCTCCAACGAGGAGGATTTCAGGCTTGAACTCATTGATTACTGATGCAAGAGCGTGTGTATAAGGCTCTGTTCTGTAATCCTTAAGTGCAGGATCATCTACAACGATGACTCTGTCTGCACCGTACTCAGCAAGCTTATCAGTAAGACCTTCAACGTTCTCACCAAGAAGTACTGCTGTTACTTTCTTTTCATCAAGATCTGCTGCGAGATCTTTTGCCTTGCCCAGAAGTTCGAGAGCTATGTTGCTGAGCTCATTATCAACCTGCTGAGCGAAGATAAATACACCCTTATATTCTTCTAAAGACATGTTCTTTCTCCTTTTATACTAAATAATTCACATCTTGGGTAGCGATAGCTTTTATGCTCCGCCACGTACGGATTCTTAGATTACGTGCTTCTCATCAAGCTTGCCAAGGATGTACTTAACTGCTTCATCAGCGCTGTCAGGAGTAACCTTCTCACCAGCACCCTTCTTAACCTTATCTGAAGCCTTGGCAATCTGTGTAGGAGAACCCTTAAGACCGATGTTCTCGTCTGCTACATCCTTAAGATCAGCTCTGCCCCATACAGTAACTTCTGTATCGAATGCATCGAAGATTCCACCAGGAGTCATGTATCTAGGCTCACCGAGCTCTGAAAGAGCTGTAATGAGAACAGGCATCTTAGCCTTTACCATGTGGTAACGGTCCTCGAACTGTCTCTTAACTGTAACTGATTTCTCTTTCTCATCAACTGAAATTTCTTCAGCGTATGAGATAACCGGGATTCCAAGGTGCTCAGAAATCTGAGGACCAACCTGAGCTGTATCACCATCGATAGCCTGACGACCTGTGATAACGATATCATACTCAAGGTTACGGATTGCTCCGGCAATTGTTGAAGATGTTGCCCATGTATCTGCGCCGCCGAGTACTCTGTCTGTAACGAGGATTGCTTTATCAGCACCCATAGCAAGAGCTTCACGAAGAACTGCATCAGCCTTAGGAAGACCCATTGTTACAACTGTTACTTCAGCACCATACTGATCTTTAAGCTTAAGAGCTGCTTCAAGACCTGCTTTATCATCAGGATTCATGATAGCAAGCATTGCGCCTCTATCAAGAGTTCCATCTGGTTTGAATTTAACGCCGCCCTTTGTATCAGGGACCTGCTTAACACAAACTACTACTTTCATGTTTTTCTCCTTATATTTGCAGAATCTGAACTAAATAGTTCATTTTATATATACATTTTTATGCAAGTAAGCTTCCTGAGATAACCATACGCTGAACTTCTGATGTTCCTTCGTAGATCTCAGTAATCTTAGCGTCACGCATCATACGCTCAACTTCGTACTCTCTGATGTAACCATATCCACCAAGGAGCTGTACGCACTTTGTTGTAACGTCCATAGCTGTCTCAGCAGCGAAAAGCTTAGCTTTAGCAGCTTCTACAGAATATCTGTCCTGAGTTCTCTTAGCTTCTGCAGCTTTGTATACAAGGAGCTGTGCAGCTTCTACTTCTGTTGCAAGGTTAGCAAGCTGGAACTGTGTATTCTGGAACTGAGCGATTGAACGACCGAACTGCTTTCTCTCTTTTACATAAGCGATTGTTCTCTCAAGAGCGCCTTCTGCAAGACCAAGAGCCTGAGCAGCGATACCGATACGTCCACCATCAAGAGTGTGCATAGCGATAGGGAAGCCCTTTCCACGAGCACCAAGCTGGTTCTCAGCAGGAATTACGCAATCCTGGAAGATAAGCTCATATGTAGCTGATCCTCTGATACCCATCTTGTGTTCCTTAGTTCCGAATGTGAAACCAGGTGTATCCTTCTCAACGATGAATGCAGTAAACTTCTTCTGCTTTCTACCCTTCTTGTCTTCAACGATATCTGTGTAAGCGATGATGATATAAACATCAGCTTCCTTACCGTTTGTGATGAAGCACTTAGAACCGTTAAGTGTCCAAGTCTTTCCGTCCTCTGAAAGAACAGCCTTGGTCTGAACACCCTGAGCGTCTGTACCAGCGCCAGGCTCTGTAAGACCGAAAGCACCAAGCTTCTTACCTGAAGCAAGGTCCGGAACGTACTTCTGCTTCTGCTCTTCTGTACCATATGTAAGAATTGGATCTACGCAAAGAGATGTGTGTGCAGATACAATAACAGATGTTGTACCGCAAACTTTAGCGAGCTCTTCTACGCACATAACGTATGTAAGAGGATCGCATCCCTGTCCGCCATATTCCTTCGGTACCGGAATTCCTAAGAATCCGCTCTTTCCCATCTTAGTAACTGTCTCGCGTGGGAAAACTTCTGTCTCGTCTGTCTCAATTGCGAGAGGCTTTACTTCTTTTTCAGCAAATTCTCTAAAAAGAGATCTTGCCATTTCATGCTTCTGATCCAGCTGAAAATCCATGTTTTTTCTCCTTTAGTTCTATTGTGACGGCATAGCCGTCAGTTTATTCTATCAACACAGGCTTAAAGAAATCACAGACTTCTTTAACCCGTAACTCCCGGGATAGATTAACCCATCCCGGGAAGCTGATTAGCAATATTAAAGCTTGTCAACAGGAGTCTTTGTTCTGTCTTCGTTGTACTTGTAGAAACCGATTCCTGACTTAACGCCAAGGTGACCTGCACGAACCATCTTACGAAGGAGTCCGCATGCACGATACTTGGAATCCTTAGTCTCATTGTAAAGTACATCCATGATAGCAAGAACGATATCAAGACCTACATAGTCACCCAGTTCAAGGGGTCCCATAGGATGGTTACATCCAAGCTTCATAGCTGTATCGATGCCTTCGATATCAGAAATTCCTTCTGAATATACGAAGATACCTTCGTTGATAAGTGGAATAAGAATACGGTTAACAACGAATCCAGGAGCCTCGTTAACCTGTACAGGTGTCTTACCAAGAGTCTTGGAGATCTCGATAACCTTCTCTGTTGTCTCCTTAGGTGTGTTAGCGCCTGAGATAACCTCGATGAGCTTCATAACAGGAGCTGGGTTGAAGAAGTGCATTCCGATGATAGGAGTCTTAAGACCTGCACCGATCTCTGTGATTGAAAGAGATGATGTGTTTGAAGCATAGATACAATCAGGATTCTTAACGATGTTCTCCTGAAGTTCCTTGAAGCAAGCTTTCTTGATATCCATAACTTCAAGTGCAGCCTCAACTACGAGATCAGGATCTGTAGCGATTGTGTTAAGACCTGTCTTAACCTTTGCTACGATTGCATCAGCAGCTTCCTGAGTCATCTTTTCCTTCTTAACAAGACGTCCAAGATTCTTCTCGATCTTGCTCTTACCGCCATCAGCGAACTCCTGCTTGATATCGCAAAGATAAACTGTCTCAACAGCGTCACACTGTGCGAATGCCTGTGCAATACCAGAACCCATTGTTCCTGCACCAATTACAGCTACTTTCATTGTAAATCCTCCTTAGATATATTTTATCTATTATTTTCCGTTAAATGATATATGTCTATTTAATCCCCGATTATTTGACTGTAATACTCACCTTGTAATGAATATCACATCAAAGATCGATATTAAGCATTCTTGAAATCTACGTGCTTAACCTTCTTAGGATCATCTTTCTTACGAAGGAAGTTAGCCATTCCTTCTACCTGATCTTCTGACTCGAAGCATGAACCAAAGAGCTTTTCTTCGATTACAAGTGCGCTGTCGATATCAGTCTGAAGACCATCGTTGATAGCTTTCTTACAAGCACGAACAGCTATAGGAGCGTTACCAGCGATTGTTGTTGCAAGCTTCTCAGCTGCAGGAAGAAGCTCTTCCTGAGTGTATACAGCGTTTACAAGGCCGATACGAAGTGCTTCGTCAGCTTTGATATTACGAGCTGTGTAGATAAGCTGTTTAGCCATACCAACACCAACTGTTCTTGCAAGTCTCTGTGTTCCGCCGAATCCAGGAGTAATTCCAAGACCAACTTCAGGCTGACCGAACATAGCGTTGTCTGAGCAGATACGGATATCGCAGCTCATAGAGATCTCACATCCGCCGCCAAGTGCAAAGCCGTTAACAGCTGCAATTACAGGGATAGGAAGTGTCTCAAGCTTACGGAATACATCGTTACCCTTCTTACCAAAAGCTTCACCTTCAGCCTTTGTAAGTGTTGACATCTCTCCAATATCAGCACCAGCTACAAAAGACTTATCTCCAGCACCGGTAAGAACGAGTGCTCTAACTGTATTAAGATCAACGTTATCGAGAACTTCATTAAGCTCATCGAGAACTGCTGAGTTAAGAGCATTAAGTGCTTCCGGACGGTTGATAGTTACAACAGCGATCTTATCTTTCTGTTCATATAAAACAAAACTCATTGATTCGTCCTCCAATTATTAGCAGTATTAAGAGGGTGTGGAATGATCTTATATGACCTTCACACCCTCTGAAAGTTTAATTATTCGTACTTCTCAACGATAGTAGCGCATCCCATACCGCCACCGATGCAAAGTGTAGCAAGACCCTTCTTAGCGTCTTTCTTCTGCATCTCGTGAAGAAGTGTAACAAGGATACGAGCACCTGAAGCTCCAACTGGGTGTCCAAGAGCGATAGCACCACCGTTAGGATTGAGCTGCTTGTCTACGTCGATTCCAAGATCCTTACCAACTGCTACAGACTGAGCTGCGAATGCTTCGTTAGCCTCGATGATATCGAACTCAGATACGTTCTCGATACCAGCCTTCTTCATAGCCTTCTGAGTAGCTGCTACAGGACCGATACCCATAACTTCAGGACGAACACCAGCAAGTGCTCCAGCTACGAATGTAGCCATAGGCTTAACGCCGAGCTCCTTAGCCTTCTCTTCAGACATAACTACGAGTGCTGCAGCACCGTCGTTGATACCTGAAGCGTTACCAGCTGTAACGAATCCATCCTTGTTGATAGGACGAAGCTTTGAAAGAGATTCAGGTGTAACACCCTGTCTTGGGCCTTCATCTGTATCGAAGATAACTGTCTCTTTCTTCTTCTTGATCTCTACAGGAACGATCTCATCCTTGAATGCGCCAGCTTCGATTGCTGCACAAGCCTTGTTCTGGCTCTTAGCTGCAAACTCATCGAGCTCTTCACGTGTAAGACCCCACTCTGTGCAGATGTTGTCTGCTGTCTGGATCATATGATAATCATTGAAAGCATCCCAAAGAGCATCCTTAACCATAGTGTCTACAAGACCACCCTGGCTCTGGCTTGGCCACATCATACGATATCCGTAACGGCCATTAGGAAGTGCAAATGGTGCAAGTGACATGTTTTCCATACCACCGGCAACAACGATATCAGCATCTCCAGCCATGATCATCTGAGCTGCCTGGTTAACACAGTTAAGACCTGAACCACATACAACGTTAGTTGTAACTGCAGGTACTTCTACAGGAAGACCAGCCTTGATAGAAGCCTGACGAGCAACGTTCTGTCCCTGTCCTGCCTGAATAACGCATCCCATGTATACGTGATCAACATCTTCAGGTTTAACACCTGCGCGGTTAAGAGCCTCTTTGATAACGATAGCACCTAAATCTACTGCAGGAATTGTGCTAAGAGATCCACCCATTGTTCCGATTGCTGTACGACATGCACCAGCTAAAACTACTTTCTTTGCCATTATTATACCTCCGTTGTGTAATTGAGCCCTTTTGAGAGCTTTTAGTTACATATTTAGTTGTATTGCTTGAAAAAATTGTAGAGCTTTTGGTTGCCATGATTTTATAGATAAAATGGAATTCACCATAACATGACAACGATTGTTAATTTTTTATCACAACAGGTTCATTATACCATATTGTCAAATGAGATTGCAATAATTTTAACAAAGTGTAAGTGTTTACAATTCTAAAAATCATTAAATCTAAAATTATCAGTTTCAGTATATGGAAAACACGCATGAATAAAGCATTCTAAGCATGTGAAATTCAAGACAAAATATATATTTTAACGAAATCCCAAAAGGTATCGAATCATACCTGATCGATCATCAGAATTATATTGTTTTAACAGAAAACTCACCTTTAAAATTATATATCTTTTTATTATTATATCAATGTAATATAGCACGAAATATCATATTGGTTTTTTGGCATATTGCGATATCTAACGCTCTATCAATTAAACTTCTCAATTTCACTTATGAGTACATCTCAGGTAAGATATTTTAATTTATATGATATTAGTTTAAACAAAAAAGGGATGCTCACGCATCCCTTTTTAAAATCATATATTAAGTTCTACTTTAAAGTTCAGGTTCAATAAGACCATATGTATTACCTTTTCTCTTATATACAACATTGGTCTCATCAGTTTCTGCATTAATAAATACGTAGAAGCTGTGTCCTAAGAGCTCCATCTGAACGCATGCATCTTCTGGATACATAGGCTTAAGATCAAATTTCTTAACACGCTCGATTCGGATCTCATCCTCGTCCATATAATCCTGTTCGATGAATTCAGTCTTGAAAGCACTCTTCTCAGCCTGATGCTTGTCAATGATCTTATTCTTGTATTTTTTGAGCTGACGTTCAATGACTTCTTCAACAAGGTCTATAGAAGCGTACATATCGCTACTAACCTGTTCAGAACGGATGATCTTACCTTTGACCGGGATCGTGACTTCGATTTTGTGACGGTCTTTTTCAACATGTAAAGTTACATTTACGTTTGTATCTGGATTGAAATACTTTTCAAGCTTACCAAGCTTCTCTTCAACCGCTGATTTAAGTCCGGGAGTTACATCAATGTTTTTACCTATAATTGTGAATTTCATGGCAGTCACCTCTTTACTTGGAAATAATTGATGATTTCCTTTGATACGTATAGTATAGCATCATTGCTGATAAATATGCAATTAAACAACACCAACATAACGATTGTTCACATTTTGTTCAAATGAAAAAGAAGCTGCCACATAAGTGACAGCTTCCTGTTATTTTTATTAAGATTAGAAGATTCTTCGAACAGCGAGTGGTGTTCTGTAATTAGCGTTAGAAATGATAATACCGGTCTTGGATGTTGAAGCATGTACGATCTGTCCACCGCCAATGTAAATAGCAACGTGTCCTGAGTAACATACGATATCACCAGGCTGTGCATTAGCAAGTCCATCTACTGCTGCACCAACATTTCTATCAGCTGCTGATGAATGTGGCAGACTAACACCGAAATTAGCATATACACTCATTACGAAACCTGAGCAGTCACATCCATTTGTAAGGCTTGTTCCGCCATATACATATGGATTACCAACGAACTGAACAGCAAATGCTGCAACAGCTTCACCGATTGAGCTCTTCTCTGTAGTAAATGACTCAGCAGACTTAACATCTTTTGAAGATGATGACTTTGAAGTATTGGAGCTTGCAGCTGCTCTTGCAGCTTCTTTTGCAGCTTGTTCCTTGGCAAGTCTTGCTTCTTCTTCAGCTTTGGATTCAGCCTGAACGAATTCAGTAGAAAGTCTTACGTAATCCATTGATACGTATCCTTCACCTTCTTCGATCTCGACCTTAACCCAGCCATCAAGTTCTTCTAAAACTACAAGTTCATCATCAATAGGAACAAGTCCAAGTACTTCTGATTCTGTACTGGCTTCCTTACGAACCTTAAGAGTAGTTGTTGTTACTGTAGCGATTCGCTTTCCAACCTTTGGAGCAAGTTCTACTGCAGCCTGACCTGTTACACAATATTCAGCTTTTACATAACCTGTAACAGAACCAGATTTGATCTGATACCATCCGTTCTCTTCTCCAAGGTAAGTACCTACGGAATTGTTATAAAGCTTACCAACTATTTCATCATTCTCACTGGGACCACTTCTTACGTTTACATAATCATGTACCTGAGCAATTACCAGATTTGAGAAAGTCTCTTCTTCATTAGTTGTGGTGGTAGCACCAGTTGCCTCTTCAATATCGCTAAGAACTTCTTCATCTACTCTTGATGAAAGAGGAGTAGTATTTGTAGCTTCCTTAGTAGAGGTCGTTGAAGATCCGGATGAGCTGCTTGATGAAGATCCTGTACTTGAAGAAGCCGAGTCTGCTGAAGAATTAGACTGCTCATCTTCTTGAAGATTTGATACTTCGACCTGATCTGTAGCAAGTTCATATCCTATTCCGGCGGAAGGAAGTACTGATGTTACTGATGATCCAGCCATCGCTTCGATTCCTGCGCCTGTAAATGTTACAGCAGCCGTCAAAACACATACGGCGAACTGCTTACCAACTCTGTTCAATGTTTGACCTCCCTACATTGTTACGAAATTGTTACACCGATATTTAATATACCGCCTACACCTAATTTTGTCAATACTTGTAGCAATTTTAGAATGTAATATTTTACTTTCTCTTAAAATTCCACAAATAATGCGGTTTTATAGCATGTTTTTTATACACTTTTATCAATAAAAAAGATTCAAGTTGTCTGACAACTTGAATCTTTTTTATATAAATTGTCCGAGTTGATTGTGAAACTTACCTTTAATAATTGTTACGATTTCCCAACAAGAAAGTCCTGAACGGCTGTAACTGCATTAGCACCGTCAGCTACAGCTGTAACAATTTGGCGAAGGCGTTTCTTTCTTGCATCGCCGGCTACATAGATTCCAGGATGCGATGTAGCACCAGTTTCCGGTGCTATTATATATCCCTTTTCATCACAATCTACAAGCTCTTTAAACTTATCAGTTTCCGGAGTAATACCAACTGCAACAAAGCATGCATCTGTATTTAAAGAAGTTTCTTCTTTTGTTTTAACATTTTGCACAAGAACAGATTCAACTTTTGAGTTTCCTCTTATCTCTTTTACCACACTGTCCCATACAACTTCCACATTAGGAAGAGAAAGTAATTCATTCTGAAGAGTCTTAGCTGCTCTAAGCTCATCTCTTCTATGTATGAGGTATACCTTACTGCATCCTCTTGCAAGGAAAATGGCATCTTCTACCGCAACATCTCCGCCGCCGACTACAACTGCTGTCTTACTTCTAAAGAAGGCTCCATCACAAGTGGCGCAATATGAAACTCCTACTCCTGTAAGCTCATCTTCGCCGGGAGCACCAAGCTTTGAGTGATTTGCACCTGAAGCAATTATTACGGTATGTGTATCAAAAGATCCGTTATCAGTATTAACTCTGAATACAGGAAGTTTAGTATCGCTTCCCTCTTCGATAACTTCTATGCCTGATACATTGCCTTCAAGAAATGGTGCACCAAGCTTATCAGCATGCTCTCTGAACTTCATTCCCATATCAAAGCCGTTGATACCCGGTAATCCCAGATAATTATCAACTTCATATGTATTAAGGATCTGACCACCTGAAGTGAATTCTTTTTCTATAACAGCCATATTAAGATCTGCTCTTTTTGCATATACTGCAGCAGATAAACCTGCAGGACCACTGCCAATTATAAGTGTATCGTACATTTATTATCCTCCTTATGAATACCGGAATAACATGATGATAGTCATAAAAGCATTTTATAATTCCTTACGACCGTAATCATATTAAATACCTAGTTTAAAGGTACAAGTTTCTTTTATATTGTGTACAATTTAATTGTAATCTTATAATACTCTCTTAGTTTGTCTTTTGTCAATTACTTTGTTAACATAACTTATATATAAGCAAATTATTAGTACTACTAAGTACTGTCACATACTGATCCAAAAACATTTTTATAAGGAGCTGTCAAAATGAACGAATACGTTCTTATAACCGGTGCATCCAGAGGCATTGGAAAAGCTATTGCAAAAAAACTTGCTGAAAATGGTTATAACCTTTATCTTACATGTCTTCATCACGGAGATGAACTTAAGGAATATTGTAAAGAACTATCCCAGACTTACGAAGTCAGCTGCATTCCATTTGTTTGCGACATCGGAGATTATTATGATGTTGCAAAGATGTTTGATCAGATCCCCCTTGTAAACATAGTGATCAATAATGCCGGAATAGCATGGCTTGGTCTCCTTACTGATATGACCCCCGATGAATGGGACAAGGTCATAAGAACAAATCTATCATCTTTGTATAACACTTCAAAGTGTGCTGTGCCTATTATGCTGCGTCTTGGCGGCGGAAGGATCGTCAATATATCTTCTGTATGGGGACAAGTCGGAGCTTCTACAGAGGTTGCTTATTCCGCAAGCAAAGGCGGCGTGAACGGATTTACCAGAGCACTGGCCAAAGAACTTGCGCCTTCTAACATAAGTGTTAATGCCATTTCCTGCGGTGTAATCGATACCGATATGAACAGATCTCACCTGTCAGAAGACGATCTTGAGGTTCTCAAAAATGAAATACCGGCGGGCCGATTGGGCACGCCGGAAGAAGTTGCTGATATGACATTAAAAATAATAACATCCCCCGAATATATGACAGGACAAATAATATCCTTGGATGGTGGCTGGATTTAAGCTAATTCTTTCATTGTTTTTACAATAGCTTCTTCATCAAGGGGCTTAGAAATAAATTCTACAGCTCCTATCTTAAGAGCTTCCATCATCTTCTGCTTCTGTCCGGCTGCGGTTACCATAACCACCTTAGCCTGGGGATCAAATCGCATAATAAGTTTAAGAGAATCTATGCCATCCATAACAGGCATAGTAATATCCATGGTAACAACATCAGGCTTAAGCGTCTGATACATATCATAGCCTTCCTTACCATCTACTGCTTCTCCAAGGACAGTGTGACCATTACGTTCGAGAATATCTCGAAGTACCCTTCTGGATGTTCTGGAATCATCTACTATAAGTACGTTTGCCATGCCATATCCTCCTCACAACTAGGTGTATGCCTCAACCAATTTCTGTTTTTTCCGCATCAGATATATTGATAAAAACATTTGCATTGCTGCAATATACAGGTAGTGAATAAACCACAGAAGCTTTGATGTTAGCAAAATGAGTAATATAAACCGGTGGTTCCAGATCTATCATTTCACTCTCTGTGCTTTCCTGTGTGGCATATATTCCGTTAGTACAATTGATGAGCTCACAAAGCGCATCAAGTGCATCTTCTCTGGTCTCTATAAATTCTTCCTTGGTATAGCTCATAGCCATTTTCTGGAGATCTGAATAGCTTCCCGAGATACAATTACAGATCTTATCTCTGCCTATAGTCTTCTGGTAGCCTACACATTCTCCGGAAACTGACGACTTCTTTTCCAGATTACCGATAATAACGTGCTGATCAACAAGGCGATAGATGTTTTTGACAGCAACTATCAGCATTTTAACTGTTTTCTCGTCTGCATCTTTTGTAAAGATAGGTACTATCCTGGAAATATCATTGCATTTTAGTGCATCAATCTCAGACTCCATAAGTCCATGTTTGGATGCATATTCCTGAGAAAGATTAGATATTTCATCCAGGGACAAAAAGCCGAGATCTACTAAGGCCTGTGAGAAAGCCATAAACGCATTGCCCTGCTCACCTAACAGCCTTGTAACCTGTTCGGGCGTAAGATAACCCATTTCAACCGCAAGGTCTCCAAAGTACTTATCCTTTGACGCCTGAAGGGAATTGATCTGTTCAGCCTGAGGTATGCTCATAAGTTTTTCAGCCACAGCAATAACACCAAGTCTGGCGCGGCTCTGTGCCTGCTTCTCATAAGCCTGTTTAATCTGCTCACCTGTCAGTCTTCCCTGCTCTACAAGATAGTTGCCCAACATACGATCAAACATTTAAACCACCTTTCGTATTAGAAGGTTTACTTGTTAATCCGGATCTTAGTTTTCAGGTGTGATATCAGCGATTTCTTCGCCGTTATCATTATTTTCTGTGGCATTTGTATCTTCAGCTTTTGCTTCAGCTGTATTCTCAGTACGCTTTGGCATCTGGATGATCTTCTGTGCAACGTCCTCTGCACTTGCTCTCTTGATGATATCCTGTGCACTTGCCTCTTTTGCAGGCTTGCCGGTTGCAGTCCTAGCTGCGATGGCCTGTGAAGCTGCTTCAAGTGCCATCATCTTATCCTTTGGAAGCATGATATTTTCTCCCATAGGATTAATAGCAAGACCATCTTTGTCCTGTACGAATCTTAAGATATCGCTGAATTTGAATACAGCACCTTCAAATCCTTCTCTTCCGAACTTCTTGGCAAATTCGATACCATCTGTAAAGATCGGAAGGAACAACTTACCATTATTGGTCTTCATTACAGGGAAACGAAGCTTGGTATCCTTGTTGAACTTGATACGTCCATCATTCATCATCTCAGCAGGACCTTCATGCTGAATAGGAACAATAAAGCGACCAGCTCTTGCAAGAGCAACCATGCGTGCTTCCTTGGTCTGAACAACCTGTGTTCTCTTTTCGTATTTAACAGGCCAGCGAGCCTCTGATAAAAAGTCCAGCATAGCAAGTCTGAGCTGAGGGTTCATTGGAGCCTGTTTCTTGTCATCTGCGAAATTAGGCGGAGCTACGATCTCACTTCTTGAGAATCTTGCTCTGTAACGACCATTATCAATAATGATCCTCTCTATTCCAAGATAGTACAGATAATCGAAGAATCCTCTGTCTGTATTCTCTGCACCTTCAGGAACAGCAGGACACTCCTTTACCATAAGTTTTCTGAACTGCTTGCCATAAGCTTCCACTACCTGCTCTGCAATCTCTTTCTCCAGATAGATATAAGCCATTCCGTTCTCGACAAATGGGAATTTGGTCGCATCGTCATAGAGGCAGTAGATCATCTTGGCATCACGTACACGATTTAAAAGTTCATTGTAAAGAATACGATGATTCTCACTAAAGTTATTAAGCTTACTCTTGGAATTGAAATACTCCTGTGTTGTAAGTACGAACAGCAGTTCCGGAAGAGTCAGGAACTTAAGTGTATCAAGACTGATTCTCTCTTCATAAATGAGTGGTCCGATCTCATCCTTACGTTCCGGAGATACCGGATCTTCGAACTTATCAGGTTCTTCACCTGATGGACGAACTCTGGAGATCGGAACCGGATGAGGCCATTCAAGGCCTTCATGCGCAGCTTTCTGATCTTCCTTATCTTTGAGCGCCTGCTCTTCTTTCAGCTTCTCGGCCTGGGCAGCCGCCTCTTCTTCTTTCTTTTTACTTCCCCCGAATAAATCAAACAAACCCATAAAACTAGTCCTACTTTCATTAAAACTATTTATCTATTAATTATAAATGATTACCTTTAATCTTACAACAGCTCTTGTTTAAGAGATGTGAATATCGATATCAGATTCATAGAATGCCTTAACGCCATCAGCCATATACTTAGGATCCTTAGCACCTGCTGTTTCATAAGGTGAATGCATTGCAAGCTGTGCAAGTCCGATATCTACAGTGTTAAGAGCAACCTGAGTGTTACTGATATTACCAAGAGTAGATCCTCCAGGCATGTCACTTCTGTTAGTGAACATCTGATAAGGAACCTTTGCTTTGTCGAGAACCATGCGAAGCATAGCTTCTGAAGCTCCGTCAGTAGTATACTTTTGGTTTGCATTAAATTTAATTACTATACCCTTGTTCATTTCAGGATGATTAACCGGATCAGCCTTATCCTTGTAATTAGGATGCATTGCATGCGCGTTATCAGCAGAAAGCATGAAGCTCTGTGCAAGTGCTGTATGATACTGCTGTCTTGTACGTCCGCATCCTTCGCATATTCTCTCAAGAGTATCCTTAAGGAATGTAGATGCTGCTCCCTGCTTGGTTCCGCTTCCAACTTCCTCATTATCAAATACACAGTGCATAAGCACATGTGAAGATGATGTAGAATTAAGGAATGCTTCTAATGTTGTATATACACATTCCTGATCATCAAGTCTTGATGAGCTGATATATTCTTTGCCAGCGCCCCAGATAGTAGGTTTAACCCTGTTGTAAAGGAAAAGGTCGCTTCCAAAAATATCACTTTCCTTAACGCCTGCAGCCTTAGCGATCAATTTGTCAAAAGACTTCTTTGAAGATATATCACCATAAATAGGCTGCATATCTTTCTGGGCATTGAACTTATAGCCGTTATTAGCTTCTCTGTTCATATGAATAGCAAGAGAAGGCATCATTAAAAGATCTCTGTCTATGTTAATAAGCTTCATTGAAAGATTATTGTCATCATCCTTGACAAATACTCTTCCAGCAATGGAAAGAGGCCTGTCAAACCATGGGCCGTCAAGCATTCCGCCATAACCTTCAACGTTAAGCTTAACGTACATTCCGCCTTCTTCCATCTCCGGATTAGATTTGATCTTAAATGTCGGAGAATCACTATGGCTTGCTGTCATAAGGAAGCCTTTAAAAGTCTTCTTTGGTATCTGAAAAGAGATGATTGAAGAACCGTTACGAGTAACATAATATTTGCCACCATTTTTGATCTTCCAGTCTTCTGACTCACGAAGCTTAGTATAGCCTTCAGCATCAAGTCTTTCCTCCATATTGGAGATCACATGATAGCATGTAGGAGATGCATCGATAAATTTAAGCATATCCTTAGTAATCTTTTCGAACATTTGTAAAACCTTCTTTCAAGATAAATAATAAATTTTCTATGTCCCTGATTACAGGATGTAATCTGGACATGTTTAGAAATGCATGGAAGCATTTCTATGTCCCTGATACAGGATGTATTGAGTTTCGAAGAAAATTCCCGGATACAGGAGGTATCTCGTACATAGAATTACATCTATGTAATTCTATGTATAGAGTTTCGAAGAAACTCCCAGATACAGGAGGTATCTCGTACATAGAATTACATCTATGTAATTCTATGTATAGAGTTTCGAAGAAACTCATTAGATAACCCAATCGTTACCATATCCGCCGCACCAGCATTCGCCCTGCTTGAATTCTGCAGATGAATACTCTTTACCATCTCCGTCTTTATAGATAAGTTCCTGGTTTCTGATGGTAACTCTTGTATCGGCCGGCACTGATGCAGTAATAAAGCAGTTAGAACCGATCACAGAATCATGTCCTATCGTAGTCTCACCGCCAAGAATTGATGCACCGGAGTATATTGTAACATTATCTTCAACAGTGGGATGACGTCTTTTGCCACGAAGATTCTGACCGCCTCTTGTGGAAAGCGCGCCCAGAGTAACACCCTGATAGATCTTAACGTGTTCACCAATAACTGTTGTCTCACCAACAACGACGCCGGTTCCATGATCGATCATGAAGTACTTACCTATGGTCGCACCGGGGTTAATGTCTATTCCGGTAAGAGAATGAGCATATTCGGTCATCATACGCGGTATGAGTGGCACCCTCAAAAGGTAAAGCTCATGTGCCAGACGATTTACGGTCGTTGCAAGGATACCGGGATAAGAAAGTACGATCTCTTCCTTACCATATGCAGCCGGATCTCCATCAAATGTTGCCTGAACATCAGTATCAACATACTCACGGATCTTGGGAATCCTTTCGCCAAATTCACCCGCAATTCGCTTTGCAGCTTCTTTTCTCAAGCGTTCATCCGTATCGCGGTACTCTTCATTGTATGTAAGAGCAATGGTGATCTGCTTCTCAAGATTGTACATTACATCTTCAATGAGAACCGACATACGGTTTCTGTCATTAAAGCTTCTGTATACCCTGTCTCTGTAATATCCGGGAAAAATAACATTAAGAAGCTTATGGGTGATATCCTCAACCGCTTTGGAATCAGGCTGGCCAAATACATCCATTTTATCAACATCACGCTTCTTGTCATAATCCTGAAGTATGACTTTTATAATGTGATCTATATCATGATTATTGGGCATCAGACTGTGCCTCCCTTATCTTAGTAGTTTGATGCAATCATTTGGATTATATCATAATTCGTATGGTGATAACATGAGTAGGGTATAAGAACTCAAGGTTTTTATAAAACTTTCATACTCCTTATTAGGAGGATTCAATAGGAATTTCTTATAAAACGAAAAGTCGCAGGCAGACTTTCCACCTACGACCTTTTTTGTATTAACTATTTAAAATAGCCCCTTAGCCTACGTATGACTTAAAATGATCTATTGTTTCAGTCAATTGGCTTGATCACGAAATCAGTTCTTCTTGAAAGCACCGATTCCCTTATTTCCATTACTGTTTTTATTTGAAAAAGTTGAAGCAACCTCAATTACAATACCAATTCCTGCAAATAAATACTGTTTTAAAAGAATTTCATAAAAAGCATCAGCATATATATGATTGAAAGAAATCTTTTCACCAGCTTCTACGAATGCTTCAAATACATTATAGCCTGGAATTACTTGTGCAAGCGAAATAGCAAAGCAGAATCTCGCTCCAACATAAACCATAGCTATAGTAACAATTGTACTTATGATTATTCCTTTGGTTGAAAGTCTGCCAGCAAGCTTCTCATACCCTTTGCCAGCACATACAATCATTATGATTCCTGCTATAGCTGCCACATAGTTTAAAAGATGTAACAATGCCATAGCTGCAACTCCTATAAGAGAACCTCCTATAGCACCTACGATACCAAGTGCAACATTCTCTTCTTTCTCCATCTCAGCAGCCATCTTGTCTGTACTCATAGGCTGGCCGTTAAGCATAGGGCCGTGGTTTGCCATGTACTGCTGATTGTTCAGTGCTGTATTGCCCTGGATGCTTCCATTCTGGAAATTGTTATTTTGAAAATTTCCATTAGCGATATTGCCGTTTTGATAATTACCATTCTGAAAATTGCCATTTGGCATATTACCGTTTGAGAAATTACCATTCTGAAAATTGTTATTCTGTTCCATTCCTTCCACCTCTATTTTTTTATAAAGATCAGACTCCTCCAGAGAGTCGCCCGTTATCAAACTATTTTACTGTCTCGTTCGTCTATATTCAATCACGAATGAGACATTATGGCTTTTTTCCTAAAAGTCATACTTTTGGGCAAAAAATAACCAGGTATGCTGCGTCCTTTGCGGCACTGCCTGGTAAGTTCTGTCCTCTTTCAACCCCTCGTCTGCACATAGTAAGGTTATTTGATCAACAATCCTTTACTTATTGCGTGATCGATGAGATGAACCAACTCCATTGCACTCCGAAAATTTCCCCGTTTATTCTCCTCTGCCCAAACAACAACTCCCTGCCATGTGGCATGCTGTCTGAACTTTACCTGGACAATGAATGTTCCGATCTCACCTCTCATCTTTTGCAGACGATCGATTTTTTCCACAAAGCCATCATCCCTGATAATATTAGTCCTGGTTGACTCGTGAGTACGCAAAAAGCTTCGCTCATTCAGCGCTCTCTGCGGGTAATTCCATTCGTCGTAAAGATCGTCCATGTGAATTACCATATCATTGATACCTGTGAATTCAAATGGCTGATCATCATATGGCTCCCAGATCCTTCCACAGAAATCTCCATTCTCACATCTATCAATGCCCACACATATTAAGTTACGTGCAAATAATTTCTGCTCTTTACTCTCCAGTATTTCCATGTAGTTCTCCTTAAGAAACAGATGAGGCTGCACCAACCTCTTCTTTGTCGTTGACAGCGCTGTCCATCATCTTGATGAGCTCAAGAGTACTTCTGAAGACTTCCTTACGTCCACCTTCAGCCCAGGTGACCTTTCCCTGCCAACTACCATTTTCCTGGTGCTGAATTTCTACTATAAAAGTCCCTTTCTTGTCCTTACTGTCATTCAGCTTATGAATGCTCATGAATTTTCTCCCTTTCAGTTTACATTATTATCCCAAGAAATTTTACTATAGATAGGTTACCATTTTTTGCATCATACAAAATATCATATTTTTATTATATTTTGATAATTATTTGATATTTTTTAAGAAAATTTGTTATATAAAAAACGAAATGCAGGCATCCAGATAAACTGTTGCCTGCACTCATTATGAGGGGTATTGATGAGATATATAGTATAAGGAATTAATGCTCAGTTTTAATTCCTTTACTACCTGATCTGTCAGAAGAATTTCTCCTGACAGATCAAATTATCACATACCCACCTAAATTTTACCTAAATGATCTATCGCTTGTTCCAAATAAAGAACTGTTCTGGCAGATCAATATCTGAACACTTTTTTTAATAAAAATCTCAGATATTAAGCTGCTTCATACTTGCCATCATACGTCTGTATGCATCTTCAAGGCCATAACAAGGCTCCCAGCCAAGTGCTTTGAGTTTTGTATTTGAAAGCTTCATCTTAGTATCTGCTGCATATCCAAATTTATTATCTTCAGGAATATCAAATACAACCTTGATCTTGCCACCTGCAAGTGTTTCAGAAGCAAACTTAGCCATACCTGCAATTGTGGTGTGAGTATCTTCGTTACTGATGTTATAGGCATTAGAATTCTCACCCTTAACAAGTATTGTAAGAAGACCTCTTATAGTATCTGCTGTATAGCAGTAATTACCTTCAGAAAGGCCTTTAGTATGAAGGACTATATCCTGGCCATTCATTACGCTTCTTGCAAACTGTGCAAATACCCTGTTTTCACCGGGAAGTATTCCTGCACCAAAAGTCTGGGAAAGACGTGCGATCTTAGCAGGCACATCAAACTCTTTAGCATAAGCAATGCACATATTTTCACACATGCGCTTTGTAAGCTGGTAGTTACTTCTGACTACTAAAGGATCGATATAACCCATCTTGTCCTCAGTTACATATGTAGCTTCTGTAAAGCTTCCGTATACTTCCATTGAAGATATATAGACAAAAGAAGCTGTTCCGAACTCTCTTGCTACTTCAAGCATATTCTTAGTGCCATTAATAGCTGTATCTATTGTCTCTACAGGCATTTCTACCATCATCTTAGACGCTGTTACAGCAGCTCCGTGGATGATGTATAAAGGCGCATCACCTTTGTTTTCACTTTCCCTTATAGAATCAAGAGATGACTTTACAGAACTCATGATTCCGTCTTTGTCATTGAGGTCTGCCTGAACAAATGTAATATCACCACGATCAGCAAGATCGCCGTAGATAGACTTAGCCTTCTCAGGATTTCTTACAAGGGCCATGATGCTGATGTTCGCATCTTTAAGCCTGTTCATAGCTGCAAGGCTCTTAACCATCTGCATACCAACAAGGCCTGTTGCACCTGTTACAAGGATTATTGAATCCTTAAGTTTGTCAAAAGGCACTTTGTCATTAAGAGCTGTATTTTCAAGATCCTCCTGAAGTGTAGAATCCAGGGGGCTTTCTATAATGTTTTTATCTTTTATACTCATAATCAACCTCATGTCGTGAACGTAGTGAACGGCTAATGGTTCGATATTGGTGTAGTTTACTACACCAATTCGTAGAGTTTGAAAATCTTATTTTCAAACTCAAACCTCATGTCGTGAACGACTAATGGTTCGACTTTATCTTTTATTTAGCGGCAGCGGCTTTGGCCTGTGCTTTAGCAGCACGTTCAGCTGCTTTTCTGTCTTTTTCTTCTTCCTCTTTTTGCAGACGGATCTTGTAATCTGCTGCAAGCTTGTCGATATCTGCTCTCTTCTTAGGAAGCTTTTTGGTCATAAGGAACTCTTCGTAAGCATCACAGTAAAGTTCAACTTCATCAGTAAATGCAACCTGCTTACCATGATCAAGCCACAAGATTTTATTGCAAAGCTCTCTTACCTGAGAGATTGAATGGCTTACCAGAAGACCTGTAACACCGCTATCAAGAATCTCTTTCATCTTATCGCCGGATTTCTTTCTGAAAGCGCCATCACCAACTGATAATACCTCATCAAGGATGATGATATCCGGATTAACAAGACATGCGATAGAAAAGGCAAGTCTTGATTTCATACCAGACGAAAGCTGTTTGAACTCATAATCCTGGAACTCTTCAAGCTCAGCAAACTTAATGATCTCATCATATTTCTCATCAAGGAACTGTCTTGTATAGCCAAGGAGCGCGCCACGAAGATACGTATTTTCCTTAACTGTCATATCTCCGTCAAATCCGCTTGCAAGCTCAAGAAGAGCCGCGATATTACCCCTTGTGTGAAGCTCTCCGTAAGTTGGGATCATGATACCTGTAACTGCCTTTAAAAGTGTAGACTTTCCGGCACCATTAGATCCGATGATACCAAGCATGTCTCCCTTTTCAAGCTTAAAGGTTACATCCTTGTCCGCCCAGAACTCCTTTACATGGTAGTTGCCCTTTAAATGACGAATAACATATTCTTTTAAACCAATTGCCTTAAAGTCACCCGTCATATAACGGATGCTGACATTATTACATTCTATAACTGACATAACGTTAATCCTCTTATAAATAGTACAGGAATGCGTGATTATTTTTCTTGTAGATAAGACCACCTATAAAAAGGCTTATTCCTGCATAGAAAAGACACAGAAGATGGTACTCCAGTGACGGAACAAGGCCATCGATCATTATCACACGGAAATACTTGATATATACATAAACCGGATTCAGTAAAAATAATCTCTGTCCAAAAGCTGAAAACTTATCAACTGAATAGAAAACAGCTGAAACATATGTCAGAAGTGTGAGTACGATATCGTAAAGGTATCTGATATCTCTAAAGAATACGAACATCGCTGACAGAATAAGACCAACTCCGATATTAAGTCCCAAAACGCAAAGAATCGGGAAGAACAAAAGGAACTGTCTTGGATGGAATGTTATTCCGTCAAATGCACAGAAAATAAAGTATACGACCAGTGTAAGTCCAAAGTTAACAAGCGCTGATACGTTCTTGGATAAAAGGAACATATACTTTGGCACATTGATCTTAGTAAATATCTTGGAGTTATTAACAAGGCTGGTCATACCATTCTTGGTAGATTCCTTATAATATGACAGAACAAGCTGACCACTGAAAAGGTATGTTACATAGTGTTCCATCTTGTGACCAAACAGATTTGAAAAGATCACATACATAACAAGAAGTGTGAAAAGAGGTGAAAGAATACTCCACCCCATTCCAAGAATACTTCTCTTATACTTTTGTTTAAAATCTCTTTTAACCAGTTCTTCAAAAAGGAACTGATACTTTTTGCATTTTTTAATTATCTTTTTCATTTTTTACTAAAATAGCTTTTAAGCCCCTCTTAAAGTTTGGTGACACCTTCTTATAAAGAAATGCCAATGCTTCAACTACAAGTGCCGTTACAAATGAACAGGCAATATAGATCAAAGTCTTTTCCTGCTTACTGAGACTGTCTTCCAGTATCAGATTCAGATTCTGAGCATAATATAAATGTGAAAAATACATTGCTGCTGAAAATCTTCCCAGTATCATACTGAATCTGTTGTTAAATGCATCAGATAAGATACCGACCTGCGCAAAGGACAGGATAATTGATATAGACAGCACCATCAGGAAGAAATAGTCATCTTTGCCCGGCTTATCACTATACATATAGATAATAGCCATACCATATCCTGCCAGCTGAAGAATTTCAAAAATAAATCCGGCCAGCTTAGACCAGTTTACAGACTTTATTTTCCTGACTATGTCGTATGACCAGATACCAATGCAAATCTCAGCAAAAGCTCTTATGTTGCCTTTATAAATAATACTGTACACCTTTGTAGGATTTCTTGGATGACCATCAAGAATGCACATCATTCCAAGAAACATAAGTGCCAAAAACGGACACCAGATCTTCCTCATCATATGAGGAAACCTTCTAAGCAGCGGATACAATATCGTCATGCAGATAAGCATTGAAGATATGTACCACATAACTCCATCGAGTCCGCCATAATAGATGCCTGTCATCTTCAAAAGAGAAAGTTCCCAGAAATCCTGCTTGAACTCCTCGAAAGCATCTACAATTGTCATGTGGTTAAGAATGATCACAAACAAAAGTCCTATAAACCAGGCAATAGGGAATTGTGGAAGTATTGCCTGTACCTTCTTTTTGATAAAAGAAGCTGTTTCATTTGCAAGATTCTTGTCAACCGGAATTGTATTATAGTTTTTGGAAGACACTATGCGGTCTACCGTATTCATCATCAGATAGCCGGACACTATGAAGAAGAACTCTACGCCCAGCGAACCTCCCAGAAAATAACAATTATCATCTCCCAAAAGGTACCTTGAATGATGAAGGAGTACAATAAAGGCGAAGACAAAACGCAGAATTTCTATTCTGCCATTTCTTCGGCTTTTTGTTTTTTCCGCCATATTCCAACCTCTAAATAATTATGTAAAAAATCCAAATAAGGGCGCAAAGGTACAATCCCCATGCGCCCTAACTATTTTAACCAAGAAGTTTCATAAGACGATCAGCGATTCTTTCACTCGCATGACCATCATCTATACATTCCTTACCATCCAGGAATTCCTTAACCTTCTTTGCATAAAGCTCTTCATCAAATGAACGAACATTGTTCATCATTTCATCATTGCTCTTTGCAACAGGGAATGGAGACTCTTCAAGTTTGAAGTAGAATCCACGTTCGTTGTTATATATATCAACGTCACGAGCATAGATAAATCCAGGCTTTCCGCTGAGAACGAAATCATAGATCCATGAAGAATAGTCTGTGATTCCGCAATCAACAAAAGAAAGAAGTTCCTGAATATCCGGAAGATCTGTTACGTCGATAACACAATCCTGCTTAAGCTTGTTCTGAGTCTTTTCTTTCTTCTTATCATTGTCATGATAACGAAGAAGTATCTTCCACTCGCCGCCAAAACGCTCTTCGAGTGCTTCAACAAGTCTGTCACAGTTAAGGTCATATACCTCGAAATTGTGAGTATCACGGAATGTAGGAGCATACAGACAAAGCTTTGTCTCAGGCTTAAGGCCTCTTTCTTCGAAGAAGTCCTTCTTCCACTGCTCTCTCTTTTCCTTATATGTGTCAAAGAAGATATCGTTTCTGGCATGTCCAAGACGCATGATCTTAGTTTGCTGCCAGAATGTCTCTCTGAATACATCCTCTTCAAACTTGGAGTTTGAAATACAGTAGTTTGTAAGCTTACCTGTACGGATAGCAGCTTCAGGCCATGAAAGGTTTGTATTGTAGTGATCAATGTCGAAACGCTTGATACCAAGACTACCATGCCATGTCTCAAATACACGCTGCTCCTTCTTAACAGGGAACGGATAAAACTTATCGCCAAGCAGTGAATTGATGATGATAACATGTGAAGAGCAAGCTGCTACGAAATATTCATAACTGTTCATCTTAACTACATGAACGTTAGGAAGATCCGGAACATAACCTCTTGTATTCATGTTGGTAACGCCCCAGTAAATCTCAACATTGGCATTACGCTTGATAAGCTCTTCGCAGATATACTTAGGGTTACATGAATAGCTGTGGTTAAATGTAATGAACATTATTCTGTTATGTATAACAGGTGTGTTCTGTGAAAGAACCTTACGGTTCTCATAACCTATAGAACGGTCAACCCATGTCTTAGTCTGCTTCCAGGCTACACCCATTCTCTTAAAGAATCTTCCTTCTACTGCAG
This sequence comes from Butyrivibrio fibrisolvens, assembly GCF_037113525.1. NCBI lineage: Bacteria > Bacillati > Bacillota > Clostridia > Lachnospirales > Lachnospiraceae > Butyrivibrio > Butyrivibrio fibrisolvens. The sequence continues at coordinate 861,990 of NZ_CP146963.1, read as the reverse complement.
CAGGAAACATTCTCTTTGCTTTTCTCTTTACAATCTGTACTACTGGCATTTTAAATCTCCTAAAATACTACTAATTATGTGTCTATGTACTAGTCTAATTTACAGACCAAAGATCTGCTGATTCTCACGGGCATCAATTATAGCACGGAACATATAGAAGTCAACCGGAGTTGTGATCTTGATGTTCTCAGCGCGGCCTTCTACTGTGAAAAGCTTATGTCCATAATACTTCATCATACTTGCTGAATCGATGAAGTCATCTTTCTGCTCTTCAATAGCCTTGCTGTGGCATGCCATAATGTCTTTGATATGGAAGCACTGAGGTGCTCTTGCCATAAGACACTGCTTACGATCAATGATACGTCCAACTTCGCCGTCTGCCTCGTTATCAAGGAAGATAGTCTCGATAGCAGGAGTAACAGTGATAGCATTACCCTTAGTATTAGCGCACTCGATTGCCTTAGTGATCGTATTAGGATCAACAAGTGGACGAACACCATCATGAATAAGAACCACGTCATCATCGCTATACATTGATGAGATAGACTTAAGACCATGATAGATTGATTCCTGACCTGAAGCACCGCCAGGAACAATAGCGCGAACCTTTGTGATATTGAACTGTTCACAGTACTTCTTCATCTGAGGGATCCACTCTTCGAGACATGCAATAACGATGCCGTCTACATCAGGATGGTTCTCAAACTTCTCAAGAGTATATATGATGAGTGGCTTACCATACAGTATAAGGAACTGTTTTGGTACTGCCTTTGAATTCATACGCTTACCGGTACCGCCGGCGAAAATTAATGCTGCGTTCATTTGTAAATCCTTTCACTACTACTTTTATCTTCAAGGCTCAGATAGAATGGTTTAAAGAAAATATGCTTCTCTATCTGATCCTGAGATGGCAACTTCATGTAATCTCCGTAAAGATTCTTCAGATACAGATCGATATTACGTGGAACTCTGTACAATTTATCATCATACAACACTTTTCTCGTTCTGCAAACATCTTTTCGTAAATACATCTCTCCCCAGAAATATTTGCGTCCTGTCGGAACCGTAATATACTTGGAATGATCATTCTTACAGATGCGGTTCCAATTATCTCCCGCCTTTACAAGCGTATCAAGAGAGATAAAAGAAATCAAGAATCCTATCACAATCTTCATTCTAAAAACTTTAGCCAGCTTATCTTCACCGGCATCAGATGCCATCTTCATCATCTCTTTCCTGTCACGGTAGAACTTTCTGCATGACACAAGAAATCCCAATCCACAACATCCTACTCCATGAAGGTTTCTGATGAGTGCATTGTTAAAAGTATTCTCCATGACAAAGAGGTCAATGAAAGCCCCGGCTTCTTTGTTTTTAAAATCTTCTCTGGTTACTACACTGGTTCCTTTTAGTCTTATTCGGGACAAAAGCAGATTGTAGCCTTTAGTTCCCTGCGGAGTATGTATCCAGTACTTCCATCCAAATTTTCTCTGAAAAATAGGGATGAATCTGTCATAGTCTTTTCGTGGCATATTGATATCAATATCATCATCCCACGGAATAAAACCATGATGGCGGACAGCGCCAAGTGCTGAACCGCCACCCAGTGTGTACGTTATATTATTCTCCTCGCAGACAGAAACAACATCTGCAAGGATCATGTTAAGTGTCTTCTGAAGCGCATGGAGCTGCTCATCATCAAGAACAACATTCCCTGCTGACTCCATGTGCTTAAAAGCATTAACCGTCGATAACAATTTTATTCTCCATTATTCATACTTCTCATGGAAAATCTTAGCACGAAGGAATTTACTTATCTTTTTAACCCAGTCTATTTTTTCCATGTACACATATGGAAGAATCTTCACTTCGGACTGATCGATTCGACCTGTCTCGATCTGATAATCCAGCCATACATTAAATATGATCTCACTGACTCTGCCGCAGTATCTACCCTGGAAGTGAGACATGTGTCTGACATCGATCTTCTTCTCAAGTTCTGCAAGGATGTTAAAGAGCCATGTGCAATATTCATCAAGAAGTTCACGGTCCATGATCATCATATTGAACATATGTCCACTTGTCTGACGAAGAACCTTGTCATACGTCTCGATGTATTCAGGATACATCTGAGATATGATTCCTCTTGTTACATAAAGGTGCTCTATATAATGAGTGTGCTGATAATGTGAATACAGCGACTCGATAACATAGTGACGTTTAGTCGGAAGGAAAACACGATACTTACCAAGCATGGGCTGAAGCTCACGACGAAGAAGAATCTTTCCCTTAGGGTTTCTTGATGATCTGAAACCACCAAAATAACGTCTATAATGGCAAAGGCCTATATAATCCGCATCAAGGTTCTTCCAAGCCCAGTACAGACCTGTAAGTTCGCAATAAAGCGGATTTTTTTCTGAAATATTATCACCCTCGTTGTCCTTCTGGTAGCCAAGATCCTTCTGATTACCATTGGTGTCCTTATCAAGGGCAGCACCAACCTGCATAGGAATATACATCTTGCTATGAGGCATCCAGTACTTCTTATGAGTGTTGACTATTATCTTTACTGACTGATACTTTTTCATGTTTTTCCCCTAGTTAGATGTCGGAATAGAGACCACTCTGTTAACAGTTATCAAAAAACTATTTTTACTAAATGTATCCGAGAGCCACTCTTTGGCTCGAAAAAAGGTACACTACCCTGTGTACCTCGCTTTCCCCTAACTAAATGATACTATAACATAAAGAAATTGCCGTGTCATTGACATTTGTAATAAAAGTAAACTTTTTTTGATAAATTTTTTGTAAATTTTAATAAAAGATGAACAAATTATGAACGCCGCCCCACTTTCAGCAGTGGGACGGCGTTTGGAATTTCTTAAGTCGATATATAAATATCATAAGGTAAAAAACAGATTAGATCCACTTTTATTAATGAAGCTTCTCGATCTTATTTGGCCTCTTCATCAAGTTCAGCCGGAAGCTCTGCAAGCGATACAACACTATATTTGAAGTCTGCTCTGGAACCTGCGATCTCTTTAAGTCTTCTATTGATACGGCGATAGATGATATCGCAGTCTTCCTGACTTGTTCCAACCAAAAGGATAAGGAACTGGCTGTTAGAGTACTTGGTAAAAGTATCTCCCTGACGAAGAGTATCATGGATTGCTTCCCAAAGAGCCTGGCTTCTTGCACGAAGCTTGTCCTGATTGCGGATCATCTTGCCTTCATAGTCAACCAGAGTACACAGCATCATGAATACTGAATATCCGGTTCTCTCCATATTTCTGGAAAGAATGTGATAGGCATCGATAAAGCTTGGATATGAGCAGTCGTAAGCGCCCTCATCATCTGTAACTTCAACAGATCTTCTGTCCTGAGTCATCTCAGCCTGAATCTGATGGATCTGTCCCGGTGCATTATCGATCTTTGCACTCATCTTGTGATATACATCAAGGAGTTTCTCCGGAATAGGAAGACCAAGCTCAGTTGTATAATAAGCAACTGTACTGTCATAAACTCTAAGAGCATTCTTATAATCACCCTTAGCGATAAGTGTCTCTATCTGACCAACCTGCCAGTCATTCTCAGGATATATCTCTGCTGCACGTCCATAGATATGGTAAGCTTCTTCATATTCCTTCTTGTTAAGGATATATTCGCCAAGCCATGCTACAACTTCATCATACATCTTGCGAAGAGCTACGCTTTCCATAATGACCCAGGTCTCTGTAGAAAGTGCAGGAAGAAGTTCTCCCTGATATAACTCAAAAGCTTTATTGAAATACTCGTATTTAAGTTCAGGGTCTTCTGTATCATGACCCTTTCTGTAGTTATCTTTAAAATCAAGAGCATCAACCCATACTGGTACTGCAGGGTCTATAATAAACATCTTCTTGTGCTTTTTAACATAGCTTTCTGCAGGGAGTCCTGCAGCAACCATCTGCTTACGCATCTGATAAAGAAGATTGTTGAAGCTGTTACTGATGTTCAGGGTCTCTTCTTCACCATAGAGCGCGGAAATAAGCTCATCTTTATAAACACCTTTATCACCCTGGAGCCACACGATCTGCAAAAGCTGAGTAAACTTCGATGCGTTGTTACGCCCCGGAGTCACTTCTTTTCCATCATAGATAAGAGAAAATTTTCCAAGAAGCCGTACCTGTAATACTTTTCCATCCACTTTGGTCTGTTCCATATTCAAGTCCTTCCCCTTTACAATACCCTCTGAATAAAAAGAACGAAATAGTATCTTTTATCATAAAATCAATCATATTTAGTATAACACATTTTAGTTATTCATCATATTTACATTGAAAATTTTTTTTAAGATATATTTTTATAATTTTTATAGTGCGCGGGGAGGTTTATTAATATGAAGAAACTCCACACCATGCTATCACAGTGTGGAGTATTGAAAAAACAAATGCTTTATGACTTCTATAAAAAATCTCCGTGTTAATAGATACTAATTACTACTTTTGAAACTAATATGATCATTTGTTTTTATTCTTGCAATGAACAAGGAAGCATGGAAGACCTACGAAGATCATTCCTCCGAGGATATTACCGATAGTAACAGGAATCTGATTAGCGATAAAGCCTCCGATGCTGAGTTTTGAAAGCTGATCTGCTGTTATTCCATATACTTCCTGAGCTTTAGCCACATAGTTTTCATTAGTTGCTGCCATGATTCCAACAGGGATATAGAACATGTTAGCAACGCAGTGTTCGAAACCGCCTACTACAAAAGCCATGATTGGGAAGAAAATAGCCCAAACTTTGCCGCCGATATCTTTGGCTGCTGTTCCCATAAGGATAGCTGCGCATACAAGTATGTTGCACAGGATTCCTGATGTAATGCCTTTTACAGGTGTAATAGAACATTTGCCGAGCGCAACTTTGATGGAATAAGCTCCGAGAAGTCCTGAAGAATAGTCGAGGTTGCCGGAAAAATATGTGAGTGCTGAAATTATAAGAGCGCCAACGAGGTTTGAAAGCCAGATGATGAGAAGGTCTCTTGCAACCTTGCCCCATGAAAATCTGTGGTCCATGGCGCCCATAGCTGTAAGGCAGTTACCTGTAAAGAGTTCTCCGCCTATGAAGGTGATGAGCATAAGGCCTACGGGGAAAATGATGCCTGATACGAATCTTGAAAGGCCTACATTGTCTACAGAGTGAGCTGCGGTTGAGCTTGTGGCTCCGCCGAGGGCGATGAAGGCGCCTGCCATGATTCCGAGGAGGATCATCTTAATAATAGGAAGATTAACTTTGGTTTCTCCTCCTTTAATATTTGTTTCGATAACCTGAGCTGGTGAATTAAATAGATTGTCCATTTTACAATATTGTCTCCTTGTTAAAAAAATCACATCACATTATAGCAGATTATGCGGGGATGTCCAATGCACAGGGGAAACATTTTAGGTGGTCGCGGATTCGGGAGGAGGGCAGTTAATAAATGATTTGGTTGTCATGAAAAATGTATAAAATTCAAGGCATGATATCTGGAGATTTCTATTCCCAGGGTCCGAAACTCGCTACGCTCAAACATGCGGACCCTAAACGGGAATATAAATCTCCATCTATCAAGCTCTTGAATTTAATACATTTTTCAAAGACAACCAAATCATTTATTAACTGCCCTCCTCCCGAATCTTCAAAGTATCGAATATGTTTATTTGTGCTTTGATTTTGTTATAAATACTTTTAATTGTACGGGATTGGTAAAGCTATAGCATTAATATGTAAAAAGACGTGAGCAATTCAGTCGTCAACTGTAGAGTTGGCGTTTGAATTGCTCACGGCGTGTTAGAGATATGGGGGATCATCTGATGACTACAAAGTCGGTAATTCTAGCGGAGTCACTATCGCTGTTTCCTTCAAAGCGCACGGGAATCACTAGGTATTCTTTGTCATAGGCGGTTATGAGCTGGGCTTTACGTACCAGGTCTAAGGGGAGTTCTATATCAATTGTATATTTAGTTGCTTCCTGGTTGCCTATGTAGTTGATGTGGTTTAGGTTGGAGTTAAATACTATTGTACCAGCGGCGGATATTTTTAAAGGCTTGCCATCATCTTCGGTGAGGACTGTTATGCTGAGGGTGTTGGGGCGGCCAGGGTTTACGATCATGCGGTAGGTGAAGCTACCGGAAGGTGTTGCTCTTCGGCTTGTGATGGGGCTGGTAGTTCCTAGGCTGCCGTTGTCTTCCATGTTATGGAGGGCGTCGTTTTCGTATTGGCCGTAGCCGGCTTCGATCATGTCGAGGACGCCGGATTTGTTGTTTTTCCTTGATATGAGGTCATCTTGCTGCTCTTTTTCAGACATATAGTAAAAGTATATTCCGTAGCGGTGTCTGTATTTGAGGAAGTGTGGAGCAAATATGTAGCCTGCGCCAGTGACTTTGAAGGCTATACTGCCATCGGCACTAAGGACGGGCTTTACATAATCTGTGATGTTCTGAGCAAAATCTTGGGCAGTCATATCATCAGGGATTGTGATGTATTCTGATTCTACGATCTTCTCAGCAGGGATGGTAACGTCAACGCCTGTGGTTGATGTCTTAAGGTCCTTGTCTCCAAGGTCTGCGGACAGAACATATGGACCGTAACATAATGCCATACAGCTCGCAGCATCAGGAAGAGGCTGTGCATATACTTTCATGTTAAATTTTACGATTACTTCATCGCCCGCTTTCAATACATTACTGATAATAAGAATTTTATTTGTAATAGTATACTCAGCTTTATTATCATTAACATGGATCTCCAGATCACCATCCTGCCAAGCGGGGATTCTAAGAGCAAGTTTTCTTGTATTTGTGCTGTCGCCTGTAAGTTTTATAACTACTTTATCTGATCTAAGAAGATCTGCACTGATCTCATAGGTTATATTCTTTCCATCGAGTCCTGTAGCTTGAAGCTTGGAGCTCATGTACATTCCTACGTAGACATTTTTTTCATCCTGATAAAAGAAGCCGTCGCCAAGCTTAGTGAAGTTCTCCATTCCTGTTCCTGTGCAGCACCAGAACTTATTGAACCTTTCGCCGTATACCTTGAAGTATCCTGTAGACATAGGTTGGAAATAAGTGGTCATGCCTGTTTCAGGATTTTGAGATGAGAGGATTGAGTTGATGAAGGTCTTTTCATAATAGTCAAGGTACTTAACATCGCCGGTTACTTCAAAGAGGGTCTTGGCGAGTTTGAGCATGTTGTAGGTGTTGCAGGTTTCGTTGTTTGCATTGGTACGTTCTGCATCAAGTACGTTGTCAAGGCCAAAATGCTCCCATTCGCTGTTGCCGCCGGTTGCATAGGTATGTTTTGAAATTACCATGTCAAAAAATTTCTCAGCATACTCAAGATAACGGGTTGCATCAACCAGCTCGCCGCCTACTGTCTTTCCATGGACCTGCACGTATCTATTGATTGCGCCAAGGAATTTGGGAATTGTGGTATTGGCATGGAGGCCGTCAAGAGCATTGGGGGCGCCTTCAGATATTCTTTCAAAAAGCTTATCCTGGTCAAAATAGTGAGCTGCTTTAGCGTACTTTTCATCCTGAGTGCAGTTATAGAGTTCATATAAAGCATCATTCATTCCGCCGTATTCTGTAGAGAGAACAACTTCGTTAAGATCAGGCCCCCATAAAGATGCTCTGTCATAGGTCCAGTCGCCAAGGCCTTTGGCAAGGGTGAGTGCTTCAGGATTTCCTGTAAACTTATACACGTCTATAATTCCAGCAAGGATCTTGTGCATGGTATACCACGGAACCCAAGCCTCTGTAATAATGTTGGTCTTGCGTTCTTCAACATTATCAAACTGAATCTCAACATTATCGCGGTCAAGAATAGCTGCTCCGAATATGAAGCCTTTCTTTCCTTTTGAATTATTCTGGCACTCAAGGAGTGATGAGATAAGATAGTCTGTTTTTTTCTTGATCTTGTTCTTATCATCAGGTGTTATGCATCTGCTAACATAGCTCTGGGCAAGAGCTGTGAGGTAATGTCCCATTGTATGTCCTCCAATGAGCATGTTCTCCCAGCCTTCATATCTGACTGCGCCTTTCATGTCAATGCCGGCAGTGTCTCTGAAGCCGGCGAGCATCCTGTCATCATCTATGGATAAAAGATAATCGAGTTCCTTTTCAAAGGCATTGGTCATGTAGGGATCTGTCGCCTCGACATTTTCTAATCCGAAACAATTTATGATTTTGGTATTGTGTAGCATATTGGCCTCCGGGTGGTTTTTTGGGCTTTGCCTTCAGGGCAATGACAAATATAATCATAAGTCTCATGTGAAAATAATCTAGTTCTTCTAAGGGGATTTTCCGCTTACGTAAACACGCAGTACTGCAGCTCCAAATCCCCTAAGAAGAACACGATTATTTTCAAAATCGACTTATGATTTTATTTGTCATTGTCCTGAATTGAAAGTTCTTGAATAAACTGGAGCGATAATTCTTCTGGCTCAGTTTACAAATTTCTGCAGATGAATTAGTTAACAGGCAACTTATTTGCAACAATATTTCAAATGAACTATCACTTCCTTTGAACAATACCATAGGAAATAAAGATAAAAAATAGCACTTTGATATTTTAGGTGTCATTTTTTCTCTATTTACAAAATGACACCTAAAGCATATATTTAAAATGTAAATATGTGATATTAAAGCTTAATATTTGGCGTAAAATGCGCAAATACATTGTTAGTCATAATATGCTCAGATTAGAATCAGTGCTAATACGGTGTCATTTAGTTATATTTGGTGTATTTTTGATAAGATATTTGTTTTTGCTAGTATTCAAGCGGTTTTAGCATGCGCCATGTTTTCAGGTGTATTTTTTACATTTAAATGATTCATTCGTTTTTTACAATATATTATGCCGAAAATCGCTCCTACAAAATTAGTTTTTCCTTTCAGTCAAAACATGAGGTTAGGAGTTAATCGTAGATTAACTCTGCGAATTAGTTCCGCTTCGCTACACTAATTTCGAACCATTAGTTTTTCCTTTCAGTCAAAACATGAGGTTAATCATGAAACTTATTCCAATTGCCTTATATTCGTTATATTCATACCATTACACGGGGAAGTTTAAGGCGCTTTCGTCGGAGTGGCAGCATAATAAGACCTCTCTCAAGGATTATGAACTGATAATCATGACAGAGGGAGAGCTGTATCTTAGGTATGATGGGAATAACTATACTGTAAAAAAGGGAGAATATCTTCTGCTGCCGCCATCAGAGAACGGGTTTAGGGAAGGTTTTAAGAAGGCTTACTGCTCTTTTTACTGGATGCATTTTGTGACTGACCATAGCAGTAAGGTGCCTTATGAGATAAGTCCGGGGAATCCTAAGATAAAAGAGATTGATACTTCCAAATATGGATTTATTCCTCAGAGCGGTGCGATAGCATCTCCCGAGAGAATTCTTGTAATGATGAAACAACTTCAGGATATGGTCAAGAATAACTATCCTACCGTTTCACTCAATGCTATGGTTACAAGCATAATGATGGAGCTTTATGGAGAGATAATCGTTGGTGCTCCTGCCGCCTCTGACCCTGCTGCCAAGAAGCAGATTTATCTTGATATCATAGACTATATCCAGACCAATATATCCAAAAATATAAAGATATCTGATATTGCAGACGAATTCGGCTACAATCCGAAGTATCTGTCGCATCTTTTTGTAGAGATCAGGAATATTCCGCTTAAGCAGTTTATAATAAGCCAGAAGATGGATGCTGCCAATTTTATGCTGGCAGATAATGACAAGACCGTATCACAGATAGCAAGTGATCTTGGATTTTCTGATGTTCATAACTTTGCAAGAGCATACAAAAAGTATACAGGACTAACGCCCAGCGAATACAGGAATGCTTTCGCAAAGCGTATGTTGTTTCATGTATAAACAATTCCAGCATAAAAGCCAACCAGAGCAGAAACCTCTTCATTTCAAGATCATAATATTTCCTGAACAGAACCAATCGTATGAAATGACCAGAACCTCTGTTAATTACGAGTACAGCAGATTCAGTATATCCTCTTTTGACGGCATCACTTTCAAAGCGCCTTTTCTTGTAGTAACGATTGATGCCGCAGCATTGGCGAATATCAGCATTTCTTTCAGGTTATCTTCATCAAGATTATCAAGCCCCTGCTCAAGTACATAAATTACTCCTTATTTATGTTCCAGTCTTATTCATCTTCCGGCAGATATTCGTACCCATACTCATAAATCTCATCAGTAAGGCCGATTTCCTGTTTGCGCTCTTTCAGCTTCTTTTCGTGTTCTTCCTTACTAACAACTTTAACACCATTCTTTTCGCACTCTTTTATGATCACTTCATATGGGTCATCAGGATTATTGGGATCATATGTGAGCTCATCACCATACATACCCCAAATTTCAAAATAGAAGTAATCATACTCACCGTCATCTCCATATGATATCTCTTCACTATACATACATGCGACTTCAGGAATATCAAATGTAAGATTAACAGATTCATGGTTTATAAATAGACGAACCGAGTATATTCCGTCATTATCATAATCGTACTGGCCATCTTCAGATTTGTCATACCAATGTTTATACTCACCATCAGCATTTATAAAGCCTTCATGTGTACCATGAGAATCTGCTCCAGAAGATCCATAAGAATATACTACTCCGTTGTAGTAGATAGTAGTGTGAGATCTGCTCCAACTTTCTTTGAAATAGCACATTTTCAGACAACCATCAATATTCTTGATCACCATATCAAAACTGAAGTCAATATTAAATGAAACACTCACAACCATTTCATAATCGCCATCTAAACCACAATCAATATATGTGTCGGTAATGTCTTCAATTGACTCATCATCATAAATTAGTGAATCCACAATTTCATCAAAAGTATATCCTTCTCCGTCTGTAAGTTTCCGTGAAAGATAATCACCCTCACTATTATCGCATCTTGTATCAAAAGTTACCTTTTCACTTCCATCCAGAAATGCCTGATACAATTTTGATGACTCTTCATCTATATTTATGAAATCCTTGTCGCGTGATGAAATAACAGTTCTATAAGCGGCATCTTCACCTTCATTGTTGAAATCAATATTCCATTCATTGTCTTTACAATAGATAATCTTATATGCTTCTTGGTAGACCATCCCCTCAACTTTGCCAAAAGATTTAAGTTCAAGTCCGTTCACAGTCTCATTGACTGGATAATCAAGCTTTACATCTCTAATCTGGCAGTCGTACAGTACGTCATCATCAACACTTTCTATTCCGCTTACAGGGAACAACTGTGAAACTTTCCCATCTTCAAAAGTATATGCATATATGATCTGATACTCTGTATCCGTATTGGCAAAATAGCCCAAGATAACATAATCATCAGTTCCATCATTATCAAGGTCAACCATCTGCAACTCTTTGACAGAAATTGGAATATCAGACTCGAAAGTCTGTATACTACCATCGCTCATGTTAAAAAAGATTTGGGTATTTTCTCCATTTCCTGAAGGCTTTGCCGAAGAATCATCCCATGTTACTGAATCGATGATAATATCAGAATCAGCGCTGCTATCATTTGTGCTATTTTCAGTACTAGTTTCTTCTGTTGCATCTTTATTTGAAAAAGTATCGTCAGCGCTGCACGCAGTTAAACAAGTAGTAATTAGTATAGCTGAAATCAGCCGTTTCCCACCATGAAAAAATTCTTTTCTCATATCTTGTAATTCTCCCCTAGATAAAATAACTAGTATATATTATCATCGTGGCAGTTTGTGAACAAGCCGTTTATAGAGCTTTCTAAGGCATTATAAAAGCTGCCACACCGTAGTGTGACAGCCTCAGCTAAATCCATACTTTTTCAACATTCTGATATTCTAAACAATTATCTTTATTTCAACGCCTCACCCTGGGCCTTTGCCTTTCTTATCAAGATCACATTTCTGATTCCAAGGATCAGGAATAATGCTGAAAAGCACCACATCATTATAGCAGCTCCTTTATTTCTGTGGGGAGGGATAGCTTTTTTGTTGAATTCCTCTTCGTCCATATATTCATCTTCGACTGAGAGGGCATCCATATCTTCGCACAGTTCCAGAGTATCGCCGTTCTGATAGCCAACTACTGTTACGTTCCCATCACCACTTATTTTGGATATGGTCCAACGCATCCTGTAGCTTCCTTCATAATCCTTCTCGTACTTTTTTTTGTTTAGAGCGCTTGAATCAAGCTGGCTTACCCATAACTGAGTACCATTTTGAAAATGATAGCCTTCGCTTTCAAGTCTTTCTATATCTTCCTGACTAAAATCACTCTTTTTTGCATCTACATTATTAAAACCAAACTGAATTGTAAAATCAGGACTAAGTATAAAATCACCTACCATAAGGCTTCCGCCAAGCATCTTGCCTTCGTAGCCATCAACTCCCTGACCGGCATATACTTCTTCCCAGACCCACTCTTTTGAGGATGAGCGATAGGCTAATTTCTCAACATGTCGATCTACTCTTGGGGCATCAAATGTCACATCAACAAGTTCGTCATAGCAAGAACTTGTCGATACAAGCTTACCTGAAATCGCAATGAGTTTACCTTCGTTCTCCGGATGAGGCTTGGCATCTTCTACATAAGTTGCATCTGTCCAGTAGAGATTACCTGCATGGTCCGGATCATCGTCATATCCAAGGTCTGCTATGTTGACCCAAGCCCAGAAAACTGCCAAAGCAAAAAATATGATCGTACTTTTTTTGCCGGGAACCTTTTTAGGTTTAGCTTCGGTTTTAGCCATATCCTTTATCCTCCATATATAATCCTGTACAGCTTAGTTAGTAGATCTTCACCTCTTTATATTCAATTAGTAAATAACTCATTCCTTCTGCGCGATCTCATTCTTCTCGTTCTTGATCTCCCAATGGATAAGGAAGGTAAGGACGCCTCTAAGAAGTATGATAGCGCCAAGAATTCCAAGCTCTGACCATTCTCTTACTACAACAGTTCTAAGGACCTCTCCGCCAAGCTTAAACTCAAGTGCAAGTGCTATTCCCTGAGCAAGGTGGAGCCTTATGTTCTCATCTTTTTTGAGCCATTCGGCGAAGCTTTTGATCGCCGTAAAAACAAGTATCATTACTCCGAAGAGTTCCATGATGATGGTACAGAGTTCAACAATGTAATATATATAGTTATCTGCTACAGAAATGACAGTTTCCATAGATTCCCCCCTTGTAAAACGCTGTCTCAAAGAAGTTGCATGGCAAAGACACTTTTACATATATTTGGTTATCATTTTTACAACTACTATTGTATCAAAAAATCGCTCCGATGTTCCTCCTATATGACTAATTAATTTGATGACGTAAGGGTCAAAAGTCATTTCGATTCGAGCTTGCTCGAAATCGAATATGAATTTATGACCCGCAAAACATGAGCAAAGTAGCACGTAGTGCGGATTTGCGAATGTTTTAGGATTGTGAGAGTTTCGAAGAAACGGAACAATCCGTTAGTCATAAGGTGTCAAAAGGAACTTTTGACACCTACCTCATTTGATTTTACAGTTAGTGATAAAGAAGTTTCCATTCTCTCCAAACCTCTAATTTCTGCTCTTACTGTTAAGACAACTCCCCCTTCTTCATATCCACTTCTGATAACTGCCATAGCTCTGCCTTTATAACTTTCAGCTATACTATCTGTATAGTTTTCTTCAGTAACAGGATTGCCACTTCCAAGCCCTGCAAGAATAGCCGGCCCTGTAACTTCTACTGTGATCACAGCGTTACTATCAGGCACTACATTTCCTTCATCATCCACAACTTCTATTCCAACATATGAAAGGTCATGCCCATCTGCCCGCAAATCATTCTTTTCCGGAACAAGTCTAATGCCAGACGGCGCTTTAGTTGTAGATATCTTATCTCTACTAATTTCCTTGCCATCTTTATAGCTGATTGCTTCAACAATACCGTTCTCATAAATCGTCTCGAAAGATGCTGCATTAGGGAATCTCTTATCGAGATCTGTTCTCTTTGTGCCGATGGATTTGCCATTTACTAATACCTCAACTTCATCTGCCCCGGAGAAAACAACTATCTCGATATTCTTGCCTTCATAGCCTTTATAATTCCAGCTTTTTTCTACATAAGGAAATCCCCACATGCCACAGATCTCCACCTTGCCAAAGGTATCGGGATGCTTGGAATAAACGAAAGTTTTGTCGCTGTGCCATGCTATGCTTCTATATTCGCCCTGGGGCATGAGCCGTCCTGTTATATCGAAATCCGCATCATTAGCGCATCTCCAGGGATATGGCGATGTCTCATATGGCATAACTGCCCATGGACCTCTTTTTACAAGAGGATCATCATTATCGACGTATACCGTCTTGCCTATTCCGGCCTCTCCGAGGTAATCCCAGGCTGTCCAGGTAAAGTCTCCTATCACATACGAATGCTCCTCAACAAAAGGCCAGCGAAATCCGATTTCCTTAGGGAAAGTCTCCGTACCAAGCATGACTCTGTCAGGAAACATGTCATGATCTTTCTCGTACAGATCTTCAAGATAGTTGTATCCCACAATATCAAGACCATTGGCAAAAGGCTCAGTCACCTTTTCCCATAATATATCATCGCCCTTAGCAGATGCATTCTGCTGATGGTCCTGGCACCTTGCAAGCTCATCATCAAGGCCGCTCCACATGGAACACAAGGCATTGCTTACAGGCCTTGTTGTATCAAGCTTGCGGAATGCTCTTGCAAGCATAGAGGCCGTCTTATATCCGCCGCCAAGACCGCCTCTTTCAGGGATTTCATTACCTGTAGACCAGATGATGACGGCAGGGTTGTTACGATCTCTTTTGACAAAAGAAGTAAGATCTTTATTCCAGTCGGTCGCAAAATACTGGCTATAGTCGCCGCTTCTCTTAGCCATATTCCAGGCATCAAAAGCCTCGTCAAATACGTACATTCCAAGCCTTGCGCAGGCTTCCAAAAGCGCAGCTGAAGGCGGATTGTGAGCGGTTCTTACAGCGTTATAGCCAAGTTCTTTGAGTTTTCGTATCTTCCTAACCTCTGCCTCGTATAATGAAACTGCACCAAGAAGGCCATTATCATGGTGAAGGCAGCCGCCTTTAAGTTTTATACTTTTTCCATTAATTCTTAATCCTCTTTTTGCATCAACCGATAACATCCTGATTCCAAAAAGAGTTCTCGATTCATCTATTCTCTCGTCTTCTTCAGGTATTAAATGAGTGCGGTATTCGCCAAGATTCTGAACCCTGACTGTCACTTCGTAGAGATTTGGATTATCTGCATCCCAGAGTTTTGGATTATCTATGGCAAAAGAAAATGAGGCAATCTCAGATGAACCTTTAGAGACATAAACTGCGCTACAGGCTTTTTTGATAACGTCGCTGCTGCCTTCTTGCTTCATCTCAAGTACTACCTGCACAAGTCTGTTTTTGTCAGAAGCATTCTCTATAGTTGCTTCAGCTTCGATCAAGGCATACTCTGCCCTGTCAGATTCTCCGTCAAAAGATACGTCACCTATTTCTTTGGTATATACATAGATGCCGATTTCTGCAACATGTACTTTAGGTCTATGGCACAGCTCAACGCTTCTATACAGACCGGTTCCTGTATACCATCTGGAATTCTCCTGCATGCTGGTATTAAGATTAACCGTGATCCTGTTAAGCTGACCGAAGGTTACATAGTCCGTAAGATCAGCATAAAATGGAGCATATCCATAGTGCTGAGAAGTTACCTTATAGCCGTTTATATCGATCGATGCATTGGACATGGCACCGTCAAAGCAAAGAAAAACACAGTCACCTTCCCACTCTTTTGGAATATCTATCTTTTTAGTATAGTTAACAATACTACCTTTAAAGTAACCCATATCAAAACGCCCTGGGGCATCAGACGTTACGGCGCCTCCTATCATGGCATCATGTGGAAGATTAACGAGTACTCCATTTCCATCTTCTAAAGTCTCCACCATATCAAGAAATCCTTTTCGAAACTCCCAGCCCTGATCAAGCAATATACGCTCCATTACTACCTCCCAAATAAAATCAAACTAATGATTTATATCTACAACGCTTTTACATAATTGGCAAAGTTCTTTTGCCACTAATCTATTATATTCTTAAACTATCATTGACATATTTCATATACAACATCATTTCTTATGATATACACCACATTTTTTGCGTTCAAGCTTGTTCTACTTATATTCGGACTTCAGTTTAAAGCATGGATCAATGTCTGGTGGCTTGGAGCTGTGGTTGTTACAAAGGTGGCAGAGTGATATCTGCCATAAAAAAAGGAGTCTTGAAGCTTTTGCTCCAAGGCTCTTTTTACAAGGACTCAACCGATTGAAAGTCCACCAAATATAATCTTAAGGAACCAATCTATACAATAAATAATAAATGGTACTGCGGCTATAGATAACAAAAATAAAATCACACCGCCGACAAACCACGCAATTGCAATTGCTTTCCCAGCTTTTCGTGTTGAGTTATTGATGCCCCCTGCTTGTACTGCCTTATTTGAATAAACAAGCGCCAGTACTGTTCCTACGATAGGTACAAATATCGAAACTATTGCCCATATAAGAGTCCAGTTGCTATATTTTTCAGCAAGCTCATCATTGGTCTGATAAGCTGCGTAAGTTCCCTGATTCTGTTGGGCCTGCTGAGATGACCAGTAATACTGATCTGTACTAGCCTGCTGATTCTGCTTTTTTTCCATAGCATCTATCTCTTCTTTGGAGTAGCCTGCTGCTACAAGTTTTTGAATTTCTTGTAATTCCATACCATATTCCCCTTTAAAATCTATGATTTATATTATGCCATTTAAAACTGTTTTTGTATGATCAGCCATTTATAGCTGATATCAAAAGAGATAATCTAAAAAATACACAAACAAGAAAGCCGGACCAAGGCACACCACCACAGGAATAAGTATAAGCTCTATAACAGCTATCTTATGTCCTAATTTTCTTTTACTGTTATCTTCTCCGCCTACTTTTTTTGCTTTTGAAGAATATATCAGTGCCACAATTGATCCAAAAAACGTTGCTGGCCAGATTCCAAGTAAAGCCCAGATATAGGTTCTTTTACTGTATTTTTCAGCCAGCTCGAGATTTTTCTGTTTCCATAAATAATCTCTTACCTGATAATCTTCGCTTCCTTCCTGAGGCTGTTTAGATGACATATCCTGCCAAAAAGTCTCGTCCTGCTGCTTTTTCTGCTCCTTGTCTAAAGCATCTATTTCTTCTTTGGTGTAGCCTGCAGCTACGAGTTTTTGAATTTCCTGTAATTCCATACCACTTTCCTCCAAAAGTTCAAACTTAAAAACTTAAAAAAATTTTATCTTCCCCCAAAAGACAAAGCATGGCAGAAATTATAACATATTGTTAAAATATTTTATACTCTTATGTACTTGGCCATATATTATTCACTTTTTTACCATTAAAAAGAGTCCTGAAGCTCCATGCTCCAAGACTCCCTTTATAATAGGTCCTTTATATAACATATTAGTAATGCTTATATTCCTCGACTTTTTCAGACATTCTCAAAGAAACTACTAACCCTTTACAGATCCCGACAGTCCTTCTACATAAAACCTTTGCAATACTATAAAAAGTATCACTATCGGTATAGACACCATAAGTGCGCCTGCTGCAAACTGAGTGTAGTAGCTGTCTATTCTCTGAAAATCTGTAAGCCACTTAAGACCTACTGCTACTGTATAGGATTCCTGCTTGTCTCCAAGGACCATACTTGGGAAAATATAGTCTGTCCAAGGCCCGAGGAATGAAGTCAGGATCGTATAGATGATGATGGGTTTTGAGAGAGGGATGGTGATCTTTATAAAAGTCTGCCACCGTGTCGCACCATCTATAGTTGCTGCTTCATCAAGAGACTTTGGAATTGTATCAAAAAATCCTTTGCAGATATAGTAGCCCATAGCTGATCCCGCAGCGCTTACTATTACCAGAGCCGCAAGTGTCTGGGAAAGGCCTATTCCCTTTAAGATGTTATAAACTGCGATCATAGACATAAATCCAGGAAACATGCCGATTATGAGCATGAACTTCATAAGGGTCTTGCGTCCTGCAAATCTTGTCCTGCTTAAGGTATAGGACGTTGCGAGTATTATCATGGTAGAAAGAAGGCATGTACATACCGCAACTATAAAGGTATTGACCCACCACTTTCTAAACGGGATGATACTGCCGGGACTAAGAAGCTTTATGAAGTTATCAAAGGTAAGATTCTTAGGGAAAAAATATCCTACATAATAACCGCCTTCACCTCTGAAAGCTGTAAGCACTATCCACAGTATAGGGAAGAGCCATATGATACTTAATATCACAAGAATTATATATCCTGTGTGAATTCTCATGCCCTTCATAACATTAGCCAGTGCCACATATGCGGCTATCAGACTTATCCAGTAGACGATTCCAAAATCCTGTACCAGAAACTTCCCATTCAAGATTCCAGCTGCGTCAAAGATAAGCTTGCTTGCAAATAGCTCAATACTTATAGCAACTGTATTAAGCGCAGAAATAATGAGCCAGGAAAAGCCAAGTTTTTTATCTGGTCTTATATTCGTGATGATAGCCATAAGTATCTGAGCACAAATAAATACCGCCCCCCAAAGGTAAAGTATGAATCCTGCGCCTCCGGATAAGCGTAGCTGTCCTACGATTTCCACATAGCTTCTACCACCTACGCTTTTACTTGTTACAGGCATAAAAAGACCCAGCATAGGAATTATAGATGCAATAAGAGCTATTCTTAGATTTCTAAGTCTTATACCTATCACGATTTTTTCTTTCCCTGTGATATCAGCTTTTTTCTCAAAATTCATCATATTCGTATCACCTGTAAGACTTGTCATATTCATCACTGGAATCCCTCCTCATCCTTAAGCGCCTTGGATCTTGAATAGGAA
This sequence comes from Butyrivibrio fibrisolvens, assembly GCF_037113525.1. Taxonomy (NCBI): domain Bacteria; kingdom Bacillati; phylum Bacillota; class Clostridia; order Lachnospirales; family Lachnospiraceae; genus Butyrivibrio; species Butyrivibrio fibrisolvens. The sequence goes on along the minus strand of NZ_CP146963.1, from coordinate 843,030 downwards.
ATCAGTGAAAAAACAACCGAGATAAAGAAAATGATGATACCTATTGCTGCTGCAAGGTTATAGTCCTTACTGTCTTTGGTCAGCTTATAAAGCCATGTAACAAGAAGGTCGGTCTTGCCCGCTCCCTTATAGTATGACAGGGTATTGGGCTCGCCCCCTGTAAGGAAGTAGATAACGCCAAAATTATTAAAGTTACTTATAAGGTTGGTTATAAGATATGGAGTTGTGATAAAGAGCATATACGGAAATGTGATCTTTACAAATACCGTTACAGGGCCTGCTCCATCTATAGCTGCGCTTTCATATAGCTCAGCCGGAATGTTCATAAGTATTCCGCTTACCATAAGCATTGTCACCGGAACTCCGACCCAAAGGTTTACGACTATTACAGTAACCTTGGCCCATAGACCATTAGTCAGAAAAGGCACAGCCTGCGTTGTAAATCCCCAGGTCTGGAGAAGAACGTTTACGATACCATTTTTGCCCAGCATTGTTGAAACAACGAGAAGAGATATGAAAGTGGGTATAGCCATTGCTGTTACAAAAATTGTTCTCCAGACTTTTTTGCCTTTAATTCCTTTTGAATTGATAAGCATCGCCAGAAATATTCCAAAAAAGTAGCATGAAAAGGTTGCTACAAAGCCCCATACAAGTGTCCAGCCAAGTATTGGCCAGAAGGTTTGGGACAAGGTATCTGATGATGATAATAGGAGTCTGAAATTCTCAAGACCGACCCAGGTAAAAAGATTACCAGGTGGCTGGTGCTCGGCATCATAATTGGTGAATGCCATAAGGATCATATAGATAAGCGGCATTACCGTAAACACTAATATTCCAAGCATCGGAAAAAAGAGAAAAAGCCTGTGAATATTACCGTTAAGAAGACTTCTAAGATCCTGACCAAATGAAGGAACCGGGTGTCCGCCTTCCTTTAGCTTTCTGACCATCTCACCTGAATAGACAGATGACATCCATACTCCAAAGAATATAGCCGTTATAACTATCGCTATTACTCCATATAAAAGAATGAGCATGGAATTATCACCCTGAGTTATCTCATAAATACCTATAGCTTCATTAAAGGTCATACCCTGTGTACTTGTTCCAAGACTTCCAAGCATTGCCATGTTATGAAGTCCGCTTGATATCATAAACCAAATGTATGATATCTCTAACAAAAGATATATAATCCCCTTTATAAGCTGGCCCCTGACAATATTTCCAAGGCCCCATATAAGGAATGACAGCTTTGTGATGCCGTCACCCCTTAAAAATATTGAAACCGGATTTGTTCTTTGCTCCCGTTTTGCCATGGGATGCCTCCTATAATTATTCTGTAAGACTTGATGTTACAGAGCTTGCTACTGTATCAAGATTTTCTTTGAGATTATCTTTATTGATCTCTTTATTAACGATGCCTGTTCCAAAGGCTTCCACAGGAGTCCAGTACTCGTTGATCTGAGAGATGGCAGGCTGTGGTATAGCATAGGCTGTCTGTGCAAGAAGAGCTGATGTAGCAACGTTCTCTCCTATCTCCTCATTGTCCTGAAGTGAAAGGCATGTTGGTGTTGTTGCATTTGCCTTATATCTGGCAAGCTGGTTTTCTTCATTGGCAAGCCACTCGGCAAGCTGCTGGGCTGCAAGAGGTTCACTGGTACTGGACTTAACTGAATAGCACTTATAATCTGCGAAGTTACTCATCTGAGCTTCTTTTCCATTAATGTTGAATGTAGGAAGTGCTACTGCACCAAGATCATCGCCAAGGACTTCGTAAAGTTCTGAATATGCCCATGTTCCGGAACAAAGAGCTGCAAGTGTACCCTCTTTCATACGGGCACCGGCAATTCCATCCTGATCTTCAAGGTACTTAGGATTATTTACAAGATCGATAAGATACTCACCTGCTGCAACTCCGTCTGCGTTATTCCATGTACAGTCCTTAGGATCTGTTCCATCTGCTCCATAAAGTGTGCATCCTGCGCCATAGAAGAAAGCTTCGATATACCATGAATTAGCGATAGTGCAGGAGAAGTTTGCAATGCCGTCACCGAGATCTTTGGCCATCATGGTATCAAGGCTTTTTACCTCCTCCTCTGTGTACATGGTCTTGTTGTAATACATAAACCATGAGTTGGGTGTTGAAGGAATTCCGTAAAGGATATCATCCTTTGAGCAGGCATCAAGAGCATTCTCACTGTACATAGTCTTGATATTGTCCTGATCATAAGTGATAGGATAAAGAAGACCGGCATCCACAAGCTGTGATACAGAGCCTGACGGCATGATAAAAACATCTGCTGCCGTATCTGCATCTGTCGTGAGTGCGTCACATGATTCATCAACATTAGTAATGGAAATATCCCATGTAATGTTGTATTCAGGATGTGCCAGCGCAAATTCATCACACATAGACTGTGTAAGCTCAAGATCCTCTTCAGGGCTCCATACCTTAAGACTTACATTCCTGATGTCCTGACCGGATGTCCCGGCATTACCACCTCCGGCATTTGTTCCTGCAGCCTTACCTGCGCAGCCAGTTACTACACTTGCGACAATCCCCATTGTCATTACAGCACTTAATAGTTTTTTGTAATTCATAATAATCTCTACGCTCCTTCTCTTTTTAGATAGATTCCAACGTTCATTTTCTTTGTTATGGTTAAGCGGTTAACTATATGCGATATTAATCTAATACCAACACTTTGTCAATAAATTACGGATTAATTAATCCTGTTAAAATACGATTTGTGGTTAACCGCTAAATCTAGTGGGATAAATTTTGTGAAAAATGTATAACTTTTAATCTAAAAATTACAAAAACGCGCATTTACTGCGCGTTTCGTAATCATATGGTCATATTAAAAGATTTAAAAAGCCGTTACAAATTCAGTTATAGCTCCATAAAGTTCCGGCATCACATCCATAGAATATACTTCTGCCAAGAACTGTACATCAGACTTTCTGTTAATGTATCTAAAATAAATATCCTGCTTAAGGTTATAGCTGATACATGCTGCCTGAAGAGTTTCAAAGAGCATATTTGTGATATCCATTTGACGAATGCTGCTATCTGTAAGATTTATGTCAATTTCAAAGCTGCTACATCCTTCTTTTCCTGCATCAATACTGATCTCAAGACACCTTGCCTTATCATCGTATGAGTAGGTATAGTCCTCCTTGTTAAGCCCTTTGGCAGCTACTTCTTCTGCATCATATACTCCGTTTAGTCTTATCTTATATCTGCGATCCTTTGGAATAACATCCATATCTCCCGATACAGATACACGTATAGAGCTTGATACGCCATCGCCCATGATATATTCAACTTTGGTAAATGCTTTCTTCTCAGGATCATCCGGAAGGTCTTCATAGATAGTGAATTCCCCGCTATCGCCATGATATATGTTAAGTACCATTTCATGCGGATTCTCCACGTGACAGTTCATATAATCACCAGCAGTTGGAATAATGCTTCCTGCCTTCACAAGTACAGGTATTGACTCAATATCCCTATACATCTTGATCTTTTTGCCGCCGCTATATACAAGGCCTGTAAAAAAGTCATAGTATGTTCCTTCAGGAAGCCAGGTCATGGTTTCAGATCGTCTGGTAACATGGCTGGACGGACTAGTTACAGGGCTAACTATGATATTTTCACCAAAATAGTATTCATTGGGAACATATCTGGCAGCATAATCCTCGTTCTTATAATACATAGGCATTATAAGAGGCATACCTTTTGTATGAGTAAGGTAATTCATGGTATACAGATATGGTATGAGCTCATTACGAAGCTGCAAAAAGCGCTTCATTGAAGGCTGCACGTATGCTGCATACTTCCATGGTTCCTTGCCAAGGAATATGTTAGATGTCGAATGAAGACGCATTATCGGAGAAAAAACTCCAAGCTGAATCCACCTAAGTGTTCTCTCATCGTCATGGTCGCCGTTCATATGTCCGCCGATGTCGTGACTCCACCAGGTATATCCTGCATTAGTCGCAGTTGCAGTAAAGTAGGGCTGGAACTTAAGCGATGCCCAGGTTGCCACAGTATCACCGGAAAAGCCTATAGGATATCTATGGCTTCCTATTCCGGCAAATCTTGAAAAGGTCAAAGGATGACTGTTCCTTGCAGCATTATCAAGGTAGTGAAGGTGATTGAGCATCTTAAGAGTATTAATTCCCTTTACGCTGGAGCCATTTTTTTGCTGCCAGTCGATCCACCAGAAATCAACACCTTCGTCCTCAAGTGGGTGATGAAGATCTTCAAAATAGCATTCCATAAACTTCTTGTCACCAGCATCAAACGGAATCTTCTCTTTAGTCTTTGGGTCTTTTCCCATATCAAGAGCCATCTTCTCATAGGCATCTTCAAAAGCCCTGACTCCATCAGCAGGGTGGACATTAAGAGTTGTATGCATTTTCCTTCTGTGAAGATCCGCAAGAAATCTCTTCGGATCAGGGAACAGGTCCTTATTCCAGGTATAGCCGGTCCAGCCGGAACCGTACTCTTTGGGGACATCCGTGATATGCCAGTCCATATCTATCACGGCAACAGATATCGGTATATTTTCCTGCTCAAACCTGTCCATAAGCTCCAGATAGCTCTTTTCTGAGTACTTGAAATATCTGCTCCACCAGTTGCCAAGTGCGTACCTGGGAAGCATAGGAACTTCTCCGCTTAGATGGAAAAAATCTCTGAGGCAGGAAAGAAAGTCATGACCATAGCCAAAGAAATAAAGGTCTGTAAGGCCCTCTTTTCTCGGAGCCATGAAGCCATCATCAAGAAGTATCTCAGACTTTGAATCATCAATAACACTAAAGCCCTCGAAAGACATAAGTCCATCCTCGATAGGAATAGCGCCGTCTGCTTCGTCCAACGTCCTTGCCGTTCCACCTATGTTCGATACTTTATCGCCGTATGACCATCTTGAACCATGAAGAGTATAATCGCCGCACAGGTGCACGCTAAGACCTTCGCTGGAAAAAGGCCTTTTATCATAGTATAGATGCAGGTCGTCCGTTACTATCTCAAGACTGTTTTCAGCCTCTTTTACGGAAAAAACAGGCCTGTCAAAATTTCTGTTTATGGCAAGCCAGGTGGCATCATCAGTAAACTTACCATCTTCCGAATACTCCATCCTTATCATTCTGGAGGTAAGGATGGTAAATCTGTATTTATCGCCTTTTACAATGCATGACTTATCTGCTCTAGCCATACTTGTATCATATTTATAATTCATAAAATATATAACTCCTTAGGTATGTTTCAATAGATATTGATGCCCTTACGAGTTCTTTTAGTTAGGTCTTATGGTCCTTACAGATTCTCCTTCTGATATCTCAACATCTACGATCTCGTTAACCGCTATTTTCTTTTTATCTTTGATCATTTTGAAGAGATACTCACCTGCAAGCAAAGCTTTCCTGCTCAGATTCTGGGATACGCTTGTAAGGTGGGGAGTTGTATATCTGCATTCAGGAAGGCCGTCAAAACCTATGACAGAAATATCATCAGGCACGACAAGGCCGCTAAGATGCAGGCCCTCCATAATTCCAAAAGCAAGGACATCAGACATGGATACTACTGCTGTGATCTTTTTGGATGCAAAGGCTATTTTCTTGCCAAGTTCTATTCCATCTTCGTAGTTGGTGGGAGCTTCGAATATAAGATCTTTGTCTAAATGAAGATCTTTCTCTGCAAGGGCATCGTTTATACCCTTAATGCGATTACCTATAACGCCCGGACTATCGATCCCGGGACCTGCATATCCGATATGCTTATGCCCCTTACTAAGAAGATATCTTGCTGCAAGATATCCGCCCTTATAGTCGTCAATTCCTATATTTGCGATCTTTGATTCAGCATAAGTATCTATAAAGACAACAGGAACTCTTATACTTCCGATGATCTCCTTAACTTCTCTCTTGTCCGCTCCAAGTATTATCATGCCGTCAACGTTCCAGGTGTTGAACAAGGGAATAACTTCACCGCATCCGCCTGTGCAGCGTATCATCATATAGTATCCCTGCTGCCTTATATAGTTTTCTAAAAGCGCCAGTATTCTAGTATAATACGGGCTTCTGGAAAAATCCTCATCCATTCCTACATAAGGAAGGACCACACCTATGATCCTGCTCTTCTTACTTGCAAGAGACCTTGCTGTTGCATTGGGGACGTAGTTATGCTCTTTGATTATCTTGTTAACCTTATCTATGGTTTCTTTGGAAACCTTGTTGTGGTTGCCGTTTATAACATTAGATACAGTAACAGAGCTGACCCCTGCAAGCTTGGCAATGTCTTTAAGATTCATAGTGTGCTCCTTGAATTTCGGGTTTAGATTTGGGTTTTGGTTTACCGCTTAACTAGAGTTAGGATAGCATTACTAAGAGGGAATCGTCAAGACAAAAAAATAGTGCCAGGCATGTAGAGTTGGCACTATTTCGAAAACACTTATTTTATTGTTACCGGCAATGTCCCTGTCATAGGACTTCCACCAAAGATCGCATATATAGCTGCCGGAATGCCGGGACCATACTTGGTCTGTCCGGGAAGTCCTGTTGGAATCTGATCCATACCCCTTGTGTTATAGCAGGCAACAATTCCATCGGCATCTGTAAAAAGAGCTGTGTCGTAAGGAAGCTGTGAGCTAAGGAGTATGAACTTGCCGCCATTTGTATGGGTCTTAGCTATCATATATAGGATCGTATCTGCACCTGTTACCGTTGCAGAAGATGTAGCTGTTATCGCTATTACAACGTCTGCGCCATTGATAGAAGCTTCAAGGGCCTCTATTGATTTATCCTTGGTACATATACTTGTTACATTTCCCGCATTAACAGCTATACCATCTTCATTAAGCTTTTTTACCGCATAATCAATAGAATTCTTTTGATCTTCTGATGGATATAGAACTACAACTTTTTTATCTCCAGTTACAGGGAAAGCATTGTCGTTCTTAACTGATGTAATCGCCTGCAATGTAATGGTCCATTCTATATCGTGATGGGCTTTAGAACCTACTGTTGCTACCGCAAGTTCTTTAGACGGAGTAATACGGGATGCTTTTTTCATAACGTTCAGAGAATCATCATTCATAAGGCCGTACTTTGCTTTAGTGCTAAGTATGCGGTATACAGAAGCATTTACATTATCTATAGATATTAGCCCCGAATCTATCTGAGCTACAATACCATTTATATAATTATCCATAGCTTTGATATCTGCAGTTGAAGACATATCAACGGGAATAAGAAGCATATCGGCACCTGCATTTATTGCAAGTCTTGCAGCATCCATAGAATCAAAGTGCTTGGATATTGCATCCATCTCCATGGCATCTGTGATTATAATACCTTCAAACCCCATATCATTTCGAAGAATTCCTGTAAGGATCGTCTTTGAAAGGGTTGCAGGAAGGTATACCTGCTCGCCTGTTGAAATAGAGGTATAAGTTCCTTTTTCTATATTAGGGTACTGAATATGAGCAGTCATGATGAAGTCAGCTGTTTTTGCTGCACTTGCAAAAGGAACAAGCTCTGTCTGTTTGATCTGCTCATAAGTTTTTTCTATAAGAGGAAGGCCTGTGTGGCTGTCGGTATCTGTATCGCCGTGGCCGGGGAAGTGCTTGAGAGCTGCCATTACAGCGTTATTGTGAAGACCGTCAACAAATCTTGTGCCGTACGTAGCTACAACATTCGGATCATCAGAAAAAGAGCGAACGCCTATAATAGGATTGGCAGGATCGTTATTAACATCCATTACAGGGGCGAAGTTAACGTTAATGCCTTGAACCGCAAGTTCATTGCCAATGACATCTGCTGCCATATATGCATAATCAGGATTGCCTGTAGCTGCAAGAGCCATATTGCCGGGCATTGATGTTCCTGTTCCAAGGCGTGTAACCTGTCCGCCCTCCTGGTCTATTGCTATGAACAAGGAACTGCAGGAGGCGCCCTGGCTATTAGCTTTTTGCATGGAATTTACAAGATCTACAGTCTGACCTGCTTCTTTGGTGTTCTGACCAAAGAGGATCACGCCGCCAAAGCTGTATTTTTTAAGAACTGCCTTTTGCTCAGAATTAAGGGTCGTGGCATCTTTCCAGCCGCTTCCATTATCCCAGCCTCTGAATGCAGGGATTATCATCTGGGCGACTTTCTGCTGCGTTGTCATTGAATCGATGATGGACTGAATAGTGCCGGATGCGTTTGCGATGGTTACATTAGAATTCATATTGAAGACTCCCGTGAACATGATAAGTGTTAGAACAAGTGAAAAAAGCTTTTTCCTGTTATTCAAGTGACACCTCCATAAGTTTTACTTCAGCCTATAAGTACCTTCTTACCTTCAATTCAGAAATCCTATTATCGATCATAACTGTTCTCCTTATAACTTCCATTATAGAACAAAAAAATTGCCAAATGGCAATTTGCATCATTATTATATTTCCATTTGGTAATTTGTGAAGTTTATAAATATCCAGTTCTTTTTTCTTCCAACAAGCATAGCGCCTTCAATTTTACTTAATCGTGATTTTAATATAACTTTAAGTAGATTCCAATGCCACTTTCATTATCTTGAAAAAGTTTAGAAAAGGCAAAATTGTAGAAAAAAATCAAAGTAGTAGAATAGATTCAGTAATACATTCATATCTGTTGAATTAATAAGAGCCGGATAATCACTATCCGGCTCAAATACTCAATTCGAAGATACTTTATCTTTATTAAGTTCAGCATAAATCTGCTCAGAATCATAGTTAGGAGCATATTTCAAAGCGATATCGTAAATTTTCTTTATTTCATCTTCCTTCTCTTCCAATTCTTCTGCAATTATAGCAATAGTCTTACCCTTTTCCATCTTACGACAAATCATCTGAATAAGTTTTAATTCTGACCCTTCTGCTTTTCCTTGATCATAAATCCTAAACTCAGGTAAATCCAGTACTTTTCCACCCATAACATCACCCACTTTCTTCTGAACATTATCCTGTTTCATGGTGATCTTGTATGCAACACTATATGTCAATTTAATGATAGCACTGAGAGAAAGTGCTGACAATTTTCCAGCAATAATGTAAAGTTTAGAATGTTCTCAAAACTATTACATACGTTATTATATACATGTTCCGTTCTAGATTGTTTTATTAAATTATTACTTACTAACCCCCTATGATTCCACCATCACTTTCACATATTCCTCAGACTTGTTTCGCATGATATCAAGACCCAAATTCATGTCTTTAAGGCTAAAACGATGAGTTATAAGATCATGTGGAAGCATAATAGATTTACCTTCAGCCCTTAACTTAGACCAAACAACCAGACGATCAAGCGCGTATCTCCAGTCGTCTCCTTTGCCATCAATTCCATAGAACGAGGAATTCCAGGTTCCTCTAAGAGTCAGCTGATTACGCAGGATCTTCCAATATATATTCCGTGGCAGGCTCATGTCAGAAGCTGGATTTCCAACCAACATGATCTGTCCAAACGGTGCAACACAGCTAACTGCCTGCTCATAATTCTCTGAGCGCCCAATGCACTCAAAGTAAACGTCAACTCCCTGGCCACCGGTTCTCTTTTGAAGTTCCGCCACAGTATCAGCTTCTCTAATATCAATAATCTGCCCCGGCTCATAACCCATATTCAGCAGGTTCTTACGTTGTATATCTTTATTGCCTATGCAAAAGACGTTTTTATACCCCGCATCTTTTAAGAATAAAGCCACAAGTAGCCCTATTGTTCCCAGTCCGCAAACAGCTATACTCTGATACTTAATACCTCCACTACTGCCAATTGCGGCATCTCTATCACATTCCGTCTTTGCATCTGTCCGGATCAGGTTCATAAGTCGCAGTGCATGAACTGCAACGCACATAGGCTCCAACATTGCAGCATCGTCATTTTCTACTTCATCAGGAATAGGTAAAAGATTCCAGACCGGGGCCTTCACATACTCGGCATAACCACCATCACTGCGAGATCCCAGATAATCATAGTTCTCACACATCTCATAATTATGTGCAAGACACTGTGGACATTTCTTGCAGGGAATAAGAGGAAAGATACCAACTCTTTTGCCTACAAGATCCGGCCTACTATCGCAGCGCTCCACAACTCCGGCCATCTCATGTCCCGGTACCAAAGGCATGTTGTGAGCACCAGTCTTGAACACCCTTGGTATATCAGAGCCGCAGATTCCGCAGGCACTGACCTTCACCAGCGCTTCGTCTTCCTTTATGTCAGGCATCTTTATATCTGAGTATTGCAAATTACCAATTTCGTATAAAACCTGAGCTTTCATATTCCCTCCAATATGAAAAAACTGCAGCGTAAGTTTCTTTCTGGCTGGATTGCAAGAAACATAATCTATTAAAAAATATCTTTTAGGGGTACTGATGGACTTTTATTCGGATATATATTATCAAATATATAATAATAATTGCATTTTTTCTCTATTATTTCAACCAAACAGATCATCCACCTCAGATATAGCATATTCTGAATTGTGGAAGATTGTGGAAGTAACTATTTATAATCACGTATTATTGAAGCAAATTCAACACTCCCTGCTTTGACTGGTTAGCCTGCGCAAGGACCGTCTGTCCGGCCTGAGCTATTATCTTGGTATTGGCATAATACTGCATCTCTGACGCCATATCCGTATCACGGATTCTGGATTCAGAAGCTGTAGTATTCTCAACAACATTATCAAGATTCTTGATTATATGTTCAAGGCGGTTTTGTACCGCACCAAGCTTTGCACGCTCCATAGAATTGGTATTGATGGCATTTTTTACTTTCTCAATTCCATCCATACCACCTGCGCCGTCGTTTCCTCTTACGTTAATATCTGCAACGCCCAAAGTTGACGCGCTTACTGCATTAATTTCAAAACTAAAGGTATGCCCCTTTTCAGATCCAACCTGAAGAGTTATTGGAAGTGGGCCTGAGAAATGTATATCAAAAACAGTCTGACTGGCACCTTTGGTATACCTTACACTTGCGCCATCAGCAACATCTGAGTTCGCTTCAAGATTGACTCTGGAAAGATTCCAGGCTATCTCATTAAGAAGTTCATCTTCACTTGTTACAAGCTTTGCTTTATCAGAAGTAGAGCCGTCTCTTTCTACAGGTTCAGTTCCTCCGGATGTCTCATAATCACTCCACTGCTGATCATAATCGGCTACATCCTGATTGCTGGCATATTTCAAATACATTGCAGAAGCAGATCCATGTGCAGGAATATATACAACATCGCCTCTTTGCAGATTATTGATCGTATATTTTGCGTCTTCATTCTCAGTTGCCTGCGTAACCTGGCCAGTTCCTCCATTAACTGTAGCAGTAGCAGCTACTGCTGTTGCCTTAGTCTGCGGAAGGCCATCAAGCAGCATTATATTATTGAAGCTTGTTGAAACTCCAACTCTGTCTATTTCTTTAGTTATCTGAGAGATTTCGTCCTGAATGTAGCCTCTATCGTCAGACTTAAGAGTACCATTAGCCGCCTTTACGCACAGTTCATTCATTCTGTGGAGCATTTCATTGACTTCATGAAGTGCGCCCTCAGCAGTCTGCACCATCGATATTCCATCCTGAGCATTATCGGAAGCTTGCGACAGACCTCTTATCTGACGTCGCATTTTTTCAGACATAGAAAGACCGGCAGCATCATCTGCTGCCCTGTTGATCCGATATCCTGAAGATAACTTCTCTGCAGATTTACTTAAATTGATCTCGACAATGCCATCCATTCGGTTGGCATTTATAGCCGATAAATTATGCTGTATAACCATAGCCATCTCCCTTCATCCTTGATAAGGAGACTCAAGGCTGTGTACACAAAAGTACGTCCATGTTCTTCTTAGCATGCACAAGCCCAAACGTATAACTTCAATATGTATATCGTACAAAATATATTAAAAACTTAGGTATAAAGCAAAAAACTTATCTATTATTAGATATTTTTGTATAGCCTATTTCTTTTAAAAATACCTTGCATTAAACATAAATCTCTTTTTGCACATGGTAAATCTTAAGACCTGCAGGATTCGTCATAAAATAAATGTTAGTCAGAACCTCAGCAACATAAGACAAGGCCCTTGTGTCCCTGATGTCAGGAACATCTCCCTGCATAGTCTCCATATACCCTGTGATCTCGAAAAACCACCTGCAATACTCGTCAAATACATCATTTCTTGCACAAACCATGTTGTAGGTGTACTGATAAGGCCCGTTTAAGACCTTGAGATAATCATCATATTCATCAGGATGTACGTGTTTAAGTGCTGTAAAAAGAGCTTTGCGCACATCTTCGCGGACAAACCTTCCGAACTGATATAATTCACTTGGATAGCAAATGTACGGAAGCGGCAATACCACGTCCACGTCATTTCTCAAAAGCTCAGGCCTTACCAACAGGTGCCTTCTGTAATGCTCTATCCCCTTCCAGCCACACTTTATATTCTTCCAAACCCAGTAACTTGCTGTCATCTCGCAGTACTGCCTGTTCTTTAAAGAAATGTTATCTCCGGTATTGTCTTTTAATTCGGTTATCTCTTTATCCGAAAGTGCAGCTCCTGCCTGAATAGGATATTCGTATTCTTTCAAAGAAGGCTTTGACGATAATATGCTGTCCCTATGGTTACACACTTCGTACATACGAAGATCAAGTTCTCTGGCTGAGGCCCTAGCTTTCGTCCAGTCACTGCAATCAGGAGATAATCCCCGAAGCGCTTCAAGCGTAGGGAACCTTCCTATATTTTCATAATACTTTGACATTAATACATGTTCTTCATACTGGGTCAGAGCCAGAAAGTTTGTATATCCATTATCTTTAAGAAATGGGATTACTTCTTTTTGGACAAGCTCCGTAACTGCTACAAGGATGAACATATCCTTAGGACATGCATCAATATGGCAAACTTCTATACCATCTATCACCTCAAGATTTCCATTAAGACCTTCCTGGGGCTTGGCATCTCTACTTCCCACAACAAAAAAATCAGGTTTTCTGCCCGTAAGCCCATTTATGGCTGTATATGCGCCAAAGGCTATAACCTGAGCTCCGTATATGGCAAAACTGTCTTGTTTTTGAATTTCATCAAGTACCATATCGTGTCCTGTTTATCTTATAATCATTCAGATTTCATACGGCATAATGATCTTTTCTTTTGGTATACCCATCTGCAATGCCTCATCACAAATCTCATCAAACCTTGAATAATGGGCGATCATCAGATAGTCAAACTCATCGCCGTGATCCCTAAGATACTCCGGCGCATGAACCCTTGCTCCGTAGAAATCAGTATTTTGCTTCTCTTCGTCCTTATCTACCGCAAGTTCCAGTATTCCGCCAGAACTCTTAACTGTATCAGCAAGAAAGCTTCCGGATAGGCCCATCCCCCAGATGGCATATCTCTTGCCCTTTTCAATAGAATCTCTATGCCACTCAAGAACCTTGTCCGTATCAGCAATATCGATCACCTTCTCAGGAATCCACAGATCCACAAGCTCCTTAAAGCTACTAAGAACCGATATCCTGTCAAAACCAAGCTTCTTGATCGAAATGGCATTTTTATTAAATAGATAGTAGTCACCGCCTACATGCATTGTACCAGGGTTCATGACACACCCACGCATCATGTCCTTAACCCCCGTTTCTTTGGACTTATCCTTGGTAAACAAGATCCAGCCGGCGGCGCTCTTCATAACACTATTTAACTTATCTCCAAATCCATCGCCATCTTCTATATAGACAGTATCAAATTCATCAGTATATAAAAGAGATTTCTCGGCATTAAACCTGTCTTCGTAATGCTCAACGTACTTCTGTGTTGCAAAAAATCTTTTGCCAGTTGCCTTGTCTCTATCGTCAATCTTGCCATCTTTGATGTCCACAAGGTGCGTACGACCAGATTTAAGCCTTGGGCTTCCTATTTCCTCTAGCTTTTTATACATGCTTGGAGATACGTCATCAATCTCATCGCTGGACTTTCTCATAAAGGTCTGAAGCGGGAAGCCGCAGTACTCGCACCACCTCTTCTGATCCCCAAAGTCTTCAGGCTTTCTCTTCCACCAACCAGGCTCAATAGGCCAACCTCCTGGACCATCAAACAACATATCCATAGCTGCTGCCACTTCGCAGAAGAATGCTCCCTTAGGAGTTATCGTAGCCGACCATGCACTTTGAAGCCAGCAGTTATCACGAATAGAAATCCACTCCTCATCAGAAATCCCAAGATCTTTCCTTGCAAAAAGACCCGGCTGATGGAAAGAAGGATTGATGTGATCATTAAGAAATTGAACCTGAAAAGTATCCTGAATCATCTCGTGGTATTTGTGATAATTACCACTCGTATTAGAATAGATGCCTATGCCCGCCCTTTCAAAAGTCCTTGTGCCATCCGGCTTTGTAGCTATTCTGTGACTTTCAAATTCCTGATGAAGGAGCTCTTTAATGAACTGTTTCTGGGGATAAAAGAGCCTCTTTTGCCTATCCTGTCTTGGATACCTTGTCTGAAGATATTCCATAAAGCGCTCAAACTCAGGATGAAGCGTAGGTTCGCCGCCTATAAGCGCAACAAGCCCAGGGAAACCTTCCATGGAGTCAACAGCTCTTTTGAAAGTCTCAAAATCCATGAAAAAAGGCTTCTTGTGATTGCCACAAAAACGCGTGCAATTAGAGCACCGCTCTGTGCAGGCGTTGGTGATGTCTATAAGAACTATCTGCATATCTTGTGGTGAACGCATAGGGTCCTCCTGTGTGATGAGATATTCAGCAAACAGTATTGCTCTGACATTTCAAAGGGCTTTAAAGAGTAGTTCTGTTATTTTTAAAAAGATTTCATCCCAAAAGCTTCTAACGAATTTTCACTTTTTATTAGATTTTCATCTATTTCATATATACATTTATCAGGATATTTCATTCTTAGATCTTTCATAATGCTATATCTGTTTTCCGCAAAAGATATTGCAAGCACGATCTCATCAAATTCAAGTTCCGAGATTACACTAGGAGAACTGGCCGGAATTCCCTGCTTTTTAAGTTCCTCATAGTTTCTATCTACAAGTGCGACCACCTTGCAAAATCCCGTTTTCTCACAATATCGATATAACCTTTGACCATATTCTCCGGCGCCGTATATTACTATGCGCTCTCCTTTATGAACATCAGGAAATGGAAAAAGATAATCAAGATCATTGAATCCATCTAATAGCAAATCTGCTCTAGGTACTGACAAGAACAATATATAATCTCGCCACTGTCTGCACAGATCGTCTATAGCATTTCCATCCAAGACATATCTACTAGTATCATCAAAAGCTTCACTTTCACTAATAGTCTTACTATCTCTACGTATCGCGCGCTTTCTGATCAATCCCAGCACAGAACTATACAGCGTCCTAAATCTCTTCCTCTCAGTTTCCACGTCAGAACTGGTACTAGTCATAGAAGTTGTAGTCTGCCTGTAATGATAAAAAGCTTTGTGAGTTATATAGAGACTATCGCAATCTAAAATATACGGATAAGTGCAGGCTGCATCCTCTCCCATTGTTAGAAGATCATCAACATCCATCTGACACTTTAAAAGCTTTTTACGTTTAAAGATCCTGTCCCACATGTTGGGCGAAATCCCCCAGCGAAAGAACGCATCATTTACGATCATATGCGGAAGGATTTCCTTTTCAATACGGCTTCTGTCATATCTTCCTTCGGAAAAAGCCTGCTCGATCTTTCGACTAGAAGCGCCGGTATCCTTGTACCTAGCCGCAAGTACAATATCAACATTTTCATAATCCATAAGACCTGCGAGATACTCAAATGCCCCTGCTTCTATCCAGTCATCACCGTCAACGCATATCACATAATCGCCGGACGCCATTAACAACCCTGTTTTTCTTGCTCGTACAAGGCCTTCGTTATCTTTGTGGATCACCGATACTCTTTTTTCATTAGAAGCATATTCATCGCAGATAGCTCCGGAATCATCCGTCGAACCATCATCCACGAGTATAAGCTCATAGTCAGTAAAGGACTGACTCAGTATACTATCAAGACACTCCCTTAGATATGTAGCGACATTATAGATTGGCACTATTACTGACAGTTTAGGCATATACTTATTCTCGCCGCCGAAGTTTTTATATCCCATCAGCCCCCAGTGAAGGTATCACACATCTTACAATTTCCGCAGTATTTTCTCCCTTTATAAAGAGCTTCACGAACCTTCTTAAACCTTGTTCCGAACCATACATCTTTTATGCTCTCGGTCGTAAGATCCCCTAGGGTAAACTTACCTGTTGCATCATTACAACATAGCGACACCTTGCCATCAGGCCTTACGATCATCTGCTTATATGGAAGAACGCACCTGTCATCGGAATAATCTCCGATTGTCTCTCTGTTAGGCGCATCGCCGCCGCGGGATGTGAGTATTTCATTAGGTTTTCTTAGAACTATCGTAACCTTCTTATTAAGCTCAAGCTCTGGATTCAAGTCCACATACTCTTTAATCTCCTGACAAGGCTTTATGAGCTTTAGATCCTGCTGATAGTTATCTATTACCAGTTCGTCCAGAATATCTGTAAGCGCTATAAACTTGTCGATAGTCATGAGCGTTCCATTGGAAAAAAGATGCATTCTCGCCTTTGGAAGCTTAGCTCTCGCATATCTATTAAATTCAATTATCCTCTCATCAAGGAGAGGTTCGTTGTTAGAAAAAGTGGTGAATTTACCTGAATAATCCATTGCAGAAAGCTGATCAACAATAGAATAAAAGAGCTCTTCACTCATCTTAGTTTCTTCTCTTGGATCAACATTTCGATTAACAGGGCAGAACGCACAAGTTCCATTGCACCTGTTTATAGTTTCAATTTCTATATGATTAAAGAGCTGGTCCTTACCATAGAGCTCTTCAACTTCTTCAAATACTTCTTTTCTTGAGTAGCGGAGCTTCTCAGACTCGTTCCACTCCTTTTCGGAAGATGCTTCGTGCACACTCTCATAAGGATTAAAGACAAGTTCCGGCGTCTCATAATAACTAAACAAGTAGTTTCTAAAAACCTCATAGTCGCTAATACCATGCGCCGCAAGATCCTGCTTCATACTGGAAATATACTGACTTGCTATAACAAAGTGATACTTATCCTTGTCCGCCTCAATCTTGTCGAACCCCACTATCTCTTTGCCATTACAAAAAGTGCCGTGCTTGGCGGCATTATTATCCAGAAAATATGCAACCTTCTCATCTCCCATCATCTTAAGCGCCTGCTGACCATGCATTCCGGCACCGAAGATGATAACCTTTTTGTCAGTTGCTGGCATAGTGGAGCCCCCTCGCATGTGTTGGACTGTGACATTTATATTTTATCACATTTTCGTTATAGCCAAAAACTGTGCATACTCTGAAGCCAATATTTTATTGATTATTTATAGAATTAATTAAATACATATAGTAAATATTCCATGGGCAAGGTACTCTATGGACTCGACAGACTCGATATAGTTTTGTCGAGTGACTCGATACCAGGAGTAATTTTAATTCTCAAAAATTTCTCAGCAACTTTAAATTTAGATGAATTGTGTATATAGTCACGTCCATTCATCTAAACTTCTAGTTGTATGTGTCCACTCTCGAGCGACCCTATGTTCATTCTGATTACAATATCTGCAAAAAGGTATGGGGTGTCTTAAAAAATCCAGGATTTCATCTGCATCTTGAGCACTATAGATATCTATTGAATCTTCTTTTGAAACTTGTAAATCCATATTGAAATACTTATTGAATTTATAAATTGCTGCAGGTCTTGTACACGTATATAACCTTCCATCGCGTAGCTTTATGCAATTATTAGCCTCATAGCAATGAATAAAACTATCTTCAGGATTTTGTTTCCCTTCAACATCTACCCCTATATTACTCATATACTTATAATCTTTGGAAGTTCCTGCAAATTGAAACGGTACATCTTTTCCTTGAACATATGACTTCAATTCATCATAGTTAACCCCTATGGGATAACGTGTAACGATTATGCCTATTTGCTTGTCTCGACAAATACTCCAAAATTCATCGTTCATCTTTTTAAGTAACAATCCATTGGTAAAAAGATCTATCTCTGAATCTTGAAAATTATTACGCGCAATACACATACATTCCGTCACTTCTTTATGCAGTAACGGTTCTCCACCAATTAAATATATTCTCTCTGCTGTTCCATCAAATAACTCTCCCAGTCTCTTAAAATCTTTTTTCAATTGCTCTACATTAACAAACTCAGTTTCTGCTAATGGTGCAAACTGAGAGCAACAGTTACAATCAAGATTGCAATGCATAGCAAGATCAACTTCAAATTGTAATTTATCAAGCTTTTTGCATTTCTGAGCCCAGAGCACTTGTATCTCATGCATCAAGCTCTCTTTCGTAACTCCATACAGGATTCTTTCGCTTGGAACACCTTTGTTTATTAGGATTTCCCGCATCACCTTTTCGTTACTGAAGCTTGCAATTACTACTATGGCATCTGGTAATTTCTCTAATGCTTCGTCCAAAGATACTACTTTTTGATTTTTATATTCTACTTGTTTATTACTATCATTATCTGCAAGAATTACTGGAAGATCCGGATAGGCATCAACTATCAGATCATATAGATAGTCTCCGATAATTGAGTGGCTCCAGACTATAACTTTTGTATAATTTTGTAGACAATTAAAGAAGCAGCAATTTGAAATCCTATTCATTTTTTCACTAAATCCTATTCTGAATCAAATATTCAGCAGTATAATTTAAAACTTGTCGCAAAAACAACCATAAGAATCATTAAATTTCCTATACTTCAGAGCAATCATTAATTGCTAATTTCAGCTCTCAGAATTCCATGTACCAACCTTGGTTCTTGCTGTAAATTATCAACAAAAACCATATATCCCTTAGTATTTTGCATTACAAAACTATAAGGTTGTAATATATTTCTTATTTTTACCTCATCGTCATTATTATGATATGCACATACAACCATTTTCAAACAATCTACTCTATTAAAAAAATCATTACCGCCTTTTAGAGCATCCACCTCCGCCCCTTCTATGTCCATCTTAACAAATTTAATATTATGCTCTTTTGTAAGACTATTTATACTGACATGTGAACTATCATCCATATCTGATAGGTATTTGTTAATTATAATAATCTTCTCCTTCCAAGGTTCAAATGTCTTCAATAATGCTTCATTCCAGTCACTGTCTGCTTCTACTAATATTGCTTTTTCAGCTTTTTCAATTATTTCCAGTGTAAAATTACCCTCTGCAGCACCCGCATCCAAAACTATTCCACCATCAAACGTAAAGTTTTCATCCAAATATCTATGTGGTGATTTTTCATCCTGTTCAATATTCAGATATTTTATATAGTGTTCCGCTTGCCTCTTGGTTTTATAATTCCTATTCAGATATAAACGCTTCCCTTGATATAATCCATAGTACATACCGCAAGAATCATCGAAGTGGCACTCTGCACGGCTATGTAACTCAACAAAATCATAATTAAATACGCCTAGCTTGTCATTCTTTTCTATGTTATCAATAACTTTAATCGCATTATCATCGCATAATTCACGAGAATGGTAAAAATCGAGTAATTCCTTACGCATCCAATATGTCCAATGTCTAATCTTTTCTACAGGTATTCGTAAATCATTACATAGCTGGTGATAGACTTCTTCGTAATAGATATCCCCTACACATATAACTATTGCGTCAAATTCTTGATTACATATATCTGTTGGAGGGATTATGCTTACGTTGTCTATACTCTTCCCCCACTTAGCTTTGTCATTATCTGACAAGTTCATAATCTTAATATCTTTTCCCAACAGATAGTTATATGTTTTTTTATAGATATCCCCTGTTCCAAAGATTATTATTTTTTCCATACTTACCGCTTATTTTATGATTTCAACAATCTGCTCTTCATATATTGATTTATATGGTTCTGAAATATCTTCATATACTTCTTTATCAATAAATTCACTTACCGTTTTATAACTAACATCACACTTGTCTTTCGCTTCTCGTAAGAACCACTCATACTCAGTATCCAACTGACCTATATCAATTGCTCTATACCCCATTTTAGCCAAATCAAATACAAGAATCGTAGCTGTAGGCCCTATAACGCATATTATCAATCTTTTATAACCATATTTTTTCGTTGCTTCAATAATAGCGTCATATTTTGAAAATGCATTTTTGTCAGGGACTAAAAGCCGAACAACACTTGTTGCTCCATCCATTAAATCATTGCTGACTCCAAACCTGGTATGCTCGCCTTCAACAATTAGCACATCTTTACCTGACCATATTTCCTTAATATGATCAAACTTCCGTTTTATTACACCGAATGATTTATCACGATATATATAATATGGCCTAGAAAGGTAAGCATCGTAATAACACCTATGCATATCAAGTAACGACATATGGTTCTTCCTAACTTCAGGAGACATGTAGTGTCTTATGGCGTCTGCAGCCTCATCTGTATACTTGCTCAAGTCACCATAGTTATCAGCAATAGCTATCATGAGGTTTGGTAATGATTTTTGTAAAGCCTCACAAAGTCTATTGCCAAGCTTTTTATCAAGAACCTGAAATCTGGGTCTGTTACGCCCAAACATCATTTCAAACTCTCCATCGCCAAATCGCGTAAGACTTTTCTCCTCACCAATCAGGATATCTATTGTTTTGTCGACATCTATTATTGTTGGCAGCTCGTAGCGCTCTTCCAATTCCTTGGCATTCGCCTCATAATATGCATTATCTGCTCTGGGAATTTCAACTTCCTGTTGATATTTCCACATAAGTTCAGATTTCCATCTGTGCGAGTCAAGAACCGAATAAAATATATCTTTTTCTGCATCTTCCCGATCAAAGAAGCTTATTATTCTTTGCCGTCCTATTCCTTGCTTCAGTAGGTCACTGCGCACTACTTCATATTTCATAAGGGTGATTATTATAAAATCAAAATCCTGTAACAACTCATCTTTCTTTATGATAGATATTCCATCACCACTAACCTTATCTTGAGCATAGTTATCTATGTAGGCAATTATCTCAACCTGTTCAAGCAAACACCTCTTAACATATTTAAACCCAAGACCCCTTCCATAGATATATACTCTCATGCTATACAGCTCCTTGTAGACAAGCTATACTTATTCTATTTCCAGTACTTCATCAAACACTTCTGCCAGTTGCTTGGTTAACCCCTCTCTACTAAAAGACCTCACATAATCATCAGGCTCTTTTATTTGACTTAATCCATCCTTCTGCCAAGCATTGTATTTCTCTACTATGAATGATTTTATCTTTTCTTTGTCTTTCATGGTCGCTGTGATACCACGATCATGTTTTTCAATCATTTCATAATGAACTCCATATGGACTAGAAATAGAAAGGATTGGTACTCCTGTTCTTAAATATTCAAATACCTTACCTGAATATATTAAATACGCCCCTTTACCATATGCACCAAATATGACTAACACGTTGGCTTTCAGTATTGTTTTTATGCTTTCTGAATGTGGTAAATAACCACTAAAACTAACTATGTCATATTTGTCCAAATCCACTAATCCATCTATTTTTGTTGGATCACTGCCATTAAATACAAATTGAAAATTATTAGCATTTACCTTGCCTTCATCAATTAGTTCATTTACCAATTCCAATAACGGACAAATTTCAAAATGAGAATAAAAAGAGCCGTTATGAACCAGCTTAAATGTCTTGCTTTCATCGCAATCATTTATTTTTACACAAAAATCTTCTTCGTCATATCCGTTAGTTATACACTTTGTTCTTATCGTCGGTATTATATCTAAGAAATTTTTACATATAACCTCTGCTATAGAAGTCACATAATCCGCATTGTTAAGTAACGCCACTTCCATTTTCTTTTCAAAATCACGTCTACCCATCCTGAAACTATAAAAAAGTTTCATGGTATCATCATCGAGACACCACGGATCTCTGTAATCTAGGACCCACTTTATTCCATACTTCAATTTAATATATGCTCCAAATAGCGCAGAAGAGTACGGACCTATGGTTGAAAAAACAATAGAAATGTTATTAAAATCAACTAACTTCTCAATCTCTTTAGCACAGTCGAAAAACCAGGTTACATCGTTATCTGGTAAAAACTCCCACTTATCTCTTAATATGGTAAAATAGTCTTCTATCCATTTTCGATCCAAACCAATTGAATATAGTAAATTTGAAAATAGCTTGATATCGTCAAAAGACACTTCTTCAGGATAGTAAGGTTTTTCTTGAATTCTAATTATCTTAACATCTTTTATTTCATCTAAAAAACTGAGATCTATGGGTAGAATAGTTTCACAATTCCCCTTGGTAACAACTATTGGTGTGTATCCAAACTTACTTAGATATTTTGCAAACTTCAAAGCTCTTTGAACTCCACTTCCACCTATTGGTGGAAAATAGTTTGCACATATTAGAACATTTTTGGTGTATGAATGAACAGATTTATTTGAAGTACTGTCTATTTTTTCAAGTTTATCAAAAATATATACCGGAACTTCTCTCGGCAATTTTCTTAATACGAATTCTCTTTTTCTTGATACAAGATTTAAGTACTGAGCAAAATGCCATATATTATTTATTCCCATTCCATACAATTGAAAAGCAACCTCATTATATCTTTTAACAAGTGCTATTACCACTATTGCATCTTTTCTTTCCAGTATTTTTTGAGGAGGTCTCACGTCATAATCTCCAAGACGATTCCACCACTTCATCTCACTATTGTCGCACACAAATAAAACTTCATTATTTTTAGAAAGATATTTACAAGCGTACAATCCATTTTCTGAAGCCCCAAATACAATTATCTTCTTGCCATGCAACATATGGGATTACCTCATCCACGCTAACGACTTATCTATTACCATTTTTCTGATATGAGTTTCTGTTTTTGGAGAAGAATACTCCTACTTTTCACCATTCACATAAGTACTTCTAAGCATGCCATTAATTAATAAATATTTTTTTCCGCAATCTGGACAAATGTACTTGCTTCCTAGTACCTTCCCACATTCACACACCCACCCAATTTGTTTTGCAGGTATTCCCGCAACGAGAGCATATGGTGCAACATCATGTGTAACCACCGCCCCCGCTGCTATCATAGCATACTCACCTATAGTACATCCGCACACTATTGTGCTATTAGCCCCAATAGAGGCATCATGTTTCACCCGGGTATTGTGATAACATTCATGTCCTTTCGGCATTCTAGCCCTTGGCGTAAGATCATTTGTAAAAACCATTGATGGGCCACAAAAGACATAATCCTCAAGCTCTACGCCTTCATACACAGATACATTGTTCTGAATTTTGACCCCATTACCTATTATCACATTATTAGACACATTAACATTCTGTCCGAAGACACATTTTTCGCCAATCTTTGCTCCTGACTGAATATGCGAAAAATGCCAGATTTTTGTTTCTTTTCCTATTTTAACGTCTTCATCAATACAAACAGTTGGATGAACATAGTATCCATTTATTTCTTTTAATTCATTTCTCATAAACATTTCACCAGTACTTTATAAATCGGCCATTTTTCTACAAAACTTTCTAAAAACCACTTTGTAATGCCATAATTATTTTATTTGCCGCATTTCCATCACCAAAAGGCTGATAGTTGCTATCTATTACCATATCTTTGCTTAGTTTATCTATAATATCTTCAGCATCGGGTCTTGCTAACTGATTCATATTTCCTATCATCGTTTCCGGCCAACAAACAAAATTCAAAACTGTCACGCATTGCTTTTTTGCAAAGAAAGCCTCTCTCTGAAGTCCGCCAGAATCTGTAACGACTTTTATGCAGTTCCTGACAAGAGCCATACTTTCCAAATAACCCACAGGCTCAACTACAACAATATCCTTAAATCCATAATCATTAATTATTCTAAGCACACGCTCCCTGTTCCTCGGGTGAACGGGAAATATTGTTTTTTCTCCCATAGATTCCATAGCCTTAAAAATCTCAGTAATCGACTTATCACTAGTATTTTCTTCTCTATGACATGTTATATAAAAATACTTCTCAGGTACTTCAATCTTGTCAGAACTGCCAAGCTGAGTAAGATAAACATCTCCAACATTCATATTTCCACTATACTTAACGTATACATCGTACATTGGATCTCCGACTAGAAATGTTTTATCAGAAAGTCCTTCTTTCTCCAATTCTTTAACTCCTGCATCAGTACATGCCAATAGCAAGGTCGACACGTGGTCAGTACAAATTCTGTTAATTTCCTCCGGATTTGTAATACTATGAGTTCTTACTCCTGCTTCAATATGACAAATAGGTATATGCAATTTTGCCGCCGCCAGAGCTGCTGCCAAAGTTGAATTAGTATCTCCATAAACCAAAACACCGTCTGGTTTTTCATTAATCAATACCTTTTCTATTTCGATCAGCATCCTGCCTGTCATTTCGGCATGTGTTCCACCCGATATACCTAGATTATAATCCGGGAATGGAATATTTAATTCCTCAAAAAATTGTTCAGACATATTGTAGTCATAATGCTGTCCAGTATGAATCAATACTTCCTGATAATGATTCCGGAGTTTTGGAGAAATCACTGCAGTTTTTATAAACTGGGGACGTGCCCCAACAATTGTTGCAATCTTTTCCATTATACCTTTCCAAAATTTTTTCTTAATTTACTAAATATCTCAATTACTTAATAAGCTTTCTATATAATCCTATTAATGCTTCTGCTTGATCTTCCATCGTAAGCCTATTGTGCTTAACAAAGTCGTCTGCTATCTCTATTTTTGACACTTTATTGAACTGTTCCAACACATCTTCATTCCAGTTAATAATCCTTCCAACCCCATATTTCTCAATATAATTTCTATGAAATAAGTGATCACTAGCGGCAATCGGTAATCCTGCTGCTAAGTATTCAAATAATTTGTTAGAGCTAGTCGTATCTAATTTCACTTTATAGCATGGTAATTCAATAAATGTACATAACCCTACATCATATTGTGTCATGGTCTGTATCAACTCATAGATATCAGCATTGCCTTCATAATGAATAAACTCACTTAAAGAATCAATTTTTTGACAATAGCTCTCCTTGAACTGTGTATAAAAGTGCACATGAATCCCTAACGATGCCAGCAATTTCCACTGTTCTTCAAAGAAGCGAAAATGATTACAATCATCCGACAAACCTCCTTCATAAACACAATGAATCTTGCCATCAATAGAACTTAGCTTCGTCAGTTTCTTTTTGGGTAACGCATCGATAGATGGGCGATTTTCAAGATATATTGCCTTTCTCCGATCTGTATGGTACCTTTCAATTGCCATTTCCATACACATCTTACTTGCATATATAAATCCATCACTTTTTGTATTTGCAACATACTCTAAAGCCATATTCTCAGCATTCAGATTATCTCGTAATGATATAAAATCATGGCAATCGTGTACAACAGGTTTACCACATCCGCCAATTAAAGAAATCAATATATCTGGTTCATTAGAACAATGAATCAGATCATAATCGCTATTTTTTACATATTCCAAAAAATCTGTATAAGAAAAAAAGTGGATAACCTGCTCATAATATGTTAATGCCTTTCGCGCTTGTTCCGACATCTTTCCAAAATATGCAAGTGAACACTTTATTCCATTTCTATTAAGCAATTCAGCGAATTTATGCGTTCTTGTGCATGGATTAATCTGTGCAAACAAAACATGTTCCTGTACATCATTGCTCTTATAAGGCGTATTATATTCTCTTATTTCATTAGCTATATCCGATTCGCCGTAACTATAGATTAATCCTGGTTCCACAAACAAAGAAATTTTTGTAACCCCCATCGAAATCAATTGCCGCTGTACAGTCTTGGGTTCGCGCATACATATTAGGACTGTGTCGTATTCGTACAACTTTATGTCATTAACAGAAGCTATAATATATCCACACTTATCGGTCCCAACTAAAGAAGAATTATTGTCAGTCACAGCTATTACTTGATACTTCTCTTCTATAATAGATATATATGATTCAAAATATTTTCCCGCTCCAAATATTATGCATTTTCTCTTCATTCGATTCTTCCTATTATCTAAACGCATCTTCTAATACATTTCCAAAATCATGAATTGACCAGTCTTTCACTCCTATTCTAGGCAAATACATTACATCTGAGTTCTTAGTAACCACCCCTTTATTAGAAGTCATTGCTATTTTGTATCCACATGTATCTAAAACTGACCGAACTTTTTTAGGGGCATCTCCAAAAGGATAAGAAAAAATATCAACTTTTTCACCAGTTATTTTCTCGAGTGTTTTTTTTGATTCACTAACTTCATATTCTATTTCTCTTTCATTCAGGCAAGACAAATAAGGATGTGATACAGTATGAGCTCCAATAATCCCACCCCGTTCCTTAATTCTTTTAATATCATCTATATCCATTATTCTATAAGAACTACGTACGCTATTCCGAATCCCCGCCCATTCACGAATCTTAATTGATATTTCATTCCATTCTTCACATGATGAAGTCTTGTATATTTGCTGAAGTGCTCTATAGAATGCAACCCTATTTTCAAGGCAATCCGTCATGAATACTTTTTGTTCACCATCAATTATTAATTTACACTCCTCGTGAAAAACTTCTGGCTCAAATGCAACTCGTGTAACAACATCAGTCCAGTTTTCATCTCCTCCCCAGATATTTTGTGTTGTAATGAGGCATGTATAATTAATCTCCATCGATTCTAACAAAGGCACAGCATTATTAAATACATCTTTATACCCATCATCAAAGGTAATTGCCACTGCATTTCTGTCTCTCTTAAAGGCTGATCCATCATATATATCATAAATCGATATAAGATCATATTTTTCTAGCAACATTTTCAACTGCGCTTCAAAATTACCGGGACTTACATTAGTCAAATTATAATCAGTTTTTTGCTCATTTATTCTGTGATAGTACAATATTACTACTTTATTCATACTTATCCTTATACAAGTCCACGACTATGCAATATACATCTTTGCTTGATTCATTATTGACACGATGTAGATAACCCTTTGACAAATCGATTTCTTTTTTATGTAAAATCCCGTCCATTGAATGATAACAAAGCCAATCAACATACTTGAATTTTGTTTTTTCTATCTTTTCTTTTAAAACATCATAATTCGTATACCATATGCTGCCTCCAATCAAACCGGTCTTCCCATATTTTATTGCATAAGTTTCTCCGGCATCATATAGAATTTTTCCATTTTTATCTGTCATAGCTCTGTTTTTTAAAAAGGGACTATAATAATCTGGAACTGATAGTCTAAGTTTTCCACCTGGTCTTAAAATTCTATATATTTCGTTAAGGGCTGGCAAAACATTTTCCTCTCCTATGAGTTCAAATACGCATTCAGACTCATAAGAAGCAATACATGCGTTAGGTAGCGGGTAAGGTTTTGTTACATCATGAGCTATATGCTTATCGTCGTTTTGTGTTATTGAAAGCCCAAATAAATTATCATTGTTTAGATGCACATCATCATTAATGTCTCCTGCATAGAGAGTAATATCCTTACTTAAATCCAATTTTTCGAAAGTTGCCCATGGATATTTTTTAATCCTATTATCTAAAAACACGCCTTCTATTCTGACATTATATTCTATACATTCTTTGATAATTTCATTGTAGTGCTGAATTGAAGCTATAATTACAGAAACACCCTTAATATCAGATACTTCTTTAATGCTCATTATCTTATGACCATATGTATAATTTCCTTGTTTATATTTGGAATTATCCGCAAATCCAATTAAATTATATCTAGGATCATCTTTTATTCTTTTTGCTAATATAGTCCCATAGTATCCATATCCAAATATCACAATATCAATCATCGCTAGTCTCCATCTAAACAATCTTGTCTGCACAAAGCATTTCTTCAACTTTTACTTTGCCACTTGTTCTTTCCCACTCATAATACTTTTCTCGCCCACAATACGCGCAAGTTTTAATTGGATTATATAAATATTCGTGAATTACTTCTGGTGTAATGCTATCATCTGATAAATCTAAAACATCTTGTGGGATTTCGGTTCTAAAATAATTATTAAATATGCTAATATTCATTGTGATAGGGCATTTAGCCAATTTTCCTTTTTTCAGAACAAAACAGTCTGAATTAACACATTTATTTAACATTTTATGCGAATCTGAGTTCCCTTCTATATTTAATTGCGTCCAAAATTCATCTACGGCTTTACTGAGTTCAAACTTTATTTCCTTATTTCTCATAAATTGAACGATATCATCAATCTTATCTTTCATTGGTGGGTATAGCGTCATCCTAACTATTGTCTGTGTCTCTTTTATTGCCTGAACAAGTTCAGTAGAAATCTGTTTTAATAAAAGACCATTTGTCAAAACTATAATTTGCGTATCTGGATAATAGCTTTTAACCACATAAATCAGCTTATATAAATCTGTATTTAGTAATGGTTCTCCACCAAGAAATGAAAATGTTCCTATTCTTTCAATTTTCGAAGATAATAATTCCAAATCATGCGTAAATTCATCCGCGCTTTCTTGATTATCATTATCTATTAGGTTTGAGAAATGGTCACACCGTTTACAATTCAAATTACATTTTTCCGACGCTTCAAAAGATAAGTATTGCACAAACGGCACTTTATAACACTTATAATCTGAAAATTTAACAAGTCCCTCGAGTTTTTCTATGAAGCTCTTAGTTTCAACAATCAATACATCTTCTGCCTTGACTCCATTTTTTCTTAAATCATTTTTCATAGAACGTATGGTACTTAGTGAATAATCAGGAATAATTATTTTAAGTATTTCCTTTTGCTGATACATTCGAAGAAAAGAATATAACGAAACCACACCAATATTATCTGTCTTAGTGCCAATTTTGCTCACATTATTATCAACAAATATAACTTGATCTACATCCTTCTTCTCCAGCAATTTATAAAGTATTCGTATACCATATTCTGTATATCCATACACAGCTAACTTCATGAACATTGCCTCTCTATTCGCAAATGCCTATCGATCTAATATAGTTTTCTAACGTATATATCTGTTTTGATTCTGTGAAAATCTGTGACACATGCTCGATCCCTTCTAACAGATTTATATTATTCAACACATCCCTAACTTTCTGAGACAGTCTCATATGTATTCTTTCAATTTCATCCAATTTTTTATTATATATAATCCATTCGTTATCCCGGTTTGAATATAGCCATATGTAATCTTCAAGCTGTAAGACATAAGAATAGTTAGGTCCTTCTCCACTTGAATAATAATTATTTATGATTTCTCCTCTTTGTCTTACTTCTTGAGTTGATAGATTTATTGAAAATATCATATTTGAATATCTCGGAAACACAATCACCTCATTGTCTATATATGCTATACCAATCCCTGGATAATACTTATTGTATGCTATTTTAAAACCATTCGGTTTTTTTGAAATACGTTTTTGCAACTGATAATCCTTATTCAAAACTACAACGTCTCCGACCCCTGTTTCCAATATCACAAATCCATCACTTATTTTCTTGATAATTTGAATTCCTTTACCTCCACACTCAATTTGATGTGTCTCAACACTAAAGTCTTTCTTTCTAATACATACGATCTGTTTTTTCTCCACGCTAGGCAAAAACACAAATTCTTTGTCTTCATCAGAATAATTCCCCCAAATGTTGTTTCCCAACGATATATTAATCAATTCCATATAATTTAAGCTAGTGTCACATTTAATAAGCTTATTAGGATTATCGTTTGTAACCATGTAAACTACATGGTAATCACTATACATGTAAGCAATAGAAGAAGGCCTACCATTAGTTCCTATAGGCAAACGAAAAACATCTTCTATCTCATGTGTTACCATATTAAATTTAAACAGAAAATTGTACCATGCAGAGCAAAACCACATATAGTCATCAATAATAGTTCCACTAGTAATGCAGTAATTTCGAATACTATCACTCATACTGATTTACCTTTCCTTAAAAAAACAAATATTTACAAATCGCTTAAATACTTATCAAATATCGATGTTAAAGCAATTGATCCTTGATAATTTACATGTTGCTCATCTCTCCATAAATAGTAATTACTTGATATCCTTTTTTCAGATTTTAAATCCAAATAATATATTGTTCCTCCATCAACAAACTCTTCCATAATTCTTATAAATTTCTTTTTTCAGATATCATGTGCTTATTCTCAGCATGAATATCCTCAATAATCCTATATCTAGGAATCAATGTCAGTATTACTTTAGTTTGAGGCGCCTCAGTCTTAATTCTCTCGATCATCTCTTTAAAAATTATATAATTCTCTTTTTCTGTCTTCTTGTACCTCTTATCGTTTAAAGATGATCTTAGAAGTAACTTTGCTGATACTTTGGGAACTTTCTCTATATGCCCACTATTCGAAAACTCATTAGGAAAATCCTCATATCCCAATCCCATAGGACCAATATCACTATAGTATTTCCCTATGCTCATAAATACTTTCTCTTCATCAAAAACGCAACTTCTCTTAATTAGTTCTTCTTCTTTTCTATAGGGATAATAAGCTGGATATTCTTTAAATTTTTCTGCCAATTCAGCATCTATATCATTACCGTAGCAAAAATTCAAGTTGTAATTATGAATATCCGGCACCCCTCCAAATATCCAATAGGGCAAAGCAAATGCACTCATACTAGTATCAACGGAGAAGAATGAATAATCATACATATCGATAATAATATATTTAAGCGCATCAAAGTTACGCTTATACAAATAAAAACATTTCTTTAATACCTCATTATGATAGTATATGTCCTCTGATGTAGTAGCTAAGTTAACCCAGTTCCCGCTTAAATACTTAGGGTTGATTCCGTATGCTGCATGACTAAGGCCGATTATCACACCGTCATATTTTGTATGCATATTTAAACGCATAACCTTACTTATTTTATCTTCATGAAAAATCTCAAAAAAAGAGATTATTTTTTCTTTTGAAATCCCCTTATTATCTATTGTTTTAATTATGCTATCTCGAACTCCCCGGTCTCTCGCTGTTATCACTATATAGTCAAATGTTATGGCATTTATGTCTTTTATAAATGGTATCGAACCAAAACTATCAAGGTCAGAAAAGCTATCACTAATTCCAATAATACTATTTTGTGGTTTAATCGATGTAATAATATATTCTGTATATCTATCAATGCCATATATCAAAATGTTTAATCCACTCATTATCCATCTCCCGTTTTATCATGACTCATGAAATTTTTTGATTTCTTCAACAATATATTCAATCTCGTCGCTTGTCAGATATGGATGGAATGGAATTGACAAAACCGTATCAGCGAGCTTTTTACTACACGTAAAACCTTTATCATCATATTTATAGTTAGAAAAAGCCAACTGTCTGTGCATAGGCTTTTGATAATAAATCATTGAGGGAATACCTTTTTCTTTTAAATAAACCTGAAGACCATCGCGTTCTTTTTTATCACTTAGCTGTATTGTATATTGCGCCCAGCTCGAATAATAATTCTTAGCAATAACTGGCGTCCTGACTACGTCTGCTAACGCTGCTGTATATATATTTGCTATTTCCTGCGCTTTATCAAGTTCTTCATTTATAAATATTGGAAGCTTCGCATTTAAGACAGCCGCCTGTATAGAATCAAGTCGGGAGTTCATTCCGATCCTAACATTGTCATATTTATTATCGCCTTTTCCATGAACGCAATAGGATCTGATAAGCGCTGCCCATTCATCATTATCCGTGAATATTGCTCCACCATCTCCATAGCATCCCAGTGGTTTAGCAGGAAAGAAACTGGTTGTAGAAATATCCCCAAATGAGCAGGCTCTCTTTTCGCCAATTTTTCCTCCAAAGCCTTGCGCACCATCTTCAAGTAGTAGAAGCTCATGCTTTAGGCAAATATTTTTGATTGCTTCATAATCAGCCGGAAGTCCGAAGAGATCCACTGCAATAACAACTCTTGGAACAAGCTCCCCTGTATCTTTGATTTTCTGTATCTGATACTCCAAGGAATTGACATCAATATTAAATGTATCTTTTCTTACATCAACAAAAATTGGAGTCGCACCGACAACTGAAACCACTTCGCCAGATGAAAAGAAGGTGAAATCAGGAACAAATACAGCATCGCCAGGCCCAATCCCCCACGCCATAAGTGCAAGTTGTAATGCATCTGTCCCATTTGCACAAGAGACGCAATGCTTAACACCTACACAATCTGCCAGTTTCTCTTCGAGTTCTTTTACCTCTTTTCCCTGAATAAAGGTTGTCGAATCGATTACAGTTTGTATTCTTTTATCGATGTCACTCTTTATGTGATTGTATTGTCTATTTAAATCTCGAAATTGCATCTATTATTTGAATCTCCCTACAAAGTCCATTGTGGAGCACTCAGTTAGTGGAAGTTTTACTACTCCACCTTCTGCTGCTGATTTATAGATTGCCAAAACCAGTTCCAATGCCTTTTTACCTTCCATCGCCGTAACATACGGCTGTCTATCCTGTTCTATTGCATGTATCATATCTGCATACAGCGGTGTATGGCCATAACCATAAACATTAGGTGGATTCTCGTGAAATCTCTTTTTTACCTCATTAGGATCATCCAGTAAATCTGAAAATCTCCACTCTTCTATTACGTTTACGGATATTCCTCCAGCTTTTACCGTACCTTTTTCGCCAAATATATAAAGGGTCTCTTCAAGATTTTTGGGATACACATCAGTCGTACCTTCTATAATTCCATAACTGCCATTTTTAAACTTTACAAGAGCAATACCAAGATCTTCAGCTTCAATATAATCATGATTAAGACGATCAGTCATGCCAACTACTTCTGTGATGTCGCTTCCCATCATCCATCTGAGAAGATCAATGTTATGAATGCACTGATTCATGAGCGCTCCACCATCCTGTTCCCAAGTTCCTCTCCAAGATGCGCGGTCATAGTACTCATGATTTCTTGCCCACCTAACATGTGCAGTACCATAAAACAATCTTCCAAATCGATTCATATCTATCGCTTCGCGTATGATTTGAACCGATCTGTTAAAACGATTCTGATGGCATGCACAAACTTTTATATGGTGCTTAATTGCTGCATTTATAATTGCATCTGCATCCGCAATAGAAAGAGCAATTGGTTTTTCTATGATGCAATTAACATCTCTTTTTATGCAATCAATGGCAATTTTGGCATGCTTACCACTTTCTGTGCAGATGGCTACTAGCTCTGGTTTTTCGTTTTCCAGAAGTTCTATATAATCGGTATAACGCTTAACGGTATCTGGAAGTTTAAATTTTAAAGCCTTATCTTCCATACACGCTTCATCAATATCACATATGGCCACAATCTCAAGATTATTATTCTGAGCTGCAGCAATATGATTTGGTGATATTCTTCCACATCCGATTAACGCATACTTCATCTTATATTTTCCTATCCTTTCTGAAATATAAAAAACTCCCGACATAAGTTCCATACCTTACATCGGGAGTTCTCATCCTTATAAATACTAATTATTTACTTTTAATCCAAAAAGAATCTAATTCTATTTCAAACTCATCATATACTAATCCAATACTTCTTTGCCCACGCTGTCACACCATCTTCCGCCCATAATTCATAATCATTGTGAGTTTAAGCACTACACAACATCCCTAATGTAAAGCATGAACTTGTCAAAGTTCAGTAGTACTTTGCATTTCCTAAATATGTGTATATATTTTATTTTATCACTATTTTTATGTTATTCCAATTATTTTAGTGCGTTATATAGTGTTGTATTACATTCAATCTAAACAGTATCCCGCGATTGCACTAATCACCCAAACAGATCATCTACTGTAACCACCGACTGAACATTACCCGCATAAGCATTTTCAACAAGACCATATACCGTTATAAGTGTTGGAAATATCGCGTATTTTGTCTTTGTACTTTCAACAAAAGACGCTATCTTATTTCTTATATTGGCATCATCAGACTCTGATAAAGTGTATTCTGAATTTGCATACTTCATTTCACACAGATTTATGACCTGATCCTTTCTAACTATCAGCAGGTCTATCTGCGCACCTCGTATTCCCTTAGAATCATCTTTTTTGCAGTACCATGAATTAATATCTGTATAGACGCCTAATATTCCAAGCTTCTTTTTGATCTGGTCTATATGTTCGAGGCACACCCTCTCAAAAGCCAGTCCTTGCCAGGTATTAACTGCCGGAGTATTGATCTGATTGGACCAAAAGTGTTCATCATTGGGTTCCTTTGAAATAAATTGGTGATAGAAAAGAGTGAAATTGTCTATCAGCTGATACACTGCATTTTTCTTTTTCATTCCAAAAGAATAATACTTCCGAATGAAACCACAACTTTCCAATTCTTCAAGCTTTACAGTAAGATCTCCAGAGTTGATAAGTCCTGATCCTTCTATTATCTCTTCTCTTG
Source organism: Butyrivibrio fibrisolvens (assembly GCF_037113525.1). Taxonomy (NCBI): domain Bacteria; kingdom Bacillati; phylum Bacillota; class Clostridia; order Lachnospirales; family Lachnospiraceae; genus Butyrivibrio; species Butyrivibrio fibrisolvens. The sequence continues at coordinate 808,401 of NZ_CP146963.1, read as the reverse complement.
TCATTCCAACCTTTTTCTTACCAAGAGTCTCAATTATCTTTTGGTGTACCGTTGGATTCTTATAAATGGAAGCGTACAAATATTTGTATTCATCTTTAAGTGGTGCATTTTTGGCAAAAAAGATCGCGTCAATATTCTGCTGCAGGCTCAGCCCTTTCTGCAAAAAGCCCCAATAATAAGGAATGCCTCCAAAGATCATGTAGCACTGAAGTATCTGATTTCTTGTAAATACTATTCCATTTGCTTTGACGCACTCTTCACATTCTGCAAGCGTAAACTGTTCCAGATGAATTTGCTCCGTAAGCCTATTATACAATCCGCCTTTGTTATGAATTACTTTAGATATCATCCACGATGTAGCTGATGCACATACTATCAGAACCACATCTTTTCTTGCTGATGCCCATCCATTCCAAAAGTTCTCCAGCGCAACTAAAAGGTCACTATTAGGAGTATCCATCCAGGACAATTCGTCTATAAATATTACTTTTTTCTTTTCGGTCGAAGCTCTGATTACGTCTTTCAAATCTTCAAATGCTTCAAGCCAATTCTTTCTCTTTTTCTTAACTTCAAGTCCTGCATCTTTTATAGAAGACTCAAAAGCAAATATCTGCTCCTGCAAACCTCCTTCAGACAAACCTGAATGTTGAAAGGTAAATCTATATCCAAAGGCTTCTCTTATAAGGAAGGTCTTACCAATTCTGCGTCTTCCGTATACTGCTATAAAGTGCGAATACTCATCTGTAACCGCTTTATTAAGAATATCCAGTTCCTTTTTTCTTCCAACAAGCATAATAGCCTCCGACTTTACTTAATCTCTAATTATTTACCACTTTAAGTAAAGTCTAGCACGCAATTATGCATTTTTCAACAAAATATAAGTTTGGATTCTACTTAATCTCACTTTAAAATCAACATTAAGTAGAATCCAGCACAATATTGCAATTTCTCCCCCAGCCATAAAATTTTTGTTCCATGTGTGACCTTGACGATATTATTCCCGTCACATATATTGAAGGCGATCAAAAAGAATAATCACAAACATTAAAACGTCAATAACAATCATCAAATAGATTACAACAAACATCAAAACACAAAGGAGACCATTAAAGTCATGAAAAAAAGAATCGTATCAACACTTCTTTCAATAGTAACTGTTTCAAATCTTATAACAGGCTGTTCCAGTCCCGATATAAGGACAGCAAGTGGCGCCCCCAACTCATCAGGTATATCGAACGCCCCTGATATTACCAATGAATATAATCCGTCCAATGTATCAGCCGAGACTCTAGCTAGCAGCAATGCAGACTTTAACAGTGCACTTATTTCATATATCGAACAAAACGGCTTCGCCGAAGAAAACTACATGATATCCCCAACTTCCTACAGAGCTGCCATGGCACTTGCTATCGTTGGCGCTGACAACGCTACCAAAGAAGAACTATTGCATGCCATGGGATTTAATGACATGAACGAACTTGTAGCATGGTACGTAAGCGTAACCGAATCTGTGGACAAGTATAATGAATGGCTCAAAGATGCCCAGAAAGATTTTAAAGAGAACAGAGAAGATTACGGCGATGGTGCTTCAAAGCCAAGTGGAGTCTTTGACCTTGAGAATTCCATATGGCGTAACACTACAAACGCAACCGGCGAGCTTTCTCAGGATTATATGGATTATGTAGCCAAGAACTTTAATGCTGCTGCCAATAACGTCTCATCTGATAAGATCACAAACGCAGTCAATGACTGGATCGATGAAAATACAGATGGTCTTATTCGATCAATCAGTGATGACTTATCAGCTTCCGATCTTATATTGATCAATACTTTGTATCTTAAAGCCTCATGGAAAAATGATTTTGATGAATACTGTACAGAAGAAGGCGACTTTACAACTATTTTCGGAGATACAGTATCCAAAGACTTCATGAACCAGCAAGAAGAGTTTTTGTATTACGAAGATGATGATTGCAAATTTGTAGTTCTTCCTATGAACGGCGGTATAAATGCTGTATTTATCTTAGGCGATGCTACAGGAGTAATGGACAAGATGTCTGAAGCTTCTTATGAAGATGTTGCTGTAAGTATACCTAAATTTGTTACAGAAACATCTTTCAGCCAGAACGAGCTCATCGGTTTTTGCATGGACCGCGGCGCAACATCTGCCTTCAACGAAGATGCTGACTTCTCTATCATGAGTGATGAGATGGACCTTTTTATAACTGACATCATCCAGAAGACTAAGATCGACGTTGATGAAAAGGGCGTCAGAGCAGCTGCTGCCACAGCCATTATCATGAAAGCCGGCTGCGCAGAGATCGAAGAAGTAAAAGAATTCACAGCAGACCAGCCATTTACATACATGATCCTCACAGACAGCGAAACTCCTGAACTTCTCTTCTATGGCCAGCTTGTAAAATAGTTTGCTTCATGTATATTGCTTTACGCAAGTGCCCTGACTTCTTTAATAAGTTCTGTGTAAGACTTATCATGCCCGAATAGAAGTGATGTTCCAAGGACAAATCCATCTATTCCACGATGAGCATATTTTTTGACTCTCTCTGCTGTACACGCACCGTCCCAATAGAGCTTGAAGTTCATCTCAGCTTTGAGCTCCTCAAACTTGGGAATCTTTTCTCCAACGTATGGAAGAAACATCTGACCGGCGTTGCCTGGATTTACGCTCATTACAAGAACCTTATCTACTATTCTGAGCATTTCATACACAGTTTCCACACTGGTTCCGGGATTTACCGCGATTCCAGGGATCATCCTGGCACTCATTATCTTCTGCAGGGTGGTGGATACGTGATATTCTGCCTCGGGATGGATGTATACAGTATCTCCCGGGCGCATCACTTCAAGAAAAAGGTCTATGGTATGACTTGGATGTTCTACCATAAGGTGTACATCCAGCGGCTTTCTGGTCAATCTTGCAATAAATTTGAGGTCATTTAAGGACATGGCAAAATTAGGGACATAATGTCCGTCCATAATGTCTATATGAAAAGAATCTATGCCCGCTTCTTCCAGAGCTCTTACTTCTCTTTCAAGATTACTGAAATCTGCACACATCATAGAAGCCATCAGTTCCATATAGTGCCTCCAACAGATTCACCTGATTACAGACCATGTGATATATACTCAACAAAAGCCTCATATTATGAATAAAAAAATCTGCTCAAAAAACAATTTCTTTATACATCAATATTCTGGATCATTACTGGCTTCTTACTTTCCTGCATGAAATAAACCGCATCAGAATAATCGCCATAATATGCGTCGCAGGAATCTGTAAGCGCCTTAAGGTCACTAGTTTCATCAAACTCTCCAAAGCTGCCGTTCTTAAAATCTTCAACGATCTTCTGATACTGGTCCATAAGCTCAAAGTGGTTGAGCTTCATATATTCTTCGCATTTTTCATATGGATGCCAGATAACCCTTATCTTATCTGAGTTAGAAGAAAAGATCTCAAGGTTTCTTTGAATCTTATCCAGGGCAGCTTCTTTTTTAGATAAAAGAGGTAATACGTCGGTATAGTATAATATTCTTTTCATCATAACCTCACAGTACAAGTAAAATGAATAGCTAATGGAGTCTGTATTATTTCAACCTCAGTCACATGGCTCCTATCATCTCAAAATACTCTTTCTGGCTCTTATAGAACGGGTAGTCATGGACCTGTGTTCCTTTCACCGGTATATACCAGTTAGGACCATAATTATGCGAAAGCCACTCATCGTAGTTCATGACACCCAGAACGCTCATAGTCTCGAAGGGATACCAAAGCGTATCCTCATACCACTCCTTTTTACGCCAGGACGGAATGTCATCAGTGGCAATGTAAGGATAATACGAAACAGTATCTGATTCACTTTCATCAAAAAGCTGAGCCAGGGCCTCGCACAGCCTGCAAAGCTGATTACGGATCGGGCCCTTTTCACTAAGGACAAAAGAATTACCGAAGTATCTTTTTAGTATATCGGCAAGTTCTGTTATTCCTGTTAGGAATTCACGCTTATTCTCTATAGGGATATTATCCGCATTAGCAAGATCAAGAAGGCATATATTGTTCTCAGTTGTTGTATTGATCTGATCATCATATATATTCTCAAGATCAATGCACATATACAACATCTTGTAGGCAAGCTGGTAAATGAGCTTTTGCATTTTGGCATTGCCAGGATCTCTTGGAACATAGTCAAGGGGATAGATATCAAGTCCAACTACATATGGACATCCGTAGAATTCGTCCATGCGCTCCTTGCTATAGGTCAGCTTTCCGCCAAGATTGTTAGTTGCAAGTGCTTTAAAGGTGTGGAACATATTAGAAGAATAAATGCTCTGAATCCTGATAGATGGAGGTAGTTCATCTGCATGCTCTAAAAGATAGTTAAAATCAGGTCTTAGCATGCATACATCGATATCGTCATCCCAGGGGATAAAGCCTTTATGGCGGACAGCACCAAGAAGTGTTCCGTATTCTGCGAAACACCTGAGATCATTTTTATTACAAAAATCCATGAGCATATCAAGGACTTTCATCTCTGACGCCCAGGCACGCTTCATCTCTTCAGGAACAAGAAAGCCATGTCTGACTTCATCTTTAAAAAAGCTCTCCGGGATTTCCAACACGTATGACATCCTCCTTGTCTGGAGGATTCCTGAGGATGGCTGCCTATAAATGATTTTCTGGTCTTTGAAAATTATATATAGGCAGCCATCCTCAGGAATCTTCAAGATACTAGTAATATTTAATAGGTGTGAAGCTTCAATACTAACCCACAACACACTTTTGTACGTATATTAGTTATCTCTTTTTCGATGCTTATGCTATTATTATATCATGAGGTAAGTAATTATTTCATATGATATTAGAGGTTATTGCCATGGCTGATAAAATTATTTATGACGCGATCATAGTTCAAACCCCTGATGATTTTAAGAGAATGACAGGTCATCATGAAAGAATGTGCTGTCTTCTTCCTTCTGACAGAGTATTTTTTGTTGGAAGGAGCGAAATTGCTGACCTTCTTACAAAAGAAAAGGAAAACTATCCGGAAGATAGCGCCATTAAAAAGGCAGGATTTATAAACGAGAACGATATCCTCCCATTTGACGCTGTACACGAGATAGTCTGCGAGATAGTAAAGCGCGACATGGACGGTCAGGTACCCGGGCGCAATATCACAGGCTGGTACTATCAGCAGTTCATCAAATGGGCTTATTCTAATTATTCAGACAATAAGTATTATCTTGTATGGGATGGAGATACGATCCCATGCAGGGAATTTTCTATGTTTTCAGATGATGGTCATCCATTTTTCGATACCAAACATGAATACCATAAACCTTATTTTGATACTATAAGTAAATTGTTGCCGAATCTTTCCAAATGCATCGACAGATCTTTTATCTCAGAGCATATGATCATGGACTGCGATCTTGTCAAAGAGCTTATGGATAAGATTGAAGCTAATACAAGTCTTCCCGGCTCATCATTTTGGGAAAAGATTCTTTGGAGCCTGTCTGCATCTGAGCTTATGAATTCAGGCTTTAGCGAGTTCGAAACTTATGGCTCATACGTTATGACGCATCATAAGGATGCTTATATTCTGAGAAGCTATAATTCCATGAGATATGGTGCAATGTTTTTTGACAAAGACAAGATCAGTGAAAGAGATTTTGACTGGCTTTCAAGGGATTTCTGCGCCATTTCTTTCGAAAAGAATCAGTCAATAAGACCTGATACTGACAACATCTTCAATAATCCAAAGTATCAGGAGAAGCTCTCTGCAAGGCAGATTATGGAGATGGTGCAGGAAGATTATAAGAATGACGAGTATAAAGAAGTGTGGGATTGATCATACGCCAAAATAACCTGACAACATGAAGATATTTATAACGAAATCGGTATTGAAATAAGCCGGATCTTGTAGCATGTATATCGACTACGAGCGAAAGGATTTCTATGAAAATTCTATTCTATAGGTATAATAGCATATGCGAGCCTAGTATTATAGGTGCTCTTTCAAGCTTTAATATCGATGTGCACGAGATCATGGAGGATAAAAGTGGCAATGCAGAAAGCGCAAAAAGTAATATTGAACACGTGCAGTCTGCCATAGAGTCTATTAAGCCTGATGCCGTATTTAGCATCAATTTCTTCCCTATGCTCGCAAAACTGTGCCATATCTATGGTCTTATATACATAGCTCAGAGTGTTGACTGCCCTGTCATGGAGCTTTTTGATAGGTCCATGCAATTTGATACCAACAGGATTTTCCTTTTTGACAAAGCTCAGTATATGATGCTAAGACCCTATAATCCGAGCTGTATCTTCTATCTTCCGCTTGGAAGCGATCCTGAATATGTTGCCGGAATGCTTAAGCAGGGAGATCCGCGTCCTGACCTTACCCCTCCCGGTATCGCCATGGTAGGTTCTTTATATTCAGAAAAAAATCCTTATGGTGAAATAAAAGATAAGCTCCTCCCACATACGAGAGGCTTTATTGACGGCCTTATTGAAAGTCAGAAGGCTGTATATGGTTATAATTTCATCGAAAAAACTCTCCCGCAAAATATTGCAGAAGAGATTCATGAGCAAAATCCTATGTTTACCGGAAGGTATGAAGATAACTGCATTATGGACGCCTCAAAGCTCAGGCGCTTTACTGCTGCCCACTACTTTTTAGAATATGAGCTTGCGCAAAAAGAAAGATTTGAGACCTTATCAGAACTGTCGCGAAGCTTTAAAACAGATCTATATACCAATTCTGATACCAAAGAACTTACTGAATGTGTTAAAGAAATGGGTAGCAATAACTTTACTATTCATGAAGGCGTTAAGACTCTGACCCAGATGCCTATCGTATTTAATAATGCCAAAATAAACCTTAACATTACACTTCGGGCTATAGAAACAGGGCTTCCTCTTCGCATGTTTGATATCTGCGCAGCTGGTGGGTTCCTTCTTACTAATTATCAGGAAGAACTTCCTGAATACTTCGAGATTGGTAAGGAAGCAGAATACTATGGAAGTAAAGATGAACTTATAGATAAGTGCTCGTACTACCTTACTCACGAAGATGAAAGAACTCGTATCGCACAGGCAGGCCTTGAAAGAATCAAAAAGCAACACACCTGGAGACACCGCGTGGCACAGATCATAACAAGTATCTGGGAATAATTTGGACTATTGTTTGAGAATACTTTTTGCCATTAGTACAATTAGTGTACTGGCTGCAACTGATTATCTTACAAGATCGATAAATAGCTATTTTCCCAACATTCCTTCTTCTATAAGGAGCTGAGCGATCTTAAAATCAAGATCCGTATCGATATCTACTGATCTTGTTCCGTCCATGATATAGGCGTAACAATCATTTGCATATATATCACCATCTTTCAAAAACTCCACAACTTTCGAAAGATATATGGCACCATTTAATCTATAACACTTAGGCAGATCCTGACGCCTTGTGTTTTTGTACTCTTCTATGAAAAAATCCTGCATAGACATAGACTCAGGAAGAGTGTTGCAGGTATATGGTGAATCCTCTGCTTCGCATACAGATACTATGGTCCTGGCATCCTTATCCAGCATCTGAGCAAAAGAGCCTTTGATATCATCAGAGCTTCTAAGAGGAGATGTTGGCTGCAACAGGGTAAATGTATCAAAATTCATTCCAAGTTCCTGATACTTAAAAAGCACTTCTCTTACAGCGTCCCAGGAAGATGAGGTATCGGAAGATGCTTCCTTGCTTCGCAAAAAAGGCACTTTTGCACCAAAGCTTCTTGCAATCTCAGCATACTTCTCTGAATCTGTAGATACCATAACTTCATCATACACACCTGAACTTATTGCAGCTTCAATAGACCATGCAATAAGAGGCCTGCCGCTAAGCATTTTTATATTTTTATCAGGAAGACCTTTAGATCCGCTTCTTGCGGGGATGATCGCGATGTTCTTCATGTGCATATATGCCCTCTTTAATCAGCAATCGCTCAATATATAACTCTATTGCGTCAACATCTACACGTAATCATCAAGCACAAAAACTTACAAATCCTTATTTTATTATACATTCTGCAATCCAAGCATAGCAAGTTGTGGAGGAATTGGTAAGTTATAGAAAGTTGTGGAGGAAAAAGTAAGTTATGGAAAGTTGTGGAAAGTTGTGGAAAGTTGTGGAAGAAATAACAAGTTGTGGAGAGTTGTGGAAAGTTGTGGAAGAAATATCAAGTTGTGGAGAGTTGTGAAAGGTTGTGGAAAAACACATCGCCATTTGTTATAATATTCTTAGGTTTTAAAGGAGGCTTTCACATGCACTTTGAAGAAATTGATAATCCATATACCCTACAATTCAGCTATATTCCTCCACAGTTTATCGAACGAACACTGGTAACCAATGAAGTAATAAACAACTTCATTAGGAAGGTTCCAACTTACCGAGGCATGTTTATCACCGGTGTCAGAGGCTGTGGTAAAACTGTAATGATGGGTGATATACGTAATAAAATAGATAAACTTAAAGACTGGATAACTGTAGATCTTAATCCTGAGAGCAACCTTATCGATTCTCTTGCTCGCGGGCTATATATGATTCCTGAAATCAAAACTCTTTTTGTGAAAGCTAATCTGGACTTTTCTGTATTGGGAATAGGTGTCCATATTGAAAATGCTGAGCTTGTTGCATCCAATGAAGAAGATGCCCTGATAATGATGCTCAGAGTTTTAAAAAAAGCCGGCAAGAAAGTCCTTATCACTATCGACGAGATAACCTATAGCACAGATGTTGCCCGCTTTTCTCATGCCATGTCTTCCTACGCAAACGCTGATTATGATATATACGTTCTAATGACAGGGTTAATCGAAAATATCAGAACCATCAAAAACAACAAATCACTTACTTTTCTTTACAGAGCAAAAGTCAAGGAATTAGACAGTTTAAATGTAACCGCTATTTCTGCGGATTATCAAAAAGTTTTTGGAGCAAGCAAAGATACTGCTGACGCGCTTGCCTTTTGCACAAAAGGATACTCTCTTGCTTTCCAGGCTCTTGGCTACCATTATTGGAATGCTCTATGTCGGAACAGCACGCCTGAGCAAATCAACCTTGATGAAGTATACAGCGAACTTGATATTACATTATCTGAACTCTCATATGAAAAAATATGGAACGAGCTCTCAAAAGGCGACAAAAAAGTACTACATGCTATCAATACTTTATCTAAAAATAATAATAATGTCCCAGTTAAGGTGGAAGAAATTCGCGAACTTATCCGTATGTCTTCAAACACCTTTACTTCATATCGAGCACGACTCATTGATAGTGGAATCATAGATGGCAAGCAATATGGATTCTTATCGCTCAAACTCCCAAGATTCGGGCAGTTTATCGATATGCATCCCGTTATGTGAAGGAGCGTCTATTGGATACCAGAATATACGTATGTACTCACAAGAAATACAACGAGATATCCGATCCCTTGTACCATTCTCTGCATGTAGGTAAAGCCATAAGCGATGACCTTGGATATCCGTGCGATGATGCCGGCGAAAACATTTCTGCCAAGAATAAGTCTTACTGCGAGCTCACCGGTATATACTGGCTATGGAAAAATATCTCCTGCGACATCATAGGAATCTGCCACTACAGACGCTTTTTTACCATAGAAAAAGAGCCTGTAAATGCCGAATTCATAGAAGATATCTTGTGCCAAAAGTCATATGATATCATCCTCCCAACCTGCAGCTCTTCCCCGTACGCAAGCAATTATGAGCATTATAAGAACAAGCATGTCATAAAGGATCTCGATACTACAAGAGATGTGATCCTGGAAAAGTATCCCGACTATGTTAAGGCATTTGATCTGATGGCTCATACGAATCTGGCTTCTCTTGGCAATATGATCATCACAAGAAAAGAGATCTTCGATGATTACTGCGCATGGCTTTTTGATGTTCTGTCTGAAGTAGAAAAAAGAACTGATATAACAGATTATGATGTCTTTCAAAAGCGCATATACGGGTATCTTGCAGAAAGACTGCTACGAGTTTATATCTATATGCATCCATATAAAGTCTATGAAGTACCTGTCACACAGACCACTGGTTAAAAGAGGTATTTTATGATTCCAGATAACAAATCTTTTTCAAACGTATCGTATATAACTAATATAAATGATATATATGTATATTTCGAACTTTCACGCATGTATGAGGCAAAGAGCATATTAGATATCGGCATGCTCCTTGCAAGGTGCGGTGCTCTTTCAAGGCAGGTCAAGGACGCCGTGATATCACCTGATACTTTTATGTGCGGAATACCTCTTTATCTGGACGTATTGCCGGTTCACACTGTAATGTATGATTCCATAGCATCTCTTGATTCTTTATATGATGATACGGATGCTTTCTTCGATATTACCTTCATGCTGGACATGGATCAAAACTTTCTTAGAGAGCATAAAGAAAGGCTGCTGCCCTACCTTGTAGAGCATACAGCCCGCATAATCTTTAATGATACGTCGCCTGAAGTAATAGATTATCTTAAGGCGAGATATCCTTTGACGCCAATATATGTTGATGATTCAACATATTTCATGATTGGATAAAACAAATTACGTCTGTTATGTCTTTTATCGCCTTATTCAATAGTTATGTTTTCCTAAATTCATCCAATAATTGTCTCGTCTCTACTGATGGATCCGGTATAAGCGATAAGGCAACAAATGCACCTGAAACATCTCCTTTTTCAATCATATTAGACGCTATAGAAAGCATGATATTCTCTCTTTCGACATAAATAGAAATGTGCGAATAAAGCATAGTCAGGATGCTAAATGGCGATATATGGCTATCACAAATGAAAGCGTACGCTTCCATCACTTCCTCTTCTGATGTCACCAGGCTACTAAGTTCTATCCTTCGTAACATAAGTTTTAGCACAAGAAGTTTATCTTCAAATTCGTCTATATTTGATACATCATCTATAAAAGTCGGAAGCTTCATAGCGTATTCTTGGTGAACGCAGCTTCCCAATAGCTGTATCTGTGTAAGCCTTGAAGAAGCTCTTAAAAGATTGTCTTTATCTTTAAGCGCATCACATATGGTACTAAAAGCTCCTGCCTCATGGCTTCCTATAATATCACTTATTTTTTCTATTATGCTGCCAAGCATTCCCAGCATATCAGCGGTATTATCGCTATATGTTCTTATGATCTCAAGATAAGCTTTATATTCAGGATCTTGTTCACCTGCCACAGGAATCATATTGCTATAACTATCTATAAGCTTTCTTCTATACCGGTCATAGTTCCATAGCGACATGATAACTCCATCATCATGAACGCACCAGGTCGACAACTGCTCTGGTACAACTATCTTATAACCTTCCTTGCGAATCTCAAAAGATTGAGATACATCATAGAAATCCCACCCATCAAAGATATCACTTCTCCAAGGCATATCTACCCTTGTGACCATCATGAAGCCATCAATAGACTCAACTTCATGAATTATAGAATCTTCTGTAATTCTTTCATGTTCAAAGTTTCCAATAGGCCATGATCTAAAGTTACCAACTCTGTCACCAAGCCACATAACTGCCGAATGCGGAATGTGAGTGCTACCTATCATTCCGATCATGCCTATGGAATCATCTTTATTAAAAATATCAATTATATTTAAAAGGAAATATTTATTGATTATATAAACGTCCTGATGCATATAGATCTTATACCTGGCATCAGTTTCTGCCATGGCGCTATTGTAACCTGAAGTCATAGAAACAGCGCCATATATAGGAATAAGCTCTGTCTCATAGCCATCGGGGACTATAAGCTTATCTATATATAGCTTGCATTCATCGAATTGTATCTTATTATTGGTGCAAATTATGAAAGCGATTTTCCTATTGCTTGCCATATGCATTACCAGTCATCAAACATGTTTTACTCTTATCATTAATCTCTAAAAATGAAAACTCAGCTTATCAGGTTCTTTTTCAATATAACGTTCACACATATCTTTGTATGCCAAAAGTAGATCATCAAATTCTTCACCTTTATAGTGGTCTTCATAACAATTAGCAATGATCAAGGTTGCTTCTCTTATCCAATGAAATTGTGAAACATGCAATTTATCAGGACTATCCAGATACTTTTTATTGTTCCATGCATTCTTGATCGTAAGTGCCATAGATACAGATCCCTTAACTATTGTCCTAAAATCCTTTTGATCATTTTCATCGTGCAATCTAAAAAAGCTAAGCGGCTCGTTAATATATATCATGTCCCCTTTTTCAAGTAATCGTAGCCACAATGGATAATCAAGAATCAGATATTTTTCATCTCCTACCCAGCCTTTAAAAAAGCCGTCAGTATATTCTCTATTAAACAAAACTGTTGTCGGCTCTCCTATCCAATTCTTTCCAGTAAGCAAAAAATGTAAACCGGCTTCATATCCCTTTACATGTAAAAGCTTATCTGTAAATGGAGAAGCATTAAAATCTTTATCTTCCAGAAAATTCCCATCCTTATCAATAAGCTTTCTATATGATGTTACTAAAGAAATATCAGGATTACTCAAAAACTGAGCTGCCATATATTCAATCTTATTTGGAGCAAAAAGATCATCATCCATCAGGAAATTGATATATTGCGCATCATCTGACATATTGTCCCAACATTTCTGCCAGTTATCCCACATAGGAAGATCAGGAGTATGAAAATATTTGATATTTTTATAGGTCTTTTTAAATTCTTCTACAAGCTTCTGCGTCTCATCTCCACTACTATTATCGGAAATAATGATTTCAATATTGTCATAGGTCTGATTTACAGCACTGGCAAGTGCAAGAGCAAAATAATGAGGTCTTTCGTGAGTAGGTATAAGTATAGATACTAACGGCTTATTCTCCAAATCCATATTCAATCGCCTTCTTCTCAAATTCTTCAAAAGTCATCAGTCTCAAATCTCTGTCAGAAAAGACACCTTTTCTCGTATCTATCGGCCATGTAATTCCAATAGTCTTGTCATTGTACAATATCCCCGTATCTGTCTCTATATCATAGTCCCCGTCGCATTGATACAGCATTGTGGTATCATCTGCTAATGCCACAAAACCATGTGCAAATCCTTTGGGGACATATACTGCATTTCTGCCATCACTCCTTAAATCTATACTTATCCATTTTTTATAAGTTGGACTGTTTCTTCTAAGATCAACAATCACATCCCAAGCCTTACCTTTTAGTACACATACAAGTTTAGCCTGCGGATTTCTCAGCTGAAAATGAAGCCCACGTATAACATTCTGAATCGACACAGAAACAAACGTTTCGTTAATATTAAAATCTATTCCACATTCGTTATATATTACTTTGTCAAAACTTTTTATAAAACTCCCTCTATTATCTTGGAAAAAAAAGTTTGTAATCGCATATGCCCCAGGAAGTTCCAATTCAGAAAAATCAAGTTTGCTCATATATATTCTCCTTGATATATCTAACCGTTGCTTCAATTCCTTCTTTGAAAGAAATATTTGAGTCAAAATCAAATTCATTTTCCAATGCACAAACATCAAATTCAGAATATGAAAGAGTTGTAATAGGATCCGGAAGTTCACCAAATCCAAGTAGTATATCAGGATTTATCACATCTTTTATCAGTTGTAGATATTCTTTTAACTTTCGAGGATTAGTACCGATGTAGTATGATCTGTTATTAGTTCCTTTCTCACCAATAACAGTAAAAGCCCTGGCCGCATCGTCTATGTATATAAAATCATATAATTGCTCTCCGCTTGAAAACTTACAGTGCTCGCCTTTTAGAAGTTTTCTTATAGTTGAATTAACAAGCCTTGGACTTTTTTCCCCTGGGCCATAGATATTAGATATAATGCCGCATATATACTCTACTCCCAGGTCATTTGATATAGCGCGGGCCATGTTATCAGCAGCAAGCTTAGCACTTGAATATACTGTATTTGCAGATAACTTACCTTCATTTTTGACAGCGTTTTGAATCTCATATTCCATAATGCTACCGGCAAAAATAAAGCGTTTACATCCTATTTCGCTACACGCTTTTACCACGTCACAAGTATACTTTACGCAGTCAGTCTGAACACGATAATTACTTCTAAGAGATCCTGAACTTCCTGTCCATGCGAAATGGTACGTATAATCTACATCTCTGTCAGCAATTACATGATGTAGATTCTTGATATCTGACAAATCACAATAAACCATTCTAATATCAGGAATTCCTGCCAATCTTGATATATCAGACGCTTGGTTCCTAATAACAGCTATGACTTCATAGTTTTTTAAAGCAAGCTGTTTACAAACAGCTGCTCCTACAAATCCATTTGCCCCAGTAACAAGAGCTTTCTTCATAGCTAATCCTCCCATATCTTCCACGGAGCATTGCCATCATTCCATAACTGCTCAATCTGGTTCTTTTCTCTAAGCGTATCCATGCATTGCCAATAACCTGTATGAACATACCCTGCAAGCTTTTTCTCTTCTACCAAAGCCTCCATCGGTTCTTTTTCAAAAGCAGTATCATCATCTTTAATATAATTAAAAATCTCAGGCTCTAATATCATAAATCCGATATTGATCAGTTCACTATCGTCATCAGATTTTTCACGAAATGCTTCGATCATCCCATCTCCGGATACTTCTACTACGCCCTTATGCTGCCCATAATTATACATAGAAAGTGTACATATACTATGGTGTAATCTGTGGAACTTAATAAGCTCTGGAATATTAATATCAGCTACTCCATCACCATAAGAAAGCATAAAAGGCTCTTGCCCTATATACTTTTGTACCCGTTTTATTCGTCCGCCTGTCTGCGTATTAAGCCCTGTATTAACCACAGTAACTTTCCATGGTTCAACACTTTTATCATGATAAGTGATGCTACCGTTTTCGCTAGTGTAATCAAAGGTAACATCAGAGGTATTCATAAAATAATCCGCAAACCATTCTTTTATTTGTCTTTGCTTATAACCGGCACAGATAATAAACTCATTAAAACCATAATGAGAATAAATTTTCATAATGTGCCAAAGTATCGGCATATCGCCGATTTCTATCATTGGTTTTGGTTTTAAATGCGATTCTTCGGATATTCTGGTTCCAAATCCGCCAGCCAGGATTACGACCTTCATTGCCACCTCGCAACTGCACCTATTATTCTTTCAATACTAACATCCACTTTTAGTATTATGGTTCAAAATTCCACTTCACTTATAGCATACTCAAGACAATGCATATTTCATTGTGAATGTAAAAATGCTAATCATCCTTTGTTTATGTAGACAAATACTTAACATTCATAGATACTCAACTTTTCTATTAGCCTTTACAGCCGGTTGCAAGTACCTTATATCCGGAATACCCATGGCAAAACAGATCAATGCCTCTTCATTATTTTTTACCCCAAGCATTTCTTTGATATCATCTACATTGTTAATAGCTTCCTTCATATCTCCCCTATATCCTGTTCCAACTCTCAAGGCCGCTGCCTCAAGCTGCATCCTTTCAGCCGCAATAGCAGCATCTACCAGGCTTGACTTATTACCAATAAAAACAACCAGATACTCTGCATTCCATAACACTTCTTCTCGTTTTGCATCCAGTCTCATGGTTGATGAATATAAAGGATTTATACTTCCAGTCTTGGAAACTTTCTCAACCAGATAATCAAGTGCCTCATTATATATTTCTACAAGCTTTTCTTTTACAAATATAATCCTGGCAGACTTTCGGTTTCTATCCGTAGGAGCACTCTGCCCGGCCAATATTATTCTCTGGAGTACATCTTCTGATATCTTTCCACCCTTAATATACTTTCTGATAGTTCTCTTATTAGACATGATATTGAGAAAGTCATCTTTTTCATAAACTGCCTCTAACAGTTTTCCCCCACTTATTGCTCTTTGTGGGCAGATGGCATTGCAATGGCCGCATTCAAGGCATCTTCCGCGTTCCTTAAATGCAGCTTTCTTTTTTCCATCTTCTGTATCTACAAGAACTATATAGCCGCTTATGCAATCCTCAACGCACTTACCGCATCCTATGCACTTATCAGTATCAATCTCTCTGTTCATTGCATCTTCACCATTTGAGATCTAAGAGCATCAAGTATCATCAGCGGATATCTGTTAGGTATCAAACCACTTATATCTTCCCCGTATTTCTTCACTCAAAGCCTCCTTTAAAACCACTTAAAGGCCTATCTTTCTGACGATCAGATCTAATTTGTCATATATACCATTTTCATCAAGATGATAGTCTTTTAAAAGTGTTTCATGAAGAGCCCCATGAGGATACTCATCATCAAAACCCAATTTAAATATCGGTACACTTTTACTTATTTCAGAGCAAGCCTCTGCTACAGAGCCTCCAAGTCCGCCTACGATACTATGCTCTTCCACAGTCAAGATAGCCTGGGTGGTTTTCTGCAACTTTATTAGAAGCTCAACATCTACAGGTTTTACTGTATGGAAATCGTATACCGCAACCGATATGCCTTTATCTTCAGCATACTTTCTTGCTGCATTTATTGCATGGTGAACAACAGGGCCGTTTGCAAGAATTGTTATCTCGCCTGACTCAATTATAGGAACAGCCTTACCTATCTCAAATTCATAATCATCTTCATATACGATAGGGATACCTGTTTTATCCATAAGTCTTATGTATACAGAGTCTTTATAGCTGATTGCTGCCTCTACTATTTTTACGACCTCTGTACAGTCAGCAGGTGTTACAACTGCCACATTTGGAATTGATCTCATTATTGAAACATCTTCTATTGTGCAGTGTGTAAATCCAAGTTCTCCATATGCAACACCACCTGCAAGACCTGCCATAATAACTTTTTGGTGCATATATCCCTGATTTACACGTATCTGTTCAAGACAGCGCATGGACTGAAATGGCGCAAAAGTAGACGTAAAAACCGTATACCCTTCGCTAGACAATCCTGTAGCAATCCCCATCATATTCTGCTCGGCAATTCCAACATTTATAACCTGATCAGAAAGTTCCCGTTCCATCGTACCAAGCCCTGCAGAATTGGTAACATCAGCGATCACCGCTATTATATTGGCGTTTTCTTTTGCAAATTCTGTAACTGCACTTCCAAAAGTCGGTCTCTGACCTACGATCGACCATCTTTTTGCATTCTTTTTGTTATATTCCATTTTTTAGTCTCCAAATCCAAGTTCCGATAATCCCTGATCATATGCCTTTTGAGTTACCACTGCGTGATGCCAGGAATTATCATTTTCTGAAAATGAAAAACCTTTACCTTTAACCGTATTTAAGATAACAGCAAGAGGTTTAGCTGAACTATTATCTGGATCAAGAGCAGTACATAAAGCCTTGATATCATGTCCATCAATTTCTCTTGTCTCCCAGCCAAATGCTGATAATTTATCTTTCATACTTAGAAGCGGCATTACATCCTCTGTTGCTCCACTTAGCTGAAATTTATTACAATCAATAATCGCAATAAGATTATTCAATTTAAATTTTGGAGCAGACATGAACCCTTCCCAAACAGAACCTTCGTTACATTCACCATCACCCAAAACTACATACACATGATTGTTTAGATTTTTTCTTCTACAGGCAATTGCAACACCTATACCAATTGAAAGCCCCATTCCAAGCGATCCATTAGTAAATTCAATTCCAATACTCCTATTTTGTACAGGATGTCCCAATAGATCACTATAATCATCTTCGAAGGTATCTTTAAGTGACTCATCCATAAGTCCTGCCTCGATAAGTGCCGAATAAAGCCCAAGTGATGAATGCCCTTTACTCAGAATACATCTGTCTCTTTCTTCAGATTCCATTCCAATATCTTTAGTATTCATCACACCAAAATAGAGCACTGCCATAACATCAGTAATAGACAATGCTCCGCCCATATGCGCTGCATGCCCACCAGCATGTCTGCCCATATCAAGTATCAGTTTTCTCATATTTCTGGCATGATTCTCAATTTCAGAATAATTGAAGTTCATCATTCTCCTCCAGGAATAAACTCACGCATTATATCCGGAAGTGCAATCTTAAGATCCGCTGATAACGCATACTCTCCATTGACCTTAGCTTCAACATGCCCCGATGCAACGCCTCTCCTAAAGCTCTTCAAAAATCCTTCAATTATCATTGTATCACCCGGAATAACCTTCTTCCTCATCCTGAGATTATCAACATTAAGAAAAGCTGTCTTCTTTCCTTTGTGCTCAGGAATCGTCAAAAAGGTCATAATAAATGTCTGAGCCAAAATCTCCATCTGAATGAATCCCGGTACATTTGGTTCATCTTCAAAGTGAGCGGGAAAGAACCATTCATCATATGTAAAGTTCTTTTTGGCTCTCACATATTCTCCCGGTCTTACCTCTTCTACAACATCCAGAAAAAATAAGGGATATCTGTTTTGTTGATATTGTTGTATTTCATATGCCCCAATGTTATATATGGGTTCATACTTATTCTCCATATGCAATATCCTCCATTAGATCTCAACATCATACTTTTTGAGTATTTCTATCCCTTTGACAAAAGAACTAAATTCAACAATATCATCCGTTTCAAATTGAATATCGAAAGCATCCTCAATAGCTGCTATAAGTCCCATATGTCCTACCGAATCCCATGCTGGAATACTCTGATATTCAAGGCTCTCAACCTGGTCACTTTTAACATCCAGACTCTCTGTAAAAGCTTCAATATACTTCTCTTTGTTTGTCATGATGATACCTCCTACTGTTTTTAATCAATCCTCTTCCCAAAAAGGATTTTCGGTTAAATAGTATCTGTCTTTGCATTTGTTATAATCAATTTCTTCTATAGGAACTCCCAAGTACTTAAAAATCTCAAACAGATATTTACCATAGTGATCAAATAATATAGCAGCATGATGAGGATAATTTTTTTCTATAAGCACATGTCTGTAAAACCTGCTCATCTCTTTTATTGCAAATATACCAATGCTTCCGTATGATTTTGTAGCTATAGGTAATATTTCTCCCTGAGCAATATAAGCCTTTAGCTTTGTATCGGATGAACTTTGCAAACGATAAACAGTTGTTCGTCCGGGTTTAAGATCGCCTTCAATTGTTCCTTTTGTTACTTCCTCGGGCAATGTTCTTGCCATTATTCTCTGGTTGCACAGTTTACAACTTGAAAGTTTGCAGGAGGATGTGTTTCCGCAGTGAAATCCCATGAAAAGATCGCCTTTTTTATAAGGACCTTTCAGGAATGATTTACCCTCTATATTCTCAGAATACATATCACTTGGAATAGTATTATTAATATCAAGGATAGTTACTGCATCTAAAGATACACAGGTTCCGATATATTCAGATAAAGCGCCATAAATATCGACTTCACACGAAACAGGATATCCCGCCGCTGTCAATCTGCTGTTAACATAACAGGGCACAAATCCAAACTGTGTTTGAAAAGCAGGCCAACATTTACCTGCTATAGCAACATATTTCCTTTGTCCCTTATGATTTCTGATCCAATCTTTAAGTGTCAGTTCATATTGCGCAAGTTTTGGAAGTATTTCAGGAAAAGCAATCCCTTCTCCCAACTCTTTTTGCATATCTTCTACTGTTTCAGCTATTCTTGGATCATCCATATGCTTATTAAATGATTCAAAAAGATCCAGTTCAGAATTTTCCTCTATTTCAACATGTAGATCGTATAACGACTGAATCGGCGCATTACATGCAAGAAAATTGCTGGGTCTTGGTCCAAAGGATATGATTTTAAGATTGCTAAGCCCTATAAGAGTTCGAGCAATAGGAACAAAATCATGTATCATATCCGCGCACTCAGATGCATCTCCAACAGGATTCTCCGGGATGTATGCCTTTGTTTGTCTTAGTTTTAATGCATAACTTGCATTTAATAACCCGCAATATGCATCTCCTCTTCCATCAAAGAGGTCTTCCTGAGTCTCTTCGGCAGCAGCACAGAACATTACAGGTCCATTAAAACAATCCGCAAGCATCGTTTCAGATATTTCAGGTCCAAAATTACCCAGGTAAACGCACAGAGCATTGCATCCTTCTTTTTCAATGTTCTTTAAAGCCCTTGTCATATGAATCTCGCTCTCTACAATGCATATGGGGCACTCATAAATATCATCGCTTCCATATTTTTTTTCATATTCTTTTACCAGGACTGAGCGTCTGTTTACAGATAATTCTTCAGGAAAACAATTCCTGCTCACTGCTACAATACCAATTTTTATATCGGGTACATTATTCATAAATATCCCCCTTAGTAGTCATTCTTTTGTTTGGTCTGTCCTGATCTCCATCGGCTTTAAATAAAACAATATCAGTTCTTGACTGGAAATAGTTCTTTATATTTTCCTTTACATAAGGTTCAAAATAATTAGGGATTATGGTATCTCCATCAGGATCTAAAATTTCAAATCCTGCATCTTCCAAATGGTAACCAGATAGATCAGATACCATTAGATCTATATATTCATAGCCTTCTTTGACCATAAGATCATGTAATGCCTTTCCAAGATTCTTTAATAGATTAAGGTTTCCTCTATAATCTACAAGTCTTAAAATTTTTCTTCCTTCATGACTTATCTCTCTGCCAAAAAGAACTCCTGTAGCTATTTCTGCCTCATCCTTAATGATCCACTTTCTATAATGATAAACCGGATGAATAAAATATCTTTTTTTGATAAACTCCGGAGATTTATACACCATTCTTTCGTTCTTTTCATTTAGATCATAGAATGCCGTAAGATTATCAAAGTCCTTCACTTCGAATAAGCGATAACCTGTTGCGATATAGTCAACAGCCGTGCATTTTGCTCCCGGTGCTGCAATTTTATGATCTTTCATATTCGGATTCAGCATGTAGTACTGCTGCATTATTCCCGTCACATGCCTAAATACTTTTATGTATAGCGGTAGAATTGTACTTGGATTAGTACCACTTGCAAAATGTTCCTTTTCGCCAATAATCGCCATCTGCCTTTTCATTAGTTCTAGTCCAGACATTGGCAATATATCCTTTGTTACAATCTTCGTCATTGCAGGGGATATGCTCTCATTAGATTTGTCATATGCTACAAATCCTACGATTCCGATGAGCTCTCCGGATTTTCTTTCCATCAAAACAAAGTTAATATTCTCGTCATCTCCATATTCCTGTCTTCCATACTGCCAGATAAACAATTCCCTGTCATAAGCCAAAATGTGATCAGGATTCCATTCATCATGGATAAATTTCATAATTCTGGGGATATCATTTTTATTTGCAAGCCTGAAAGAATACTTCTCATCATATTTATTCATATAGACTCCCATCGTGAGAACTCGTACACAATTCACTTAAACGTAACGATCCTTGTCAAAACAGCCGGCAGATTACATCCGTCCCAGATAAGATCAAAATCCATTGTCTTTCCAACAGGAACAACACGATCAATTCCTCTGATGCCTTTCTCCAATAACTTGATGATCAAATCTTTATTTCCAATATATGAAACAGTCTGACATTTATTGTCGTTGCACAACTTCTCTATTTCAGATATATTTCCGCATTCATATTCGAAAAAAAGTCCGCTATTATCAAAATAATTCATTAATTCTTCAGTTATCTTCGGAACCTCAACTCGAACTATCAGATTATCAGTATGTTCCACAATCCTTACATCTTTGGTAATAGCTGCGTATTCCAATACCTTTGCAAGCTTATTGACCGCCTGAATTGACTGGAAATGATACTTATTTTTGACTATTTTATATTCTTCGCTCCAAAAAATATTTTTTGCATCCTTAACTTTGCTACCAGTCCATACAACAATTCTTGGACTTGTACAGGCATTTTGATCCGTCAGATACGTATCATTATAAAAATCTTCAGCAACTTTCTTTTTATCTTCAATTTCCATATAATGATCAGAATCTATTACTGCTATCGAAAATCTGTCAGCAAAGCATATTTCACTTGATCTGGGAGGAAGCGGTGATTTCCTAATCTCAGATATAGTCTGATTTCCTCCCCACACAATTCTCACATCGGCTACATTACTGAAGATACTATTTATTTCTTCGTTTCTTTCATAACGTACACAGATGATATATGGCTTAAGGCTTTCATAGCTTTCTAAAACTCTATTGTAAGCTGCCGTTATTATTTCAATCTGTTCAAAATCTTTTGAAGGTACCCTCACAATATTGCTATTACCCATAATAAGTGAAGCTGTAAGTGAATATGCAAAATTGACAGCAACATTGGATGGCGCAATATGGAAAACATTTCCTCTTCCGAACCTTACATATTCTCTGGAGTTAAACCTCTCCTTTAAGCTATTCAATGACGCTTTTCGTATCCAATAAGCATATGTGATGACATCTGAATATGTTCTGGCTTTTCTGTCAGCCATAAGCTCTTTTGATACATCCACAAGAAAAGCCGTTACATTATCATCAAATGGCTTTAATGCAGGAACAAGACTTATGTTTGATGCAAGTTTTGCATTCCCAACAAGATATGTTATCCCTTTTTCAAGATCAAAACTTTGAGGCATATGTATCACTGCACCCCCTTAATTCTGCATCTTTGATTCTTCCAATTATCTTGAAATACTTGCCTTTCCGTCCGCAAGGGCAATCATCTTCTCCAAGTATCATCCCCTCGTCCTCTGTCAAAAGTGAATGCCCCGGATATGATTCAGGAATCGCTGATACAACCTGAATAATTCCCTTCTCACCAATATCAGCTTCAGTAAAATCAAATGGCCTTCGAATGATCACATCTGAGAAAATACTGGCATGAAGGTGTCCGCATTCACATTCCATATAAATGCAACCGGTCTGCTCAACCATTCCATAATAATCATAAATATGCTTTATACCGCATACTTCCTCAAGTTTCTTATGGAAATCTGCTTCAGAAACAGCCTCAGATATTAGTTTTTTCCATCCTCCGCCATGTATAAGTATCCCTTCTGACAGATCAAACGATACGCCCTCAGCTTTGAGTCTCAAGAGCTCCTTATAAAAATGCTGCCATATCATAAACGTAAAACCAAAAAGTAAAATCTTTTGTCCTTTATACTTCTCCAGAAATTCCTTAACGCCCTCTACATTAAGTTCCATATTATCATCAAGTGCATATATCTTTTTGGTCCCAAATATTGAAAAACCTAGTATTCCTGCTCCTCTTGCCGAAAACATTGCTCTATCTTTTATTACATTAGGTGAATCGATAATTATCATGGGCATTCGCTCTGAGCCAGTAAACTCCGAGACAATCTTCACCATCGTCTTTTGCTGATTAGAAGATGTAATCTTATCAAGATAGATCTTACTTACCGCCTGCCCTGTTGTACCTGATGAAGTCATAACTTTTATAATTTCTTCATCAGAAACAGATTTGAGGCTTAGTTCTTTAAACAGCCGAACAGGAATAAAAGGAATATCAGAATATGACTGTACATTTTCTACTTTAAAGCCAATGGCATCCATCATATTCCTATATTCTTGGCATCTTTCCATGTGTATTTTAGTCAAATGCGCAAGTCTTTTTGTAAGCATTCTTCTTTTTTCTGTTCTGTCCAAAGAAAACGGTCTTATCTTGATAATATCTTCATAAGTCATAACATTAGCCCTTTAAATAGCTTGTCAACTTATCATTAATGATACTCGCCATCTCTTCATACAAAGCATTAATAAAGAAATGATCATCTCCCATTTCATAGTATTCAAATTCGCCTGATATAAGCTGTTCCCATTTTTGTACATCGTATATAGCAGTATCTTTTTCACAGTAAAAGAAAGTTGCATTACATTCTATTTTCTTGAAGTCATCTTTAAATCTGTATTCAAAAAAGTGCTTATAATCCGATATCATAGGTTTTAGATAAATATCTGCAAAACGCTTATTTTTAAGGAGTTTTTCATTAAGCCCTCCTAACTCTTTAGCTCTTTGTAATACAATTTCATCTGACGGATTTTTCTCTTGCCTTAATTCAAGTGCCCTTGTCTGTGGGGCTACCTCCGCAGCAACAAAAAAGTGTTTGAGTTCTCCAGAAAGTTCTCTTCTTACAAGCATCTCATATCCAAGGAGTGTTCCCATGCTATATCCAAAGACGGCATAAGGTATGCTTTCAATCCGTCTTTTTTTACAGTAGGAAATTGCATCTCCCAGCAAATCTGAAAGACTTTCACATAGCGGTTCTTTGGCCCGTATTCCTCTTCCCGGATACTCTACAGGAATAACATCTATTCTTTTATCAATAAGATCTGTAAGCCGCCTAAACGATGCTATACTCCCACCGGCATATGGTAATATAAATAGTTGTAAATACTTATCATTCATAGTATTTTGTCAACTCTTTATAAAGAGTTTTTCCTGAATCATTTTTAGGAATCTCATCTATTACGTGAGACGTAAATGCTGCAGGATTAAGCTTTGTTTTAGCAATAACAAATTCCTTGACCTTTTCAGAGTACTTTACATCTGTAACAAAAATATGAAGATGATCATCAACTCCTGCACTGGCTGCCTCAATACCAAATTCTGATTTTATAAGCCTATCCACTTCATCAAGGTTGACCCTGTTTCCGTATATCTTTAAAAATCTCTTTTTTCTTCCAACAATATAGTAATACCCCTCTTCATCAAATTGAGCCATATCTCCGGTTTCTAGAACTCCGTTTCTCTCATCACCTTTGCAAAGGTCTTCTCCGCATTCTGCGTATCCAAGCGTAACATTCTTACCTTCATAGACAAGTTCTCCTGTTACCCATGGAGTTGTAATGTCTTTTCCATCAACGTCAATCAGATGGAATTTACCTCCTGGAATTGCTATACCCATTGAGCCCTTCTTTTCAACAGATTTATCGGGAGGCAAAAATCCCATTCTTGCAGTTGCTTCACACTGTCCGTACATAACAACAAAATGCCTTCCGGTTTCACTGGCAAACTTAGCAAACTTCTCATGAAGATCTGGAAGTAGTTTACCTCCTGCCTGTGTCATTGTACGAAGGCTTGGAAGATCCATCTTATATATTCTTAGCTTATCAAGTATTTCATAAGTATATGGAACTCCTCCAAAAGAAGTAGCTCCCTCATCTTTAAAGAAATTCCAGAATTCCTTTTGCATAAGTCCCTTGTCTGTGATAAGGATTGTAGCTCCAACTATCAAATGACTATTAAAGATAGAAAGTCCGTAAGTATAATTCATAGGTAAAGTAGTAATTGGCCTCTCTGTATCATCAAGCTCAAGGTACTCTACTATTGACTTTGCATTTACAAGAATATTGGTATACGACTGCCTTACAAACTTAGGAGATCCTGTTGAACCTGAAGTCGTTAATAAAAGTGCAAGTTCGTCAAAGATTTCATAGCTACTCTCATAAGAATTTTTGATAAGTACATATCCAAAGCCCGTAAAGCCCTTATCGCATCCAGCCCAGAGTCCTTCCATATCATCCGGACACCAAATATAATCCGGATGATACTTGTCCAAGAGTCCGTCCCTAAACTCTGCCTCTAGCTGAGAATTCAACATTACAGGAACAATTCCATGATTAAGAAAGGCAACATAGCCGATAGCGGATCCTATAACATTTCTACAAAAGCAAAATACAAGAGACCTTGTACGTAATCCGCTGCATATTTCATCACTGACACGTTTCAATTCACCATAAGTAAGAGTAGTCCCATACTCATCAACAAACGCAGTGTTATCAGAATATTTTCCAAGTTCAAATATCATGTCTTTCCCTCTTTCTATAACAAGCTTAAGACAGTAAACTCATGATCATATCCATTTTTTATAATTTTCACTCTTAGGCGGGAAATCATTACAATCTAGTCGTGGTAACAAAAAATTAGAATCCATTCCTATCCGAGCTACTGCGACATCAGTTGTTAATCCTATTACTGCTCCCTTATCCTTGATAAATTCAACAACTTCATCGCTGTAATCACCGTATGGATAGTTCATTACCCATTCCTTTGGATCAATAAATTCCTCAATAGTATCCAACGCTTTTAATATATCTTCTTTCATCTGCTCATGAGGAAGATTTCCAAGCCAGTAATGGTCATAGCCGTGCAGTCCTATAAACATACCGTTTTTCTTTAATGTGCGAATTTGCTCAGGTGTCATATATAGTTCATAGGCAAGCTGTTCTTGTGTAACTCCAACATATTTATCAAAAAGATCATCTGCAATCTGCTTTCTAACCATTTCCGGAAGAACAGTTTGAAGAATTCTTTTTACAAATATCGTTTCTTTGCCATCAAATCTTTCATCTACAGCATACTGATTCCATAATTCTTCAGTATCTGGATAATCAAACTCTCTTCCTCTGTAATAGTCCATCTTTTGCTTTACATCAGTTACAAGCTTTCCGATATCTGCACTGGCAATTATATAATGGATCTTGTTTACGTCTAATAATTGATGTGTTGTAAATGTCTTTCCGGGGATAAAAAAGGAACCTTGAAATCCAAATTCTTCAAGAATCGGATAAGCACATGTAAAATTATCAATATAGCCATCGTCAAAAGTAAGCAATACTGCATTCTCCGGAAGCATGGAATTTCCTTTAGCTGCGTCTATGACCTGTTCCATTGTGACTACATTACAGTTTGTCTTAAAAAACTCCATCTGTTGTCTGAAAAGCCGTATATCAAGGCCTTTAATTCCCGGATATCTGCTATGTTTTAGATCTCTTGTGTAATGATACATTGATATAAACAATTTCCCAGGATCGTTGAACATCATTACGCCTCTTATCTTTCCAACTATATTTGAATAAAAATAGAATAAGTATTCCTAATGTATATGGAATATCTGACTTACTTCTCAATGTATTTACGCAGTGTATTTACAACCTCTTCAATCTGACCCTTGGTTAAATTCGTACTACACGGAAGATTGATTATTCTTTCTGAATAATATTTGGCCTTTTCGATTTTATATGAGACACATTCAATATAAGGCTTTTGCTCGCCAATAAGCCCCCATATAGGCCTGGTTTCTATTCCCGCTTTAGATAAAACGCATATTAATTCTTTTATATCTAATGGGCATTTTTCCTTATCTATAACCAAAGAATAAAACCATTTATTAGACCTGATATTATCTCTAAACTGAAGAATATATCCAAAGACATCTCCTTCAAGCAGTTCCAGATATATTTGATAATTTTTGTTTTTCCTACTAATAAATTCTTCAAGCTCCTCCATCTGTGCACATCCTATAGCTGCCTGAACATTAGTCATCCTATAATTAAAGCCAATTTCATTATGAATATAAAAATGCGGATCATCCTTGGCCTGAGTAGAAAGATATTTTATATGCAAAGCTTTATCTTTATCTGTAGATAGAACAGCTCCACCGCCTCCTGTGGTTATTATCTTATTGCCGTTAAAAGACAATGCGCCAAAATTTCCTATAGTACCTGCCATTCTCCCTTTATATCTGCCAAACTCAATCCTACTTCCAAGAGCTTCTGTTGCATCCTCGATAACATAAAGGTTATATCTGTCTGCAATATCCATTATTTTTTCCATATCTGCAATGTTTCCAAAGACATGGACAACAATTATTGCTTTTACCTTTTTACCACTCTTGGTATGAATAAGATTCTGTCCGTCATACTTACATTCAGTTATGCAGAATTCATCGATTTTTTCAGGATCAATGCACAGGCTATCATCACAGTCCATAAATACAGGCTCAGCACCTACATATGTAACTGGGTTAACGGCTGCTATGAATGTTAAAGTTGGCACCAAGACCATATACCCGTGTGAAATTCCAAGGTCATAAAGAGCCATATGAAGAGCTGATGTTCCGCTCTGACATGCAACTGCATATGATGATGTGTACTCTGATAGCAGTTCTTCCATTCGACTAACATATGCACCGCCTGTAGAAACCCACCCCTGACTAACTGCATCTGAAACATACTTAACTTCATTACCTTCAAAATTCGGAATCGATAATGGTATCATGTTCATCCTCCATCTCTAAACAGTCAATCAGGGTAAACACCTGTATTTCTAAAATAATTATCATCATCTCTCTTATGGCACTCTTCAATTATTCTGCTAAATTCTCCTATAGTATCATGCTCAAGTTCTCCAAGCCTGCGTGCTTTTTCAGATTGCTCCTTGTAGTAATCAATGTCATTTACATATCTCTCTATCACATTAATCATTTCGTCATAATCATCAACTGCAAAGTCATCATGACAGTTTGCATATACATCTCCTGTTCTGCAGGTAACAACTGGTACTCCTTTTAGCATTGCTTCCTGAGCGCTCGTTCCTCCGCCTAATCTAATAGGATTAACATAAAGATCAATATTATCTAAAACAGCCATCATATCAGACTGGGTTCCTAAAAATCTACTTCTCTTAGAAAGGACTGGATCTTCCCCTATCATTTTTTCATATTTGTTAAATCTTCCACAAAAGTTGAAACAAATATTATCAATTTTTCGAACAGCCTTGCGCATCATTTCAAGAAAATCTGGTCCAACTTCGCTATCAAGCCTTCCTCCAACTATCACTACTTCAAACTCATCTTCTTGCATTCCCAGCTCTGATTTCGACAAATTTATTGATTGTTCCTTACACTCAAATGTCATGACAATCTCTATAACTTTATCTTCAGGATACCCGATTTTATTCAAAATATATCTGTCATTATCATTTAATTTTCTCCCTATTGTCTGCCACTTCTCTGTTGTTCTCACAAGATTATCAGGGCCAAGTGTAACCGCAAGTACAGGTATAAAGTAATTACATATATTTCCAAGGAGAGTATTCCCACCAATGTCGATTACCATATCAGGAGAATAATCATAGATTATCTGCATATACTCTCTTAATCTTTGAGCATCCATAACTCCTTTTCCTATCTGACAAAACGGTATATTATATCCTTTATAGTAAATATTATCTTTATTATCCAATTCATCTCGATGATCTGCAGAAAAAAAGCCATAAAACAACACAGGATTATTGTTGAAACACATTTCTCCTGTATTTATTAAGAGCACATTTTTACCAGTTGCTATCAAGGCTCTACATCTGTCAAGAGTTGATTTTGTTGGACCATGCTCTTCGTACAAAATCTGATCAGTTATTACAACGTAAAAATCTTTTTTTCTCTTATCCTTGTTTATATATGGAAAAGCATAATCACTCCATATTGCATCATGATATTCTTTGATAATCGAATTATATAATTTCCACAGGTACAATTTATTTTCGTTGGTTTGAAGTGCAGGGGTAATAAAAACTCTATATGAAAGCTCATAAAAATAAACAAATCGCTCTTTTGGAGGCAATTTTTTAGAATCAAGTAAAGTATTTACACTCTTTTCTAGTGCAATGTTATTTTTCACAAGGCATATTGGCATCTGCATAAGAATAGAATAAAAGAACATCCGTAATTGAATATCATCAATATCATCTGCACATGCGTCTATAATTTGATAAGCATATTCTCGATCAGATGGACTTACATTAAGATATTCCAAAAGTTCTGACACTTTACTAATCAACGCATAGTAATTAAAATCATTTTTTATTTCTCTCACTACCTGCAAAATTATATCTTTAACATCTGCATATGC
Organism: Butyrivibrio fibrisolvens; assembly: GCF_037113525.1. Taxonomy (NCBI): domain Bacteria; kingdom Bacillati; phylum Bacillota; class Clostridia; order Lachnospirales; family Lachnospiraceae; genus Butyrivibrio; species Butyrivibrio fibrisolvens. The sequence continues at coordinate 778,702 of NZ_CP146963.1, read as the reverse complement.
CATATATTACCTCTCGATCAAATGATAATACTCACATGCGTCTCTAATATTTACTATTGTAAAACATCATTAATCTCAATAATGTTTTACAATTCACTATAAAACGCATTATCATAAAGAAGCTAAATGATTTAAATCTTCTCGCCTTTCTATTTCTACTACCTGTTTATAAAGAGCCATATCTTGTTCTGTTAATTGCTTAGCTTTTTTGATTGCTTGCTCAGACATTTTTTTATAAAATGGTGAATCCTCCAAGTATCGTATCACTTGTTTTTGCATTTCTGCATAATCCTGGACACAAAATTCTTCGCCAACATTAAAGGCCACATCTCCATAATCTACTGTAATTACCGGTTTTCCTTTTTTTAGAGCATAAATCGCCGAAGTGCCCCCTCCAAGTCTCTTAGGATTTATATATAAATCTCCAAGTTCAATTACAGATAGTAAATCACTTGTATATTTTATATGCTTACTTCTTCCTGGAAGGTTCTCATATGATGAAATGATACTTTCAAAATCAAAATCTCCCACAAACAATGCAAACAATCTTTGATCTTTCAAAAGTTCATTCAAAGCCTCTAAAAACTCAACAGTAAGGTCAGATTCAAGTCTATTCCCAATAATCATCAGGCAAAATGTACTGTCACTTATGTTAAATTCTTCTCTTGTATGTATTTCATTTTGTTCGGGAATCGAAAAAGTAAAATCTGTTTCAATAACCGAATTAGCACTAAATCCAAAATGCTCTAAAAAAAGATTATCTGACTCATATTTTTTCTTTCCTATAAGCATCCTATATTTTGTAAATGTTCTTGGCATTGCATAGCCAAGAGCAACCGTATATACCGGAACCATTCTATTCGCCAAATCAGAAAAAATAATATCCCCAAGAGAAATTATCATTTCAGGACGTTCTTTTTCTACTAATGAAAGTAACATTTCAAGAACATTATCGTTTGGCATTATCTGATCGCATTGAAAAAAAGGAACCCTCCTACTTCCAACATTCATTGTGTCACACTCAGTATACTCAGAAATATAATTTCCTATGCCTACACCTTCTCCAAAAGGTATTATTCCTATCGGTGTGCAGTTTTCAGCAGTATTTATTAAAAGAACTCTTTTCCCATTTTTTACCAGTTCATCACACCACTGCATTGCAAGGCTTGTAGGCGCATGACCTCGGCCTAAAAATTGATCAGTCACAACGATAATAAAATCTTTACGGATTTGATTCTTAGATATTTGATGATCATATTGTTGAAATTTTTTCCTATAGTTTTCGAGAATGTCATATAATAACAAATCTATCTTTTGCTGATAATCGTCGCTATACGCATAGTCATATTTGAATTTCAGCAATAATATCTGCTGATAAAGAAAAAATTGTGTTTCTAAAGAAAAAGAATTTTTATTTTTAGTTATATAATCTACAAGCATAATAAAGTATTTCGATTTGCATAGCTTATTTGTCAAAAAAGACAATGCTAGCACACAATCTTTCTTATCCTCAATATTATCTATTATTTGCTGCATATCATCCTGCTTATTCTGTTTCATAAACTTACTATTCTCCATAGTTAAATAGTTTTTAATCGCAGACTAATCTAATAAAAAATCTACCAATAACACCCGCCCTCAACCTGAGTATACCAGGATGGTTTTTCATCAAAAGGTCTTATCCAAGCATCTGTCATATACTGGCTATAAAAGTCTTTTTCATCTTTAATAAAGCGCTTACCTGCAACTCCAAATATAAATGATGTAAGACCACACATTTCTATTGCAGATCTTCCGGATTTTTTAATAGCATCGCAAATTGGAACGCCGTAAAAGCCTGCTCCCACAATAGCTATGTCAAAATCAATTGCAAGTATATCATTTGTGACCTTATCTAAAGCTTCAAACCACGAATCATAGTTATTATTATCTTGCTGACATGTTTGCATCATCCTGTATGTAATCAGTGTAAAATCAGGAAGGACGCTTTCTTTATACGGACTAATTTCATCTTTTCTCTTATATTGGTATTCAACTGAATCAGGAACATTTGTAACAACAAGTACTTTCTTCCCTGCAAGCGCCGATGTCCACGGCTCATAACCATCCACATAAGGAATAAGGGAAAAATAGTCTATGTTATCACAGGAAGATAAAACAAAATGATTTGCAAGTACAGCTTCCATTCTACATGCGCCCCACATCATCATAATGTCTGCATTTCTAAATCCCTCAAGCTGTACTTGAACAAAACGATCTATATAATCAATGATTATTTCCGGAGAAGCATCTGAAGGTACAAAAAAGCCACATGCATTGAATGCATACTCTAATGCAAAATCACTATATTCTTTTTTATCTTCTAATATATTTGATATATAGTTATCAACTAAAATTCCTTCTGTATTTCCTAAACGAAGTGCACAAAAAGGTCTTCCCTCCAAGATTTTATTTTTTAATACTTCATTTGCTTTATTTCCAAAATGCACTTCTTTCTTCACAGGGTCTAAATTCTTCATGTAAAAGCATCGATCCTGATAGTTTTTCCTAATGACAAGATTATACATATTGAATGTATTTACTTCATTTATGAATCCGCTAAGTCCATCTTTCTTATCAGGAAAAATATCCTCCCTTTCGAAGAATGTATCTATCTTTTTAAGCATCATTCTTATATACGGAACAAATAGTGCATTTATGCTGTCTTCATAATCATCTCCAAGCATTTTTACAAGCAGTTTTTTATTTAGATCAGCTTGTATCGGATTTCCAAATAAACCAAACTTATCTATAACAAAACCAAGCTCCGTGATGTGATCAGCTATATCTATAAGGGAATCATCCGTAAGCGCTTCTTTAGCTTTATAATCCTTATTCGTTTTTACTTCTGCTCCTGATCTAATTACTCTGTTCATCATCAGGTCAGCTATTTTCTCTATATTGTTGGAATTAGGGCAGACTATTATCATTTGACCTTTGGATTTTAATAAGCAGGAGGCTTCAGAAAGTTTCTTCCAGCTTTCGCCTTTATCAATCAGATAGGTTACAACTATATAATCAAAAGAAATCTTCATACTAATGAGTTGTTTTAAATCATCATCCGAAAGCTCTGCACTATAGACATCACAAGAAGGAAAGAACTGCCCTGCAATTGCTACATCTTGGATGCAGTCTTCCCCTAATATAAGCATATTAAATTTTGAATCCTCTGCTTCTTGAATCAGATCCAGTAGGTATGCACCAATAGTCATATTTAGCCTCGTGTTGCGAGTGAAACGAGAGGTTTATATTCTTTTAACTAAAAGTAAATTTTTTAAATAAACGAATCCATTTCTACAGGAAGCTTTGAAAGCAGTTCTTCCATGATCATGTTATAGCTTATCGCTCTACAGTCCTTACAGTCTCCGCAGCTCCATCTCTTATTGGAAGTAGCTTTAACCTCATCGTGTCTTTTACTGTGCCATATTTCTTCAAATGAGTTCTCATAAATATTTCCAACAAGGAATTCCTCTTTACCTATCTCTGAAATATTAGGGTATACATCTCCTTCAGGAGTTACTGCTGCAAGGAGTCCCATCTGATTTATATGGCATATCTTAGATTTCGTATATGGTTTTCTATAATGAAAAACTCTGTCAAGGTTAGTAAAATTATGATCTATCTTGCCTTCTTCTGATAACTTTTGAATGACAGAATCAAGTTCTGCTGCCTTTTCTTCTGAAACTCCAAGGCCTCTGTCTTCATAGTCTCTTACGATCTTGAATATAGCATAATCAAACTGTCTGTCTTTGAGCGTCTGCAATATATGCGGAACTTCGTCCACAATAAGATTCGTAACAACTACTCTGGAACCTACTACAGGTGACTTATCACCAAATCTGTCCTTGATCTTGGATGGAAGCGCCAAAACTTTAGACATATTTTCAGTTCCGGTAATCTTCTTAAAAAGATCTTCACTGCAGCTTGGTACAGATAATGCAATATAATTAAAATGATCAGCAATATCGAATATCCCTGAAGATTCGATCATTGATCCATTTGAAACAAGAGCTGATTCAACACCGTTTTCATAGAGCCTTACTACTGCATCAGATAGTCCTTCATATATACAGGGTTCTCCACCACCTGAGAAATATACACCTTTAACTTTCATCTTGATAATGGAATCTATGAGCTTATCAAACACAGCTTTGTCCATGTGACAACGACTTTCATTTCTCTCCTTATAGGAGCAGTGAATACAGTTATGGTTACACCTTGCAGTAGGATGTATCTCAACGGACCAGGGTACAAAATCATTTTTCCCTTCTCTGTAATCAGCAAGATATTTTCCAAAAGGAAACATTACCTTCTGCGAATTTAAGAAATCATCACAAAGCGAATATTTCATATGTAGATTCCTTTCCATATCAATGAATTCACAACCCAAATTTTTCACTTGAAAAGCACTACTTTCCAATCTTATTCTTAAATAAATTGTCTGAAAGTCTGTGTTGCATCAACAATAAATTCACCCTTTTCCTGACTGATTTTCTGTCTGTAATAATCAAAATCTTTCAAATGAATTTCATAATTATCGAATATATCTTTAATAAGATTTATTATCTCTGCTTCAGACTCTATTATATCTGCGAATTTATATTCATTTGATATAGGAACATCCTCATAATAATCTGCTGCCCCTAATCTGTTTGTTATAACACAGCACCCACTAATCGCTGCTTCCCTTGGTATTCTGTCCTTGCCTGGATGATTACCAAAATCAATATAAATTTTCGACATACGTAAAGTATCACAAACTTGTAAATGTGTCATATTTACAAGCGGAACCCAACTGATATCAGGTGTATCTTCAATTAGTTTTTTTATATTTTCATATCCCTTGGCAGGATTATAAGCTATTTGATTTTTTTTGACGGATATTTCAAACGGCTTCTCAAAAAAGGAATCACTTATATAATCAGAAAGCCAGTAAATCTTGTTCTCGTTAATTCCAACCGATTTTACAAGAAATCTGTAAGCATACCATGACTGTACAAGGTGGATAACATTGGGCCTATCCTTAAATTTTATCGGTGCAAAATTTATAAAGTCCTTTCTCATGCATTTTAAATAATTATCAACACTAAGCCACCAAATAAAAGTAAGATTATTCTCCAACAAAGGTAACATCTCTAATGCCGTTTCAGGAATAACAAGGACATCATTTTCAGTTATGACATACTTTTTAGTATCTATTATTTTTATATTATAGTTTTCGTAGCCTTTTGTGACTTCTTTTTGGCCACACCACCGTATATTACCATGTATATCACTAATACAATAACCTATCATTGCTTCAATATTATTATCATTAAGGCAACTACAAAGCTGATGTAATAATTCCGTCCCACCCGTCGCAAGTCCTGCAGGTACCACTATCAAGATGTTTTTCATACAGATATATTTCCTCCATGACGTAATCAGAATACAAAAAATAATAAACGTCACTTTAGAAAATCCGGCAGGTGAACTGCCGGATTTCCTGTTTGTATATATTATACCATATTTAGTATATTTTTTACTGCAGAAGTGATAACACACCCTGGTTTGTCTGATTAGCCTGAGCAAGCATTGACTGGCCTGCCTGAGCAAGGATGTTATTATTTGAATATCTAACCATCTCTTCTGCCATATCTGTATCACGAATCTGGGATTCTGCTGCTGATGTATTCTCTGTAATATTATCGAGATTCTTTATAGTATGTTCAAGTCTGTTCTGGAGAGCACCGAGATCAGATCTCATACTGGAGATAGATACGATAGCTGCTTTAACTACGCTGATTGCCTGATCTGCTGTGGAATTTATTGATACGCTAAGTCCACTTACACCAATGCCTGCTGCACCAAGCGAGCAGATGGAGATTAATATTCTACTATCAGTAAGGTTTTCGGAACCCACTTGGAGATTCTTACCTGTGAATGTTCCGTCAAGAAGTGTCTGGTTATTGAATTCTGTTGTTGATGCTGTTCTATTGATTTCAGATACAAGTGCATTTACTTCTTGCTGAATGTATCCTCTATCATCTGTTGTAAGAGTATCGTTCGCAGCCTTAACTGCAAGTTCGTTCATACGCTGAAGCATATCCTGAACTTCCTGAAGCGCGCCTTCTGCAATCTGTACGCAGGAGATTCCATCCTGTGCGTTATCAGATGCCTGTGAAAGGCCTCTGATCTGTCTTCTCATTTTTTCGGAAATTGAAAGACCTGCTGCATCATCAGCTGCACGATTGATCTTGTAACCTGATGAGAGTTTTTCTGAAGACTTCGCTTGATTGTCTGTTGTAATACCAAGCTGTCTCTGAGCGTTCATTGCGGTTATGTTGTGTTGTACTACCATATTAATTTCCTCCTTGAATCGGGGCCCGCTTCCCTGCTGCCACTCTCCTTTTCTTGAATTTATGTAGCCTACTTTGCGGATTCCTTTCCAAGGCTGAAACTTTCTTACACTCTTTATATCGGTAGAGCAAGAGAAAACTTAATAGATATACTAATAAAATTCTTGATTTTTGTTTAATTTAAGAGTATAATATTATGACAAAATTATAGATCCAGGTGATTATCACCTGGATCTTTCTCTTTACACTATATTTATCGACATTATAATTTAAAACTTTAGAATTTCTGACAAGATTTATTTATCTCAATCATATTTCTACGCAGAAAGAAGCCCCGGTGATGTTTCCGGGGCTCCTTTTGGTAGTTGCAATTATTCACACTTAATATTACAGATTTACCATCATTTTGAAGATTAGCCAAGGATTGAAAGAACGCCCTGGTTAGACTGGTTAGCCTGTGCAAGCATTGACTGACCTGCCTGAGCGAGGATGTTATTATTCGAATACTTAACCATCTCTTCAGCCATATCTGTATCACGAATCTGGGATTCAGCTGCTGTTGTATTCTCTGCGATATTGTCAAGGTTTTTGATTGTGTGCTCAAGTCTGTTCTGAGTAGCACCAAGATCAGATCTCATTGTTGAGATTGACTGGATAGCATCCTTAACCTCAGAAATTGCTTTCTGAGCTGTTGAACTTGTACTAACGCTAAGTCCACTAACACCAAGTGAATGTGCACCCATAGAACCGATAGATACATTTATACGGCTCTTTGTCATATTCTCAGTACCAACCTGAAGATTCTTAGATGTGAAAGTACCGTCGAGAAGGTTCTGGTTATTGAACTGAGTTGTTGATGCTGTACGATCGATCTCAGATACGAGCTTGTTAACTTCAAGCTGGATGTATCCTCTATCGTCAGAAGTAAGAGTGTCATTAGAAGCCTTAACTGCCAACTGGTTCATACGCTGAAGCATATCCTGTACTTCCTGAAGAGCACCTTCAGCTGTCTGTACTGCAGATATACCATCCTGTGCGTTGTCAGATGCCTGATTAAGACCTCTGATCTGTCTTCTCATCTTTTCGGAAATTGAAAGACCTGCTGCATCATCTGCTGCACGGTTAACTTTATAACCGGATGAGAGTTTTTCTGAAGACTTTGCCTGTAAATCTGTTGTGATACCAAGCTGTCTCTGTGAGTTCATTGCAGTAATGTTGTGTTGTACTACCATAGTTTTTTCCTCCTTGAAAAAAGACCTCGAAAGCATCCGTGCTTTCGGTTTGTGTGTTTGGCGGGTAAGCTCAGGAAAATCCCTTGCTTGTTCCCTTACATATTATTTATCGACAAAAAAATCAGATTCTTTATAGGTAATTCCATTCTTTTTTTATTAATTTGATAATTTCTTTTATTGCCTTAATACAATCATCCATCATCTGAGCACTTGCCTTAAGCACTTCATCCATTGGTTTATCCTTATTCATAACAATATTTTTGTATTTATAAATATCTCTTACACAAAATGTAGTAACCAGATGATATAAAGGTTCTGTACGATCTATAAGATTAGCTTCTTTTACTACCTTATAAACTTTTTCAAAATCACGCCCCGATGATATGTTATTCTTTATAAAATCTGACATTTTAATATAGTTTTTCTTATATTTCTTTAATTTATCTCCAAATTCATTTAATCTTTCCGGGAGCTTTCGTAATTGTTCCAAACACTTTTCTTTATCTTCACCTTCAAAAACATATGGGACATCCATTAACAACTTATCAAAATCACATGTCTTATTACATTTATAATCTATCACTTCATTTAATGTCATATTTAAAGCACCTTGAATTTCAGCACCGCCTTGAGTTGCATCTATGACAGTGATGTAATCCTTTACCGCTTCTATCTTCTTCTCAAACCATCTAATGTAATATCTCATTTGTGAATCTGTAATTAACATACTCCCATCCCATCCCTTAACCTGCTCTATTCCTCTTTCCTTAATCTCTTCATCTGTTTCCTGATTACTATATCCCTGCACATGTCCCTGTCCACCTGTAAACGCAAGATCCTGTCCAACAAGCACGATTGTCCTAAATCCCAAGGCTTCAATAGCAGAAAAAGCATTAGTCGATATAGAGCCTCCAGTTTCCACTTCTCCCATATGATGTGTCAACACACCATTAAATATAGAATTCTGAACAACATACCCCATTGATGCTCCATTAAAAAAAACTCTTCCATGCCAGTTTTCGATAATTTTATAATTAGAAGAAATCTCTGCAATAAGCGGTTTTCTTCTTGTTCTTTTATCTTCAAAAACCGAGTATTCTTTTTGGGCGTCTCCTGTCATTACTGCATTATAATTTATATTATGATTTTCAAGCGCTCTAACTGCAGAATCAACTGCTAAAATAAACGCTTTTCCTTCGGCTTTTTTCAAATCATCAATATTTTTATCAAGCGATGGTCCGGCGCAAACAAGGATAGCCGGTATATCATCTAAATCAACTTCTTTAAATTTTTCAATAATACTATAAAGGTCAGAACCATTAATAAGATATCTTAGATTTTTAAAAGTATTTAAATTAATCTCCTCAGCCATTTCAATAATCGTGTTACTGTTAATTCTAATAGCATCCATGACATAATCTGCCATTTTTATGCATCCTCTGCACATATCAGAATAAAGAACATCATATCCGGGGGATATGAGAAATCTTATAGGTGTAACCGTTCCCGGATTTATAACACCTTCAAGGAGGTTCTGAAGGTTTTCAAAGACCTTCGCATTACCAATTAAGAGAAAAAAATTCTCATTACTGATAATATCTGAAATATCTATTTCAGACATTACCGTTAGTAAAACTTCTATTTCCGGCTCTATAGCTATGAGAAGATTATTATCATACATATCTTTAAGGACATTTCTTGCTATCCTTCCATCTCCCATGCCAAAAAGAATATATGTCTCAAATGGTTCAGGATCATTATATCTTTCTGAGTATATTTTTGCTGCATTATATGCATCTACTCTACTCGAAAGAGCATAATCATAGCCGTCCCTACTTAAACATACTATACTATTTCCGCAATAATCCTGTGATAAACTGACATTGCACATTGATGCATTATTATTTTTCCCGTTCAATAATGCCTCTTTAATATTGGGATCAGATTCATCATCCAGATAATGCCTATCTTTAAAGGCATCAAGATTTTTCTGATATATCACGTTCATCAAGTATTCCTCTTACACTCATCTAATATAGAAATTTCAATCATGAAACACTTTCAAAAACTATCCTCTATAAAATCTATACCTTCCATTGTCTCTCATTAATATTGATCAAAGCCGTCGCTAATGCATCTGCCATGCCTATAATATCTGTATGCTTATAAGCCTCTACTCCATTTTGAATGCCTTGAATTATATTCTGAATTTCCTTACCCCCAGTTGCTGTATATGGAAGCACTGCATTTGTAAGAGCTTTGATAAGCGGCATATACGCCTTTATTGCTTCCTGCTCATAATTCTGATAGAGAATCTTTATTTCATTTTGAAGTTCTCCCTTTAACTCATTACTAATCATTTATATCTCCTGCGCTTATGCGTTCTTCCATCTTCCTGAGTTCTTCAAACTGTCCCATATCAAGGAAAGAATTTTCACTTATAGGGAACACTCCTACCTGCATACCTTGCCTCATAAAATCATCTATAAGATCAGTCATGTTGTAGATAATATCTTTGGGTATCAAGTCTAGGTATACTGAATCAACCACATACATGCCTGTATTGATAAGGTAAGAAAGGCTTGGCTTTTCATCAAGTGATGAAACAATTCCTTCTTCACTGGTATATAAAACACCATATGGAATGATTGTATTTTTTAGTGACGATACTATTGTAATAGCATTACCTGACGATTTGTGATGCTCTAATATAGCAGCATAGTCAGCCTCTATCATAATATCGCAGTTAGTTATGATTACAGGTCCCTCAAGACTTTCACCAATAAGGCTTATACCCCCTGCAGTCCCAAGAGGCTTGCCTTCCTCGACATAATGTATGGTATAGGATGAATTCAGATCTTTAAAATAAGACTTGATCATCTCTTTCTTGTAATTGACGGTTATATAGAATTCATCTGCTCCATATGAGCAGAATCTATTGATTATCCTTTCAAGTATTGGTATCTCACCTATTGGGATAAGGGGCTTAGGCAGAATCTTGGTATAAGGATAAAGTCTTGTTCCCTTACCTCCAGCCATGATTATTACAGGAATTCCTTTAAGTGATCTGTTCTTCTTTCTTCTACGGCGATGAATATCTTCTATAAATATGATATTAACAATCTTCCTATGTTCATTGACAATAGGAACAGACCTTACAGATTCCATGGACATGAGTTTTCCGGCCTTATCTTTGGCTTCTTCTGAAAGGCACTTGGGATCTTTTTTCATAATATCTCTGACACTTCCCTGGAGATTGCCTGTTGTAATGATCCATCTACGGATATCTCCATCAGACACAGATCCGGACAGCTGACCTTTGCTATTCAGAATATAGAGAATGCCTTTACCATTCTCATCTATCTTCTGCATAGCTTCTACAATATTCATGTCTTTGGTCCCTGTATAGCGGGAGAGAGTCTCTTTATCCATGAATAATCCTCTTATAATGACTGACAACGGTTAATCTGTATTGATATGATCAAGCATCCTACTAAGTCTATCTTCATACGTATAGTATTTTTTCACCTTCTCATAACCCTTCCTTGCTATGGAAAGTCTGATATCGTCATGTGTCATATAAAAATCTGCTTTATCAAGAGCATCTTCAAGTCCATAATACATTGCGGTATCTACGCCGTCAGTAAACTCTTCATATAGTTCTGTCCTGAAGCTTGAAAGAAGAAATCCTCCGCATCCCATAACATCCAATTGTCGTAATGGAAGTCCCGAGCAGTTACCTCTAAATGTCGGGCACAGGTTGATCTTACTAAGCTTAAAAATCTGCGGCATTTCTTCTTCGTAGGTCACCTGTCCATGTATTTTGACATCAGGAATGAGCTTATATTCTTCTCTCGGCAGATCATAGGTATACAGATGTGTGTCAAATTTTGTAGATAATAGTTTCAGAAGCGATAGTCTGTCTATATGTGTAACAAATGTAGCTATAGAATATATTAGCTGTGAAGCTGAGATCGTAAGCGCATTATCAGGGTAGGTGGCATAGCTTTCATTTATGCCTTTAATAAGCTTATCAGTAACAGCGTCTCTTATGATATATGCCTGATCATTAGCCTGCTGTGAAGCTACAATAGCATCAATATAGCCTCTCTGATAATCAGACATTCTGGTTTTTAACATTGGAAGTGTCGACTGATATGTTTTGCCTACAAGTGATATATCGGCAGAAAATGCCAAATTCTTTGCTTTTACCTTGTCCCATCTGTCTGTGTTAACGGCAAGTGGCATATGGTAGACGTTTTCTATACCCTTTTTCTTATAGTCATCTACGTCATCTCTTGAGAAAAAGAAGATGTAGTTGGTGTCATATTCCATTGTGTCAGTTTTAGGAAGATTTGGAGGAGAATCATAAGACCATGAAATATAGGGAAGAGCGTGCCTATGGCAGCCTTCTGCAACAAGTGGCCAGTAATTAGTTGTAAAACAGACGTCAAAGCCTTCACTAAGTATCTTGCCTTCAAAATATTCAAGGAACTTATCATCTTCGTACCTGTTTGGAATATCACCATGCTCATTCCATATGCGATGACAATCATGACCCATCTTGTTAAAAAAGTACTCAAGATCATCATCTATATATGAACCAAGCCATGTAAAGAATAAAATTTTCATACCGGCGCTCCTTATTAATATCTGTACTTAAGAAGTCTGTTTCCAAAAGAAGCAATCTTATCAGGATTTTCGTTTTCCCACTTTTGGCAGATCCGGTCATATACATCTTTATTGTAAATTTCTTTGCCTATAGCAAAGGACTCCAGGTTATGGGTAAAAGCTTTTTTGAATTTAAAAAGAGGATCTTCTTCGCTGGTGCTATTGCCTCCGCCAAGGTGAAATTTCTTGACTCCAAGTTCATGAAGTCTACATGCGCTCTTCCACAACAAAAGGTTATTGGCTCCAAGGCTCTTGTATTCATGGTCGCTACCTTCTAAATGGTAATGTCCAAAATCGCCATCATACATGATGATCGCTGAGCAGATCAGCTTCCCATCAAGTCTTACTGTTGCAAGAAATGAATTATCTATAAGGCCATTTTTAAATTCCTTATAATAATCGTCATCAAAATAGTAAAATTCATCTGCCCCTATGCGCTTCATTGTTGCATTATATAAATCTATAAATTCCGGGAAGGATTCAAGGTTATCTTCTGCTTTGTATATAAGTCCGCTCTTTTCTGCTTTACGGATCATATTCCTATTCTTGGAGGATATCTGAGTTGTCCATATATCTTCAACACCTTTATCCGTCAAGATAGCAACTGTATGCCTATCGTAAATGACGTTCATTGTATCCTTACAAAAGGCTGCATTATCTATAAGCGGGTGAAAGCGGATGAAACCGCATATATATCTGTTATCTCTAAAATAGTCTTTAATACCGGATAAGGCTTTATCTATCCAGTTCTTATCAGAAGTATTTGTGATCGGGCCTCCATATCCATACTGGGTCTCGAAATCGTAATAATCTTCTATCTCGCCTCGTATAAAGGGCATAAGAAGGACGTTTCCGCCTTCGCTGCATACTATGCACAAGGCCTTTGATCTGTCATTTTCATATAGTTTTACATATTCTTCCAGGTAATAGACATCCTTTTGGGAGTCCTCAAACTGATCAAGATATGTATTCCATTTATCTGTAATTATCACGTTCATGATAGACCTCATGCTAAAAGACTGAAAATATTTCTAAGATTCTATCCATATCTTCGAGGTTATATCTTTGATCGCATATAAGTGAAAGTTCCATATCGTAAAGTATATTTGAACCAGTTGCAAGATCTGATTCCTTTACCTTCTTCCAATGAACAGGGCAGAAAATGTTATTTTCAAACATCTTCTTTCTAACCACGTTTCTTTTATCAGGATCTAAAAAAACGGGTATGAAAAGAGGTACTTTAGGCTCTTTATAAATATGTTTTATGTTAAGTTTCAAAAGTCCTTCATGAAGGTATCTGGCATTGTCTTTGCGTCTGTTTGCAGCGTTTTCCTGCTCTTTCTTTATACAGGTATCAAAAAGCTTATATGAAATATCTGATATGCGGCATTTATAGTTATGATCTAAAAGCTCTTCACCTTTTTCTATAAGCTCAAGGCATACCGCGTCGTTTATTACTTCTCTGAAGCTTTTTAATAGATTCCCTGAAAGCTTATATGAAACAAATAAGTTACTGTCATTCATTGAGTCGTATATTTCTGATAGCTGTTTACTTTTTGCTTTATTTTTTACTTTTAGTATTCCGCCATCAGGTATAGGGAACCACTTTCTTAAACTGGTAAAAGCATAGTCATAGTCTGTCTCTGTACCAAAGCCGTAATAGTTCTGGACATCATCAAGAATTATTATGGATTCCGGTACTTCTTTTCTTATGGCTTCTATAGTCTCATCCAAATCTAGTAATCCAAAATAGTTGATCAGGATGATTGCACTTTTTACTCTTGCATCTTTTGAGGCATAAACCATAAGGCTATCCATATCCGGATAAAGGTTATCTTGTATGTGATAAAAACAGATTGGCAATCCCGCATCATTTACAGCGTCTATCACACTACTACACAGATAATCTGGAAGAACCACCTGCAAAGAGTTTTTCTCAGCACGCAGGGCCGCATACAGTGCTGCTCTTCCGCTTGAAAAGAACAATTCGCTATTATCATTTGGATCATCGAGAAAAGGTGCGACAGCAGTACGGAAAGCACTATCATGATCTAAAAGGCCGCACGCATCTAAAGCACTGTTTAAAGCATCCGGTGCTATCGCAAATTCACCGCCTATGATTTTTGATCTGTCCTTTTCTGTACTACCTGACATGTTTCCCTTTCATAATCAAAGAATCTCAGATAATATACTGACGATCCTTTCGCTGGTATGACCATCACCGTAATAAGTGCTGTCATCTACAGAAGATGTATTCATTTTCATTGCTTTACGGATCGAATCTTCAAGAGATCTCCTGCTGCCGTCAGACTGAAGGATATTCTTGCACATATAGCGTCCTTTTTGCCTGTCACCGATATTTACTACAGGAATCTTTAAGTATGGTGCTTCAACTATACCGCTTGATGAATTCCCTATAACAAAAGAAGCTTCTTTCATAAAGCTAAGGTAACGCCTGCTGCCAAGAGAAGGAACCACTCTTATTTTTTTATCTTCTTCAAGGAGCTTGTTGATCTTATCTCCTCCGGGGTCAAGGTTTGCATAAGTTGCAACTACGCTTATGCCATCAAGGGTATGAAGGATATCGAGAGTGTTGGATACTATTTCAAGATCAATAGAGATATCGTGATCAGTCTGAGCATGATAGGTCATAAGTATCCATTTGGAATCGGGATCAAGTTTTAGATCATCAGAAAGTTCTTTCCTTGTCATCAGCTTATTTCTTACAAAATGATCAAGGCCCGGCTCTCCAACATCAAATACGTTCTGCGATATGCCTCGCATTCTGATGATATTGTCTGCACTTTCTTTGGTTCCGGGGAAGTGTATGGATGCGAGCATAGTTACGGCATTTCTAATAGAGTCGTCTATAGCGCCCTTGGTAACGTCTCCGCCTGATATATGTATGATTGGGATATTCATAAGAAATGCGGTATTGCATATGGGAAGAAGTTCGTATCTGTCACCAAGAACGACTACGTATTCAGGAGATAATTTATGGAATGCATCAGCGCATCCTTTCATAAGGTCGCTGCATTCATAAGTTAGAGATCTTATGTTATCTATATCCGGATGTTCTGAAAAAGGGATTGTAAAGTCAGGAGTAAAACCATCTTCAAGAATCTGATCTATTGTATGTCCCTGACTTTCAAGAAGGTGTCCTCCGCATACAATTAGTTGCAACTCAAAAGATGCAGAATCTTTGACATCCTGCATTATCCATCTAAGAAGTCCATATTCAGATCTGGCAGCGGTAATAAAACATAATTTAATCATTACATTTTTACCTTTACGCTAAATCTCAATTCCCTCATCAGGAATATAATCCTTTAAAGCTTTCCGCCCTATTACTTTATAATATTCTCTTGCAAGCTCTCCTATATCGTTACGCTTAACGCATATATTAGATTCTGAAAATGTATCTCCCTTAGCTATATTCGTAAGTGCCACTACCCTTTTAGTAACAACTTTAGATATCTCTTTTTCTTCAGGTGTGGGTTCTTTAATACCATCTCCAAGAAGAGCTTCTGTCTTTCTGATACTTTCAACCATGTCTTTGAACGGACCTGGTTCTGTGCTTGCAAGGTGGTCAGGACCTTCCATCTGACAATCAAGTGTAAAGTGCTTTTCTATTACGCAGGCTCCCATTGTTACTGCAGCAATAGAAGCTTCTGGTCCTATTGTATGATCTGAATATCCAACAGGCAGATGGAAAGCTTCTCCTATCGTATTCATGGCTTTAAGATTGACTTTATCATGTGGGCATGGATAACTCGTAGTGCAGTGAAGAAGGGTTATATCACTGGCTCCGCCTTCTCTTAAAGCTCTAAGCGATATATCTATGTCTGCAAGATTACTCATTCCTGTACTAAGTAGTATGGGTAATTTCTTAGATCCTATTTCTTTCAGATACGATACATTTCCTATATCACCTGATCCTATTTTTATAAATGGAATTCCAAGCCTTATTAGAAAATCAAGGCTTTCAGAATCATCTGCTGTAGATATGAATGTTATCCCGATCTGATCACAATGTTCTTTGATCTTTGTAAAAGCATCATAGGGAAGCTCGATTTTTTTGAGCATATCAAACTGAGACTCAGTAACTCCGGTATTTTCAATCTGATACTGGGCCTGTTCAACATTTCTTGTAATGATATTCTCTGTTTTCCAGGTTTGGAATTTAACGGCATCTGCGCCGGAATTTTTGGCTGCATCACAAAGTTTCAAAGCAAGATCAAGCTTACCATTGTGATTAACTCCCGCTTCAGCAATGATATAGCATCTGGACTTATCAAACATGACGCCCTCCCGAATGAACTGTTGAACAATATGTACGTTATATCGTTTATATGTATTATATCATTTCTATTAATACCAATCGAGCAGGTATTACAACCTGCTCGATAAATCCAATAATAATTTAATTACTATAAGTTCTTTGAATAAAGCCCCTTTTGATAAGCTTACCAGTTTATACTGCATCCGAATGATTCATATAGCTGTTAGGGACAGGTACATTATTGGCCTTCATAACGCCAATCCATGTATCTCTTACAGAATGCAGGTGCTTATTTACCTCTTTCAATATCTCGATATCCTTGCTGACATTGGCTTCAACAAGTCTTCTATCAAGATATGAATAGATATTCTCAAAATCCTGAGCAGTAGCATATTTCATATTCAGGGTCTCACGCAGATATGCAATGATATTCTGAACCTTACGAATATTTACATGTGCGCCTTCAATATCTTTTTTCTCACAGGCATTCTCTGCCCTGTTACAGAATTTGATCGCGCCTTCGTAAAGCATGAGGGTTAGCTCAGGACCGGAAGCTGACATCACTTTATTGTTCGCATATTGTGCATATGGATTAGCTTTATTCACTATAAACCTCCTGTTGATGCCTTATAAAAGCAACAATACTATATATCAGCCTCACGGCTTAATGTTGTTGTGTTTTATAATACAGATAAATATATTATCCTAACATACTTCCAAGTGATGAAGAACTGGAATTGATCTTGGACAGAGCCTTCTCCATTGCGGCAAATTTACTGTAATAATAATCCTGTTTTTTCTCTAAAGCTTCTTCTGCTTTGGAGATCTGAGTATTATAATCACTGTACTGTGATGCCATGAGCTTATCTTCATAAACTGTATAAGCACTTGAATATTGAGATCCCTTCATGAGATCGCCAAGCTTACCATATACTTCCCTTGATAGCTGTGTGAAGAAACTGGCAACTGCATCAGGGTCACTTGCTATTGCTGCAGCAAGCTTATCTGCATTTGCCTTGGAATAATCATCATCCTCATCTCCGTCAATATGATATAGACCACGCTCATTCTCTTCTGCTTCAAAGTATCCCTTTGTATTGATTCCAAATGTTGAAAGATACATCGTAGATGTCTTACCATTTGCATCTGTTACTTCGAAGCCTTTCTGCATGGATTCTTTAAGGGCTTGTATTACGTTATACAGAGTACTGTCTTTAGCTAGGAGTCCTGATTTTATCTTGGTATTCCAATCAGAGATCTCATCCTCTGTCATCTCATCTTTCTGATCAGAAGTCAGGATATCATACTTATCTGCCTTATCTGCATTGTACAAAGTATCAAGCTTCTGGATCAAAGAATTGTACTGAGACAGATATTCCTTGACCATATCATATATGCCACTAGTATCATTAGAGGTCGTAATGGTAAATTCTTCATTTGTAGAAGAATTTATAGATATAGAAAGCCCATTAATCTCAAATGTATTAGATGCTGATGTGTACGATACACCGTTCATTACTAGTTCAGCATCCTCTGCTTCTTGATACTGTGATGCCTGTTCAAGTTCATCCGTGTTAATTCCAAGTATTGAAAGTGCTGCTGCACTTGTGCTTGTATCAACGGTAAATGCATTTTCTTCGCCAGTCTTCTCGGAAGCTATATATAATCTTCCCTGCTTCTCATCATAGTTGGCAGTTAATCCAAGACCGTTATCTGTTGTCGCAGAATTCAGTTTGGATACCAGATCGTTCATGTCGTCATTAGGGCCGATAGTTATATTTAAAGCCTCTGCTCCATCTTTGCCCATCTTAAAAGAAATCGTCGTTTCTTCTGTAATCCCAAGCTCGGACATCTTAGTGCCTTTTGTTGCAAGCTCATCGCTGCCATCCTTGGTTATCTTATTACCTGTAAGGTAAGCAGCTTTCGCAAGGCTCGTCTTACTTACTGTTGACGATGAGATCATTGCGTTTTCGCCAGTTGTAATTGATACTGCGTTACTTGATGCTTTAGATGTCTTTTTATTAAAAGCAGTTGAAAAGCGCATATCTGACAGTTTGCCGTTATAGAAAGATACTATGTTCTTGTTAGTGCTCTTCCAGATATCCTGTTTCCATGAAAGTCTTGTCTGTCCGCCTGTCTGCTTATCAACTCTGGTCTTATAATTTTGTGTAAGTGCAGTTATCAAAGATTCCGTATCTAGGCCGGAATTCAAGCCTGTAATCCTGTTAGTCATAATACCTCATTCCCGGATGAACTCCATTTCATCCATAAAAACTGGGATTTTACTACTTATAATGAGAGAATTATTTTCTTTCATCGACCATGATACCTGCAAGTTCCCATGCCTTTGCAATCATATCAAGTGTCTTTTCCGGTGGAAATTCCTTTACGACCTTCTTGGTGTCCTTATCAACTATCTTGATAGTTACACGATTGGTCTTATCATGGAATCCAAATACAGCTTCAGTATTAGCTGTCATCTTCTGATTGATGTTAGCTATCGCTTTACTGATCTTCTCATTATTCTTTTCATTTTGTTCATCGGCTACTTCGAGCGCATGCTGAAGTTGTGAAGCATTTTCTTCACTTTGGCTTTCATCATTGCCATCTTCCTGACTATAAGGTGCCACGCCTGTAGCCTGCTTAACTGTTTCTACTTCCTGGGCGAGCTGATCTGCAGCATTACCGGCAGTATCAACTCCGGCGCCTTCTCTTTCTTTCTGGACAGGCTGAATCTGCTGCATCTGCTGAACCTGCAGAATATTGGTCTGTTGAATCGAATTAATTGCCATAATTTATCACCTCCATGTGTGACAGATTACTAGCTGCTTAGTTGCTTCCTTGATAGCAGCCTCGATGGAAACTTCCCTGTTTCCACTCATAATCTAAAGTTTATAATTGTTAGTACATATATAAACAAGCTTCTAACATACCATGCGGTATCCCCTAGCTTGATATAAAGGGTGCTAATGTTTATGTCAAAGTCTTATAAAAGTCCTTACAAAATTACATAAATATACACGTACCTACTTCTATTGCATTTATCGGCTAAAATCATCAAATCCTTAACAAAATTAGAATAAAAATTATTATGTGATTTTTTTACAATTCAAACCTAAATATCTATTGAAACTTTCGACATGATATAATGATTAAAGGGACAAAAATACTTTTTACTCCTTCTTAAATAATTACTCCGCTACAGGCATCTAAAGAAATACTTTTTAAGCGCACTTTTGTCATATGTTTTTACACGATGAGGTCCTTATGATTTCAGTAATAACCATATGTAAAAATGAAGCAGCTCATATATCGCAAACCATCGAAAGTGTAATTAGTCAATCGTATAGCGATGTCGAATACATCGTTATAGATGGCGGTTCAACTGATGGAACTGTAGATATCATTAAATCCTATTCTGATAAGATCTCCTATTTTGTCTCCGAACCTGATAATGGAATATATGATGCCCTTAATAAAGGACTTCTTGCCGCTCATGGTGAAGTCATAGGTACTATGAACGGCGGAGACTTCTATGAACCAGGAGCTCTGCAGACTGTATGGAATAGCTATCTTGAAAATCCAGACAGCAACATTTTGTATGGAGATCTAAATTTCATTTATGACGACGGAACAAGTGAGAATTTTATCGCAGGCGATGATCTTTCAAGACTTCCGTATGGCTCTATTAATTTGGGGCATGTAGCCTGCTTTGTCACAGCAGATACGTACATAGAACAAGGCTTATTTAATACAGCCTATAAGATTGCCGGAGATTATGATTTTCTTCTTAGGTGCTATGTTAATGGAAAAAAGTTCCATCATATAAGGAGCACTCTTTCTAATTACAGGGTTAACGGTGTATCAAGCACCAACCACGTTCTGACTTTTCAGGAAACATGCGCTATAGCTCTTGTCTATGCAAAGGACGAAGCAATGAGAAGCGAGATACGAGAAGGAATCGCGAATTTATATAAGGAGCGCTTTCTATCGTGATATAAAAACAATAGGATTCTTGACAATGACACGCACTATAATGAGGTGACGCTTAGCATGACTACTATAGAACTTATTGATAAGTTGATTGATATTACAACAAAAAGGCCTGAAGTCCTTTCCGGATTTGACTGGCAGGATACTCAGCTTATGATAGAGCTTGAAATTGACAACAGAAAAAGCTTATATCCTGAGGGACAATATAGTTACCTCATAGATAGCATTCGAGATCAGTTTAATATTCTTAGAAGCGAGTCTGCCAAAAGCGTTTGCAACAAAGATACAGTTAATTCATGCCTTATTCTTTTAAAAGGATTTATCTCTTCTTTACCAGATCTTGATTTTGCAACTTCGTTTCTTCAAAATGCGGCTTTTGAGCATGAAAAACTTATTCACTTTACAGATAACACTGCTATAATCCTTGGCGATTCACATGTAAATTTTTTCTCAGGTAATAATAAGCTCACCTTTAAAGCAATCAGTGATGGAATAAATGTCTGTCCCAACATTACAGACTATAAATTCACCTGTCTTCATTTAGGCCCTTGCCTTGCTTATAACTGCATGAACGAAAATTCTAAATATGCTTTTTATAATAAAGTCAATTTCCTATGCGATAACTTCATAAGGCCTGGAGCTAAAATATGCGTGTGCCTTGGTGAAATAGATATCCGCGCTCATGTCTTTAAAGAAAAAGATCTGCAGAAAAGACCATGGGAAGATATCTGCGATAACATAATCGCAAATTATATGGATTTTCTTATTGAATTAAAATCAAGAGGATTCAGGGTCTATTGCTGGGGACCTATTGCTTCCATGCCTGATAATACTTCTGAAGAAGAGGAACTTAAGGCACTTGCCGCAGAAGGGCTTTTTGATCAGGAGCTTATAAGTGTCGGGAGCGAAGCCTCCAGAAATACCGCAACTGCTTATTTTAATCAAAAGCTTTCTGATGAATGTGCAAAGGGCGGCATCACATTTATGTCTATCTTCGATCAGATGGTAGACATGGACATGAAGACAGATGTTTCTTTTTTGTCAGATGATAAGTGTCATCTAAATTCTGATGTTATAAAGATTGCAGAAAAAATATGGATTTCTCATGAGTTCATATAAAGCCTGTTATCAAAGGTCGGGCGCTATGAAATCATCAATAATTAGTGATATAATTAACGCATAGATGTTTATAACTATATTTTAGTTAATTAGCGTGGCTATTGAGCTGAATGAGAGGTGTCCTATGGCAGGAACATATCTTGATATGATGGAAGATTCTCTTCGAAAGAAAATCGAGATCATGAAGCAGATCGAAGTTCAAAACGGCATACAGAAAGAGGCTCTTGAAACTATCGGTGGCCCGGATGAAGATGCTTTTGACAAGTCTGTTAATATCAAAGGCGAGCTCATAGATAAACTCACCGAACTTAATGACGGCTTCGATAGTCTTTATGAAAAGGTAGGAAAAGAGCTCGATGGCAAAAAAGACAAATACCGTGACCAGATTCAGCGCATGCAGGATCTTATTCGTGATGTCACCGACCTTTCTAATACACTAGAAGTTCAGGAATCCAGAAACAAGGACCTTGCAGACAACTATTTTTCCAGCACGAGAAAAGAAATGAAAACCGGTAAGCAAAGTGCAGCTGCAGCCCTAAACTATCACATAACAATGAACAAATCTGCCAATATCCAGCCTCACTTTATTGATAATCATGGTTAAGCTAATATGATATCTTGTCAACTGTACTGAAAGGACCAGTATGTCTTTTGTCTTTACAGAAGATTATTTCAAAGAAGAAACAAGACATGGTTTTACTATCACCTCCACTATGAAAAGGTGCTGGGCATGCCAATTGCGGGTTGTCGGAGCTATAGACGATATTTGTGAGCGGTATAATCTTAAGTACTTTGCCTATTGGGGGACTCTCCTTGGGGCAGTGCGCTCTCATGGCATGATTCCATGGGATGATGATATTGATTTAGCCATGACAAGAGACAGTTTTAATGGTCTTGTAGAGCATATTGATGAACTTCCCGATACTCTTCATCTCATAGGAAAAGACGCTTCTAATTTCCCATTTACAGGATTCTATAGGATTACTAATACTGACCACATCAGATGGACTGACGATTATCTAAAAGATAATTATGACTTCCCAATGATGGCGGGAGTTGATATTTTTGTGTTCGATTATATTCCCAGAGAAAGAGAAATATATAACTCTATATGTCAGATTTTGCAAGTAACACTTGATGCTGCCGATCTTATTGTCGAGAACCCCCAAGATCCATCTCTTCCTCAGAAGATCGTAAATATTCAAAACTTCATTGGGCATAGGCTTGATCCATCATCTGACAAGTCAATAGTCTATCAGCTGCAGGAACTTTATGAGATTGCTGCACAGTCAACTTTTCCTGAAGAAGC
The DNA here is from genome assembly GCF_037113525.1 of Butyrivibrio fibrisolvens. NCBI lineage: Bacteria > Bacillati > Bacillota > Clostridia > Lachnospirales > Lachnospiraceae > Butyrivibrio > Butyrivibrio fibrisolvens. Next base: position 755,719 of record NZ_CP146963.1, on the reverse strand, counting down.
TGACGATCTTGGTATGTATAACCATATGATGTACCATGATCCGGGACAACATTTTCCCAAAGAAGCTTTCGATCATATGATAAGGGTTCCCTTTGAAACAGGGACTATTGTAATTCCGGAAAGGTATGATCTTTTCCTTACACATCGTTTTGGAAGTGATTATATTATTCCTCAAAAATTAAAGGGAGCTCACAATTATCCCTATTATAGATCTGAACTTAAGATGATCGATGACTATTGTAGAGAGAATAATACTGACGAGCCTATTGTTAAATGTAACCTTCAGGAGGAAATGGACAGGTATATCTATAACTGAATAGTCTGGATAAAAACCATACATCACGTTACATCGCAATAAATGGCATATATTTAGTCTTATTTGCGTAGTGGGCGTTAACGATAAAAAGTAGAATTTTAGTTAGGGTTACTAGTTTTAAAGACTAAAATTTTATGGAGGTATGGTATGCAACAAGCAATCTATTCAGTCTACGTAATCTTACCAATCTTACTATTGTGGGGAGCAAAGTTCACGGGATTTAAGAAGTTCAACGATGAATTCCTGTCCATCAAGCAGACCAAGGCATTTCAGGGGTTCCTTGCAGTCTGCATTATGCTTCATCACATCGCACAGAAGACCTGTGCATCCTGGATCTATCCGCCGTCAAGAATCGTTCATGGTCTTGATATCTTTGTTGATATGGGATTTCTTCTCGTATCGGTGTTCCTCTTTTTCAACGGATATGGAGTTTATAAGAGCTTCCATGCCAAAGACAACTACTTAAAAGGATATTTCAAAAAGCGTATCCTTCCTGTAGTTCTTGCCCTTTACACAACAACTTTTATATTCTTTATCGCAAGGCTTCTTGTGGGAGAAAAGATGAACGGCGAGCAGATAAGGCTCTATCTTACGAGCATACAGCTCTGCAATCCTAATACCTGGTATGTTATCGTCCTTCCGTTCTTCTATCTGTTCTTCTATATTTCTTTTAGATTCATCAAGAAGGATGGTCTTGCAGTCGCAGCTACATGCGCCCTTGTGATCGCATATATGCTCTATGGAACAACTGTTGATCACAACGATTATTGGATCAGGGGTGAGTGGTGGTATAACTGCGTAATTCTTTTCCCAGTAGGAATTGTCTTTGCCAAGTTTGAAAAAAAGATTATTCCTCATGTTCAGAAGTTCTACTGGTTTTATCTTATACTGTTCCTTGCAGCTTACTATCCTATCCGCATTGGGGTAAACAATGTTGCTAATATGTTCGGATACTACGGAGAAGGCTGGATCCCGCAGAATATCGTGGTTATGAACAGGCGTATCACTCTTGCCGCTCAGTCAGTTCTGTGCACGTGGTTTGTAATGTGCTGGCTTCTTCTTGGTATGAAAGTTAAGATCGGCAATGCGTTCATTAAATTCATGGGCACGATCACTCTTGAGTTCTACCTTATCCACGGTCTTTATGTAGAGCTCTTTGGATGGCAATTCGATGGCGGCGTGCCAAGCCCTCATCATATCAAGTATGTGATCGTATATGTACTTGTTGTTTTTGCGCTGGGTGTTCCGTCTGCAATTTTGCTTCAGAATATTCACCATGTTATTCTTGGAAAGAAGAAATTGCGTGATATTTTCAAGGTACCTACTATGAAAAAAGAAGCTCAAATTGAAACAAAGAAAAAAGATAAAAGCGCCTAAATAAAAAAGGCAAGAGGCTTAAATAATAAAAAGTGCCAAGAGAGTAATTTCTTTTGGCACTTTTTTGAATTAAAGCCTCTTCTTAATCTGCTCTATAACAATCTTCAACGCCTTTATTCTTGCATATTTTTTATCCACCGATTCAAGCACATACCACGGTGCAAAAGTAGTACTGGTCTTAGCTATCATCTCATCAATAGCAGTCTCATACAGATCCCACTTATCACGATTACGCCAGTCTTCATCTGTTATCTTCCACTGCTTCTCGGGAGTATTCTGCCTGTCCGTGAAGCGCTCAAGCTGGGTATCCTTATCGATCTGAACCCAGAATTTTACTATAACTGCGCCAAAGTCTACCAGTTCTTTTTCAAACTCATTGATCTCATTATAGGCCCTGCGCCAGTCATTCTCAGAACAGAAGCCTTCCAACCTTTCAACCATAACTCTTCCGTACCAGGTTCTGTCGAAGATCGTGATGTGCCCTGTCTTAGGGAGCCTCGTCCAGAATCTCCACAGATAGTGCCTTGCCTTCTCGTGAGGCTCGGGGCTTGCAATAGGCTCAACCACATAATCTCTTGGGTCAAGGGCCTCTGTTATCCTCTTGATATTACCGCCTTTTCCTGCAGCATCCCATCCTTCGTAAGCTATGATGACAGGTATCTTCTTGCGATAAACCTTGTTACCAAGATCCCGCAGTTCTTTTTGCAGCCTGTCAAGTTCCTTGTCATACTCTTCATCGGTAAGAGTCTTGTCCTTCAGAGATATCTCAGAAAGCTTCGTTATCTTTTCCATAGGGAAAGTATTCTGAAGGATCGGGACGTTCATCTTCTGGTTAGTCAGCGCGATATCGATCCCCTGATTAAGGAACTGAAGCACCTCCAGCTCCGCAATCTTCTTATCCGTCGCATCGATTATATACCAGGGCGTCCTGGATTCATTGGTGTCGTCAAGATACCTTTCAAACACGTCAAGGCAGGCTTCGTAGTTCTTATTCTGCTTAAGGTCTTCCTTATCTACACGCCACTTGGTGTCCTTGCTGCTCTCAAGGTTTTCAAGACGCTTCTTCTGCTCTTTTTGTGATATATGGCAAAAGAACTTAAGGACCAGATATCCGTTATCGACAAGCTGCCTCTCGATTACGTTGATAGAATGAACTTTCTTTTGGTACTCTTCTTCATTAAGCTTGCCATCGATTATGTCATTAACTATTTCATTCATCCAGCAAGTGTCGTAGAATCTGAACTTGCCCGCTTCAGGTATTTCTTTGATATACCTGTAAAGAAATGGATATCTTTTTTCCTCTTCACTTGGCTGCCTGTCCATAGTTGCAACCTTGAAAAATCTCGGATCTATATTGCGTATGACTTTGCCAATGAGTGCTCCCTTACCCGCAGCATTCCAGCCTTCAAATATGACCATGACAGGAAGTCCTGCCTCCTTGATCTTCATTTGCAGCGCTGCAAGGTGGGCACGCTCTTCTTTGATCCTGTTTTTTAGTTCATCACCTGTCTGATAATCCTGCTTAACGAAATCTTTTAACATGGCAGATTCTCCTATGGATTGGGTGTAGTTTATTATTCAACGTAATATCGTATATATTTTATTATACCTTCTATGGACGCCTTTTATCTACACCTGGCAGCCTTTTTCAAACATTCGCCCCACCATCAACTAATCTATGTTAAAATGATACTATGTATTCTATATAGCTCATATGTCCAGGTCATTACATTATTACTGATAGGCACAGCATAGTCCTGAAGTATAGCATGAGTGGGGGGGAATGTTTATGAACGGCATCTCTGTTTTTCTCAAATGGGCAAATAGCAAGACCTTAGATATTCCTAAGTACAAAGAATCGCTTCATCTTATCTGCGATCTTCCGTGTATTACTGATGTAATAGACAATCTCGAAGATGATACCCACCCTGATAATGATCTGCTTATCATTGATCCTGATATCGTTCTGGAGCCTTCTAACCTGTTGCGTCTTCAGGAGACTCTTTATTCCTCCTACTTCATTGGCGCTGTGCAGCCTCAGACCAATTATGTCATGCGATCATTAGAGAGTGATCCTTCAAACAAACTCTTTGCAGAATGCGCTGAGTATGCAAACTTCCTTGGCTATTCAGATCGTGACGGGCTTATTACTGTTCCCTTCTTCCATGACTATTGCGTTCTTGTAAGGGGTTCTTTGAGAAAAAAACTTTTTGGTACCTCAACAGGTGTTTGCACAAAACTCCGTTCAGGGCTTTACCAGGGAGCTGACCTTGCGCTTTCTATCCAGCGTTTTGGCTATACCTGCGTGACCAGTAAGAACTGTTTTTTCTTTAGGCGTAAAAGTTCTCGCTCTGACCACTTCGATACGCTTAAAAAGTTCAGGCATGATGAGTGTCTGTTTAGAAAACTTGGGCGCAAAATAAAAAGTGAGCGTCTTACTATTGCTATTCCAACCTGCAATCATGAAGACTCCCTTAAAAGGCTTCTTGACAGTCTGAGCCAGCAAACCTGCCCTGACTTTGACATATTGATACAAGATGATTACTCTAACACAGATATGGGTGACCTGATCAATGATTATGATATAAGCTTTAGCCGCAATATATCTATATACAAGAATCCTTTCAATGTCGGACCTAGTCCCAACATTGGCATTGCGCTGGCCAATGTAAATACTACTCTTGTATGGATATTATCTGATGAAGATGTGATCCGCAAGGATGCTGTAGAAACCATATACAGGGCTGCTTTTTCATTCCCTGAAAGCGGTGTTTTATATTTTCCTATAAATATCAATTATCAGAATTTAAAGCTGCTTCCAATGCAGACTTTCTATTCACTAAGGCATTTTGTCAGGTTCTTTACATCTATGTCTTTGGAAAGAGACGAGCACATTGGTGACAGCCTTCTGTGCCTTTCAGATAAGGTTTTCAGGATTCCAAGACTTATTGATAATATGTCAGCATTTTATAAGTACGCATACTCAGATATTCCGACTACAGCTCTCCTTCTGAAAGCTTTAGATTCCGGCATTCCATGCTCACTTATACCTAAGAATCTGATAAAAGAAAGTGATGCCTTACAAAAAGAGCTAAATCTATATGAAGTAATTAATAGAATGCGTATAATAAACAGGCTTGATCTTTCTCTTATTTCTAAGCAGCGTTCAGACCTTTTTGAAATGCTTTATCCATACTTTAAGGAAGCTATGTGTGAATATCTGAGCGATGACTACAAAGATGATGAAAAATATATTGAAAGAACATTCATAACAATATATAGATACATTCTGCCTGAAACCGATAGGCAGGTAATTGATGATGTAATAAAATTGTGCAAGGCTCCGTCAGAATCATTAGAGCCACAGGAAGTTGCAAATTAACGTCAAAAAAACACCTCTGATTCTTCACTATTGTAAGAACCAGAGGTGTGTTATTTTGATCTAAATGATGAATAGTAATTTTCATCTTTTTATAATGTTTAGTACCAATGATAGATATCATCTTTTCATTATGTTGTGACATCAATATCAGCTGTCAATTTCCTAGTATTGCCTGTGCGAATCCGATATCTTCAGGGGTAGTAACCTTGATATTATTATAAGAACCTTCTACCAGTTTGACTTTGACATCAGAAAAAGTCTCGACAACCATAGCATCGTCGGTAATATTGATTCCCTTAGCTTTAATCTCTTCTTTATCCTCTTCAAGCTTATCATAAAGCTTTCTGATAAGACTGTATTCAAAGGTCTGTGGTGTCTGGATCATCCAGAGGGTCTTTCTGTCCGGAGTCTGAGCAGAAAAGCCGTCTGTATCAGAAATTTTTATTGTATCTTTAACCGGCATCCCTACAACGCAGGCCCTGTTTTCTCTGGCTGCGTCAACAGATCTTTGCATTATGTCTTCTGTTACAAATGGTCTTGCACCGTCGTGGATCATTACGTAGTCGGTATCATCTGATACGGCATGAAGTCCAAGTCTTACTGAATCGTAGCGTTCAGCGCCGCCTTCTACTATATTTCTGACTTTACTAAAACCATACTTATCTACTATCTCAGCTTTGCAATAATCAATGTCGCCTGGAGATACTACAAGAATAACTTCATCTGTGAAGCTGTCTTCAAATGCCTTTAACGCATAATAGATAAGAGGCTTTTCGTTTATTTCCATGTACTGCTTCTTTACATTACTACGCATTCTGCTGCCACTTCCTGCTGCCAGAACGATCGCTGCTGTCTTCATTTTCTTCTCCAACTCTTTTACATAGACTGTCTTCCATGGAATCTGCGCTCTCGATCTCCCAATGGAAGGTTTGGAACTGCATTAAGTGTAAGGTCTGCTCTTACACCTTTCATATACTCATAGTATCCTGCTGCCCCTATCATAGCGGCATTATCTGTACATAGTACAGGTGATGGTCTATAGAACTTTATATTATTTTCCTTGCAGGCATTTTCAAGGCTTGTTCTAAGTGCTGTGTTAGAAGCAACGCCTCCTGCTATAGCAAGCTTGTCGTAGCCGTATTCTTTGCAGGCTCTTATGGCATGCTCTGTGAGAACGTCTACAACAGCCTTCTGGAAGGATGCTGCAAGATCGTTTTTATTAAAGTCATCGCCCTGCATTCTCTGAATATTGATGTAGTTAAGAACGGCAGATTTAAGGCCGCTGAAACTAAAGTCGTATTCAGCATCTGCAATCTTAGCTGCAGGGAAAGATATTGCGTCAGGGTCACCTTCTCTTGCTGCCTTATCGATCTTAGGGCCTCCGGGGTATCCAAGGCCTATTGCTCTAGCGACCTTGTCAAAGGCTTCGCCTGCTGCATCATCTCTTGTCTGGCCTATGATCTCATACTCGCCATAATCTTTAACGACTACAAGGTGAGAGTGACCACCTGATACTACAAGGCATACAAAAGGAGGCTCAAGGTCTTTATTCTCAATATAGTTAGCACTTATATGACCTTCAATATGATGAACTCCTACAAGCGGAATGCCTGTAGCAAAGCTAAGGGCTTTGGCTTCAGATACGCCTACAAGTAATGCTCCTACAAGACCCGGCCCATAAGTTACTGCAATTGCATCTATATCTTCAAGCTTAAGATCTGCCTGAGACAGCGCCTCTCGTACGCAGTAGTTAACCTTTTCTACATGCTTTCTTGATGCGATCTCCGGAACAACTCCGCCGTATACTGTGTGGAGCGCGATCTGAGAAGATATGATGTTGGACAGAACATCTCTTCCATCACGAACTACAGCAGCTGCGGTTTCATCACAGCTGCTTTCTATTGCAAGGATAATTACGTGTTTTTTGTCACTGCTATCCTCTGTCTCTTTATTATGCGAAGAAGTTTCTTCTCCGCTTTTTATTGACATCATTATGACGCCATCATCTTCTGTTTTCTTATCAATGATCATTGCATTACTTTCCTTCTTCTCCTTACGTGCCAGCCAGTTCATCTTTGATCAAATTCTAAATGAGCCAGCGCACGGGAGTTGATATTCATGTCTTATTTCTAGATTAAGAGCAAAATTCTTTGAAGAAGCCTTTATCATTCTTCAACTATCTCCCAGCCATGAATCTTCCATCTGCCCTGGGAATCTTTAGTTAATATAAACTGATATGTCAGTATCTGTCTTTCACTGGTTCCCCTCATAGAGAACATGCAGTTACCGGATGCACAGTAATCATCCAGTACGTACTTATATTTAAAATCATCTGCATCATCAACTACAAATGCAGCAACTACAACGCCTGCATCTTTTTTGGCCAGGACTTCTGATTTGAGCTGGGCATCAACATCTGTCTGGTTGGCGAGAAGCTCGTCATCATAAAGGTAGGCCCTTGCTGCGCTCATCTTAGCAAACTCAGCATCGCTGTAGCTCTCATTATAGAGCGCTGTTGTGATATACGCAAAGTATTCAACTACGTCTTCAGGATTTTCAGGATAATCATTATCAAGATTTCTCTGGCAGATGGCAGTAACCGGGTCTGTAGCCTCATCTTCAAGGGTTATCTCCCATCCCAGTATCTTCCAGTTCTTGCCAGACTCAGTATCTTTTCTCATAGTAAAAAGATAATTGTAGGTCTCAGCCTTACTGTCTTCTCGCATAACGAACCTGCAGTTGACCTTGGCATACTGATGCGAATCGCCGTCTATTGTGTATATATCACTGCTTGCATTAAAGTCATCTACAAAATAGTTGGATATAGTGATGTTCTTATCTTTCTTGTTCTTGGCTTCAGCCTTCATGGAAGCAAGGTAATGCTCCATTGATCCTTGGGCATCCTGAAGTTCAGAATCCATCAGCTGGTATCTCTTGGTACAGAGCTTCTCCAGCTCTTTATCACTATATTCCTCGTTATATATTGCCTTAGTGATCCTTGCAAAAAGAGTAACTACGCCGTCCACGGTTCCGGGATAGGAATTATCCAGATTCATGGTAGCAAGGGTTTGGACCTCGCTAAGCGTTCCGACTTTTTCTTCAGGCTTTGTGGTAAGCACGGACGTAAACCTTGTAAGTATAGCCCATGCAACAGCACACCCCAAAAGGAGCATTACTGTGCCCTGAAAAATACGGCTGTTTAAAATACCTTTACCCTTTTTTGCCATAATAGTGTTCCTTTCATGAATGCCAGGTTATCCATGTGCCAGAATCACGTATCCGATTAAATCACAAACTACGATGCAATTTACTCTTTATATTATGATGAAAGTGTCAAAAGTAACTTTTGTACTATTCTTCCGGGAAAGTAAGTGTTACCATTCTTCCATCTTTTGCAGCAATAGTATTTTTGAATATCTTCTTGGTGTCATGCAAATAATCTTTCGGACTATTTAAAGAAGGACTGTAGTGTGTAAGCCACATTTCTTTAACTTCAGCCTTCTTAGCCATATCTGCAGCTTCGTAGAAGGTCATGTGTTTCTTTTCTCTTGCCTTCTGAATCTTATCAGGCTCGCCGTACATACCTTCGCATATAAAAAGATCTGCATCCTCAGCATGTCTTACAATGCTATCTGTAGGTCTTGAATCAGTAACGTAGGTGAAGTGGATTCCAGTTCTAGCCTGTCCCATTACCATGTCAGGGGTAAAGGTCCTTCCGTCTTCATGAGTTATTGTTTCGCCGTTCTGGAGCCTGCTCCAATAATTTCTTGGAATCTCGAGGGCATTGGCATTTTCTACATTAAAGCGGCCTTTTCTTGAAAGTCTGAAATCATAGCCGTAGCACATAACGTTATGATTAACTTTGAATGCCGTAACTTCAAAATCAGGCATTCCATCAAGAGTAAGCTTCTCCTCAGCGCTTGAAAATTCGTGATATACAATAGGGAAAGGAAGCTCAGGTGCTATTACTCTTAGGGAGTTAACAACTCTTTCAAGTCCCTTTGGGCCAGCCATTATAAGGGGCTCTTTACGTTCTGCATTGCCCATTGTAAGGAGCATTCCGGGAAGTCCTGAAATATGGTCAGCGTGATAATGTGTGAAGCATATCATACTGATGGGGTTAGGACTCCAGCCGACTTTTCTAAGAGCCATCTGGGTTCCTTCGCCGCAGTCAACAAGTATGCTGTATCCGTTGTAACGTACCATAAGAGACGTTAGGTATCTGTATGGAAGAGGCATCATTCCGCCAGTTCCAAGGAGACATAAATCGATCATAACTAATTCCTTATTATTCTACTTTTCAGGTCTTTCTAATTCCATTGTTACTTTATAATCTTTCAGACCTTATATAAAGACATCAAAATTCTTTTCACTTTCATATAGCTGCAGGATTTGAACAAGATTTAAAATTCATTCAATCCTCGTCAGTCTTCTTCCTGAGCCAGTAAATCTCTGCATCATCCTTTGGATCATCATAAAATCCTGGGCGCTTGCCATCTGACTTAAATCCAAGCTTTTCATAAAGCCTTCTTGCTGCAGCGTTCTGAGAACGAACTTCCATAGTATAATTCTCTATGCCAATGCCGCGGCCTCTTTCAAGGAGCTGACGCATCATCTTATATCCTACGCCTTCTCCTCGCATATCTTTAGCAACAGAAACATTGGTGATCTCGCCGTCGCCCTGAATATTCTGAACACCGCAAAGGCCTATGACTTTACCTTGTTTTTCTGCTACAAGGTATATTGTGTCATCTCTTGTACTTGCAGTAAGGAGCTGGTCAAGTGTCCAGGCTTCACGACCAAGATTTTCTTTTTCAAGGGCTGCTGCCACGTCTATATCTTCAGCCTTCATAAGTCTTATAAATACGCGCTCTTTGACCTTTGGAATCTTCATTCCAAAAGTATTTTCACCAGCTGCTCCATTAGCACTATCAGAGCCATCAACTGCTCCTGCATTCGCGTCTTTTTGATTTTCCTTAGCGGTTCTTTCTGCCTGTGAAGGTCTTAAATATTCCGGGGCAAAAGAGTCTGCATCTACTGCTTTACCTTCGCGCATATACTGAGCTGCTACTGCGCAAAGAGCTGCTGCGTTCTGACGATCCTGTGATACTGACGCTACGCTAAACGGAACATGGAGCTTTTGTTCAAGGGCGTCAAGGTATACAGGCACGCCGTCTCCAAGTATCGTTACAGGCTTTCCCTGTGCATTAAGGTATTCTGCGATCTCGTCTATTGAAGCACACTTTTGATCCAGAATTGTCTTCATTGCATATTTGTAAAGGGATGTGTCTTCTCTTTTTTCAGGAACAAATGTATATACGCCTGTGTAGACCTGAGACCTTCTTGCGTCCATCATAGGACAGATGAGGCGCTCTACTCCGTATAAGTTGTAAGCCATGGCATCCATGGTAGGAACTGCGATAAGCGGGACACCCAGCGCAAGGCAAAGGCCTTTAGCTGTTGCTGTTCCTATGCGAAGTCCTGTAAAAGAACCAGGGCCTGCTGCTAAGGCTATGGCATCTATACTTTTAAGATCCAGATTCGTGAGCTCTTTGATCTTCTCGATCATGGGCATGAGGATCTGGGAATGTGTTGTTTTGTACTGGATCGAGAACGTTGCAACAAGGCGGTCATCTTCGCACACTGAAACTGTTGCAGTAAGTCCCGATGTATCTATAGCTAAAATCTTCAAGGTTCATATCCTTTCATCGTCAAAACTGAGTCATACTGATAAGCCTGTAATCAAGGCCCTTAGACAGGTCTTTTTCTATACGTATCTCCGTATAATGTTCAGGCAATATCTCTTCTACAAGGTTAGCCCATTCCACAAGGCTGATGCCGTTTCCATAGAAGCAGTCTTCGTATCCGATTTCATCCATTTCAGACACATCGCCTATGCGGTATACATCAAAGTGATAGAAGGGTATCCTTCCTTCTTCATATACCTGAAGTATAGTAAATGTCGGGCTGTTAACGGGTCCTTCTATTCCAAGCCCCTTGGCTACGCCCTGTGTAAAGACGGTCTTGCCAACACCAAGGTCGCCGATCAGTGTATATACCTGACCCGGCTGGGCATTTTCTCCTATTCTTTTTCCAAACTCAAATGTTTCCTGCGAGGAATTGGTTTCTATTTTTGTTGTATTCATATTTATCCTCATGTCGCGAGCAAAGCGAGTGACTAATGGCCTAAGTGGTGGAGCTCGCGACACCACTTTGTGAAGTTTGAAAATTTTATTTTCAAACTTATCCTGCTTTATAGTTTATGTTCTGTAAATATCTGGCTTTTTCAAGTCAAAGGTCATTCAAACTTTTTATACTAATATTGTAGTTTTCTTTAGCTTTTTAAGTCAAGTTGAGTTAATATGTATCTATGGGTAAAAGATTACACACTATCGATTCTATCAGGGGTTTAACTCTCATTAGCATGATACTCTATCATCTTTGCTGGGATCTTGTATATATTGCAGGAATCCGGCTTGATTTTTATACCTCTAATACTGGTTTTATCTGGCAGCAGAGTATCTGCTGGTCATTTATTCTGATCTCCGGCTTTTGCGTAGCCATATCCAATCACCCTATAACAAGAGGTCTTATTGTCTCTTTATGCGGGCTTGCAATTACAGTCGTAACAAGTATTTTTCTTCCGGAAGATATAATCATCTTCGGCGTTCTGACTTTTCATGGAAGTGCGATGATAATAACAGGACTGTTACTTCCTATATTAGAGAAGATACATCCTGGTATTCTTCTTTTCTTTTCAGCCTTTATGTTTGCAGTAACAAGATTTATCTCATACGGATACATTGGTTTCCCAGGTGCAAATGTTATCACCCTTCCGCAGTCTTTATATACAAACTATCTGACTACATATCTGGGATTTCCATTTCCGTTTTTTTATTCTACAGACTACTTTGCGATCCTGCCCTGGATATTCCTGTTCTGGTGCGGTTTTGCAATCTGCCGTCTTTTAAAAATGCCTAAAAAAGGAACGCTTCTTTTAAAGCGTCCCTTCTATATACGTATTCCCGGTATTTCTTTTATCGGAAAGCACTCTCTTGTCATCTACATGCTGCACCAGCCTGTGCTGTACGCACTTGTGATGCTGTTCGTTCTGGGAGCAGTCAATTAGTCTTCAAAAACAAAAGAATCAAATGAGATCTTAGTATCATCGCATACTCTTGCGAAGATGTTAACGCTGCGGTTCATAACGTGTGTGATCTTGTCATCATCAGCTGTTACGATAAGACCTTTACGATCCTCTGTAAACTGCGCTTCGCCAAAACCTGTGATCTTCTGCATTTCTTCCATAGCCTTAGCTGCCTGCTCTTCTGTAACCTGCTTTGATAAGTTATATTTTCTTTTCATATTGAAACCTCTTTTCTTTATAATGATCGGAATTAGAATATTTTTTCGCTATTGAATTATACTAGTTATAGTGAAATATCTCAAGTGAAAAAACTCTTATCTCTCTCCAATCCTCTTACTGTTATGCATATGTCTTTTTACATCGTACATTCGCTTGTCTGCAATAAGGTACACTTTCTGCGGGTCGTTCTTATCCCCTTCGTCAAGTTCTGATCTGTAAGCATAGCCTGCTGCAACGCTCTTTCTAAATCCATAATCAAGAACATCCTGAACTCGTAGTTTTTCTGTAAGATCATAGATATAGCTCTCAACCTCTTTAGGCGTAGAATTATCAAGGACAGCCACAAATTCATCACCACCTATTCTGGCAACAAATACATTTTCCGGGAAGGTTTCGACCATAGTCGTTGCAAAGTCTGCTATATAGGCATCTCCAAATGCGTGCCCCAGACGGTCGTTAACATCTTTTAGCCCGTTAAGATCCATAGAGATCACGCAGTAATCTGCATCTGATCTTTTTAGTTCATTCATTCGTTTGGTCCACATAGACCTGTTAGGAAGATTGGTAAGACCATCTGCATATGCAAGGTGAGTAAGCGACTCATTTTCCTGCTGTTGAGCATACATTTCCGTAACATACAAAAAATAGGTAAGAAGATACAGATAGACATACATCATGATGCCAAGCGGCAGGATATTATTGGTCAATGCATTTCTGTTAATGATGTTCCTTTTGTATAAAATATGGACTATCATTTGCAGCATCATAGATACTCCAAAAAGGAACAAGCCAAGCTCCTGTGTCATAGCAGCTTTGGGAAGGTTACGCTTTTTTACATCATCGATCATTACTATTATGTTAGCCACAAAAGCAATAACGCCTATAACATAATATGCAGGAAGCGTCCTGTTCATGTGAACTATATCCATAAAGTGGAATACTATAAACACCATAGTCACAACCGCAAGAGACACTGCGCCTATATTGTTTTTGCTATATGTATAATGTTTTCCTATGGAGGCAAAAATGAGGGTAACAAGAGGGACTATCAGAAATAGAGCCACCATCTCCACAGTTACAAGATGCGTTGCATCAACGCAGAGCTGTGCTATACCATAATAGCCTCCCATCCATATGCCAAGATCAAGGAAGAGTATCGATGTAAACAACTGGCTGAGAATATTTGGAACTGCATAGCAAAACATTAGTGTTATGAAAATAAAGCATATTCCAAATACTATAAGAAAACATGTGCAGGCAATAGGGAATAGTCTTTCTCTTATATAACTGCTTCGTACATCATGATAGGTTCCAAATACCGGAGGATCAAAGTTGTTATATGCTCCTTCTTCTGATATGAAAAATTTAATCCGAATCCTGTTATCATCAGGTTTAATGGGAACCGGGATAAAAAAACGTCCGCCGCCAACAAACTTATGCTCATTATAGCGGTCCATCCACATGGAAAAAACGCGTACGGTTCCGCATGAAACTTCTATTGCGCTATATCTTGTAGTTAAAAGGATCGTAGGCATAGAAACAGACTCATCATCAGGAAGCTCACAGGATAATGTGATCATATCCCTTTCATGTAATGAGCTTAAAACTTCTGAAACCTCATCAACACTGGCATCTTTAATATGGACATCAACAGTATCAATGTCCCACGGTCCATCAAGCGTAGTAAGTTCTCCTTCTGGTTTATATGGAAGGATATACCCTATCAAAGATAATATACCGATAAATGTGACTATACTAAGTGATATGAAAAAAATTCTTTTCCTCATAAGCATGCCCCCTCCTTATGATGAATTTTCTTCATCTCATACATATTTTTATCAGCTTCCATGTATATGTCTCTTGGATTTATATTTCCGCTATTACTGCTGCATGCATATCCATAAGAAAAAGACAGATCATATGCTCTGTTATCTTTGGCATTACGTTTTTCTATCTCTTTTACGAGTCTTTCCATGGCGCTCTTACATATTGATTCAGAGCCTTTCTTGTATATGGCTATAAACTCATCTCCTCCCATCCTTCCGAGGAGATCAGCATCATTAACTGAAGCTGCAAAAGCATCTGCAAATTCTTTTATCAGGGCATCGCCCATATTATGACCAAGGGTATCATTAACCGTCTTTAATTTATCAACGTCTATACTTATAACAGAAAAGCCTTCCCTATTTTTTTTCTTAATAGATGCAAGCTCAAGTTCACACCTGGCTCTGTTACTTAAACCTGTCAGCTCATCTGTATAAGCTATGCCTTCAAGCTGACGATTTTGCCTATCCATACTGATATGTTCGATAGAAATAAAGAAATAGTTTAAAAGTATAGCCAGAACAAAACACAGAGAACCTATTATGAAAAAGGTTATCTCTTTGTTCATTTCATAATTACCGCCCGTGTTTGTCTTTATAAGATATAGAGCCATATCTATAAAAATACACACAAGGTAGATAAGAACGCCAATAAGAAAGACAATAGAGGAGATCAGACTTTGACTGTTTACAGCGCCCAAAGTAATATCGTCATTCTTTTTGGACTTAAGCGTTCCATATATGCTTATTATTAGTCTTCCTATAAATAGTATTCCTTCTACGAAGCCTATCGCATGAATCACTGAAAGATAATTGCAGATATGATCTATATTCAGGCAATGCACAACTGTTGTATATATAACGAATAATGCATCAACTACAGCGCACAGATAAAATATCCAGTTCCTGAAATAGGAATTCGAAGTGATAAGGAATACGATTATGGAAAGCGGAATAAAATACAAAGATAAATACTCGATAAATGTATAGAACCTGTCTGCATCTGAAATAAAGTGATACAGATCATTAAAGTCAAGTATATATGTTCCCATGTCAAAAGAAATATTGGCAGCAAAAATAAGAGCTATACTTCCTTTGTGATAGACAAGCATATAAAGGGAAGTTATAAACATCGCAAAGCCGAATATGCACAGGAAAGTACCTATCAGAAGGGGTAATCTCTTATCTGCGATAATAGATCTGTATACGTCTTCTATATTGCCGAAATAAACCGGAGAAAGTCCTGAAAATGAATATACTTCATTAGGGATCAGTACGATCTTTAATTCTTTGCCTAGGCAGTCAGCAGTAACCGGGATCACATTATAGTGTTTAGGGCACATCCGGCCGCTTTCCATAATGTCCTTGGCAAATGTATATTTTAGTTCGCCCCCTATATATACTTCCACGCTGCAATAGTAGGTTCTAAAAACAATAGCTGCCGCTGGAATGCGGTCCCTGGGGATCGTATTTATCATAGTAACAGGCTTATAATTGCCCGCTTTTCCAATATTTATATCCCATAAAGAAACATCATGAAATTCCAGTCCTTCATTCTCATTAACTACGTCCCAACCTTCTGAAAGGTTATAATAACCGTATTGTACCTTTGCATCAAAAAAGGAGCTGTTAAATCCCATTAACAGCAGGATAATGAAGATCATAGTAATTGGTATAAGCCAAAGTCTTTTCAGACTGAATTCATAATTCTCCATTTATGCCCCTATAAATTTATATAGTCTCCATATATTTATCGACAAAGAAGAGTATAAAAATAACTATCAAATATATTACTTTTACAACGTGTGTGATATTATATACTTAACTGTATTCCGATCGAAAGGAGACGTATATGCATGTATTTCAACCTATAAGTGTTCATGATGTTATGCAAGGTCCCTTTAATTTCGCGACTGATAATATGATGCTCATCACTGCCGGAGCAGACGGAAAAGTTAATTCGACTACAGCTTCCTGGGGAGGTATTGGATTTTTATGGGATAAATATATAGTAAATCTGTATCTTCGTGAAGAAAGGTATACCAGAGAGCTTATAGAGGCTTCAGATTACTTTACCATCAGTTTTCTGGATCTTAAGGATTACAAGCGCGAACTAAAATTCATGGGTATGGTCTCCGGCAAAAATGAAGACAAGATCAAAGGCGCACGCCTTACGATAAACTACGATGAAGATACTCAGGCACCTTTTATAGATGAGGCTTCCAATGTTATCATCTGCCGTAAGGTACTAACCCAGAAGCTCGGCGCTGATTCCTTCAATGACAAGTCTCTTTTAGACGAACAATACAAAGACAAAAACGCCGGTTTTCATACGATGTTCATTGGCGAGATTGAAAAGATCATGATCAGATAAACGCTCGCCGGTAAGCAAATAACAAAAATATGAGGAGCTATCTCACTACTTAAGCGAGATAGCTCCTCTTTTGTATTAGGAAATATATAGGGAATGTTAGTAAGATTTCTGGGTTACAGGATGTAACTAAGACATGTTTAGAATTACATGGATGTAATTCTATGTCCTGTTACTTTATCGCTCCATCAACCATACCCTGAACGATCTGTTTCTGACCGATAAGGAATACGATGATCATAGGAATGATAGCAAGGAGAGCTGCTGTAAGGATCATACTCCAATCCTTAACATAGGATCCTACGAATGCCTGAACTGCTACAGGAAGTGTCTTAACTTCACCGTTAAGTCCCAGCATAAGTGAAGGAAGAAGGAAGTCGTTCCAAATCCACATGCCATTGAGGATAGTAACTGTCATGATTACTGGTTTAAGCATAGGGAAAATGATCCTAAAGAAAACCTGCTCAGGAAGACATCCATCAATATATGCTGCCTCTTCAAGCTCAAAAGGAATACCCTTAATAAAGCCGTTAAGAATAAATACTGTCATAGCTCCGCCAAATCCGCAGTATGCAAAAATGATACCTGGAATAGACTGAAGCATAGAAATATTAATAAACTTACCTACATCACGGAATGTAGAAATAAGCGGAAGCATAACAACCTGGAAAGGAATGATCATTGAAGCTATGAAAATAAAGTAGATAACATTAGCCCATGCCTTTTTGTTGTTACGGCAGATAACCCATGCAGCCATTCCACCAAACATAGCAAGAAGTACAAGTGATATTACTGTAATGATCGCAGATGTACCAAATGCATTCCAGAACTTGAAGTGATCATTATTAACAACACCATCAAGGTTTGAAATAAACTGCTCAAATGAAGCTCCCTTAAATCCGATAGGATCTTCTGAAATTGCTGTATTGTACTTAAATGAGTTTATTACAACAAGGAAGAAGGGAAATAAAATATATAATGCAATGCAAACAGCTATAACGAACTGTATAGCAAGTGTAGATTTCTTAGGCTCTCTATTCATTACATTTCTACCTCCTTCTTATTTGATATTCTTACCTGAATAATTGATACAGTGGCAAGTATTATGAAGAAAAGTACTGCCTTAGCCTGTCCAAGTGAATAGCTTCTGTCGTTGATAGCTGTTGTATAAATGTTAAGAGCTATCATCTCGGTTCCGTTTGAAAGGTACTTACCCATGAAATCAGGAATTGATCCTTTACCACCTGTTAATGCAAGGTTAACGTCAAACTGCTTGAATGCAGATGTAAGTGTAAGGAAAGTACAGATAGTAATTGTTGAAGCGATCATAGGAATCTTGATCTTAAAAAGTGTCTGAATAGCGTTTGCTCCATCAATAGCTGATGCTTCAAGTACATCTCTCGGTACTGTAGTAAGACCGGTAATGTAGATAAGCATGATATAACCAGCATACTGCCAGATATATACGATTATGATCGCCATAAATGCTGTGTTGGAGTTAGCAAGCCATGACCATGGCTGATTAAATATCTCTGTAACAACATTAGCAAAAATGAACTGCCAGATATAACCAAGTACGATACCGCCAATAAGGTTAGGAAGGAAATAAGATGCTCTGAAGAATCCAAGTCCCTTGATCTTAGTTGTACATAAAAGTGCAAGTAAGAATCCAACCAGATTTACAAGTATCATATTGAATACAACGAAAAGAAACGTTAACAGGATAGACCAGATAAAGGCTGGCTGATTGAACATTTTGGCATAATTCTCAAAGCCTACCATTTTAGTCATCTTAATACCATTCCAGTCAGTGAATGAGTAGTAGATACCCAGAATAAGCGGAATGATAACTGTTACTGCGAAAGTGAAAAGAAGTGGAAACAGGAACAATACATTGATTATTGTTCTGTGATGTTTAAGTGTCGGAAAGAAATAAAGTCCGGCGATGATAAGTAACACTCCTACAACGAGCAGTGTCCCCCTTGCATCATTCTTTACTTTCATAATATCCATGTAAAGAGATGCTACGAACATAACAATTCCTGCCAGCAGACATACATAAGATGTTATTCTTCTTACTGGTGAGAGTATATTCATACTTTCTTTAACCTCCTTGGTCCTTTTAAAAACATAAATTTTAGTTCTACGCTTTATTACCTAATAAAAATCTTCATGACCTCTACTTATCAAATAATATGTTTCAGTAACCTTTATTTTGTAATAAGGCCCAAAACTGTCTACGTAAAACATCCCTCGATTAAACCCAAATACCTAAATACAAGCCTCAATCCATATGCCAAAATGGGACGGCGGAATAGGCCGCCGCCCACTTGGCACAAGAAATATCTTGTGATAACCCTTTCACAAAGGATTTATTTGCTTATTCAGCATAGTAGTCAGCAATTACCTGACCGATTGTTGAAACGAATCCGCTCTCATCAAGAGATCCCTTAGCATAATCAGCGAATACCTGACATGTGCGGTTCTCAAGACCTGACTTCTTAAGGAATGTGTGCCATCCAGATGTCTTGCCAGCCTGCATGTAGCTGATTACAGAAGCTGCAAATGGATCTGAAGGCTCATACTTGCAGTTATCGAATGGGCTGATGAAACCAGCGTCATTTACAAGAATGTTCTGAGCTGAATCGCCTGCGCACCAGTTAAGGAATGCCTTAGCTGCTTCTACGTTACCTTCTGAGTAAACTGCCCAGTAAGATGAAGGACCAGCAATGATTGTATCCATGCCATCTTCAAATGCATAAGGAGCGAAACCTACCTTGAATCCTGAGTAGTTCTCGTTAGCTGTAAGAGAAGCACCAATCCATGATCCCTGTGTTACGAATGCATACTTACCAGCTGCAAAGTTGCCAACCTGGTTATCATATGTTCCGTCTACAAGAAGTGCAGGATCAGAATACTTATTGAACATTCCGATGAATTTTGCAAAGTTTGTCATACGAGCTTCATCGATCTTACCACCATCGTTAAGAAGGTCGATGTATGTTGTGTCATCAGCTGCAAGACCTGAATCAAGGTACTGAGCGAAAATGTGTGTACCTGTTGACCAGCCAAGGTTGTTAGGCTCTGCGCAATAACCGATTACAGCTGTAAGACCAAGTTCATCCTTCTTGCTGTCGATTGTTGCAAAAGCTTCTTCATAAGCTGCTGGGCTTGTAAGAGATGCAGGATCTACTCCAGCTGCCTCAAGAACATCAGCGTTGTAAGCGATAGCTGTTGCCTCAACCATGTAAGGGTAACCGATTGTTCCCATATTCGCATCTACATACTCATACTGAGTATTGTCGCACCATGCTTCTCCTGAAAGATCAGCAAGATAGCCTTCCCAGTCTGCAAACTGGTTAGTCTCTGATACGAAGATGTCAGGCATGTTACCAGCCTGGAAGTAACCCTTAAGAGCGTCAGATGCAGATGTATCGCCACCGATTGACTCGATCTTGATCTCGTTGCCTGTCTCTTCTTTGTACTTAGCTGCAAGTGCCTGGAGCTGTGTATCAACTTCAGGTTTTCCGTTTACAAGACGGATTGCGTCGTAAGAACCAGTAGCGTCAGATGAACCACCCTCTTCTTTGTTCTGCGCACTACCTCCATTGTTGTCAGATGAGCTGCAGGCTGTCATGGCAACTGCCATTGTGCCTACCAGCAGGGTTGCAAGTAACTTTTTCTTCATAAGAAATCCTCCTTTATATTTGGCATAATCACGAATGATAACGTTTCATCATGTCGTTTTTATGCAAGTTCATAAAATTATAGTAACATATCTACTAAAATATACAAGTTTTTAGAGAATTTTCGCTAAATTTTCGACGAAATCACTATTTCCCGATAATATTATCAGCACCCAAAACACAGATTATCGTCATTTTGTTATAATTTCGTATTCCATCTTGTCAAAATTCGCTTTGAGCTGTGCTGTATGTCCTTCGTTTGTCCAGCATATTTCAAGGGTTGAAGCGTTACACTTAAACTCAAACTTAGCATCAAAGCCAAATGCAGGAAATGTATTACGGAGTTTCAGCAGCTCAAGCTGTTTTGCAACAACAGGTTGCTCAAGTTTTTTCGCAATCTCATCAGGAGAAATATTTGTTCTGTTAATTTCTTTATGTCCACCTGCACCTGAACGTTTTACCGCATCATAATCATTCTTACCTGCGAAAAGATCAAGGTACCAAACCTGTGGCTTACCAGGCATGAACATCTGGATCGCTCTTGCCATCAGCATCTTCTTGTCATCTTCACCAAGTGCGCTGTAGTAAGTTGCGTTAACCTGGTAGTACATGTTCTTTTTGCCATGAAGATCTTTTACAAGGCCGCCTCTTCCGACAACAGTGTCGATAAGATTCTGGATCTCTTCATCTGAAAGGATTCCTTTAAGATCAAGAAGCGGAATACCATCATGACAACCAAGCATGTTTACTGTGCGGATCTTGTCTGTATAAAGTTCCTGCGCCCAATTCATAAGAGTTGTCGCATCTTTTTTCTCAATAGCATCTATCAAGAGTCCCGGAAGGAAGAAGTCATAGGTCATGTAACCCATGTCTGCAACCTGCTTGTAGGTCTTTTCTCCATAGCTTGCATGAATTTCAGGAAGAAGTGTTACTCCATATTTATCAGCAAGCTTTCTTACCTTAGCAAGAACATCCCATGTATCAGGCTCATTAAGGAAGTTCTTCTTGCCAGGCTCCTTGGGTGCATATGCAAATGCATCAAGACGAACGATCTTAGCGCCATACTCAGAAAGTGTTCTGAGTGTATTATCGTAATGCTCCCATACAAGATCTGACTTGATATTAAGATCCATCTGACCAAGATACTTACGATTTGACTCAAGAAGATCTATTGCTGCATCTTTATATTTTTCAAATCCTTCAAAGTTTATATCTGAAGGCATCTTTCCATTATCAAGTTCGCTATTGATGCGCTCTGCAAGCTTTTCTGCAGTAAGGTACTGCATGTTCATCTTTGAAAGAAGGTCAATAGCATCAAATCTTGGATATCTTACTTCCTGATAGAAAGTATTCCAGTATGGAACATCTCTGCCATCAGGCATTCTTACCATAAGAATTGGAAGTCCCGGTTTTCTGAAGAACATGTCTTTGATAAGTTCTTC
The DNA here is from genome assembly GCF_037113525.1 of Butyrivibrio fibrisolvens. Lineage (NCBI taxonomy): Bacteria > Bacillati > Bacillota > Clostridia > Lachnospirales > Lachnospiraceae > Butyrivibrio > Butyrivibrio fibrisolvens. The sequence continues at coordinate 733,956 of NZ_CP146963.1, read as the reverse complement.
TCTTGGCTGAACATAACCGTCCTTGGTCATATCGCCGCAGCCATCCCAGAATTTGTTCCAGTTAATGAAAAAGTCTGCATACTTTGACTTCTCACCATTTTTAATAAGGTCCTGGAACTGTGGTGAAAGAACTGAAGCATGATTAAGGATGAAATCAAGCTTAAGGTCTACACCAAGATTTTTTATTCTCTCAACATCTTCTTTTGAACCAAGCTGCTCATTGATGTTGTAATCAATAACAGAAAATCCTCTGTCAAGATCAGTATTGAAGATACTAGGAAGGATATAGAACGACTGGAATGCATCCTTAAGTTCAGGCTTTTCCAAAAATGAAACTATATCTCCAAGAGTTCCGCCTATGCTGTCAGGATAGGCATTAAGCATTGGTCCATTATCTGTATATTTTTTATTCATACCGCATACCTCTCTCAAAACTGGCCATCCATAAGCTGTGAATACTGCTCAAATGTTATAAGCTCAGCATCCTTGGAAATAATGATCTTAGCTTTATGTGCCTGTGAGTGGAGCTCCCTTTGCTCTATATTAAGAACAAGTGTTGTAAACGCGCTGTCAACTTTACCGTCTCTTGCACGGGATCTTCTGTGAGCAAGTGTCTCTGCAGGAGTGCTGTTAAGGAGAACAGGAATATCTACCCCTTTGATATAGTCGCTGTTTCCATGTGTCCACTCGATGATAAGAACTTTCTTGTCTGAGAAATCAACGTTCTCATACCAAAGAGCACTTTCATCTCTTCCCATGCGGCGAAGTGTAAGTGTATCTGCGCCATCTTTGAAAGCTTTGATAATGGTGCTTACTTCGTCATAGTCTGTTTCATTTGGTGTTCCAAGATATCCTGCAAGAGCCTTTTTACCTGCATCAAGATATGACTTGAACCATCCATATTCGCTTACATGTGCTTCATTTGCATCGTCTTCTTCCTGCTGCCATTTCTGCACGATCGCAAAATTCTCAGCATTCATGCATCCTTCATCAGCCATTCCCCTAATTCCGGCTTCTCTGAAGATGCGAAGACGCTCAGCATCGTTATATTTAGGAATTCTGTGTGGATAGTTATCACCTGAAAGTGTATAACTTCCGATTCCTGCTGCATTAAGATAGAAACTTAACAAAGATGCGATCTCGGATTTACCTACGCCTGAACCGCCGCATACTGCAATGACACATCTTCCATACTCATTAGAATCTGCCGCCTTAGCGATCATCTCTACAAGCTTTGGAAAAATGATCTCTGCCTTGGTAATATGACCATCTTCAATTTCAATCTTGTCGCCCGGCATATCACCATGAGGAATATTCTTATCTTCCGGAACCTTTACCTTGTTCCATGGAAGAATGGAAAGAACCTTTTTTCCATATCCGGATTCATTTGTTACTCTGTTATAAGTTTCGTTCATTTTCATGATTCCTTTCACCACACTGTCTTTGTATTTCTCTATATTCAGTGCTTAAACCCCATTACATGAAACGTTTCATTTCCTTCTCTAAAAAAATGTGCTCAGATTCAATTTCGGACTCAAATCCCCCTTGGCACATTTCCACAATATCAAAATGTATATGCAAAGTAAAGCAGTAAATATATACAAAAAATGTCTATTTTTTTGTAATTAATGTCAGATTGTGGAGTTTTTGCCCCAATGATATTATTTATAAGAAATGATAAAACGTTTCAAATATAGCATTTATGCGCTTCAGTACGGAGATTATATATGGCTACAATCAAAGATGTTGCCAAAGATGCAGGGGTTTCTTTAGGCACAGTTTCAAAGGTTATAAACGGTATTCACGTAAGTGATGAATATAGACTCAAGGTAGAAGCCTCTATCAAGAAGCTTCACTATCAGCTCAATCCAAACGCACATGGATTAAAAGCTCAGAATACCAATGATATTCTGGTTATCGTTCCAACTCTTCAGAATGCTCTTTTCCCACCAATGATAGATACTATAGAAAAAGAGCTGAACAAGCGCGGTAAGCGCATGCTCATCTGCATTTCAAGAAATGATTCCGAGAAGATCGATTCATATATTTCTATGGCTGCAACTTCCCGTGTTGACGGAATATTTGGTGTTACCTACTCCAAGATAGCTGATACTACAAGCCTTAATATTCCCATGGTAGCTTTCGACAGACATTTTGGTGGCAAGATTCCTTGTGTATCCTGCGACAATGAAGCAGGCGGATACCTTGCTGCTAAAACCTTATATGAAAAAGGCTGCAGGAATATCCTGTGTTTCTGGGCAGGAACTGATTATGAAAGTGAACCGACAAAGCGTATCGCAGGCTTCAACAGATTCTGCAGCGAAGTTAGTGTTGAGCATAATGTTCTGAGTTTCATGGATTACAATATGGCAGATACAGGATTCATGTATCCTTCCAAATCATACAGGAAGTTGATCCACAGCTACCTGTCTCCGTCAGATGGTGATAAGAAATTTTCATATGATGGAATATTTGCTTCTTCTGATCATATGGCACATCTTATTTCTGATGAGCTTCAGAAGATGGGACTTAGGGTTCCTGAAGATGTACAGGTTATCGGTTTTGATGGTATGCCTGACTTTATTACCGGCGAGCCTATAGTTTCATCTATAAGACAGCCTATTGATAAGATTGCTCAGACAGGTATTAAGATGCTCCTTAAGATGATAGACGGCGAGGAAGTATCCAGTGTTACAGACCTTCCGGTATGCTTTGTTGAGGGCGGCACTACCCGTTAATTTAGCCATCTTGAACCACAGGCTTTAATATGCTAAAATTACGACGAAATAAGGGTTTCAAGTTGGTCAAGGTATGACATTTATGAATTCAACCGATGAGAGCAGATCCGTCCTTGAGATACTGATTTATGATGATGATAAGACAGATATCAATCTTCATCATAAACTCATAACCAAATATCTCGATGAGCGCGAATTCGATTACAACATCACAGATGTATCCAGCCAGGATGATTATTCCGAGTATCTTAAAAGTAAAAAACCGGATATCATCCTTCTTGACATACTTATGCCCATTCAAAATGGTATAGATGCAGCAAGAATGCTTCGCAAAGTCTCACAGACCAGTCAGATAATCTTCATGACAGGAAGTGATTCTTTTGCTGCAGAGGCATTTGAAGTCGAAGCCCTTTCCTATCTTAAAAAGCCTGTAAAATACGAGAGTCTTGTCCACGTTATGGACAAAGCTGTTCAGCGTGTTAATTTTTCACGTTCTATTACTGTTAACAGCGAACGTATTCAGATCAAAATTTTCCTTAATGATATTATCTATATCGAGACGCAGGGTCGAAAGATCGTCATTCACACCATGAAGGGCGATGTCTCGACTTATATGGCCTTGTCTGCTATTCAGGAAAAGCTTCCGTCTTCTGAATTTGTACAGGTATCCAGATTTGAGATAGTTGCCCTTTACAGGGTTAATTATATAAATGGTAATGTTATAACGATGCGTGGAGGATCTGAACTTAGAATGAGTCCAAAGCTCAAGGAAAAGGTTCTTAATGCATTTGATCTATACAGAGCCAATCATTTCAACTAATCTATCCTAGTATACTGTCTCACAAGATATTTGCACAAAGATAATCGAGGCATCACACTAGAACAATATTCCTGATTTTTAACGTCCGTAACACGGACGTTTTTTCTAAAGAATATCAGCGAATACACATTTAGAAGGGAGTACTGCCATGTCATGGGAAAATAATGTCCGTAAGGTCGTTCCTTATACGCCGGGCGAACAGCCAAAAACAGATAACATCATTAAGCTCAATACTAACGAGTGTCCTTATCCTCCTGCTCCTGAGGTTGAAAAACTTCTTGGTAGCATGAAATATGAGGATTTTCGTCTTTATCCCGATCCGGGAGCTTCGAAGCTTATAGATGCTCTTAGCGACTATTACAAGGTTCCGTCCGATCAGATCTTTGTCGGAGTTGGATCTGACGATGTTCTTTCTATGGCTTTTCTGACATTTTTTAATTCAAATAAGCCAATTCTTTTCCCTGACATAACTTATTCTTTTTATGATGTGTGGGCAGATCTTTACCACATTCCATATGAAAGATGCCCTCTTGATGAGAACTTCCGTATAGTCAAAGAGGATTACTTTAAGGATAACGGCGGTGTCATTTTCCCAAATCCTAATGCACCGACAGGCGTTCTTGAAGATGTAAATATGATCGAGGAGATCATTGCTCATAATAAAGATGTTGTTGTCATCATTGATGAAGCTTATATAGATTTTGGCGGCAAGAGCGTTCTTCCATTAATAGATAAATATGATAACCTTTTAGTTGTTCAGACATTCTCCAAATCCAGAGCTATGGCGGGAATGAGAATAGGATTTGCATTTGGATCCAAAAAGCTGATAAAATACCTGAATGATGCCAAGTTTTCTTTTAACTCATATACAATGAATAGACCTTCACTTGAGCTTGGCGCAGCATCCGTAAGAGATGATGAATACTTTAAAAAGACTTGCCATATGATCATGGAGACAAGAAGACGCGTTAAGTGCGAGCTTAAGTCTTTGGGATTTTCTTTCCCTGATTCTCAGGCAAATTTTATATTCGCAAAGCATGAAAATGTTTCAGGTCAGTCACTTTTCTGTGCTTTGAAAGCTGCCGGAATTTATGTACGTCACTGGAACGCGCCGAGGATCGAGGATTACCTGAGAATTTCTATCGGTACAGATGAGCAGATGGATAAGCTTATAGCCTTTTTAAAGGATTATCTTAAATAAAACACGCATGCCACAAAGGGGGTATGACTAAAAATGATTAGGAGATTTAGATTCCAATGGGTCACGCAATTGTAGAAATGTTTCAGAACGCTCCGACGTGGGCAATTTACCTTGTAATTTTCGTTGTTTCAATGCTTCCTCTTATCGAGCTTAGAGGAGCCATTCCGATAGCTTACCTTTTCAGAGAAGTTGGAATTGCCCTTAATATGCCACTTGTATATGTGATCATCATTCTCGGCAACATGCTTCCTGTGCCATTTATCTTCTTCTTTGCAAGAAAAGTTCTTGAATGGGGAGCAGGTAAAAAAGTGATCGGAAAGTTCTTCACTTTCTGTCTTCAAAAGGGTCATAAGGGAGGCGAAAAGCTTAAAGAAAAAGCAGGTAATGGTCTACTTGTAGCACTTCTTCTTTTCGTAGGAATCCCTGTTCCTGGAACAGGTGCATGGACAGGCACACTTGCAGCAAGTATTCTTGATATGGACTTTAAGTCAAGCGTTATAGCTGTAATACTTGGAGTTCTTCTTGCAGGAATCATCATGAGTCTTGTTAGTCTGTTTGGTTTTGCTTTAATCTGATCTTAAAATAATAGCTCTGGCTTAAGTAATTTATAACTTGGCCAGAGCTGTTTTATTGTCTTTTAGTATTTATACTGCATTTGTTTATCTTATGACATATGCCTTTATTGCTATAAAATCTATAGCGATTTTCACAGATTGCATTCATTGGCTTTTATGGCATACTCATCTGATAGTTCCTGATTACCAAGAAGTTTATAACACTTGGATAAAGAAAGAAGTGGCCTTGTGCCTCCTGTATTGATATCAAGCATAGGCGCCTGTTCAAATGCGGCATTATAAAACCAAAGGCTTGCCTCTGAAAGATCGCCTGAATCAAGATAATAATCACCAAGTTCGCAGCACATCTCACTGGCGCAGCCGGAAGATACGTCTTTAAGGGCATACTTCATAAACTTTGGTATATCGCCTGATAGTCGTGCACTCTTTGCAAGGATTATGCTGGCTTTTCTTATATCGTCTACGCTGGCGGTATCGCTTTCTGTAACCATTATCATAAACTCTTCTGCTGCCTTCAGATCATCTGCGCTTCCTGCCATATAAAGCTCTCTTGCATAAAAATCCAATAGCTTTGAAGAAATCGTATAGCCTTTATCAATAGCCTTTCTGAATATGGAAAGGTCTCGGGATGCATGATTTTCCGACTGCTTATGCTGAATTTCTATGTCTGAATCAAATATTACAGGCTCAGTTCTTATCTGCTCATGTATTGGGTTTTCCCAGACAAATGTTCTTAAACGCCTGAACAATTTGGGACGCAGCTCCTTATCAAAATTGTAAACGCTTTTTCCCTTGCCGCTTGTCTGGCCGCAATAATACATCTGGACTATGTCTATAGGCAGATCGTCCTCTGCACTATCAGATGATGCGTCCGTTTTAGATAAACTCTTTACATAAATATCATTTAAAGCCTGCTTCAGATTTGCAAATTCTCTTATATTGTTTTCATCGATCACTTCATCAGCATCTGCGCTGTAAATGTAATCACAGGTTGCTTTGGAAAAGGCATAGTTTCTTGCAGCCGCAAAGTCATCTATCCATTCAAAGTCATAGATCTTAGCGTCAAATTTTCCGGCAATCTCTTTAGTTTTATCAGTTGATCCTGTATCAACTATGATAATCTCATCCATAAGATTTTTAAGACAGCTAAGGCATCTCCCCAAATTCTCTTCCTCATTTTTTACTATCATACATAAGCTAAATGTGATCATATCAATTCTCCATAGTTCAAAAAAGCTTTATTTGTTTTCTGGAATAAGGTTATAATTGATTTTCCTGTAATAAAATAACGTTGTATAATAAGAAAGATTGTTTTTACCAATGATATTTCATAGGTTAAAAAGGCTTTGCCATATAGCAAGGTGGCACTTTGCATATTTTCATGGAGGAAGGTTTTAATAAATAATGATATACCTTTTATATAAAAAATATATTCATGCTCTCACTCAAAAAACTTCAATTCTATTATCGGCATTACTTCTATTATCTATAACCCTTACGGGTTGTAAGACTGATCCAAATGCATCTCCTGATACAGATAATAGTTCTACAGGCGTATCATCTTCTATAGCTGATAGTAGGGAAGATGCATCTTTTTCAGATGATACTAATGTTTTAAACAATGGAAATCCTATAGACGGGCCGGTGCTTTCAGAAGGTTTTTTTGACGGATCTGACTATGTGAGGGAATCTGAACTTACAGGCTATACCACTGCATCTGAAATTGCTAACACTTATCCATCCTTGTCTGTACCTACTGATATCACCTTCATCGATGGCAGATATTTTATTGTTGACTGCTATCATTCACAGATAATTTATAATGACAATCTTACTGATCCTCTCACAGGCTGGACAGTTCTTACCGATAATGCTTCAAGCGGATATGATCTTGGACATACAATAGTATCTGATGGAACTGTAATGCTGGCAGACGATACAGAGAACAACCGTGTTCTAGTATTTGAGCGGGCTGGTGATGGATATACTCTTACTCAGATTTTTAATGAAATTGGTAATAAACCTCACTATATTGTCTATAATGAAGCCACTTCTGCCTTCTATTGCTGGAGTTCATATTCAGGTGAGATGTATATCTTCAGGCATAAAAAAGATGATACTCGTATGTATCTTACGAATGTCATAACTATAGAAAGACTTGCAGATACTTATGTACGCTCTTTTACCATAGATAATGAAGACCTGTACTTCGTATCAGGACTTCCTGCGGATGGATCAAGTGTCTTTGAACCACAGATCCTCAAATATGATCTGAAGACTTTCAAAAGAGCAGCTAGTTTCAGTGTTCCTGATAAAATAGCCGGAATGGTCCAGCTTGAACACATCGGTGATCTGTTCTATATAACTGTATCTACTGATCTGTATGGTAGTCAGGATGCAGCTACTATGATATGCGCTTCTTCAATTGAAGATATTTCTAGCGGTAACTATGAAACTGTCTATGATACTTTTTTCGAAGGAGGCGGAACGCCTTATTATATGGGAGTTATAGATGGAACCTGGTATCTTACAGAGCACAGGCTCCCGGCTCATGCAATATGGAGTTTTGACATAGATGAAAAGGGAGCTATAATAGCATCTACTGCGATCTATTAAAGCTCCACATAGTTTATTTATCAGGTATTATTGCCGTGTAATAATAGCAAAATGAACTATCATTCCTCTATTATTGTTTTAAGGCGGCTTGTATAGTCTTTATACATTGACATTAGTTCTTCATTATGGGCTTTGATATATTCAAAGTCCTTAATTTTTGCAGCATCATCAAGCTCTTTAGCTTTATCTCCAAGTTCGTTAAGTCCAAGTGTATAGCACAGGTTTTTGAGGGCATGTGCGTTTATATGATATGAATCTATATCATTTTGGGTAAAAGCTTCCTGAACAGCACTTCCTCTGTCATCTTCAAGGAAATCCTGCACTGTTTCAACATAGATCTCTTCGTCTGATGCACAGTATTCAAGACCTGTTTCAACGTCTGTTCCTTCTATTTTTTTGATTTCTGAGATCACTTTACTGATATCCATACATACCTCTGCTGTCTGTTTTTAATTGATTGTCTCCATGGCACTTCCTTAAATGCAGCTTTTCTGTGTTTTCTATGAACTCAATTATATATCTTTCACCCCCTTTTTTCATTACCGTTAAGCACTTTTTCAAGCAAGGTTTGTAGAAATTACAAATTTGCTATCTTATTATAAATGTAGTAGGGGTTTTATTATATTTTCGACCCGTATGTCATCTGCCATGCAGATGACATACGATAGGAGAATGCTCATGACAAGGAAGAACAGATCTCCTGATCAGGAGATGCAAAACCAGGACCTGGCTATGTATTCTTACATCGATCCATTAACGGGTTTAAATAACCGTGCAAGTGGGGAACAGCAGATCATAAATGTTCTAGAGGGTGATGATCCGGCTGGTGCTCTTTTAATGATCGATATTGATCATTTCAAAAGCGTTAATGATACCTATGGTCATGCCATGGGTGATCGAATTCTCAAGCGTTTCGCTGAGATTTTAAAGAGTTTTATCAGAAATGAAGATATTCTGATGAGGCTCGGAGGAGATGAATTTATTATATTTTACCGTAATTTTACGGAACCCGATCAGCTCGCAGAAAGATGTCGCCGCATAATCGAAAAGGTCGAGTATCTTATCGGTGACATGGTTGATGAGAGGATCGGTCAGACTATTTCAGCTTCTATAGGAATTGCTATTTCGGGTATAAATGGCAATGACCTTAAGACCCTGAAAGACCATGCAGACAAAGCTCTTTATTATGTAAAGCAGCATTCAAAACATGGTTTCCTCTTATATGAGGATGGTGTAGACAGTGTTCATGAGGTTTCAAAGCATCGTGGTTCTGTGGACATTTCTGTTCTTAAGACCATGATAAATGAAAATGGACTTGATAGAGGTGCTTATCTTGTAGATTATGATTCCTTCAAGAATCTCTACAGATTCCTTTCAAGAAATCTTAAGCGAATAGACACCAGCTATCAGTTAGTTCTTTTCACTCTGACTTTGAAAAAACCTGCAACAAGTCTTAGCATCATCAATTTAGAGAGACAGCTTGGCCGTCTTATCGGCAAGACTCTTCGTGTTGGTGATGTAGCTGCCCAATATGGCAGAAATCAGTATGTGGTACTTCTTTCAGGTACTAATACAGATAATGGTAAGATTGCTGCGAACAGAGTAACAAACAACTGGCTTGAAGAGTTTGAGAGCAGTTGTAATATCTCCTATGAGATCGAAGATCTGTGTGACGACAAGTCGGAAATAGCGTTATAACAAAAGGAAAGCGATAATCGCTTTCCTTTTTTATTGGAATTATTTTGTTTAAGCTCTTTATAAGTTTTTTCCCTTAGTTTTTGATATTTAAATCATTCGCCTTCATGATCTATAACAGTGAACTTGTCTTTAGGAAGGTAATTCATGATCATAAGTTCCAGCTTTTCTCCCTTAACAGGCTTAGGCAGATAATCTTTAAATCCAATTCCAAGATACTCTTCTCTCATACCGGTCATAGCATTAGCTGTAAGCATAATGACAGGTGTATCTTTATTCAGGTTATCAGGAAGTTCCTTCATCCTGGTGAAAGTTTCGATTCCGTCCATTCCCGGCATGAGGTGATCCATAAATATAATGTCATACTTGAACCTGGTAACGAGTTCCAACGCTTCTTCACCATTTTGCGCTGTATCAACTGTGATAAGCGAAGGTTCGATAAGCTTTTTGAAAAGCTTTAAGTTTACTTTGGTATCATCTACTGCAAGGATTCTTACAGTTGGTGCTTCAAACAGATGATATCTTTCTTTGACGTTGGTGTTTCCTCTGTTATCTACGCTTAGGTTACCAATAGGCCTTGCATCAGCGATCTTCTGCTGGAAGGTGGCAATAAAGGTCGAGCCTTTGCCATACGTACTTTCAACTTCTATATCACCGCCCATTGCAAGGCATATATCACGGCTAAGAGGCATTCCAAGTCCGGTACCTTCCACCTTTGCATTTCTGGTCATTTCGAGACGTCCGAACTTTTCAAATACTTTTTCTATATCGTCCCCATTAATTCCTATTCCGGTATCGATTACCTTTACTATGAGTTTGGCCTTTTTGCCTTCACTCTGGCATTCAACCTTCATGGTTACGCTGCCTTCATCCGTGTATTTAACAGCGTTAGTCAGCATGTTTACGATTACCTGTCTTACACGGACCATATCTCCAATAAGGCTTCCGGGAACGTTCTCATCACATGTAACATAGAACTTTAGATTCTTTTTTTCTGCCCTGTCACGGATTATATTGCAGCTATCCTGTATGAGCGAAGCCACATCGTATTTTTCATTGATAAGTTCTATCTTACCTGACTCGATCCTGGAAAGATCAAGGATATCATTTATAAGTGAAAGGAGTGTATTGCCTGACTGAATCGCAGATTCTGCGCAGGATTTAAGCTCAGGATCAGTTTCGTTTCTCAGTATGATCTCATTCATTCCAAGAACTGCATTGATAGGTGTCCTGATCTCATGGCTCATGGAGATAATAAAATTATCCTTGGCCTTGGTCGCGCTCTGGGCTATATCACGCTGCCTTTCAGCTTCTATCCTATAGCGGTTCGAGATGTTCTTTTCATTCTCAGCATCTCTTCTTGCCTTATCGAGGCTGTTCATAGTCTCCATGAGTTTCCTATAGTCAGGTGTCTCAAGCAGGAAAAGAACTCCCAACGCGCCGAATGCAACGAAGAATTCATCCAGCATGTAATCAGTAAGGATAAATGTTCTAAGCGCAACTCCGCCTATAACAAGTGTATAGAACAAAACCATGATATGTATTTCAAGAAGGGTAAGTACCATGTTGCCGAGTACAACAAGTATAAGGGAGTAGATCGTAATGCACACAGGAAGAGCGAACATTACAAAGAACAAAGGTCCATGGGTATATCCGTTAAAGTGATCAAAGTTATTAAAGAATCCGAATATGCCATTAAATACCATTGTGAAAAAAGAGATAAGAACAAAGATCTTGGCCGGAAGCATCTTAGACTTATAGTCATGATTGCCTGTTCGCAGATCTATAAGACTTGCTATATAAGAGCAGATATAATATGTCATCATTATCTGACACATATAATAGATACCGTAATTAAGTTTACAGAACAGTACGGGGAATGTCAGGGCATTACTGATGCAAAAGGCGTTTACTATATCAAATATTGAAGTTAAGATCGCAAAAACAACAAATCTTATATATTTCTGGTTTTCTGAAGTTTCCGAATAACGAACCTTCATAACCGCATAGATAAAGCACAGAAGAAGTGCCCCGGCAAAATCAAGGTCGATGTTAAAGTTTAGTAGAATCTTACTGCCAGTCATGTCTTTCTCCTTAAATAAAGAAAATAATCCAGAACACTTTCCCCATTGATCCCGATATATAAAAAACTCAGCGGTGTTTCGTTCCCGCTGAGTTAAATATATCATTTTGAATCATTCTATGTAAAGATACGCATCATCTATCGTACCCCAGGCACCGGAAGCGCCTTTTACATAAATAGTTACTGTAAGTATATCTCCGGCATCTGCCTCGATAACATCTGTTGTAGGATTAGTCCATTCAAGCCAGCCGGTTACTTTAGTTTCTGCAGTTACAGAGGTTCCTTTAGTTTCATTAGTAACAGTGATCGTGATCACCTGATCATCACCTGCATCGCCGCCCTGAATCATCATGGATGCTGTATAATTTCCTGAATGTATAGCTGTATAGGTCTGAGTAGCTGTAAACTCAACCGCAGTCTGGGACCAGAAATGAAGTCCATACTCGCCTCTGTAAACATCTTCTGTATCTACCCAGGGTCCATTACCTTCAAGGAGCCATCCTGAATCATCTCCTGTTTCAAAATCACTGTTTTCAAGAAGGCTTTCAGGAAGAACAGTTATCTTAATGATAACTCTTGACGTGTTGTCTTCTTCATCAGACAGGATATCTGTTACAGTACCAAAAAGCTTGTATTCTCCGAATTCTTTAATATTAGAATAATCATCCCACTCAACGGGGAGATCTAGTCTTACATCGCCTGTATATTCTCCTTTTACAGTCTTTGGAAGATATAAAGAAATGTCTTCGCCAAGACTTACAGTAATTCCTGACGGGGTTAATGCTCCCTCGAATTCCATTCCTTCGACTTCGTTACCTTCATATACGTATCCAAATGTTTTTAAAGAATAAAGAGGATATCCTGCAAAATCAAAAAGTGCCTGATTATCCCAGGAGCTTCCACCATAGTACTGGCCCGCATCATCAGGATCATAAACTGATGCATAACTTGAAGCCCATCCTGCGCCATATTTTTCCCAGGCAGCGCTATTAGCTTTTAATGTATCGCTGGCATTATCAGTAGTATCAGCATATACATTTACAGGAATCCATGCAGGCTCCCAGTAAAACATTCCTATTCCTGCATCTCCGACATCGGCTACTGCTTTGATTACATTTCTTATTACTTCACTCTGGCCCTGAACAGAGATCGAATACTCACTACTGTCATCATTGCTTCCCTTGCCTACGGTATTGCCTGAGCCGTCTCCGTCATCTAATGTATATGCCCATGAAGTCTCGGCTACCATGACTTTTTTACCATAAGTATCTGCTACATTTTTAAGAGTATCAGTAAGATTTTCAAGCGTTCCATGCCAGTAAGGGTAATAGGAAGTTGCAAAAACGTCGTAGTCTACGCCTGTATCATCCAGCATTTTAGCTATTTCCATATAATCTCTTTGAGGATTGGAATAATGAACTGCAACATATGCATCAGGGAAAACCTCACGTACAGCCTTACTACCGGCGCTATATAGTTTGCATTTCTCAGAATTGGAAGTTACTCCTGCCATTCCGGAATCTGTTTCATTTCCTACTGCTACGAGACCTACATCAACACCTGCGTCCTTAAGTTTTTCAAGGGATTCTTTAGTGTAATCATATAAAGTAGTTTCTTTTTCTGAAATGCTCATGCCCTCCCAGGCTTTGGGACACATCTGCTTGTTGGGATCTGCCCAGAAATCTGAATAGTGAAAATCTATATAGACTTTCATTCCGGCATTGGTCGCATATTCTCCCATGGATATCGCTCTATCTATGTCACAGTTACCGCCGCCATATCCGTTGCCATTTTCATCATACGGGTCGTTCCAGACACGGATCCTGACATAGTTGACGCCGCTATCAGCAAGGAGATCAAAAAATCCCTGGCTGTCAATATCGTTTCCTTCATAGTCCTTGAATACTACTCCGCTTTCAATCTCTGAGAGAAAAGAGGAGATATCCACACCTCTCATGAAATCTTCAGAAAGGCCATCTATCTTTTGGACATATACCTGTTTATCTTTGTAATAATCTCCGTTTGAATCGACAGTTTTAATTCCTATAGCTTCTGTATCATCAATAACTATATCTGATGTAGTGTTATCCGAAATATCTTCATTAGATGAAGACGAGTCTGTATCTGCACTTGATGCTGATATCGATTCAGTAGATGCACTACTTGCAGATGCTCCGTTTTCACTTTGAGATGAATTATTATTGCTACATGCAGATAAAGATAGTGCTGAAAGACTAATTGCTAATAAGAATGATATTTTTGAAGTTAGTTTTTTGACCATTATATCCCCCTATATATTGAATGTCACAACAGATGCAGTTTTAAGAACATACTAATATAGTACAGCATTATCAAAGCATGCGTTCATTAAATAATTACTAAATCTGTGCGCAACATCTTGCGCCTTCTATTACATCCCTTCCTTATCGTTTTTCAGGGCAGGATTTTCCTATAAAAAAACTGCAGACCATAGCTTTTGCTATCAGTCTGCAGCCTTTAATCCATCTTCATCGTCTTTAATAAACATTGCCGGTATACGACCATATCTGAGCGTTTTAAGGTGCTTTTTTCTTGCATCAACGATCTTTTTTTCATCATCATCAAGGCACCTTTTGGCCTCTTCTATAAGTTCCTCAAGTCTTCTTTGCTTAGCCTTTTCATTCTCCAAAAGAGACTGGAGTATCATAACGCGTTCTGCCTTACCTGACTTATCCCATTTTTCTTTCAGAAATCTTGTGGATCTGTCATGTGCCTGAAAATCAGGAAATATGTCAGGATTAACCTGAGAAAAGGTGAAATGCTCTTTTCTAAGCTGGTCTAATATATCAGCCGCACTGCGGTCTTCTTTAACATTCTTCATATACTACGCCTTCCTAATATCCCCTAAACGTACATAGTAAGTATAGCTTACAAATCAAATTATTATCAATAACTTGGTAATGTTTTTTCCGATTTTATGCCATTTTCTCAAGATAGCCCTGTATTTTTTGTGAACTATTCACAGTTTTGACTTTTGCTATACGTGAATTTATAATTAAATTGTGGTTTTGTGTACATTTCCATCTTTAGGAGGACACACTTTTTTATGAAGCGTACTATGACCTCTAATCTACTGCCGGGCATGGTCCTAGCAGAAAATGTTTACACGTACAATAATGACCAACTGATTCTTCCAAAAGGCGCCGTTCTGGATGATAAATCAATTGCCAAGTTGGAATTCTATTCTACTGTCAACGTTTTAGTTGAAGATGAAATAGAAGAAATCTCCCAGCCATCAATTGATGAACTTCAGACTCTTTCTTACGCCCAAAGACTTCAGCAGACATCTGAATTTAAGCAGTTCAAGCAGGATTTTGAAGCTGCAGCTTCAGGTTTTGAAAGAAATGTAAATAACATCGTTCGCAATGACACTCCCATTGATGTTGATGCAATTACAGCTCCTGTACTTGATCTTATCAACTCCACCAATGGTCCTTCCAGTGTTTTTGATATGATGCATTCGCTTCGTCAATATGATGATGCAACATATACTCATTGTATCAATGTTGCTCTCATCAGCAATGTTGCAGGGCAATGGCTTAAGATGTCAGAAGACGACATCAAGATATTAACTACAGCAGGTCTTCTTCATGATATTGGTAAGCTTGTCATTCCCGAACAGATAATAACCAAACCTGCCAAGCTGACAGAATACGAATACACTATTGTACAGACACATCCACAGGAAGGCTACAAGATCTTAAAGAATTCCGATCTGGATCCTCACATCAAAAATGCAGCTCTCATGCATCATGAACGCTGTGATGGCTCAGGATATCCCCTTCACCTTCAGGGGCCTCAGATCGATCCTTTTGCAAAGATTGTTGCAATTGCAGATGTATATGATGCTATGACCAGTGCACGTGTTTATCGTGGTCCTTTGTGTCCTTTCGTTGCCATTTCTCTTTTTGAAAGTGAAGGACTTCAGAAATACGACACCAATGCTATCATGACCTTCCTTAGTAATATTGTTAATACTTATCTCCTTAACCGCGTCCGTCTTAATAATGGTCTGGAAGGTGATATTGTATTTATTAACAGAAACCATCTGTCCAAACCTACTATAAGAATCGGTGAGAAATATGTAGATCTCGCCCAGACTCCGGATCTTTACATCGAAGAAATAATATGACAAACAGAAATTCTACTCTTGATAATGCTAAAGCTTTTGCTATTTTTGTGGTCGTTCTGGCACACGTGCTTCGGAACGGCCGCTATTTTACGTACTTTGTTCCGGCTGCAGTGCCGGTATTTTTCATGCTTTCGGGTTTTACCTATCGAAATGGTATATCTTTTTTATCCTTTCTGGAAAAAAAGTTCCGGACGATCGTGGTTCCTTACCTGTTTGCGGGAATCATAAGCATCTTAATATTTTCTTTTCTTGGAAAATTCGCATCTAAAACTCTTGGCGAAGGAATTTCCACAACAGACATCCTTCCGAATATAGGATATATGCTTTATGGAAGCGGTAAGAATGACCATATGAAATGGAATAATTCTCTTTGGTTTCTGCCTTGCCTGTTTGTTGTCATGCTGCTCGTATATTTTATTGAGACTATAGTTTCTATAGCAAAGCAAAATCAGTTCCACAGGCTTATACTTCGTCTTATACTGTGCCTTCTATGCCTTACTGTAGGTCTTTACATTACAAGAAAGCATGGCAATATTGCACTGCCATGGCATATCGAAACAGCACTTTGTAATGTGATCTTTGTAGAGATCGGGCTGATAATAGCCCCAAGAGTAAAGTCTATAGATGTAGTTTCCAAAAATTCTGCCGTTAAAAAATGGGCATATCTTATCATCTTCTCTATTTTTGCAATTGCATTTGCATATTTTAACGGTGAAACAAGTGCAAGAACCGATGAATATGGAAGAAGCTTTATACTGTACTTTCTTAGCGCTCTGTGCTTTGCTCTGGCCTACCTGTATGCAGGAAGTCTTATAGGAAACTCCATAAGTGCTGTCAGCTATGTAGGTATGAATACTCTTCCTATACTTATGTGGAACAAGTATCCTGTAATACTTTTACAGACTGTTATAGGCAAGTTTACAAAAATACTGGCAGCGCCTTCATCTCCTACTGCACTTATCTCTGCTGTCATTCCAGCACTTATTGCAATAATGATATGTCTTATAGCAGGTAAGGTTCAGCTACTTATTCTTCCGATCACACTTGGAAGAAAACCTGCTTCCAAGCAGTAAGAAAAGCTTTTTACTACTTCTGTTCAATATTTGTGTCTAATAAAAAAGCCAGTCTTAAAGCATATTTCAAATGCTATAAGACTGGTTATTGTTTTAATTCAATATGTACTTGGACCTATCACGCCATCTTAAGTTCAAATTTTCTGACTTCCTCATCAGTATCGACTTTCTCGATCTGAGCGCCAAGTTCTCTTAACTTGATATCAAAGTCTTCATATCCTCTTTCAATGAAATGAATATTGTCTATTGTTGTAAAGCCATCCGCTGTAAGAGCTGCGATCACAAGAGCTGCTCCTGCACGAAGATCAGGTGCTGATATATCTGCTCCTGAATATCTCTCAACGCCGTTTACGATTGCTGCAGTACCTTCTACCTTAATGTTGGCTCCCATTCTTGCGAGCTGATCAACATACTTGAAACGGTTCTCAAAGATACTTTCAGTAACGATACTAACGCCACTGGCAAGGCCAAGCGCTACTGTTATCTGTGGCTGCATATCTGTAGGGAATCCCGGATATGGAAGAGTCTTAACATGTGTTGCCAAAGGACGTCTTCTTGCCTCTACTCTTACTGCGTCATCAGATTCATGGATCACGCATCCCATTTCTATAAGCTTAGCTGAAATAGATTCAAGGTGCTTAGGAATAACGTTCTTTATGATCACATCGCCTCTTGTAGCAGCTGCTGCCACCATAAATGTTCCTGCTTCGATCTGGTCAGGAATAATTGTATATTCACTACCATGAAGCTTCTGAACACCCTTAATACGGATAACATCTGTACCGGCGCCCTTAATGTTGGCACCCATACTGTTAAGGAAGTTAGCAACGTCAACTACATGCGGCTCTTTAGCTGCATTTTCAATGATAGTCTGACCATTAGCCATAGATGCAGCAAGCATGATATTGATGGTAGCTCCGACTGATACCATATCAAGATAGATATGGCTGCCAACAAGCTGCTCTGCTTCTGCATTGATAATAGCATGCTCTATATTAACTGTTGCACCAAGTGCATTAAAGCCTTTGATATGCTGATCGATAGGACGAAGACCTATCTCGCATCCACCGGGAAGTGCAACCTGTGCATGCTTATATTTACCCAAAAGAGCTCCTATAAGATAATAAGACGCTCTCATCTTCTTAATAAATTCGTTCTCAATAGTGTGATTGCATATATGGGCAGCATTGATCTTTACACTGTGTCTGTCTACACGGTCAACAATAACGCCAATGCTTTCCATAGCCTGAAGAAGGATATTAGTATCCCTTTCATCCGGCATATTATCTATATATACTGTTTCATCAGTCATGATCGCAGCAGCCAGAATAGCAAGTGCTGCATTCTTGGCACCGCCTATCTCAACTTCACCTGCAAGCGGATTACCGCCTTTAATGACATATCTTTCCATATTTAACCTCATGTCGCGAGCAAAGCGAGTGACTAATGGTTGAAGTGGTGGAGCTCGCGACACCACTTTGTGAAGTTTGAAAATTTTATTTTCAAACTTAAACCTCATGCCTCGAATAAAACGTAAGACATTTGCCTGATACTACGTATTAATTAAACGCTCGCACAAATCAGTATTATAACAACGAATAGCATTTTTTGCAACTTAAAGAGCATATGCGAAAAAGGTAGAAAACATCACCTTTTTCGCATATCAGCCATGTCAATACAAGTAATTAAGCGGATTTACCTGAACTCCGTTAATAAGGATCTCGAAGTGAAGATGAGCACCTGTGCTGACACCTGTGTTACCACTAAGAGCAATCTTCTGGCCCTGGGATACATGATCTCCTACAGAAACAAGTATCTTGGACAGATGACCATATCTTGTCTGTCTTCCATCCGGATGATCGATATATATTACATATCCATATCCTGATCCCCATCCTGCTCTAGAAACAACGCCGCCTGATGATGCCATTACCGCAGTTCCTACAGGAGTAGCCCAGTCAACACCTTTATGATATGAGCTGGCTCCGGCTGTAGGCCTTGATCTGTATCCAAATCCAGAGCTTAATCGTCCACCGGAAATTGGCTTGATATAAGTAGGTGGTACTATAGTTCCTCTTTCAACTATCTTAGCTACTGCTTCGTATATAACTTCTTCCTTGATAGTATCCTGAGCAACTTCTTTATCGTTCTCATAATAGTTTAAAACAATTGCATTATGTCGTCCGTCTGAAGGTTCCTGAAGTACAACGGTCTTGGTGGTGTACCATGAATCGTTATCTACATACTGAACTTCAGCCTGATAGTCTTCTTCAATATATTCAAGCTCGGTTCTTACTACTGTAAGTTCCGGTTCAGGAACTGTAACTATGATCTCATCTTCGATTCTTATGATAGAATTCTCATTCTCGATAGTAGGATTCATTGCGATAAGATCTTCAATAGTCAGATTATATTCTGCAGCGATCGTTCCAAGAGTATCCCCCTGCTGAACTTCGTATATCTGATTAGTCTCCTGATCCTTAGTCACTTCTTCTATAGCAACTGCAAGATCTGTAAGTTCGCTTTCAGGAAGATAAGCTTCTACTACTTCAACCTTATCTCCGAAATCAAGTGTTTTAACACCAAGATCATAATCGGCAAAATCCATCTCATCTGAAGAAAAATCTGCGTCTTCCATGAAAACTTCATCAAGGTACTCAGCAATTCCATATGACTTGAATTCACTGATGGATCCAGAAACCTCAAAGTAGTTATCAACAGATGAAACAACTTCTGTTGTAAGAACATTAACTTCCCTGTCAGGATCAAGTATCAACGTAGCTTCAAACTCGTCATCAAAGTCATACTTGTCGAGAGCAGCATTCAGAATCTGCAGAACTTCTTCCTTAGATGCTACATTAACACAGAAATCATTGATCTTGATTGTATAACATCTGCTAAGTGTTCCCTTTTCATTCTTTTGTAGAACTGCCTTCATCTTATTGATGACCGCATCTGAATCATCCATTTTCTGCCATACGACATGATCGCCGGTTACTTCCAGATCAGCTCTTGCAAGTACAAGCTCAC
Organism: Butyrivibrio fibrisolvens; assembly: GCF_037113525.1. NCBI lineage: Bacteria > Bacillati > Bacillota > Clostridia > Lachnospirales > Lachnospiraceae > Butyrivibrio > Butyrivibrio fibrisolvens. The sequence goes on along the minus strand of NZ_CP146963.1, from coordinate 713,954 downwards.
TGTTATCAAGCTGTAAAAGTCTTCTGGCTTCTCTGAGATACTCATATGCCTGTTCTTTGGATGAAGCAATTCCGACATTTTCTCCATTAAGCGTAATATAATAAATATTATCTTCTGAAAAATCCGCTCTAATGAACCCTGGGATAAAGAATAACCATATAAACGCAAATACAAGTGATGCTCTTATGAACCAATATCCTATTTTTCTGTAATGTCTAGTAAGATGTTTCATTTAAAAATTTAAAATCCCCAAAATATTTAATACATTTACAGCTATGCCCGCAAGTACTGCAATTAGTGTTATCACAGAAACGGTTGTGCATGCATGATTTTTATCTGTTGCAAGATGAAGTGCCTCGATCTTTCGATCCAGCTCTTTTTGCTTTTCAGAAAGACCCTCAAGGGTTCTCTGAAGCTGACCTGATGTTTCATCAGCTACGCTTATCGCAAGATGATCGTTCTCATCCACGATTCTTTTTATTATATCATCTGTCAGCTTCTTATTCTCATCCTGGGCAGAAGCCTGAACATTTCTGTATACCTGAACGCCTATATCATGAGTGTATTTGTGCTCTTCGTCAAGTCTTTTATTTATCTGATCTATAAAATCCCTGTTCTTGTCATCCAGTCCTGCGCTAAGGGCATCAACAAGGGTCTTATTATTGTCTTCTACACCTTTATCGAGGGCTTCAATAAGAGCCTTATTACTGCTTTCTACACTTTCTCTTACGGCTTCGATAATTGCCTTGTTGCTATCTTCAAAGTCACCTGCAAGTGAATCAATAAGCTTTTTACTGCTTTCATCTATATTTTTGCTCAAAAGCTCCAGATTCTTTTTGGTCTCTTCGTTATCAGCAGCTTTTGAACTATTATTAACTTTACCTGCAAGATCTGAGATCAGTGATTTAAGCTCATCAGCCTTCTTACGAATCTCCTCAAGTTCATGCTGATACTGAACCACCTGAGTTCTAAGTCTTTCTGTTTCAGCAGCTTCTGCAGCTGCATTAGCTTTGATCATTTCAGTAGCACTTATCTTATCTGCAAGTTTATCCATTAGATTATCCACGATCCTTTCTCCCCATGTTCTGCTGTCTTTTTTCAATGCTGCACCTCCCAAAAACGAAGATATGGTAACATTCTGTATAAAAAATGCACATAGGTTATTGTATATAATGCACAATATCTTATATGGTTATCTCATTTTTTTGTGCATGTTAACTGTGTCTTTACTGCTTGTTCATATTTTATACATAAAACATGTCTATAGTATAGATAGTTAAATGATTCAGACAAACAGATAGATATTTTTTCATAATAGCCCGGGTGCCGAGAGGTGCTCGGGCACTCCTCATTAATGGACTTTTATTCCATTTTCTGATTCTCCAGTTTGCTGGCTATCTCCAAAATCTCATTGTTAAGCGAAAGCATACGTGCATCAAGTTCTGATACCATATGCGCACATTCTAAAAGCTCTGTATTAATATGTGTGGGAGCGTTACCTTCGAACTTGTATTGTATCTTATGCTCAAGTGAAGCCCAGAAATCCATGGCTACAGTTCTTATCTGTATTTCAACCTTAGTATCAATGATACGGTCAGAAAGGTATACAGGAACAGTGACTACCATATGATATGATCTGTAGCCACTAGCCTTAGGATTCATAATATAATCTTTAACGGCTATTATCCTTATATCACTTTGATTACTGATAATATCCGCTATTGTATAAATATCGTTTGTGAATGAGCATATTACTCTGATACCGGCAATATCATTAACATACTTGACCATATTTTCAATGGTGGACTCATAGCCATGACGCTTAAGCTTCTTGACTATACTCTCAGATGTCTTGATCCTTGCCTTGATATGCTCAATAGGATTATAACGATGAACCTGTTGAAATTCATCATTCATAATCTCTATCTTAGTATTGATCTGTTTAAGTGCTGAATGATAGACGAGTGTAACCTGCTCCCAGGTATGAATATCCTGCTCGTTCCCTATTTTAAGCTCCAAAATTGTTCCCTCAATTATAATTTATTTTTGCTATCCCGTTTATTACCCCTGCATACCTTGTAAAAGTACTACTGATATTACCCCTAAAATCAGTTTTTTACTTCTTATTAAAAGTGGTATGTCAAAATATAATCCCACATATATATTACATTCAAATGGGTATATTTGGCAAATTTTGCACACCTTAGTTCCAATAATCTTTATTAAGGCTGCATGCCCTTACAAAGCGCTTTGGAAGGCGATTATAAATTTTACCGAGCTTGAAACCTATATATCTGCTGCCTACAAGCATTATATAATGCGGTATTCTATAGGCTTTATGCATATCCTGAAGATACCTAATGGTTCCTTTGACCATCTTTGCACCCTCAGATTCATTGGATAATCCTTCAAAGATTTCAGGATGCTCTTTTTGTGATACTCCTATATCAAAATTCCTGTGGAACTGCTGCATGCATGTGTAGTTGTGTGAATGAACCACTCCTGCAACAGGCACGTATCTTGTTGCATATCCTGCCTGTATCGCTGTTCCTGCATAAACCATATCCTCATTGAAAATAGCTTTTCTGATAAATCCGCCAAGCTTATCATAAATGCTACGTCTATACATAGCACAGACATTTGAACAAAAATATGTTTTGATTCCAAGCTTTTCTACATCAGCCTGAGTTTTTCTTATGGATGTCACAGAATAATTGAACTTTCTTGCATACAGTTCTTCAGGGCTGCAATCAGGTCTTGGTATCTGCCTTGCATAAGAAACTGCAAGCTTATCATCACCATCAAATGCTTTAACAAGCTCTTCTATAAGATTTCTGTCTGCAGGAATGGCATCCTGAGTCATACATACAAAAAATTCTGCATCAGAAAAAAGAACTCCCTCATGTCTTGTACGTCCATGATCAAATTCTTTTTTGGATATATGAAAAACTGTCACTTCCGGATATCTTGATGTAAGCTCTTCATCGCTTATGAGTTTTGAAAGCTCCTTCTGCTCAGTATTCATAAGAATGATCTTTGAAGGCTTAACTGTCTGTTCGCATAATCTGTCTAAAAGCGTAAACAGTTCTTTATCAGGTTTGTATGTAGGTATTATCACATCAATATCATACATATCTAATCTCCATTTAGGTCTGTCTTTAGGGCTTATATTTTTATCTTGAGAAAACATATTCTCAACATGCCACGAGCCGGAGTATATTCCCCGGCTCGATTTTATCATATTCAAGATGTAAATTGTAAAACAAAGATTCTCTTAGTTGGACAATCCAGCAGTTTTACCTGCAACATATTCGCTGTATTCCTTAACTGTATCGGAACATGTATATCCGGATTCACCAAACAAGAATTCGTGAAGCCATACAACGTTAGATTCCAGAGAAATAGGTGCTACAACACTTGCTCCACCAACTTTACCTGTTGCACGCATAGATTCCTGAGGAAAACCATTTTCTGCAACAATTTTGTAGTCACTGATCTTACCAAGAAGTTCAACTATTTTGGAAAGTTCAAGAGATGTAGCCATCTCGTCAAATACCTTGTTTGCAATGTTAGTAAGTGTATCTGTGCTGGCACCATGTGCTTTATCCATGATTGCCTGGATAACTTCTCTCTGACGAGCAGCACGGGCAAAGTCATTACCTGCTGTATATCTGATACGACAGTATGCTGTTGCCTGAAGGCCGTCCAGAGTCTGCATTCCTGTAGAAGTAACTTCTGTATAGCTGATTCCAAGCTCTTTAGCCATTGTCTGCTGATAGTTGTTGATATGCTGGATCTCTGCGTCATCAACTTCTATCTGCACACCACCAAGTTCATTGATGATATCTGTAAGACCACCAAATCCGATGGTTACAAAGTCTGTAATATCAAGATCGAGATTGGTATTGAGCATATTGATAGCCTGCTGTGGTCCGCCATATGCATATGCAGCGTTACACTTGTCATATCCCCTGTCTTCTGTAAGATTGAGGTATGTATCACGATATACACTACAAAGCTTTATCTCACCTGTATCCTGATTGATAGAAGCAATGATTATACAGTCAGAACGAGTTCCTGATGAAAGTATACCCTTTGTTGAGTCGACTCCAAAGAGTGCTATATTCCAGTAACCTTTCATGGTCTCATTATTTTTAACTGTTTCTGCGATATTCTGATCAAGCTCTTCTTCATCAACTTTAACTTCTGTTACGCTTGTAAGTCCTGCTTTAATAAATACAAAGTAAGCAGCAACACCAAGAATAGCAATAACAAGTATTTCTGCTATGATAATAGCAATAGTCTTTTTATTGTTTTTCTTTCTGCCACGTCCTGATGCAGCAGGTCTTCCGTTCTGTGGATAACCTCCCTGAGGTCTTGCTCCCTGCTGTGGGTATCTTCCCTGTGGTGGTCTTCCCTGTGAATATCCGTTACCCTGTGAATAGCCACCGCCATAGCCTTGAGAATATCCGTTTCCTTGTGGGTATCCGTTTCCACCTGCAGGTCTTCCTTGTGAGTAACCGCCTTGTGGTCTTGCTCCCTGCTGTGGAGCTCTTCCCTGGGGTCTTCCCTGCTGTGGTCTTGCTCCCTGAGGAGCTCTTCCGGTTCCATTATACTGAGGCCTTCCCTGACCATTATTTACAGGTCTTCCGGTAGGTCTTCCATCGCCTGACCTGTTATAGTTTCCTCTTCCTTCATGGTTATTGTAATTCGACATGTCATTCTCCTTTGCCGCAACCTTGAAAAATAGAATGCGGTCATTTTGCGGCCTCCAACAAAACAATTCTCCCTTGACCACTTGTCTATTTTGCCACAAAACGCCACTTTATACAAGTAGAGCACCTTAAATGTCGCTTAAAAGGAGCATATACATGCATCAATATGCGTTCTTTTTGCCATGAAAAAACGTTCCAAAAAGAATTTTCATATCAAAGCCGACTGACCAGTTTTCTATGTAATAGATATCGTAATCAATTCGTTTACGTATCGATGTATCTCCTCTGTAGCCATTAACCTGAGCCCAGCCTGTGATTCCCGGACGAACCTGATGTTTGACCATATACCTTGGGATTTCTTCTCTGAATTTCTCAACAAACTGAGGTCTTTCAGGCCTTGGTCCAACAAGTGACATCGAGCCAAAGAGAACGTTGAAAAACTGTGGTGTTTCATCAATGTTATGACTTCTTAAAAATCTGCCTATCTTCGTTACTCTTGGATCGTTTTTGGTCGTCCATCCTTTTGCCTCTTCCTTCTTGGTCTGGACTTCCATTGTACGGAATTTGTACATCATAAAGTTCTTACCGCCAAGACCGACTCTTTCCTGTTTAAAGATGATAGGTCCTTTTGATGTGAGCTTGATTCCAATAACTGCAAACAGCATGATGGGTGAAAATAGTATTATTGCAACCAGCGCTCCTATAATATCTATGATTCTTTTTACAATTCTGTTTCCTGTATCTGTAAGAGGAACATATCTTATGTTGATGACAGGAAGTCCCTCGAGGTCCTCTGTATATGGATTACTTGGGAAAAGAGATGTGTAGTCAGGTATGAACTTGGTATGTACTCCTGACTTTTCACAGCAGGATACAAGTTCTTCAAGCAGGTCATAATAATCCAGCGAAAGAGTGATCGCAATCTCATCATAAGAATTTGCACTTATAAGTTCGCTTAGCTGGTCAATCTCACCTATGACCTTAACGCCATGATAGGCTGTTCCTACAGGGATCCTGTTATCAAGTACGCCGTTAACCACATATCCCCACTGAGGATTTTCTTCTATTCTGCTAATGTAGGCTTCTGCAGATCTTGAGTATCCTACGAGAAGAACGTGCTTTAAGTTATATCCCTTTTTGCGCATGAAGCGGAGGATCTTACGCAGAGACACTCTGGAAAGGGACATTATGATTATATTAACTACAAAAAATACTGCGATAAGTTTTCTGGAGAAGTGCTCCTGATGGATAATGTAGAGACCTGCTACAAATCCAAGAGCGCCAAGAATATTGGCTTCAATGATATTACGGATCTCACTTCCAACCTTGCCTGCTCTTCGCGGTGTATAGAGGTTGGTCATGTTATAAAGAACAAGATATGCCGGGATCAGTATATAGAGTACACTAAAATACACTTCTCTTGGAAGCGCTACTTCGAGCTCATAGCTATCGACAAATATGGAATAGAATCTGATATAGTATGACAGTATATATGCAAGCGCAACTGTCACTGCATCTAAAAGGACCTGAATCCTGTTTAGCTGCTTCTGATTGTTCTTTATCATAATACTCCGTCCCCAAAAATGTTCTTAAACATTTTTATCTGGATCATTTAACAAATCTTTTTATTGTATTGATCCATAATTCTATCTGAAGGGTAAGATAATTCTTCAGATTGTCAGTTTTAAATCTGACTTTTTTATCCCGGTTTTTTATTATTTTACCAAATCCCTGGGATAACCCTTCAAAATAAGCCTTCCCGAGGCCTTTCTTTGCAAAAAACGCCGCCTTTATGATAATGCCTAAAATAATAAGCGGAAGATTTAGTATTACCATGAGTGCAGGAAAGTTTTTATAGATAAGATAAATATTATTACCTGCTGTAAGCTTTTGCTTAAACTCATTGTACCTTGATCCGGATGTGGCACTTCCTGCGTGAAGTACAACTGCTTCTGGCTCGAGGAGATTTACATATCCAAATACTTTGGCTCTAATTCCAACATCAACATCTTCAAGATAGCAAAAATGCGCGACGTCAAATCCGCCGATCTTATCGAAAACACTCTTCCTATATATTGCAGCTCCTGCACAGGAAGATGTTATCGCTTTTCTTTTTGAAAAGCCTTCTGCGGGCTTATCCTTGCCATCAGTAAACGCCCAGCCGATGGCGCTGTAATAGTCTCCGCTATCATCAACTATGTTCGGGTTATTTAAAGATACCATAAGTGCCTGTACAGAAAAAGCCTTTTTCTTATGATTCATTGCATTTTCAAGTTTTTCTATACAGTCTTTGCGACATACAGTGTCGTTGTTCAAAAGAAAAACATACTCCGATCCAGCAAGCTCTATTCCTTTATTGACCGCATTTGAAAATCCTGTATTTGAATCAAGACACAGGACTGTACTATGTATCTTGGCTCCATTACTGCAGGTCAATTCGCCATCATAATTATCTTTAAGAAACTTTATACTTCCGTCTGTAGAAGCGTTATCTACGATAATTATATCCGAAGGCAGTGTCTGTATAAGAAGTGAATCTATGCAGTTTTTTATATATTTCATCCCGTTATAATTTGGGATGATAACTGTAGTCTTTGACATATCAGCCTCATTATTCTACTGCAGAGAAATTCACAGCTTCTCATACAGGATATGATCTTAACTCTTCGTTTCACTCATCTGCGGATCCCATATTATACGGTATCCAAGATGTCTTACTGCTTTACAGAATCTTATGCTTTCATTTCTGATCTTATCTTCATCCCAGTTATCCGGAATTACTATGTGCTTTCCATGCACTTTGAGGATCGTTTCATCCTCGGGATCAGCATCTACATTCCTTTGTTTTAGGATTTCTTTATTGCTGTGGTAGTTAAGCCCTGTGATCTCTTTAAGAAGAGGGCGAAGCTTTTTCCTTATTCTCATGCACCTAAGATCAACTGCCATAGCATCCTGTTGACAGGCTGCCACATGCTGAAAGCCTCCGCTAAAGCCTTTATGAAGTCCATAGTAAAGAGGTGTTCCGTCTTCTTTATAGATACCTCCAACTATAGTACCTTTCTTATCTGTCACTTTTCCGCCAACAACGCCAATGTCTTTTCTTGTGCGGAAGATTCCATCAGGGTACTCTACTCTGTAAAAGCCTACATGCATAAGCTCACTTACGCGAACATTAAAGCCGCTTGCCTGCATGATATTTTCAACAGCAGATCTGCCTGCTTCATAGGCATATTTCTTACTTGCAGGATTAGCTGCAGTTGAATCTTCATGGCATCTCCAGTGATACAGAACTCTTCCGATATGCCTTATATTTTTTTCCTCATTCCTAAAAGAAAAAGCGATGCAGGTTCTAAGTATAATGTCAAAATCCTGAGCTCCGTCATATTCTTTTCTAAAAAGACTGGCTTTAAGGATACTTGTCTTAATAGCTGTAAAATGGCAGATATAGTTGTTGGAAAGAAGATAGTCCAGGTTATAATCAGGCTTTATATTAGGCTCATAAAACCTTGTCATGCCTGCATCACACTTATCTTCATCTGAATAGATAAGCCCTATGGCACACTTTGACGGCTTTTCGATCGCAGTCCTGTCCATATCTGCAAGGATTTCTTTGGCAAAATAGTATAAAGCATCAGGAGTTATGACATCATCATGATCAAGAAGACAGCAATAGTCACCTCTGGCAGCCTTAACCGCTTCATTGGTATTAGCAGATATCCCTTCGTTACTATCAAGATGAATATATCTTATCCTGGAATCTTCAAGATTCCGTTTATCTATAAGCTTTTCCAGGCTGTTATCTTCGGAAGCATCAGCCAGGATCAGTTCCCATTTAGAATAGGTCTGCGTTTTTACAGACTCTATCATTTGTATAAAAAAGTCAGGATTAGTATTATAGCACGGGACTAGGATACTAAAAAGAGGAGCCTTCTCAGATCTTGTAACCTTATCCATTTCGGTTTTTTGTTTTGATAGTTCTTCTCCGGATACCGGTACATAGGTATATTCTTTCTTCCTATCTTCAAGTCTTTCTCTTACGGCATAGTATGCAGCAAGAGCGCCGTTTCTTTTGGCATATGCAATTGTCTTTTTAATAGAACCTAACATAAGACCTCTTCTTAGCTCATATTTTTTCAAACTTTCTCACATTTCAGTATACCACACAAGCGCGGCTCCTCGGTCATCTTTCATCAAATTGTGAGCCATGCAAAAAAACAACCCGGAAGCTTACGCTCCCAGGCTGAAATACTCTTTATAAATACATCTATAAATTTACTGTCCGATTACTTCCTTAACAGCAGCTGTAAGCTTATCCTCAAGCTCCTTAGCATCTTCAAGGCTTGTTCCCTTTACGCCCATGTAGAACTTGATCTTAGGCTCTGTTCCTGAAGGACGTGCACAGCACCATGAATCATTATCAAGTGCAAAATACAGAACGTTAGATGAAGGAAGTCCTGTCTTACCCTTTGTTCCTGTTGCAAGGTCAAGAGTCTCACCAGTCTTATAATCACGGAACTCTTCTACTGTCCAGTCACCGAACTTCTTAGGAGGATTGCTTCTGAGCTTATCCATAAGAGCTGCAATTTCTTTTGCTCCTTCGATACCCTTCATAGTGATAGAGTACTGACCTTCTCTGTAGTAGCCATATTCGTTATAGATATCAACCATTGCATCCCATGCTGTCTTACCCTCATTCTTATAGAATGCAGCAAGTTCGCAGAGCATCATTACAGCAACGATAGCATCCTTATCACGTGCATGTGTTCCTGCAAGGCATCCGTAAGATTCTTCAAGACCGAATACATAGTTGTACTCGTTGTTCTTTTCTTCGAACCACTTGATCTGCTCACCGATATACTTAAAGCCTGTTAATACTTCGATATAGTGAAGACCGTACTTACTTGCGATCTGCTTAGCCATGTTGGTTGTAACGATTGTTGTTACGAATGCAGGACGCTCAGGCATAAGTCCAAGCTTTGTACGCTCGCGAAGGATATATTCACCTATGAGCATACCAGACATGTTACCTGTAAACTGCATGTATTCACCAGTCTTAGTATCCTTAGCATAGATTCCAAGTCTGTCTGCATCAGGGTCAGTTGCAAGAACGATATCTGCATCCTTTTCCTTTGCAAGTTCAAGAGCAAGCTTGAATGCCTTAGGATCTTCAGGGTTAGGATAATCAAGTGTTGTAAAGTCAGGATCAGGAAGTTCCTGCTCCGGAACGATAAATACCTTGTTAAATCCGAGCTCTTTAAGAATTCTCTGAACAGGCTTATTACCTGTACCGTGGAATGGTGTATAAACGATAGTAAGCTTATCAGCCATAGCCTTGATAGCTTCAGGGTGAAGGATCTGCTTCTTGAGCTCTACCATATAAGCATCATCCATTTCCTGGCCGATTGTCTCATAAAGACCTGCAGCCTTAGCTTCATCAGCAGGCATAGTCTTAACTTCATGATAGTCTGTGATAGCCTTAACAGCATCCATGATTCCTGTATCGTGAGGAGGAGTTACCTGTGCACCATCTTCCCAATAAGCCTTATAACCATTGTATTCCGGCGGGTTGTGGCTGGCTGTAACCATAACACCTGCTATGCAGCCAAGCTTTCTAAGTGCAAATGAAAGTTCAGGTGTAGGACGAAGTTCATCAAATACATATGCCTTGATTCCATTAGCTGCAAGGCATCTTGCTGTCTCATCAGCAAATTCAGGAGAGAATCGGCGGCAGTCATAAGAAATAGCAACGCCTTTTTTCTTGCCTTCTTCTCCGGCAGTTTTCAGGATATAGTTTGCAAGACCCTGTGTAGCCTTACGAACTGTGTAGATATTCATACGATTAGTACCGGCTCCGATAACACCTCTAAGACCACCTGTACCAAACTCAAGTTCCTTGTAAAAACGATCTTCTACCTCTTCCTCGTTGTTACGAATAGAAAGAAGTTCCTGCTTGGTTGTGTCATCAAAATATGAATCATTCAACCAGTACTCGAACTGCTTTAAAGCTTCGCTCATGTTTTTTCCTCCTCATATCCTATGTAATCTCTTATTCTAACGCACTTTTTATTATATAATCCTGAATCAAAAATTCAAGAAAACAAGACCTTTTAAATATTAATTACAAAAGCATGGATCTACTTCCAGTTTAATAATCCATTGAACAAGTATACATTTTTGAATCATAGATTCAAAAATGCAGCAATAGAGCCAATTGAGTTCGACTTCGTCGAAGGCTCTATTGCCAACCGATTCATCGAATCACGAAACACGCAGTAAATGCGCGTTTCTGTAATTTACATTTAAGAAGTCATACATTTTTGAATCATAGATTCAAAAATGCAGCAATAGAGCCAATTGAGTTCGACTTCGTCGAAGGCTCTATTGCCAACCGATTCATCGAATCACGAAACACGCAGTAAATGCGCGTTTCTGTAATTTACATTTAAGAAGTCATACATTAAAATCTTTGATATAGTCGAAACAAACCTGTTCTATCAGTGGTCTCCAAGTACTGTATCTCCCTGACCGTCTACATTGACTGAAAAGTCGCTTCGATCCAGTGTGAAGTTTTTGTTGTAGTAAGGATCTCCTTTTTCAAGGACCTCTTTCCACTTAGTCCTGAACTGTTCAGACTCCTTGTTGTAGCGTTCAAGCTTTTCTCCTGAGTCATCAAGACCTCTTGAAGCGGATTCAAAATGATAAGCCTCTGCAAAAGGAGTAAATACATTAAGATAGCCTTTTTGTCTGAGCTTTAAGCAAAAATCAACATCATTAAGCGATATGGCAAAAGATGTATCGAGACCACCAACTTCATCGTACTTAACTTTAGATACCATAAGGCATGCACCTGTAACTGCACTCATATCCTGAGCATAGCAAAGGCGTCCCATATATCCAAGGTTTGTTCCTTCCATTCCGTAATGAGAATGGCCTGCTGTTCTGTGTGCTCCAAGTCCAAGGATAACTCCGGCATGCTGGATCTTTCTATCAGGGAAATAGAGCTTGGCTCCAACAGCTCCAACATCAGCTCTCTGAGCGTACATAAGAAGCTCTTCCATCCAGTTAACTGTAATTATCTGGATATCATTGTTAAGAAGAACAATGTAGTCGCCATCGCTATGAGCCACTCCAAAGTTCACAACTTCTGAATAATTGAACTTCTCGTGCTTTCCAAAGTCCACGACCTTGACAAAAGATACCCATGGCTCTTTTTCCAGCTCTTTGTAATAGTCTCTTATTTCCTGAGTCTTAGAATTATTCTCTACAACGATTATCTCATAGTTATCCCATGTAGACTTTTCTTTGATAGATGTAATGCATCTTCTAAGATCATCTACATGATCACAGTTAGGAATAACAATTGATATCTTAGGTCTACCCTCGATCTCATAGGAGATCTTGAAGATAGTCTCAAAAGCCTTAGTACTTGTTATCTTGAAATGCTTGTAGCCGTGCCTTCTAAGGTGATCAGCAACAGCTCCTCTGGCTGCCTCTATGGCATAGGTCTTAGCTTCGATTCCTGATGCAACAGAACCTGCATGTGATCTCCAATAATAGAGGATCCTTGGAATATGAACAATGTTCCTTGCTTCATCTGTAAGGCGGAGGATCATGTCATGATCCTGGCTTCCGTCGAATTCCTTACGGAAAAGCTCGGTTCCATCAAGAAGAGTTCTCTTAAATACGCTAAAGTGACAGATATAGTTATTAGCTCTAAGTGTATCTACTGCATAATCAGGTTTAAAATGCATAGTTTCCATATGGTCTATGCTGTTTCCATGGAAAGTTGTCTCATCGCAGTAGATATAGTCGGCGCCCTGCTCATTTATAGCTTTGACATATACATACAAAGCTTCAGGATGAAGAATATCATCATGATCAAAAAGACCTATGTACTCTCCGTCAGCCATCTTAAGGCATTCATTGGTATTACCTGAAATACCGTCATTGACTTTAAGCTTCTGGTAAGCAATACGTCCCTTGCCATCCTTGGCCTGATACTCTTTGATGATCTCTCCAACGTAAGCATGATCATCGTCAGATCCATCTGCAAGGCAGAGCTGCCAGTTCTGGTAAGTCTGATCCATAACAGACTCTATCATATCCCTAAGGAACTTCTCCGGCGTATTATATACAGGAGTAAGAATACTTACTTTGACCATATTTGGAAAAACAGTCTGTGACTGCTCAAGTCTTTTAGCTTCATCAGGGAAACTTGCTGTACCAAAATGGCTCATTGCCTTTCGTTCACGCTTTTTATATCCGATCTTTGCAATGATTCCTCTGATAGACCCAAGGTTTTTAACCCTGGTATTCTGGCGCTTAACGTAATGATAGAACTTTCTGAAAGGACTTGATAATGCCCAAAGCTTACTACCCTTGATCTTATCAAGTTTTCTTAAGGCTTCATCTCTTTCTTCTTCGAGCTTTGCTATTCTTTCAGAAAGATCTGCTGTTTTTAAACGCTCGCTTTCATATGCACTTTTATAATCAAACTGTTTGTCTTCCAATTACTGTGCCTCTTTATTCTTCTTTATTCGTCTTCTTTAATTCTCTTACTATTCTTCACTGTTTTATTATTTTAAAAACTGTCACCAGCGCACATCAAAAAAAGGTACACCTGTTTAGTTTTCTTTCCTCTTAAACTTCCATGGTCTTAGTGCCCCAGTTCATGACTCTTGTTCTTGAAGTCATATCCTTAAAGAGCATTCCTGCCTGGTAGGTTCCGGATGGAAGAATTCCATCCTCTATTCTTATTCTGTAGCCTGTTATCTCAACGCCCGTCTGGTCCTTGAGATTCTTCTCTACATCCTCTCTAAGCATATCATGTACTTTAAAAGAATACACGCCTGATTCTACAGGAGTAAGGTCATCTGAACTGTTAACACGTCTCAAAAGAAGGGTTCTTCCAAAAAGAGCATTATCAGAGCCTATTACAAAGCTGTAGCCTTTTATAAAATATCCTGTGTTATTAACAGGTTCTTCTTTTCTGCCCTTATAGTACATCTTGTTCCATTTGCTTAAGGAGCCGATGTAATCCGTTCTAAACCAGACGCATTCATTGTTCCAGCTTTCAGGATAACCACTGCTTACAAAAACAGCATTACTACTTTCTATTTCATCAGGGTGAAGGAGCGTTGGATCTGCCATATCATAATCCTGAGCAACGTCATCATTGACCAGGGCCTTGTGATAGAAGGGGTCTCTTGCATACATATGCATATGACGCTGCATAAGTGTATCATTCTCTTTCATGAGGCGGTCAGTCTTCTTGGCATCAGCATTGTCATCGCCCCTGCTTAGAGATTCATGATGAACAAGATTAAAATAATTACAGCAGACGTTATAATATCCCTCTTCTAAGAGCCTGTAGTTAAGGTCAACATCATTAAATGCTACCGCAAGACCTTCATAATATCCGCCAATGGCATCGAACTTATCTTTAGAGATCATAAGACACGCCGCAGTAACGCCGCACATGTCATGCGCTCCCCTATTAGCTCCAAAATACCATTTCTTTGTATCAGAAAGGCGCTGGAGCTTGTGCATAGGTCCTATATGAATAGCTGTAAGACCTGCATGTTGGATAAGACTTCCATCCGGATTAAGTTCAGAATCGGAAGGATACAAAAGTTTACATCCAACTGCACCTACATGCGGAAGCCCTGCATAATATGAAAGCTCTCTAAGCCAGTCTCCGCCTACGATCTCTATATCATCATTAAGGAAAAGAACTAAGTCTCCTGTCGAATTCCTTGCTCCAAGATTGCACATATAAGAGAAATTAAAGTCTCTTGGCTCATATATATAGCGAATATCTGTAAGCTCGCCTGCCTTACTTCCCTTTTCTCTTATTTCTTCTGCAAGACTTTCGTATTCCTTTTTATTGTCTTCGCTACTTCCGTTATCAACAACATTTATCTCATAGCTAACGTTCTTAGATCCGCTTCCAAACTTCACAAGTGATTCAAGACACTGTCTCAGGACTTCAGGATGGTCTTTCGAAGGGATAACGATCGATATTTTTACTGGCGATTCTATACAATGTTCTTCACAATGGAAAGGTCTTCCAAGGAAAAGATCTGCTCCAGCTTCTCTATGGAAAAGAACCTGCTCCAAGTGATATACAGGGAAGTTCATCCCATCTCTTTTTTCAAAGCCGCCTTCAATTAAAGCCATGTGACCAAATAATCTGTCACAGGGAACCATACTCTCATGATCAAGCGAAGGCTTATTTTCCCAAGGCATCTGAAGGGGAGTATTAATATTTTCCAATGCCTTTTTTACAAGGCAAGCCTTAGCTGCAAATATACTGCCAATATAAAACGCGTTAAGATATGAATCCGGTGACCAGTCAGGCTTAAAATAAGGATTCTTTGGGGCGCCGTTATCGCCCACTTCATCCTCGTCAGCATAAAGAAGTTTTATATCAGCATTTTCTTTAAATGCATTTGCGATATGCTCTTTGGCATATTTAAACAGTCTTCCTTCTTTGCGGCAAAAGATGATAATGTCATCATCCAAGGCTTTATCCACCGCCTTATGAAATGCAGATCTGTTACCTGATCCTTTAGACACTATTTCATCATAAAATACAGTTGTTATTTTCTGATCACCGCTAAATTCAGGCTTTTCGTTCTCAACCTCTTCAATATAATCGTCATAATGAAAGGTCATTTTGCGAACGGCAAGCTCGTGTTTACGCTTTGCGTTTGCGGTCAGGTACGAACGTACCATCTTTTTTAAGCCCATTTTTCAATAAACCTTTCAGCTTTCCAAGTCCTTTACCTTCTTTTTCATCCTCATCGGATCCTGCATACTGATATGAAACCAGATCCTGAGCCTGTTTCTTATGAATAGTAGACATGGACAGTCTTATATTCATTCTGTTAACAGCTCTCTTTTTAAGGTTCTCAGAAGTAAAATCAAATTCGATCCATGGATCATCAGAATCAAATACAATACTCTCATCAGAAAGCCATGCACCATTTGGATGTATCTGAAGAGCATCATTATCATCACGGATCTTCTCATCATTCCACTTAACATTTGTAAGTGACACAATACAAGGATGAGATACCGGATCAAGACGAAGCTTTACAACATTATCATCAAGCTCAAGCTCAATAGCTGCTTTACCATTCTTGTCATACTCAGTATCAAGCTCTTCTGAATTCTCTTCAGAAAATCCCTGGCCATAGTCATAATAAAGCTTAATAGCTTCCGGATTAAATTCAGGCACTTCCGGAGGCGGAAGGAGTTCCTGAGGAACAGTAGCTTTCTGACCGATCTTCTTCCAGATCTCTACCATGGACATACGATTTCCTGTTACATATTTCTGGAAACCGGCTTCCTCTTCGAGAAGGTCATTGGCCTCTTCTTCAGTAAGACCAAGTTCCTTATAGAACTTATCTACGCCTATCTTTCTACGCTTTTCATCTTCTTCAAGATAACAGTACAAAGCTCTAAAGGCAATTTCCTTAGTAGGGATCCTCTTTCCATAAGTCCATTCATAGTCAATAACAGTCCAGATAGGTCCGTTAACCAAGATATTATTGAATATGAGGTCATAATCGGATACTTCCATTTCCTCGTTATAGGAAATCCTGCGAAGATATTCTTTAAAGAGCTTTTCAAAGCCGTCAAGGTCATCACCTGCAAGGCATTTATCCATGAGAGATGAAAGCGGTTCGCCATTAACAAAGGAAAATGTTGCAACGCCGCTCTTCTCATCTATCTGGCAGTCATTGATCTCAAGATCTCCGCCTCTGTAACGCTCTTTTAATGCTTCATAGGCATCTCTGATGCTGCTTATATGGTCTACAGATTCAGCGCATAGAGGAGCCTTGCTGATAACTCTTCTGCCAGCCCTGTCTATGCAGATATCTGTACGGATCTTGAATTCAGAAGCTCTGTCATTTGAATACTTTGAAAAAACAGTTGGAAATTCATTACCAATAATAACTTCGAAAGAGTTTGCAAAATCCTGATACATTCCGTCTTTTACAAGCCCGTCAAAGGCATATTTCTCGTTAAAAAGAATCATGCGTGAATTGTCAAAATTACGCACGTTATCATTAAGTTCACCAAGTCCCGGAAGGTAATAATCCGAGTGCATCATGGTCATGAACTTATAATCAGGGTACGGATAATAGAAATGGTAATTATTTATACCGCATCTTTTGAATATCTGAATGAGGCCGTTTCTTGTAAAGGTTTTGGCAACGCTGTCAGAATTATAGCCTTCAATTCCTGAAAAATATGTTCCAAGATGATCTTCCCTGCATCCTGCAAGATACTTAAGTCCCATACGGTTCTCAATTGCAATAACAATACGGCCACCTGCATGGAGATGCTTTTTGAGCATCTTAAGGAAGTTATCGTAAGGGTATTCTCCGCCTATATAACCTTGGCCATATTCAAAAACACCTATAAGGAAAATATAGTCAAAATCATTTGGAAGATCCGGTTCAATATCCTTAAAATTACCAACATGAATAGTTACATTATCACAGTTCTTATTTCTGTAAGCATTGATCTCACTTCTTTTCTTGGAAAGATCAACGCAGGTAACGGATCCGGCCTTTTCAGAAAGCTTTCCTGTTATGGCACCGCATCCTGATCCCACTTCAAGGACCTTTTCTGATCCTGACATGGGAATCCACTCTATAATATTGCTGCGCTGCTCTGACAGATGATACAGAACAGGCCAGCTGCCTTTTTCTTCTATGATTCTTGGGAATTCAGAGGGATCGTTATTCTGAACAATATCAAGAAGTTCATCTTCAATCTGTCCATCGCAGTAAAGATCCATCCCCTTATAGCGGTCGAACTTAAGTGTTACATTTCCGATTTTGACATCTTGCGCCATACCCATTCCTCCCAATTGTTCTTTACTCAACGCTTACCTTTGAATTCATGTCATAATATCCGACTGTATTCTTGTCTGAGATAACAGTAAGATTGAGTGCATCATAAAGTCTATGATATACAGTGAAATTTTCCTGTTCATATCCTGTTACACCAAAAGAAATCAGGTACTCACCACCCTGAAGATCGATCTTCTGCGTGAATGTGATATTCTTTCGGTCCCCCTTTTTCACAGGTGACAGAAAAGCTTTCTCAAACATTGTATTGGTACCGGTTATTTCTATTCCAAGGATATTCTTAAGTGTAAATGCAAAAATAGGTGCAGGACAATCCTTTGTAAATTCTACTGACATATGGATCGAGCACTCTTCGCCCTTCTGAACTGAAGATACTCTGTTACCATTTTTATCAGTAATAAAATAATCTTTGATCTGTGCTGCTCCATCACCATACTCAAGGACATTAGGATTTTTTCCCACCATGTCATTTTGAGAAGGCTCAGGCTTTGCGGAATTCTTGCCCTTTTTATGTCTGTCTTCCATTGGTGTGCCAACTTTGGAATCTGCTTCATCAGCATCTTCTCCGGCACGCTTTCTGATATCTTCGTCTTCAAGAAGGTTAAGTGCCTGCTCCTTATTTTCTGTTGGAGTGTACTGGCCTACAAGAACCTGCTTGTAGATATCGATCATCTCTTTGGGAGTTCCTTCACCAAGCTTTACTCCCTGGTTTATAAGAACTGCTCTGTCGCAGTATTTACTAATGCTGGACAGATCATGAGATACGAAAAGGATAGTCTTACCCTGCTTCTTGAACTCTTCAAACTTGTGATAGCACTTAGCCTGGAAGAAAACGTCTCCAACAGAAAGTGCCTCGTCAACAATAAGTATCTCAGGATCAATATTTATATTAAGAGCAAATGCAAGACGGACAAACATACCGCTTGAATAGGTCTTAACGGGCTGATATACATACTCTCCGATATCTGCAAAATCCAATATGGCATTCATTCGGCTTTTGATCTCTTCTCTTGAAAAGCCGATCATCATACCATTCAGATATATATTATCTATTCCGTTATATTCCATGTTAAAACCCGCGCCCAGCTCAAGAAGGGCTGAAATACGGCCATTAACATTAACTGTTCCGTTAGTAGGTGTAAGGACACCTGTAATGATCTTAAGAAGAGTGGACTTGCCTGATCCATTGGTTCCAATGATTCCGACAGTTTCACCCCTGTGTACAGTAAGATCTATGTTATTAAGCGCAAGCTTTTCATGGTATTTCTTTTGTTTTGTAAGTCCAAGCGCCTCTTTGAGCCGGTCGGAGTTCTTATCATAAAGCTTATAGAGCTTTGTGATATTCTTGACCTCTATCGCGACCTCTCTTTGTTCTGACATACTAATCTCCATTCAAGTATTTCGTAATAACCAGGCAGTATGACTCCTGAATAATCTCACATTACAATACATCTGCAAAGTGAATCTTTGAGCGTTTAAACACAAGTGAACCTATACAGAATATTCCAACAACAACGATCCAGAAATAGGTTGATGAATAGAAATGCTCAAAGAACCATCTCTCTTCATAGATACAGCTTCTATAACCATTAACAATATAAGTCATAGGATTAAGCTTTATGATCCACTGCATACGCCAGTCAGGGACTACCGAATCAAGGTTCCATAATATAGGAGTAGCCCACTGTCCGATCTGAAGACAGATATTTATTATCTGCATAAGGTCACGGAAAAATACCTGTATCGCACTTGTTGCAAAGGAGATAGCAAGCATAAGCATAAACTCGCAGAACATGTAATAAAAAATCTGCAGAGTATATAAGCTTGGAGTAAATCCGGCTATCCAGCCTGCTCCTACAAGCAAGAGACAGAAAAACAAATGTGTAAATGTAGCTGCTATTATCTTTATGAGTGGAAGAATACTGATCTTGAATACGACTTTTTTTACAAGATATGTATATTCAAGTAGTGATGTAGTTCCGTTGGATAAGCCTTCCGTAAAATAGAACCACGGAACAAGACCTGCCATAAGAAATACTACGTACGGCACATCGAGACCTCGACCTGCTATTTCAGTTTTCATTCCAAATATCTTCTCGAATACAAACCAGTACATAAGCACGGTAACAACCGGCTGTGTAAAGGCCCATACTGCGCCAAGATATGATCCTGCATATCTTTTTTTGAAGTCATTAACAGACATCTGCCATATAAGCTGTCTGTTATTCCATAGTTCCAGAGGAACTACCATAACCCTGTCGTAATAAACCGAAAAAACCGCGCAACTGAGCGCTATCAGCGTACAGGCGCAGATTTTTTTCAGCCTCTCAGTCTCCTGATCAGCTCCAGGATTATAATGAAGTACGATAATAAGTGCCAAAGCTACTGCACATGCCAGGAAAATAGTGATTCCTGCCCATTTAGGCAGTTTACCTATTCCCGGCAGACGGCGCTGCCCCAGCGTTGTCTTTTCTTTGTTGTTCAAGCTAAGATCCTCAAATAAGTTTATTTTTAAAGATTTCTCTCTTTTTTGTACTGTGCAATTCCACCCCACTTAGGGTCTTTTTCTGAGAAAATAAGTTCAGCACCTTCCCATAAAGGCCACTCTATGCCTATTTCAGGATCGTTCCATAAAAGACCGCCCTCATCATTGGGATGCCAGAAATCTGAACATTTATAACAAAACTCTGCGTAGTCAGAAAGAACTAAAAAACCATGAGCAAAATTTTTAGGAATGAAGAACTGTTTCTTGTTCTCTTCAGAAAGGACTACGCCAAACCACTTTCCAAAAGTTTTGGAACCTTCACGCAGATCTACTGCAACGTCAAAAACTTCACCTTTAATTACTCTTACGAGCTTATCCTGTGGGAAATTCTTCTGAAAATGAAGTCCTCTAAGAACACCTTTTTTACTGGCAGACTGATTATCCTGAACGAATTCAACGTCTATTCCTGCTTCAAAAAACTCACGCTTATTGTAAGTCTCCATGAAGTAGCCTCTGTTATCACCATGAACTGTAGGGGTGATGATCTTAAGCCCTTCTATATCTCCGCAATTTTCAACACTAATCTGTCCCATGTAAATGTTCCCCTTACTACAAATAAAAAATCAATTATTTTCAAGAGTCCCGGCTCTCATGGATGAAGCCGAAGAATCAAGCCCTGCATCATTGGTTGTGCTGGGAGTAGTTCCGTCAGGACTTACAGGTGTTGGAGCGACATTATCTCCCGAAGCTCCCGCCTGTCCTGGCGGCGTGGATGTTTCTGATAAGGATGAGCCATTCTCTGAACTTTCTTCAGTAGAAACACCTGTTCTTGTTCCGTTGATCTCTATTATATCAACGCTTTCTTTTGTAACTCGTACTACTATTCCATTTGAAGGAACATGATAGCCTTCTTTTTCATTGAGGCTAACAACATACGAGCCTATCTCAAGATCTTCTATGAGAATCTGACCGTTTCTGTCTTCATCAATATAGACATTCTCGTCTTCTTCATTGTCCATATTGGTGATAGTGACTGCGAATTTCTCTCCTGTTTCAAGTCCTCCGCGTCCGTTTTTGATGCTTATCTGTATCTGACCTTCTCCGGGCTTTATTTCCATTGTAAGCGCCGTAACATCAGTAGAATATATACTGGCCAGATAGTCAGGTTCATCAAAGAAGTCTTGTTGTGCCATAAATCCATGCAAGTTGTTTCCTATCTGACCATTTTGGGCCGCAGAAAGTTCTGCCACAGATCCATTACTGGAATCTGAAGCGGAACCATTCAGGAAACTATTGATCTTATCAGCATTTGACGCATATATAATGATAAGTATAAGTGCGATAAGTGCTACAAAGACCGCCATTGCAAGCTTCATGACTTTAGAGTCCATTAGCTACCTCGATGAGATATTTACCATAATTGGTTTTCATCAGCGGCTCAGCAAGATTTAAAAGCTGCTGCTTATCAATAAAGCCTCTCTTGTAAGCTATTTCTTCTATACAGGAGATATAAAGTCCCTGTCTCTTCTGGAATGTTGCAACAAAGTCTGCTGCATCAAGGAGTGCATCATGATTACCTGTATCAAGCCATGCAAAACCTCTTCCAAGAGTTTCAACATAGAGATTACCACGACTAAGGTACTCGTTATTGATACTTGTGATCTCAATCTCGCCTCTGGCACTTGGCTTTACATTCTTAGCGATCTCTACTACATCGTTGTCATAGAAGTAAAGACCAGGAACTGCATAATTTGACTTTGGATTTTCAGGCTTTTCTTCGATTGAAATAGCCTTACCGTTTTCATCAAATTCTACAACGCCATATTCTCTTGGATCTCTTACATAGTATCCAAAGATCGTTGCTCCTGAACCAGGAGTATTATGTCTTTCAAATACGTTACGCAGTACCTTTGAAAAGCTCTGACCATAGAAGATATTGTCTCCAAGTACCAGTGCTGCTGAATCATTACCGATAAAGTCAGCGCCGATGATAAATGCATCAGCAAGACCTCTTGGCTGCTCCTGAACTGCATAGTTCATATTGAGACCAAGCTGTGATCCATCGCCAAAGAGTTCCTTAAATGCGGGAAGATCTCTTGGTGTAGAAATGATAAGTATATCTCTGATGCCTGCAAGCATAAGAGTTGATAACGGATAATAGATCATTGGCTTGTCATAAACAGGCATGATCTGCTTTGATACAGCCTTAGTTAAAGGATAAAGACGTGTGCCGGAACCTCCGGCAAGAATAATACCTTTCATTTTCGGTCCTCTCTATTTACAATGATCAGTCAGCAAGCTTCTTGCTGTACATGCCATCATAATATTTCTCATAATCACCTGAAGTGATGTGCTCCATCCACTCCTGATGCTCGAAGTACCACTTGATTGTCTTGCGGATACCTTCTTTGAACATTGTCTCAGGCTCCCAGCCAATCTCAGCCTTGATCTTATCAGGTGCGATAGCATATCTTCTGTCATGACCCTTACGATCTTCAACATATGTGATGAGATCATATGTAAGGTGAGCCTTTCTTGGATCATCCTCTGCAAGCTCTTCTTTTAAGATATCGATGATAGTCTTAACGATCTCGATGTTCTGCTTCTCATTGTGTCCACCGATGTTGTATGTCTCGAAAAGACGGCCCTGTTCCTGAACCATATCGATAGCCTTAGCATGATCTTCAACATAAAGCCAGTCACGAACATTCTTACCATCGCCATAAACAGGAAGTTTCTTTCCTTCAAGCGCATTGTGAATGATAAGTGGAATAAGCTTTTCAGGGAACTGGTAAGGTCCGTAGTTGTTAGAGCAGTTTGTGATATTAGCCGGGAAATGATATGTATCCATATAAGCTTTTACCAGCATATCAGAACTTGCCTTTGATGCTGAATATGGGCTATGAGGAGCATAAGGAGTTGTCTCATAGAAATATCCGCCATCTTCAGGAAGTGAACCATATACTTCGTCTGTTGATACGTGAAGGAACTTCTTTCCTTCCTTGAAAGTTCCATCTTCGTTCTCCCATGCCTTCTTGGCAGCATTAAGCATTGTAGCTGTACCAAGAACGTTAGTCTCAACGAAGATCTCAGGATTTACGATCGAACGGTCAACGTGACTTTCTGCTGCAAAATGTACAACACGGTCGATATCGTTCTCTTCAAAGATCTTAGTAATAGCTTCTCTATCGCAGATGTTAGCCTTTACGAATGTGTAGTTATCGTTGGATTCAAGGTCGCTTAAGTTCTCAAGGTTTCCTGCATATGTAAGTGCATCAACGTTAATGATACGGATAGTATCACCATACTTCTTGAACATATAGTGAATATAGTTTGATCCTATGAATCCGGCTCCGCCTGTTACAAGATAAGTTCTCATTTTAATTAGTTCCTTTCGATTTAGCATCTTTTATTTTAGTTTTATGGGGTCCTAGTAGAATTGCCCCTTATGTCCTTAAAATCCCATATAAGAGATATTCATATCGACTCTTCCTGATATACCGGAAATAGAGCCCTTTGAAGAATACTGCCACATATCATAACGAGTCCTTGAATATGTGGGAGCTGCTGCATACTGAGCAAGCCATATCTTATAGCCTGTAAGAGATGGCGCATCTATATAGCTATTCAGCCAGGTTTTATTTGCATATATACCTGCTGTATATCCTGCACCCTTTATTGTAGCACAAAATGCCTTACAAACGGCAGTCCTAGTTGAAACACTGATTCCGTCTGCTCTTCCGTGAGCTGCTTCTACGTCAAGAAAAACAGGGCAACTTATCTTATATCCCTTAATAAGAGATATTACCATCGAAGCTTCCTCGACAGCTTCTACATCGGATACAGCCTGGGTAAAGAAATATACTCCAACCTTAAGTCCGGCTGCTGTTGCTCCCTGAATATTAGTCCTGAATTTCGGATCTTCAATAAGAGCTCCGGTGGATGATCCTCTATAACCGCATCTGATTATAACATAAGATACTCCAGAATTCTTTACCTGTGACCAATCTATACTACCATTCCATTTCGAAACGTCAATACCCAATACTCCGGCCCCAGTAGATAAGCGGCCATCAGCTCCAAATGAATACTTGGCTCCCTGGATTACCTGATCACCTGTTACATAATTTCCGTTCTTATCATAATAATAGGTATATCCATCGATTGTCTGCCAGCCAGTGTAGCTGTAGAGCTTTCCTTCCTTTTGGATAAAGAATTTTGTAGCCTTATCATAATCAGC
Source organism: Butyrivibrio fibrisolvens (assembly GCF_037113525.1). Lineage (NCBI taxonomy): Bacteria > Bacillati > Bacillota > Clostridia > Lachnospirales > Lachnospiraceae > Butyrivibrio > Butyrivibrio fibrisolvens. Next base: position 689,627 of record NZ_CP146963.1, on the reverse strand, counting down.
TACAGTAGCTTTTCTAAAGCTTCCATTTTCTGATACATATACTACATTTCCGTTCTTATCCTTAAGTTCGCCTGCTCCGTCCTTGACTGTCACTTCACAAGTTGCAGTCACTGAAGCATCTGATTTACTTGTTGCAGTGATCTTTACTAATCCGGCTTTCTTACCTGTAACCTTACCACCATCTACTGTAGCAATGCTTTCATCTGAAGACTTCCAGATAACTGTAGTATCTGTGATTCCTGTAACCTTGGCTGTAAGTGTAAGAACAGATCCTCCTGCAATAATAGTTGCTTTGGTAGAACTAAGTTCGATCTTACCATCGCCCTTTGTTACTGTAACGGTACAGGTTTTCTTGGTTCCATCTTTAAATGTCGCTGTGACAGTCGCCGTTCCCGCTGCTACTGCTGTTACAGTTCCATCAGCCGCAACCTTTGCTATCTTTTCATCTGAGCTCGCCCATGTAACAGTCTTATCTTCAAGGCTTGTTTCTGTAGTAAGCTTTTCAGTAGCACCTGTTTTTAATGAAAGTGTCTCTTTTGATATAGAATATGTATATTCTTTTTTCTCTACTGTTATCTGAGCTGTTAATGACTTTTCACCATTATTAAAATTAGCTGTGATTGTCGCTGTACCAGCACTTACACCGGTTACTGTACCGTTTGAAACTGTTGCAACTGCTGTATTTGAGCTCGTCCAAGCCACAGATATTCCGTCATGACTTGTCTTTGCAGTAAGGGTAGCCGTATCTCCAACCTTTATAGTAGCTGATGTAGGCGTAAGTTCATAAGTATAGGTCTTAGGCTGCTCTGTGGTTCCTCCTGTATTTGAGCCGTTACCACCCGAGTTGTCATTATTTGAACCGCCTTGTCCGGAGGTGTTATCACCGGATGCATTGTTATTCTGTGTGCTTGCATTTCCGCTTCCACTATTTGTAGAAGCTGTTGTTGAAGCTGCCGGGCTTGATGTACTTGCTTCTGAAGGAGAATTGTTATCACCTGATTCTGAATCCGTACCTGTTATGAGCTGAAGTCCATCATCAGTAATTCCCTTTGCAGAATATGGATTAACGATCGTATCTTTTTTTATCTCTTCATATGAGTATTCTCCACTTGACCCAATCTCTGTCTTAGTAGATTCAACCCATTCAACTGTATCTGTATTCTCAGATTCAACTACTGTTTCTTCAACGACAGTATCTTCTGCCGCAACATTAACCTGTGACTCATCCTTGACTTCGTCACTTACATCAACAGGCTTATATTCAATAGTTTCCTTAACTTCTATAGTCTGACTTGTTGTGTTAAAAACATAATCCGAGTACTGATCACCTGAAAGCTCTATGATCGTTACTGTATATTTACCGGCAGGAATATCATAGTGATAGATTATTCCGTCCTTGTCGTCATCTTTCCAGGTAGTTGTAGTTCCGTCAGGCTTTTTGATCGATACTTCAAAAGGAACTCCTGAAATAAGTCTTGCAGTCTCACTGTTCAAAAACTTGATCTTAAGATCCTGCTTAATGGAAGCCATTGAAAGATTGACTTTAACGCCTTTTTCTTCTTCCTCAGAAGTTGCCGCTGTTGCTGCCTCAGATACTGCTTCTGCTGCAGCAAGTCTTGCTGCCTGAGCATCTGCAACGGCTACAAGTCCCGAACTTCCGGGAACTTCCATCTCATTTATCTCACATCCAATGTTACTAAAAGATGATAACTCGTCAGCTTTTGCTTTTGTACGAATGATAAGGCTTCCAAGCGCAACGCTTGTAATGACCACTATAAGTCCGATAACAAGTGATATCTTTTCTAGTGTGCTTGAATTCTTTAAGAAAAGAATTACATTATTATTCTTTTTCTTTCTGCGCCTTGCATTTCTTCTTTGCGTCGGAATAGGCCTTGTACTACGCCCATTTCGTCTGCTCGAACTGCGATGAGACGAATTATTTCCTCTACCAGAGCGCTGCCTTCCAGACGCTTCACTCGTTCTTGCAGAAGATGCCTTTCTTACGCCTTCCTTTTCAGCCTCTTCTCTAAGGTCACTGGCTAAATCTTCATAATCTCCACCATATACAGCCCCATGCTCTGCCTGGCTTCCTACAAAAGATTCTTCTTCAGGTATATCAAGGCCATCTCCATAATATCCTTGTTCACCTGATTCCCAGTTTGAAAGAGGATCTTCTTCCTGAGCTTCTAAATACTCTTCATATTCATCAGCCTCATATTCTTCATAAGGATCCTGCTCGTAATCCTCTTCATATTCGTCACTATAATCTTCGTTACTAGCCTGATCATCCTCTTCAAACTCGTTATCAAAGTCTCTTGAATCATCAGCAATCTCATCATCAAGAAAATCAATAGGAAAATCCGTATTTGAAGCCTTTTCATTTTCTAATGCTACAGCTGCCTTGATAAGGACTGTATCATCAATATTCTGATATGATCCTGATGTTTCTTCTGTGGTATTACATATTTCATTTTCAAGATCGCTGTCGCCATCAGGCAACGTACCATTATACTCCTCAGATTCCGTAAACGCTCCATCTTCGAAGCTTTCTAAATCACCTGTAACAGGCTCATAGTCCTGGTCTTCATAGCCCTGATCTTCGTAGTTCTGATCGTCGTAACCCTGATCTTCATAGGTACGTTCTACATCGCTACGACCTTCATAATTTTCATCCGAAGTATCAGTAACCATGCGACGGTCATTGCGACTACCTCGATTCCTGAATTGTTGTTTTCTATAATTCGGTATACTCTTGGTTCCAAAAATGCTATGATGCTTCTTCATAAGTTAACTCCTTCGCTGCCTTGCACTAAACACTCACTCTTTCCGGTCTCTTCCCCCGGAAAGTCCTAAACCTCTAACACCTAAAATTCAATCATTCTATTTTGCTTATCATCTCATATAAAATACTAAGATTCCCGAAAGCAGGATCACCATACCAAGTATTTTCCTTGCAGTTATCTTTTCACCAAAGAAAAATCTTGAAAGGAACATTACGATAACATACCCGATCGGCTCAAGTATTACAACCTGCATATATTCAAGTCCCGAATAGCATACAACGGATATGAGCATCGAAATTCCAAGCATTCCGTAGCCGCATATTACAAGGACATTTAAATACTGTCTGATAAAAGAGGAATACTCTTTTCCTGAACTCTTTTTTAATAAAACCTGTGAAAATGATGCAATTATCTGTCCGACAACTGCAAGAAGAAGGTAAAAGCTCATCTTTCTTCCTCCTTCTTGTCTTCTTTTTTTACTTCACCAGAAACAGTAGGATCGGTATTAAGTATGATAGTTCCTGCCATTACCATAATAACGCCTATTATTTTATAAACAGTTACGTCTTCATGGAAAAGAACTATACTCCACATAAGTGACCACAAAAGGGTCATTGCCTTATTAGCATAGGCAATTGAAAGCTGGAACTTACCAATAAGCTGCTGCCACAATATTGCATATACTCCAAGTACAACAACTTCAAAGAACAAAAGACCTATGGTCTTTACAGACATAACTCCGTTTTCGTTAAGCGAATTACCTACAAAGCCGCCTATTACTGTATTTATACTGTATATACCAACTGCGAGCTGCAGCAAAAGTATATCTTTTAACGCTACTTTCTTTTTCAAGATCAATCTCCATTCACTGACTGAGGATATATAAGAAGGGCAAAATGGTATGCCACATACTGTCTAGCGCTGACATTAAGATGAATATTATCGTTTAAATACTCATCTGAATCAGCCTCTGTAATAAATCCCATATAATCATCTATAAACGATACATTAAGTGCTTCAGATGCCTGGAAAAGACGTCCATAATAGTCTGTAAGAGTTCCGTTACCGTAGTTAAGGACATCACCAGGCTGCATTGTGCCCGACTCATCAGGCGCAAGGCAATATGTAAAAGTATTGATAACTATTCTTATATGTGGATATGCTTCATGAATCGCCTTAACTCCTGCAGCAAATCCTCCCATATAAGTATATTCATCAAACTCATATCCTTTGGTCATGAGATTGTCTACGTCAGTAGGATTATAAAGAACTCTCTTCTGAACATAGTCATTGCCATCATACATGATGCACAGAGTATCTATGCTATTAAAATCAATACTCTGCAAAGTCTCAACACTCTTCACGTAATCAGTTCCCATGTCAGCTGCCTTATTAGAAAGCTCAGAATAGTCTCCATTCCTAATAGCTTTGGCAACACCTACAAAACTGAAAGTATCTATTTCTGTGCCTGCTCCCATTGGAGCATATGCAACTGTCGTTCCGGGAAAAGACACATTGTACACAGTAGCACCTGTCTGATCAGCGATCATATTTGCAAGACCTGTTTCTTCATCTCTGTCATAGGAAAAGACATCATTACCAAGGCACAGAATTGCATCTGTTCCATCATCTTCGTGTCCTTCAAGGTCTGCATCCAAAGGATAAAGGACATTGTCCTCTGCATTCAGACTGATCTCCGGAACATAATCAGGATCATATTCAACTGTTATTCCGCCAAACTGAAATTTCCATATAACTCCCAGAAACAGTACTACAAAACCAAGAATTACTATAAGCAGGATAACAGGAAGGCTTATCTTCCCTCCATTTGCTTTTACATTACTTCCACGTCTACGTCTTTTTCTGTCCATGTAAAACCTCTTTATTATGCCTGACCACGCCAGGCCTTTTGAAATATCGTCAGTTATCTTTTTCTACCATAGGATCCAGATATATACTGTATCCATCCATCTGGGCCAGAAGCTCAAGTCCAAACTCCTGCGGATCCACATCTGTAGGAATACTCATGTTAAGCACAACATACATGCACTTGGCCTGTCTTGTTGTTTCAAGAAGAGCTTCAACATTATAACTTCCGCCGGGAGCTATATTCATCTGCTCATAAACAGCGTTCCAATAATCCCACTGAGCCTCTACATAATCACGGCCATACGGAAGCATTATATCAGTATTGTACTGTCTTATAAAATATACAAGTTCCGGTGGGCAGGCTGCTCTTACTCTTGCCTCTCCCTCTTCAGGAGCAATCAGATTACAGATATCTATAGCTGCTGTAGGAATATGAAATCTGTTTTCTGCTTTTGTAATATATTGACTTCTATATACAAGGCTAAAACCGCTGCATACAATAACAACAGCTATTGCAACTGCGAGCCCGATCTTTCTTTTCCTGTCAAAGATCCTGCAGAAAGCATAAGCAACATCTACTCCCATAGGAACAAGCCACAGTACGCGATAATAGGTATTGTCTTCCATACCAACCTTCTCATACAAAGCTTCTGTAAAAGGCATAAAAAACATAACAGTAATAAAGAGAGGTGCTACACCCAGAATCATCTTTTTCCAGGTGATCTTCTCTGTGACTGTAATATATATCGCACTGGCTATGAATAGTAGCGGCAGGATACCAGTTCCACAGTATGAGACAAAAGTATCAACCGCTTTTAAAAAATATTGAAGCATATAAAACCTTCCTGATCACAAATACTTTTAAAATAATCTGTCAAAAATCTTTGCTGAAATCCATCACAAAACATCTCATCAAAGACTAAGATACATAAGCAGATAAATAACATTAGGTATGAATGTGAGTGCGGCCATTCCTATAAGTGAAAACTTCCTGTATCTGATCAAAAGAACCAGAGTACATGCACCGATCAGAATTCCGCCAAGCATTACTCCCAAAGATGAAAAGACTCCGGAAGCCATATTTACCAGTATCATAAGAATCCATGGAGCAATCTTATTAATGTTTGAAAGATTCTGCTTGTCCTCTCTTTCCAGATCCTCTCCTATCCACAGGAAAAGCCACAAAAGAAGGGGAATCGCCACATTAGCAAGCATGGACTTGCCCTGCCATGTTCTTGTAAGAAAGAACGTCTCCGCTGTTGAGATCGATGTATGGCCAAACATCTGGAATACTGCAATTATGATCATGAACATAGGAAGCTTATTAGGGTTTCTTCTAAAGAGCATGCGTCCTATCTCAATATAGATAATGTAAGTAAGCGGTATGAGGAATAAAGGAAGAAGTGTATGTGCAAGGATTGTCGCATGCACTCCTGATATCTTCGCTACAAAAGCGATCCACATAGTAATAACCGCAAGACCATGTCTTTTATCAAATGTTGTTGAACCACCTGTATAAGGAAGAATTGTATTCATGGTATCCGTCTGAACTGCAAGAACAGATTCAACTACATAATAGGCATCATCTCCGTCAAAAGAAGCAAAAGTAAATGCCATGATTAGCTGGACAAGAACTAATAGTCCAAATAAAACCCACAATATCTTGCCTTCAAGAGAATAACGTACTCTTCTTCCATATACGTCACCCCTTGGATCCATATAGTCCTCAGCAAGGACATGCTGTTCTCCCGGAAATACCGCTTCAAGTCTGTGCTTTATACCTCTATAGGTAATGGAATTGAGCTCACCTGAAGCAAGGTCTTCCTGCTTCTTCTTACGAATAAGGACAACTCCTATAAAAAGTCCGATCGATGCAAGAAGTATTTCTACTCCAAGGTAAATCCTGCAGCAGATAGCAAAAGCGCTGTACGTAATAAGAAGCATACAGGGTATTGCTACAAGCTCAAATACGGCAAGCGATAAAAGGTATCCTGCAATAAAAGTCACCGCCCATGACCTTCTTCTGTCAGGCAGTATACTTGCAGGTATTATTCCAATTAAAGTCGGCACAAGAAGTAGCCATAATATCAGTATTACAAGTGTATAAATTGTTCCCATTTAATATCCATCACTTTCAAAATATCTTAAATATACGGTATAAACTGCGCTTAAAGAGCTTATAAACATCTGCTAATTCAGATAATCTTCAATCTGCCTGTTCATGCATGAAGGAATATCGCCTTTACCATTCCATACATCAACCCACTCTATGATTCTGTCTATGGCATCACTTATAGTGGTCTTATTCTTCCATAAAAGCCTTGTTCTAATCTTAGATGTATCAAGTTTTAAAAAGCCTGCTTCATGAGGGCCCATATCAGATTCGCTCTTCCACGAAGCACCTTCATGATCCTTGTTCCATTTATTACAGAACATATCCGTGATCTCACCCGTTGTAAGAATATCTCCTTCATCAGGTCCTACATTATAAGATCCTTCAAAAGATATATCATCATACTGCATGGCAGCAAGGAGAAGATACGCATATACAGGTTCCATGACAAACTGATATGGCCTTATGGAATCTTTATTTCTAACTATTATTTCATTTCCTGATAAAACGGCTCTTATACAGTCAGGAATGATCCTGTCTCTGGCAAAGTCGCCTCCGCCTATAACGTTACCGGCTCTCATAGTAGAGATAGTGCACTTCCTTTGACCAGTTCCAAAAAATGAATTCTTGTAAGAATATGTGACCAGTTCGCTACAGGACTTGGAGTTTGAATATGGATCAAAGCCGCAAAGTTCGTCCGTCTCTCTATATCCCCACTCCCATTCGTTGTTCTTATAAACCTTATCTGTTGTAACATTCAAAACAGATCTTACGCTGTCTGTCAGTCTTACACATTCAAGAACATTGACTGTTCCCATAACATTAGTCTCATAGGTCATCACAGGTTGTTCATAAGAAGTCCTTACTATAGGCTGTGCTGCCATATGAATTACGATCTCCGGACAGGCTTTATCAAACGCCTTCTTAAGAGATTCAAAGTCTCTGATATCGCCTGTTATTGAATCGATATGGTCTTTAATATCTGCTATATCAAAAAGAGCAGGATCTGTCGGGGGCTCTAGAGAATACCCTGTAACCTCAGCTCCCATCTGTATAAGCGTCCTGCACATCCAGCTTCCTTTAAAACCGGTGTGCCCAGTGACGAAAACTTTTTTACCTTTATAGAAATCTTTTAATGAAAGTGTGTTTTCTTTCACAAAATTCCTCCATACAGAATAAAGTCTGAAAATCAGATTCCATTATCAGTATCCTTGGGATCAGCTGCTGTATCAAACTGTATTTCCAGTATTCTCAGGATCACCTTTATCTACATCAAAGCCAATCCTCTTTTCTTCGACTACAACAGGTCTGTGAATAACTCTGGTATTGATGTTGAGAATATATTCTCCCATCAGTCCTATGAAAAAAAGCTCTATCGACATGAAAAAGAACAGTCCGACGATAAGCGGGGCCTGACCTGCATCAAATCCGTACCAGTTGGTAAGCTTAAGCACAAGATATACAAGTGCAACTACAAACGACATTAAAGAACAGATAAATCCAACTATTGTAGCAACGCGAAGTCCGACTTTTGTATAGGATGTAATGCTTAGCATCGCTGCATCGTACAAGGTATAGAAGTTATTGTGAGTCTTACCCGCACGTCTTTTAGGCTGCTCATATTCTATAAGCTTAAGGTTAAAGCCTGCTCCGTACTCGGCAACTATTCCCCTTATAAAAGGAACAGGATCATTAAGCTTTCTAAGAAGCTGTATGAAAGTCCTGTCATAAAGTCCAAAACCTGTAAAATGCTCTATCATATGAACCTGTGACATTCCCTTTATAAGCTTGTAGTAGATACTTCTAAGAAAATATATAAATCCGCTCTCTTTGCTTGATGACTTAACACCCGATACTATCCTGTGCCCCTTTTCCCATTCATGAACAAAAACAGGTATAAGCTCTACAGGATCCTGAAAGTCTGCACAAACAGGTATAACGCAGTCGCCATCAAGACTGCACATTCCATGGAATGGTGAATTAAACTGTCCGAAGTTTGTTACGTTAAATATAGCTTTGATCTTTTTATTTCCTGCGCAAAGCTCTTCTATCTTATCCCTTGTTCCGTCAGTTGAAGCATTGTCTATAAAAACGATTTCATAATCATAAGAAGAAAGATCCTTTTTTAAGACATTCTCAATGGCACTGCTTATGGGGCCTACATTTTCATATTCATTAAAACATGGAATAAGTATACTTATCTTTTTCATAGATTCCTTTTGTTTTCAATCGAAAACTACAGTATTAGCAAGTTTTTCTTCCCTTGAAAGAAATGGCGCAAGGTCATCCAGTGAAGGAGATACAAGACTTCCATCCGGAAGCTTTTTGGTTGCAGACTTAGGTTCAAAGAACTGCTCAGATGAACAGAACACTTCACATATGGAAAAAGAATCTTCTCCCAGAGTTTTGGTAATGCTCTCTTCAAGCTCTTCGTTACTGTGACATGAATAATAAGGATAGCCATAAGCAGCTGCGAGCTTTGAAAGATCAGGGAACGATAAGCCCCCGCTCTCAGGCCCTATTCCTACGAAATGCTTATCAAAAAGATTAGTCTGTGTCTGCCTTATAGAATGATAACCATCGTTATTTATAACAAAAATATGTATAGGAAGTTTATTCGTAACTATAGTCTGAAGTTCCTGAAGATTCATCTGAATACTTCCATCACCCGTCACAAGACCAACTTCTTTCCCGCCCAGTGCAATGCTTGCTCCAATTGCAGCAGGAAGGCAATATCCCATAGATGCTATTGCAGAGTTTATGATAAAGCGCTGATCTTTTTTGATATAAAAAGAATGACTTCCTACAACGCAGGCTGAGCCGTTACCAACAACTATAGTGCTTCCTTCAGTAAGCTTTTCTGAAAGCTTTCCAAAAAAGGCATATGCATTAGTCTTTCTTGTATCAGTGAGCTTATCATCTGTAATGACCGGATAGGCTTTTTTCCAGAAACCGCAAAGGCTGTTCCAGTCAGAAGGCCTTGTGCTTTTTCTTATCTCTCCTGCACTTTCTTCAATATCTTCTGAAGATCCTTTGAGCTTAACACTGCAAGACTTATATAAAGGCTTATCTATATGAAGAAGAACCCTCTTCTTATCAGAATCTGAATTAGAATCTGATTTTGAATCTGAATCAGAAATCGCCTTATCTATTTTATAAAGAAAATCCGCTGCATCCGCCCATATAGGCATATCTACATGGATCGTAGGTTTCAAAAGCTCAAAACGGTCAACGTCAACATCTATAACATAAGCATTAGGAGCCCAGGCTTTATAGTTATACCCAACCTGTCTTATAGAAAGTCTGTTGCCAACAGCCAGCACCAGATCAGCATTTTGAACAGCAAAGTTGCCGGCACGGTCACCCATGATTCCGCCTCGGCCTACATATAACGGATTACTATCTTCTATTAGATCAATGGAATTCCATCCGGTCACAACCGGGATTCCAAGCTTTGGAACAAGCCCTTTAAATATCTCATAAGCTCCTGATGTTCTTATGCCGCTTCCTGCATATAAAACAGGTCTTTTTGAACTTTGTATCTTAGAAAGGACGCTTGAAATAGTATCATCAGATACATCTCTTGGAATGTCCTTATCGTCAACGCGCGGATCATAAGCTTCAAGTTTATCAGGATCTATCATCTTAGCCTGAATATCAACAGGAATATCAACCCATACAGGTCCCGGTCTTCCCGTCACAGCAAGATGATATGCTTTTTCCATTATTCTTCTTATATCAGAAGCTCTTGATACCATCTCCGCATATTTTGTCATGTTCTTTGCAGATAATGTTATATCAAACTCCTGATCTCCAAGCGCACGAAGAGGAAGCCCGGTACTTCTGGAAAAAGTATCATATCGGACCTGTCCGCTTATAACAAACATAGGGATCGAATCAAGATACGCTCCGGCTACTCCAGTCATTGCATTGATACCGCCTGGGCCTGTCGTAACGCACACGCAGGCAGGACCTTCATGTATCCTTGCATAACTTTCTGCAGCCATACTGCACGCCTGCTCATGATGATTAAACGTAAGTTTTAGTTCATCATATTTCCCAAGGCTGTCATCCAGGTGCATAGCGCCTCCTCCGACAACCATGAACACCTGATTAATACCATGCTGCACAAGAAACTTTGCAACATAGTCTGAAAGTTTGATAAGTGCCAAAGCCAAATCCTCCCATAGTCCCTCTTATTTTATCAAAAAGAAACCACAATGTCACGAATGGCCGGATAACTCTAGGCAATAAGAAAAAGACCTATACTCAAGCAATACGCTTTAGTATAGATCTTATCTATTGTTACTTAAAATATACTTAAATTACTCTGGCGACAATATACTAAAATTAGATGATCTCGCCTTCTTGGCATTTATTATGCCTGATACTTCTCAAGCTCAGAGAAGTCTGTCATGATGTCAAGAATCTTCTTACGACCAGGTTTGTTGAGCTTAATGTACTGCTTCATTACACGGTTCTCAACGATGCTGTTTCCAAGATCCTGTCCTCTTTCAAGTGGAGTGAAGTCTACAGGGTTAAGGTTAAGTCTGTCGCACATACGAATAACAGTACCATAAGCCATACCCTCGATACCACGGTCAAGCGCTGTTACAAGTGTGCTGTATGGAATTGACATTTCAATAGCGAACTGTCTTACGCTCTTATACTGTGATAAAATTTCTTTCTTTAAAATCTGTGCCTTTGTCATTGGTGTCCACCTCCTGGTATTGGTAATTTTTCCTGATTGATTCTAAACATACCAGTCCAACCTGATATGTGATACGCAATAATTCCGAAATAAAAATCCCGGTTACATTTACATCAGCTACAAAGTATAAAACATAAACTGTTTTACGACAACCCCTTTTTGTGTAAAAATTCCGTGAATCTATATAGAATTTTTGTACGTTTTTTTGGTAAAAATTTAAAAATGCCTAATCAGTGTTTATCAGTCCATATCATGGCTTTTGGGCGAAATCTCAAAAGTCTCCATGAATTTTACACACAAATCAGGCATTTTTATATGATTTTTTTTGGTTATTTTTACAGCAACAAACGTTATCTTATAAAACAATCACTTTTATATCATAAAATAGTAATGTATGATCTTGCAGTAATTTTCGCATTTGAAATTATAACACATAAAACCGTTATTGCAAGTACGAAACAAAATAAATTTTAATCTTTTCAAAATTTGTACTTACAGGATAAAAAAAATGCTCTTAAGAGTGATTATTTTGTATAAATTCTCTTAAACTATCCTCAAATGACATACAAGGCTTCCAACCTGTGTCTTCAATCAGCTTATTTCCATCAGGCTGAAGTGAGATAAAAGGCTTTGGATCATCTCCAAATGTTATCTCTGCCATCTTGCCTGATCTTTCAAACACCCACCTGTTAAGCCTCTCTACATACTGTTTCAGGACAAGGCACCTTCCGTCTGTGATGTTATATATCTCTCCATCTCTTCCTTTTTGGGATATAGCAATAAGAGCCCTTGCACAGTCACCGGCGTCCAGATAGTTCCAGCTCTGTCTGCACGAAGAAAGATTCATCTTCATGCCATTTTCTGCCCTGTCTAAAAGATCCGGGATCATTCTTCCATGAGGTTCATACCTTCCTATCAGACTAAAAATCCTCCCCCATACCCATTCCATATGAAATGAGTCCGCCAGATTTCTCGTCATATAGCAAGCTGCAACTTTGCAGGCTCCATATGCAGTCACAGGGCAAGGTGCCATATTTTCATACTGTATCTTCTCTGTAGCCCCATATTCTGCCTGAGACCCGATTCCCACAAAGCGTCTGCATCTTGTCATCGCAGCTGCCTTAACAGCATGAATAGCGCCTTCTACATTGATCTTTTGAGCTTCAAAATCGTTTCTGTCTCCACCCCACATAAGGTGAAAAAAGGAATCGAATCTCCTCTCCTCATCTTCAAGTTCAGGGAATCGCTCAAATATCTCATATGGAAGTCTTTCAAGCTCATCCATTTCAAGCGGGATTATATGAAGATCATCAGAGTCTATTTCTTCCAGCCTTGCATTGTTCGGTGATGCAGGCCTTACCACCGCAAATACCTCAAAGTTATTATCCAAAAGTTCCAAAACAAGATTTGCTCCCGCAAACCCTGCTGCCCCTGTTACTATGACCAGTTTTTTATTATCTTCCATAAGTTTTTCCTTTTCTTAAGCCTTCTCGTCCTCTCTACATTTTCATGTAATGATAGCTTATAATCCCAAAATCCGATATAATGTATATAAAGATAGTTATTTTTTTATCAATTTACTAAAACATCCTTTAAAGGAGAATGTACCATGTCGGAGATATCCGTTTGTATTATATCCAAAAATGAAGAAGAGAATATCGAAAAATGCCTCAGAGCAATTACTCCTCTTCAGAGCGAGATAATCCTGACGGATACCGGAAGCACAGACAATACTGTAGAGATAGCCGGCAAGTATACTAAAAATATATTCCACTTCGACTGGTGTGATGACTTTAGTGCAGCCAGAAATTATTGTGCTGCAAGGGCTTCGAACGACTGGATCTTATTCATTGACTGCGATGAATACCTCGTTCTTGCGGATATTCTACGCCTTAATGCGATCATAAATGAGCATCCGCTCGAAATAGGAATGGTCAACAGAATAAGTCCATATCCCGGAGATGAATCCAATCAGTCCAGACACGACTTTGTTGCAAGGCTTTATAACAGAACTCTCTATTCATACAAAGGCAGAATCCAGGAAACAATTGAGCCCATCAACACAGATCTCGTTCCCATGGATTATGACAGCCCAAAATATTTTGAGATACCTCTCACCTTTTATCATGCCGGATTTGAAACCATCAACAACAGGAGAAAAAAAGCTGAGCGCGACCTCACTCTGCTTCAGGAAACCCTAAGGACAGAAGGTCCCACTCCATATACCTATTATCAGCTTGGTAAATGCTATGTTGCAATGAAGGATCCTGCTCTTGCAGCCCACTATTTTTACAGCGGAATATCGCTTCACCCAAATCCTGTCCACACCTACGTTCACGACATGATAGAGAGCTATGGTTTCTGCCTGTTAGAGCTCAAGCAATATGATAAAGCTCTTTCTCTTGAACAGTATTATGAATTGTTAGAAGGCCGCGCAGACTACGTATATCTCATGGGCCTTATATACATGAATAACGCAAGATACGACGAAGCCATTACCCAGTTCCAGAAGGCCATGACCATCAAAAACTATTCTATCGAAGGTGTAAACACCTATGCACCCAAATACAATATAGGCCTCATATACGAAAGCCTTGGAAAAAGAGATCTGGCACTTGAGTATTACCGTGATTGCGGCGCATACGGTCCTGCACTAAAAAGAATAGCTGCCATAAGCTAGAGTATTACAGTATTAACACTCTTAGGAATACCCTCCTCACAACCTTTTGAAACTATCAGATATCCATCATTTTTCAAAAAGTGAATAAGCTTCATAAAGAGCTCATCTTTGTTCTCGGCATATTTAAGTGCATCATAGATACATATTATGTCAAAAGAATGTTCAGGGAACGGGAGGGTCGTTTCTTCGATATTACCTTTTATGATATCTCCCATATATTTACCAAGGTAGGCTACATCTGCAAAGCTTTCCACACCTGCAACATAGCAGTTGGGGTACCTGTATTTAAGCGCAGACATATTAGTTCCAAATCCACAGCCGATCTCAAGAAATCTAAACCACGGATATACAGGCTTGCCGCTAGCCCTTCCTTCAACTATGTCTGAAACAACCTTCATCAGTTCTTCATATACGCCTTCATACTTCCAGACATCAAATCCCCATTTATCTTCAAATACTTTTCTATTCATAGCCAAAAGATTCTTCTTGTTCTCTGAAGGCTCACCATCATCGCCGCCCTGATGATATACAAAAGCATTATGACACAGTATCTGCCGAAATCCCGCCTCAGCTATCCTTACGCCAAGATCATCATCCTCAAAATATGCAGGTGTGAATCTCGGATCAAATAACAGCTTTCTTCCGCGCATACTTTTTAGCATATCCTGGACAGACTTGGGAAAATGCTCTTCTTCCTGAGTCGTATGCTCGATAAAAACACAGTTGACAGTCTCTCTTGATATAAGCTCACAAAAGCCTGTAAGCCTTACCTTATCTTCATATGGATTTTCCAAAGGAATATTATGGGCTGCTCCATACTTTATGGCTGCCGCTATTCTGTCAGTTGTTCCAAGAAATACCTCTACGCTTTGCTCTGTAGCATTATTGGAAACAGCTCCTACTGCGCCAACACATGTGTTTTCATAAAGCGCCATTCTCATCCAGAAAAGTGCTCCGGGCGTAAGAACAGCGTCATTGTTTATAAGAAGTACATCATTATCTTCCACACTGGCAATGACACCTATATTGCATCCAACAGAAAAGCCCACATTATCGCCATTTTCAATAAGTCTTATCCCCGTCTGCTGCCTCAGCCACTGCGCTATTCCGTCAGTAGAAGCATTATCAACAACGATTATCTCATCTCCTTCAAGGCACTCATCTTTAATAGCCTTAATGCATTTTTTCATGAGCCATTCATCATTGTATGACAACACGACAAAAGACACATTTCTGACTTTAAAGGAAGGGTTATTTTTACACTTATCAAGCTCTTCCTGTATGGGTGCTGTATCTTCAGGAAGAGTACAAAATCTCATTGCCTGCTCAAAGCAAAGATAGGCCTGATCATTATTGATCCTCTTATAAATAAGGCCAAGCATATAATAAAGTTCGTAATTACGTTGATTTTTGGAAAGACCTTTTCCAATTGCAAGAAATTCACCACGAAAGTCCCCGAGAGCCTCACATACAGTAGCCTCAAGAACATGAAGTTCTTCAGGATTTTCATCGTCGCCTGATATGAGAGCCTGGCTCTGTTCAGATTCTTTGAGCTCCTTGATTTTCTCAGATGCCTTGCGATAATCTCCGCTTTCAACCAGTGATCTGATATTCTCGTACATAAGAATCAACCTCCTCGGCAGGACTCCGAAAAAAATTAACCGCTCTTTATATACCATTATAATTTGAATATTAATTTTATACAAAGGGCTTTATTTTATGCGCCTTTGAAACGTATTTTTCAATTTTTCAGGCCCCCGGAACATACGATAAATCGTTCTTAAAAAATAAAAAATAATAAAATTTTGTCATTTTTAACGAAATTTAGTTGATTAATAATGTTTTTTATGATAGTATCATAGTAAGTAAAAGTATATTTATAGCCAAAATGGCTTGCCCAGCAAGGAAATCGCTAAAGGAAGAGCGAGACGTATCAGCCAGAAGAAAGGATTAAGGCTGAAGATTTTTTATAAATCTACCTTGCATCAATCATGGAAGAAAGGAGGGCATCATATATGGCAAATAATATAATGTCGAATGGCATATATAACCATTTTCTGACATCTTATGCATCGAATGATATCACTAAAGCTGATTCTCATAAAAAAGATGAGCTTAAAGATATCTATAAATCGATTGTCCGTATTAACAAAGATTCCCCTCTTTATCTTCTGAAACAGGATAGTGTTAATGAGGAAACTGCTATTGCGTTCAAGGAAAGTGCGCGCAAATTGCAGGGTGATCTGGCGGCACTTAAAGGTGACGGCGAAAACAGCGACTTTAATACCAAAGTAGCTTTTTCGTCTAATAATGATGCCGTAACAGCAACTTATATCGGTTCTTCAGAAGCAGATCCGCCATCCTTTGATATAACCGTAGAAAGACTTGCCAGATCTCAGGTCAACACAGGTAATTTCCTTCCAAATACCAAGACTACGCTTGAAGAAGGAAGTTATTTCTTCGATGCTAAGATTGGCGAACAGAGTTTTGAATTCCAGTTCTCCATCGGAGCAAATGATACAAACCTTGAACTCCAACAAAGAATTTCAAGGCTTATCAATAAATCAGGTGTAACTTTAGAAGCTGAAGTTATAAGTAATGAAAATGGTGAAAACGCTATAGAAATAAGGGCTTCACAAAAAACTCAGCGCAGCGATCAGTCCAAACAGTTTGATATACGTGATGCTCTAAACAGCCCACGTCATGGAATCGTTCCATATTTTGGCATAGATAAGACAAGCGTTGAGCCTACCACAGCACAGTTTACAATTGGAACAGATTCGCATACTTCCCAGTCCAATCACTTTACTGTAGCATCTGTTTATGAAATAGAATTAAAAGAGCCAACAGGCGAAAATGGACCTATACACATTGGTGTTAAATCAGATAATGACGCCCTTGTTGAGAACGTCAAGAATCTTGTTGCAAGTTATAATAACTTCCTTGATTCCGTATCGCAGTCCAATGATAACGTACAGGCAAGAGCTAAGATGCAGGCATCTATTAAATCCGTAGCTTCGCAGCACAAGTCCGGACTGGAAGAGATAGGAATAAGCCAGCTTGAAAACGGAAATCTTGAGCTTCATGAAGAGGCTCTTAGAAAGCTCCAGCAGACTTCCGATGATCCTTCCAAGCTTATGGTTCCTGTAAAAGAATTTGCAGATAACTTAAAGGGTATCAGTAAAGAAATCATGCTGGATCCTATGAAGTTCACGCAAAGACCTATAGTTAACTACAAGAACCCAGGCCACGAATACGCTAATCCTTATGTGACCAGTGAATATTCGGGAATGATGTTTAATAACTATTGTTAAGTGCATGTGAGGGGTTCCTGAGGATGGCAGCCTAAAAATGATTTTGTTGTCGTGAAAATTATATAAAATTCAAGGCATGATAGCTGGAATGATATATTCTGGGATTCATAAACTCGCTTCGCTCAAACAATGAATCCCAAGCAGAATATATCCTTCCAGCTATCAAGCTCTTGAATTTAATATAATTTTCAAAGACAACAAAATCATTTTTAGACTGCCATCCTTAGGAACCCTTCAAAGTTTTAGCAATATTTAAAATAAATAAAATTCAAGATTGAACTTACATAAAAAAGCCATGTGCATGATCCTTTATACATCAAAAGGATCATGCACATGGCTTTATATGCTTTAAATTCAAGCGTTATTGCGCCTTGACTGCATCAAGAGCTTGTCTTACAACCTGGTCCATGTTGAAATATTTGTACTGACCAAGGCGACCGCCAAATATTACCTGAGTCCAGCTTGCTGCTTTGTTCTGGTATCTTGCAAAAAGAAGATTGTTCCTGTCATCGTTCATAGGGTAGTAAGGCTCATCACCAGGCTTCCATTCTGAAGGATATTCTCTGGTTATTACGGTTCCTCTTCCCTTACCGAATTCAAAGTGTTTGTGCTCGATGATTCTTGTATAAGGAACTTCTCTTTCTGTGTAGTTGATGACTGCATTACCCTGGTAATTATCAACTTCAGGAAGGGTCTCTGTTTCAAATCTTAAAGATCTGTACTCGAGATTTCCAAGTTCATAATCGAAGAACTCGTCGATCATTCCTGTATATACGATCTTATCGAATGTGTCTCCGTTATTAGCAGTGATCTGTCTTCCAGGTCTTTGTTTTTTCATATCAACAAATTCAAAGAAGTCGGTACCAAGCTGAACTGTAATATTATCATGAGCCTGAATTCCGCAGATCTGTCCGCCCATATCGTCGCGCATACCAAGGAGTCTTTCACACATTGCTGTGTATCCGCCTACAGGAATTCCCTGATATGGATCATTAAAGTAATTATTATCATATATAAATCTGAAAGGAAGACGCTTAATGATGAAAGCAGGAAGCTCATCGCAGCTTCTGCCCCACTGCTTTTCTGTATATCCTTTTACAAGCTTTTCAAAAACATCTTTTCCCGCAAGAGAAAGGCCCTGCTCTTCAAGGTTATCAGCCTCAAAATTCTGGATATCATAGTCAGTCGGTTCGGACACGCCGCGCTTTTTTAATATCTCTATGATAGCTTCACGGCTCTGCTGTCCGATGATCTTCTGAGCCTCATCAGGAGTTCTGATTCCCCACATCTTGGAAAAAGTATTCATGTTAAAAGGAAGGTTATAAAGTTCATCCTTATAAACAGCCATTGGAGAATTCACATAATTATTGAAATGAGCAAACTTCTGAACGTACTGCCATACCTCTTCATCAGATGTATGGAAAATGTGAGCGCCATAATCATGGACCTGAATACCCATTTTCTCACTGGTATGAACATTACCGGCAATAGTATCCCTTTTGTCGATCACAAGACATTTCTTACCTGTCTTTGCAGCTTCATGAGCAAATACGCAGCCATAAAGACCTGCACCTACAACAAGATAATCGTAATTCATAATATTCTCCCCTGGAAAAATAAATTCTGCTGAAGGAAGCCTTTCGTAATACCGCCTTACAAAATAGCTATTTTAGCTACCATGATCCGGTCAGCGAAAAAATTACGAAATTTTCCCACAACAGAATTTATGATATCAGACTTTGTATTTTTTTTAAAGAAGATAATAATCAACAAATTTTCAATTTCTTAAAGCTCTCAAAACGCAGCAAAAATGCGCTTTATCCCTTAAGATAAACTTCCGGAACATTGGTGATAATGTCAGTTACGCCAAATTCAGAATACTTGCCCATATCCTTTTCTTTTAATAATCTTCCGTCATTGAAGAAAGGTTCTTCCATATTCCAGGCACGAACCGGCGCATCAGCTAGCTTCTCTTCTCCCTTGGCATTAAGGCCTCCTATCCATGGGTGAAGCGCATCGGCACTAGCATAAATAGCTCCCTGAATGCAGCCTTCCATAGTACCTGACAGCATACCTGTTTTTGCAGATGGCATAAGCTCTTTTATCAGCTTAATAGAATCTGCAAGGAAAGAAGAATACACGATATATTTTTCAAGACCGTATTCGCGTACAATATCGATCACCTTCTGCTCTATACCGGGATATCTTATAACGCTTGTCTTAAGCTCAATATTGATAAGAAGCCCGTTTTCTTCACAATAAGGCTTAAGAAGCTCCAACATCTGTTTAAGAGTCGGAATAGTAGTAGTCTCTCCGCCAACTGATTGGATATGGAGTTTTTGAAGCTCAGCAAGGGTATAGTCCTGAACATTTCTCGTTCCATCAGTAACCCTGCCTGTATGCTCGTCGTGGAACACAACAACTTCCCCATCCTTAGAAAGCTGAACATCCGTCTCGATTCCCGTGATTCCCGGGATCTTAGCTGCTGCTTCAAAAGCTTCAAGTGTATTCTCCGGATAAGCCATACTGCAACCTCTGTGAGCCCATATCTTGACGTCTTTGCGCTCACCCTGTGCATGTCTTTGACTTACAAACTTCTCAATCACAGCTGTAGCTGCAAGGCTTTCTCTTGTCGTTAGAAGGGTAAAAGAATCAGAACATACGACCTGTTTTTTTACCTCTTCATAATTGTTCTCAGACATATGATCAGTCAGATGGTTTCTTCCGATTGCTGCAACCCTTCTTCTGAACTCAGCAAGATCATAGGTAAAACCATTGCCGTCACATTCGTTATAAATAGTGGCATTATTCTTATCATCATAGGATTTGATAGTAAATTTACGCATAAGATACCACGGTGATTTAACATATATGCATCCCATGGATCCCGTGATAGTAAGGGCATCATCACTCATAACAGCAGTTGCCGTCTTAACTGTGGCCTGAGCATGATCATACTTAAGTGTCACTTTAGTATATGTATCGATTCCATTTAATCCATATACAGCATTTATATAAGCATCCCTGTATTCTGTTCCCAGAATTCTAAGAACAGGTGAAAGGACAAAGTTTCCGAAGGTTTCAAAGCTTCCTCCTTCAGGGAAGGTATGTTCTCTTTCATTAGTCGGGATAAGTCTGGAAAAAGAAACTTCGATATCCATAACGCTTCCGATCACGCCACTTTTCAGTATTTCTATAAGCTTTGCAAATCCGGGCGTATAAAGGCTTCCTGTTGTTTCCATAAGGACAAGGCCTTTGTCGGCAGCCATATCATACAGCTCCTCGGCAGTCTTTTTTGACATAGAAATAGGAGCCTGACAAAGGATGTGCTTTCCTTCATCAAGCATTTTTCTGACAAGCTCTTCTCTGCAGCTATTCTCGGCAGAAATATATACAATATCGCAGCTTCCTGCTACGACATCCATATCAAATGTTGAAGTTCCTACATGAAATCTTTTGGCGAAAGCCTGAGCATCATCTATACGAGTATCATATATGCATGTCAGATCATATTCCCTGCTCTTTGATACAATTTCTGCCATAATCTCGGCAGTGCTACCCGTTCCCATTATTCCAATCTGCATAAAAGCCCTCCATTCAGGTCAAATCCCAGTAAGAATAATTAGCCTTTTCATAACCCTATACCTATTATATGACATTTTGGCATTCCATGCCAAAAGCCAAATAAATCTGTATGCCCCACTGCAGCAAACAGGCCTGACACAAAAGTGTCAGGCCCATATACCAATTAAAAATTTAGATATTTATAAATCTATGATTCATAAACGCAACAGAACCACGTTAAATTCTATCAAACAAACTCAATCCAAAATGCAGGATCAGAGAAGTTTTCTTCTACCCAGCCTTCGTAATCGGAGGCTTCTTCACCATCAACGGTAAATTCACCATCATGGTACTCGGCAAAAGTCTCTTCTGCGTATTCATCCTTAGTAAGTGTCATTTTTCTATAGTAACTGTCTGCTACTCCGCCACTTCCTCTATAGGTCCCATTATTCTGAAGATCTTCAAAACATCTTACTGTTGTCATTACACCATAGAAGTCTCCGTCTATATACGAAAGGATCAGATATACACCTGCCGGCGTTCCAAGATCAAGGATAAGCTCTTTGCCATTCTGGCCATCAAGATCTATATAGGTAGCTCTCTTTATTTCCGGTGCTCCATTCTCAGAGATTGATTCGCAGAACTCTTCAAATGTGGTCTCCTCATGTGAATACAAGTCAATAAAAGTTCCCTCTCCATCAATTATTGAACTATATCTGTATCTGGCATTAATAATCTCATCCCTCTCATATGCATGACAAGATATCTCATCTGTAAGGCCTATCTCTTCCATTCTTTCTTTCAACATGGACTCAAGTTCTGCATAAGATACTATTTCTATTCCCGCCTCTTCTACAGCCGTTTTATAAGGATTATCATCCGGATAATCCTCAGCATATATAAGAGGGAAATAATCATTATACATAGTATAAACAGTAAATGAATCTTTATAATCTTCATCAAAAGAGTAGCGCTCAAAATAAACACTATCCCAGTCACCTTCTGATGTGTCTATAATTCTATTATTTGTATTTTCCTGATAATTAGTATAATCGCTGGCTTCAAGATAATACTCGCAGGCATAATAAAAATGCCAATTAACATCTTTATCCAAATATCCTGCACTTTCACTTCCAATTCCGTTATATGCAGGTCCTGAAGTCTCAACATATCCATATTTAGTAAGTGATGTCTGATCAAAAGAATTACTTTCAGTATAGAATTTGACCAATATCTTTCCTTCAGATTCTGTGAGAATCAGTATATTATAATACTCAACTGTATCGTC